>NZ_JBHUJW010000020.1:0-63939 GCF_042683565.1 Brevibacillus sp. GCM10020057
CACCTTTCCGTCTTCTCTCATGCGAGAGCAGACTCTATCTGGTATTAGCATAAGTTTCCCTATGTTATCCCAGTCTTACGGGCAGGTTGCCTACGTGTTACTCACCCGTCCGCCGCTAGGGTCCGAAGACCCTCGCTCGACTTGCATGTATTAGGCACGCCGCCAGCGTTCGTCCTGAGCCAGGATCAAACTCTCCAATAAAGTTTGTTTCTGGTTCATCGCTTTTCAAGCTGGCAAATCATTAAATAATAGACTCATCAACGCTTTCGCTGTTCAGTTTTCAAGGAGCAAATCGTCTTGCTTTCGCGCCTCAAGCTCATCGTATTTTGTTACGCCGTCTTAAGGACAAGAATTAATCTATCATGTTACCCATATTGGAGTCAATAGGTTTTTTAAAAAAGATTTCAAGTAAAATGCTCGTCCCCGATTTTTCTGCGTCTGACGTACTTGGAAAGCTCATTGGGGGAAGCGATTCTGGCGTACATGCGGAACATAATCGCGTACCTCTCCTCCATAGCCCGCTTTACCAAGCAGTCAATGCGCTTGTCACTTAAGTCCAGCAGCAACTCTTCCAATTCGCGTTTTAGCAGATACTCAAGCTCTTGCACTTCTTTCGTGTTAAACAAAAAACCTAACACTGAAATCGACCTCCGCCTAACGAATCTCCCTCTATCCTTTCCATCAGAATTCAGCCCTATTCAAAAATAAAAGCCTCCGTTTAGGAAGGCTTCAATACGATGGGCTATTTAGTTGGTAAAGCTCATTTCAGCAGGTTTAACTGCACCTTTCCTCCTATCCACTCATGCATGACATACGGCGTGATTGAGCTTTCCACAATCCCAGCCACCAGTAGCAACCCAATCACCAGCAAAACGGCTGCTGGAAATTGCTTCAGCGTATCATACCAATCATTTTTCAATTTTTCTGCTTTGTGCGGTTGAATCAGGACACCGACCGAGCGGAAACTCAGCACACCAAGACGCATCCCTACCCCTGCTGCAAAGAGCACCGCCGGCAGTTCAAAAATTCCGTGCGGCAAAATTCCAGCGGCGAGCATCAGCCACGGACTGACTCCCGAAGCATTGGCGAGGATAAACCCGAGCAAAATTCCGTTTGTGACCAATCCAATAATAGGAAACAATGCAAAAAACAGCCCAAGAGCCATCATCATCAATGCACTGACTACGTTGTTGGAGAAAATCATCCAGAAGGTCGCGAATACGCCCCCGCCACTTTCTTCAATCCTGTCCACTATTTCCTGCAGTTGACCGAGAAGCTCTTTGACCATGGCTTCCACAGCCGGTGCCTGCCAATATCCGATTAATCCGCCAAGAATAAACAGAAAGCATGCGGCAAGAAAATATCCCTTATTATCTGTCCACAACTGTCGCAATTGATTTTTCATGAGCCACGCTCCTTTTACAGCCTGGTAATTCCACTATATGCATTGTACCCCAACAATAGCCGGCAGGCCAAAGAATATCCTTGTCTTGCATGCATAAACTGTTATCGGACAAAGGAGGTGCTTTTCCATGAGAAGGATGTACGTGGTGAGTGCACAACGGCTGAAACAAATCTTGATCATTGTCACCGCCCTCTTGCTGGCTGCGGGGATCGGCTATGCGGAGCGCGACACCATCGCCGCCTTTTCGGGCAACAATCAGGCCCCTCAAGCGATCTACAAGGTCGATACCAAGGAAAAAAAGATCGCCTTGACCTTCGACATCAGCTGGGGAGAGACACGCACCGTTCCCATCCTGGACATTTTGAAAGCAAAAAACGTGAAATCGACCATTTTTCTCTCCTCTCCGTGGAGCCAGCGCCATCCGGAAATCGTTAAACGGATCAAGGAAGACGGTTTTGAAATCGGCTCACACGGCCACAAACATGACAATTACAGCAAATATACCGATGAGGAAATCCGCGCCCAGATCAGCAAAGCGGACACCATTCTCACGGAGATGACAGGCAAGAAGCCCAATCTGATCCGGCTGCCCAACGGCGACTTCGACAAACGCGTCCTGCAAATCGCCAGCGACCTGGGATATTCCGTCATTCAGTGGGATACGGACTCAAAAGACTGGACCAATCCCGGTACAGAGGCCATCATCAACAATGTACTGTCCAAAGCGCACCCTGGTGACATCATCCTGATGCATGCCAGCGATTCCTGTAAGGAGACGCATCTCGCCCTCCCTGTTATCATCGATAAACTGCGCCAGCAAGGCTACGAGTTTGTCACCGTATCCGAGCTGATCGCAGGAACGAATGTAAAAAGCAAAGAAGTTGAATAAAAAAAGCTGACCCACACCGGTCAGCTTTCTCTGTTTACCAGACGATGCAATTGCATGACTTGCCAGACGTTGCAAAACAATAACGGAACAAGCATGGACAAGGTGGAATGTACATCCGGCTGCTTGAGCGCAGGAATCCATTCCAGTGCCGTCCCGACAAACATGAAGAACAACGTAGGAATCCAGGCCGAACGGTTGGTCAAGCTCGATTTGCCATAGGCAGTCACCACGGCGACGATCAGCAGAAGAATCGGTTCAATAAAAAAAGGCCCGATGGCTCCCCCTTCTCCCAGAGCTGTATAACGCAGGTAAATCATATCAAAAAAGGCAAATATGACGAGGAAAACCTGGACGCTTTTCCACAAAGAAGGGCTTTTGAAGATAGTTTTGGCAAAGTAGTTGATCGTCATATACGCAAAAAAACCCATCTGGGCCACGATGCTGATGGTCATCCCGTACAATACGTACATCAAGATGCCTACCAAAAAATTGCCGACGCTGCTCTCCGTCAGTTTTCCAAAATCAAAAACAAGAGCGACAAGTGCTCCGCCTAATCCGCCGAGCAGCAAGGTCGTCAAGAACAGCCAGGCATACTTACGCAAACTCACCAAACATTCCCTCCCATCCACATCGAATATGATTGTACCAATGCATGCAAGAAAATACTAGCGTAAGAACGAAACAAAATGCGCACGTTACTTGTAGGTAGAGCAAAGAAGGAGGTGTCCACCCCATGGCAAGAAAGTCAATGACCATTTGGCTGCTGGCAATTGTCTGTCTGGTTATGACCGGTTGCTCAAGCGGCGGACAAGCACAAGGCTCATCGCAACCGGATTATAAAAGCGTAAAAGACATGGTGCTGGACATATTGCAAACGGACGAAGCGAAGGCGTCCATGGAAAAAATGATGAAGGACGAAAAGTTCAAACAAAATATTATGATGGACGAAGCTACGGTGCGCACCACTTTGATCCAGAGTATAACCAACCCGAACAGTCCCCATATCAAAGAGGCGTTCAAAGACCCGAAATTCGCCAGCACACTCGCCAAGTCCATGAAAAACGAGCAAAAGAACTTGATGAAGGACTTGATGAAAGACCCGGAATACCAAAAAGAACTGATCGCCGTCATGAAGGACCCGGAGTTTGAAAAAAATCTGATGGATCTGATGAAAAGCTCTGCTTATCGCCAGCAGACGATGCAGATTATGAAGGAAGCTTTGCAAAGCCCGCTGTTTCAGGCTGAAATGCTCAAGCTGATGACCAAAGCGCAGGAAGATTTGACCAAGCCGAAAGAGCTCAAGCCGAAAAAAGGCGGAAAGAGCAAAGACAGCGGCAATTCGTAGCAAAGCGGACAAAAAAGGTGAGCTCTTGATACGGAGAGCCCACCTTTTTGTTTCCGTTACGGTTATGATTTGACGATGCTGCTGCACTTCTCGTCGACGCGTTTGGCCATCTCCATGTAGAGCTGCCCGATGGCCGATTGCTCGCGGTAAATGGAAGGCGTATAGTCCGGCTCGGACGGATGGTTGTCAGGCTGACCCAGCGGAATTTGCGCCAGCAGCTCACAAGCCAGCGTTTCGGCCAGCTTGGCGCCTCCGCCTCGGCCAAAGACGTATTCCTTGGACCCGTCTTTCGCCTCGTACCAGGCCATGTTTTCCACAACGCCGAGAATTTCATGTCCGGTGCGCTTGGCCATAGCTCCGGCGCGTGCTGCGACGAAGGCAGCGGTCGCGTGCGGCGTCGTGACGACAATTTCCATGCTTTGCGGGATCATCGTATGGACGTCCAGCGCCATGTCCCCGGTGCCTGGAGGCAAGTCCAGCAAGAGGTAATCCAGGTCTTCTCCCCAGTGCACTTCCGAGAAGAAATTGCGCAGCATTTTGCCCAGCATTGGACCGCGCCAGATGATCGGGGAATTGTCCTCCACGAAAAAGCCCATCGACATGACTTTGACGTTCATTTTTTCCACCGGCAGGATCGTCTCGCCGATCACCGTCGGACGCTGTTCGATATTCATCATATCCGGCACGCTGAAGCCGTAAATATCGGCATCGATAATTCCGACCTTTTTGCCCAGGCGCGCCAGAGCGACTGCCAGGTTGACGGTTACGGTCGATTTTCCTACGCCGCCTTTCCCGGAAGTAATGGCGATGAAGGTCGTCTTCGAGTTTTTATCGAGGATCGGATTGAGCACAGGTGCTTGTCCGGGTGTCATGTTGTGCGTCTGTCCAGCACCTGCTCCTGCACGCAGCTGGGCACTCAATGCGGCACGCTCTTCATCTGTCATGGCTCCAAATTGCAGCTGGACATGCTCTGCGCCCAGCTCGCGCAATGCAGCGATGACATCGTCTTCGATCTTGGCTTTCAGCGGACAGCCCGTAATGGTGAGGACTACCGTAAGACTTACGGTAGTTCCTTCGATACGGATGTCACGGATCATATTCAATTCGACCAGACTGCGATTGATCTCGGGGTCCTTTACATCTCGCAGCGCCTCGAGCACTTTCTCTTTGGTCAACATCATGTTCACCTCATCTGTTTTCTTTTCGACGATCCCTAACTTTTATGTTCGCGCGTTCATTATAGCACATTCGCTTCCAAGGAACACGAGCCGCACATGTTCAGGGTGTATCTGGCACCTTTTCGCCCGAATAATGGCGCAGAATCCCTTGATAAATGGCATTTGCCATGGCTTTCTGGTAATCCACGGACTGCAGCTTCCTGGCCTCCTCTGTATTGCTCACAAACCCGACTTCGACCAAGACAGCCGGACACGTCACTTCGCGGATGAGAAAGACGTTGTTGATCTTGCTCGGCACCCGGTCTGTATTGCCGATCACGCGCTTGATCTCGTCCTGAATGAGGTAGGACATTTCCGCGCTCTTTTTGAAGGTCGGCGAGTAAAACGTCTGCGCACCCGACCACTTGGGAGATGGAATGGAATTGACGTGAATGCTGATGAGAAAGTCAGGAGCGTTCTCATTGACGAGCTTGACCCGGTTGCGGATGTCCTCGGACTTGCGCTTTCGGCTCGCGTCAGCATCCGGCGAGGCCAAATCTTTGTCCTCTTCCCTGGTCATGATGACGTACGCACCGGATTGCTGCAAAAAGTCCCGCAGGTACATGCTGATCGCAAGCGTCACGTCCTTTTCCACCACTTCTCCGGATGCGGAGGTTGCGCCGCCGTCTTTGCCCCCATGTCCAGGATCGATGGCAATCACTGTCCCAGCCAGTGGGAGCGACCACGCTGTCCAGGAAGAGCGATCCGGCGTTTCATAGGTGAACAACACCAACAGCAGCGCGAAAGCCAAAATCCAGCCTATCCCTTTTCGTGTCACTGTGTACCGTCCCCTTTGTCCCATTCTCGTATCCATCATATGGACAGACATGGGCAAATATTCCACGCGAAAACAGCGAGTCGGCAAAGGGAGCCAGCGGAAAGCATGAAAAAAGACCCCCAAACCAAAAGGTTCGAGAGCCTTGTACGCACAACAATTAGCGTTTGGAGAATTGAGGAGCGCGACGAGCAGCTTTCAAGCCGTACTTTTTACGCTCTTTCATACGAGGGTCGCGAGTCAGGAAGCCAGCGCGTTTCAGAGCGCCGCGCAGTTCCGGATCTGCTTTCAGCAGAGCGCGAGCCACACCGTGACGGATTGCACCAGCTTGACCAGTGGTTCCGCCGCCGTTTACGTTTACGAGAACATCGTAACGACCGAGGGTTTCAGTCAGAACGAGTGGTTGTTTTACAATCAGTTTCAGTGTTTCCAAACCAAAGTAAGTGTCCATGTCACGTTTGTTGATCACAATGCGACCTTCACCTGGAACCAGGCGAACACGTGCAACGGAGTGCTTACGACGACCTGTACCGTAGTATTGTACTTGTGCCACGTATATTTCCTCCCTTTACCTTAACCGCGAATTTGCCATACTTCTGGTTTTTGCGCTGCGTGCGGATGTTCAGTACCAGCGTATACTTTCAGCTTGGTGAACATTTGACGTCCCAGGCTGTTTTTCGGCAGCATGCCTTTTACAGCCAGTTCAAACATGCGAGCTGGTTTTTTGTTCAGCATGTCACCAGCAGTGGTCTTTTTCAAACCACCTGGATACAGGGAGTGAGTGTAGTAGATTTTGTCTTGCAGTTTTTTACCAGTCAGTTTCACTTTGTCAGCATTGATCACGATTACGAAATCGCCAGTATCAACGTGAGGAGTGAATTCCGGTTTCAGTTTGCCGCGCAGAATCGAAGCTACTTCGCTAGCCAGGCGGCCCAGCGTTTGACCTTCTGCGTCAACGATGTACCATTTACGCTCAACTTCGAGCGGTTTCGCCATATATGTGGTACGCATGTTTGTCCCTCCTAAGTATCTTACCTTGCACATTTCACATTTACTTGTAAAACAACACAGCTGAAACTTGCAATGGAAAGTGATGCTGCGTAACGGGTGAGCAACACTTCCAGGTGTTTCATCACGATCTTGTCTTTCAATCCCGGGGCTAGAGTGGGGCTAGCGGGGTTAAAATACCAAGGATTATCGTACTACAATCAAAGGGTCATAGTCAAGAGCCTTCACTCGCTCTATTAACTGGAAATTACGTCGTCAGTAGATGACTTCCCACATGGTTAGCCCTTTGGCTGGAGCGGTTTTCCCCGCCCTCTCCCGGTCGCAGGCAGCAAGAATGTCCCGCAGCTCATCGGGGTGGCGTTTGCCCTGTCCAACTTCCACCAGCGTACCTACGATGATCCTCACCATGTTGTACAAAAAACCGTTGCCCCGGCAGATCACCCACACTTCATTCCCCAGCCGCTCGACAGAAAGACTGTAAATCGTACGGACCTTGTCCTCCACAAAAGTCTTCGCCGAACAGAACGAGGTGAAGTCGTGCTCGCCGACCAAATGGCGGGCAGCCTGCTGCATCGCCGCAACATCGAGCGGAAAACGGATGTGATCCGCGTATCGATGGCGAAATACATCGGCAACCGGATTGTTGTCGATACAGTAGCGGTACTCTTTTACCTGCACGTCAAAGCGGGCGTGAAACGTATCCGGCACCTCTTCGACCGAGCGAACGACAATCGAGCCTGGCAGCTGATTGTTCAGCACAAATCCCCATTTTTCCAGCGGGATGCTGCTGGCCGTATCGAAATGAATGACCTGGCCGCGCGCGTGAACACCGGCGTCCGTTCGTCCGGAGCCGGATATTTGAATCTGCTCGCCTGTTACCCGCTGCAAAGCCGCTTCGATCTCTCCCTGCACCGTCACCTGATCTGGCTGCACCTGAAAGCCGCTAAAATCGGTACCGTCATAAGCTACTACACATTTCAGCCGTCTCAAGTACGCCACCACCCTATCACGCCCACCAGTACAACCCCTGCAACAGCGACGCAAACATCGCGCCAGGAAAAGGCGAGCTTGTTCAGCCTCGTTCTCCCGACTCCGCCCCGGTATCCGCGAGCCTCCATCGCAAGTGCCAACTCCTCTGCACGGCGGAACGCGCTGACGAACAGCGGGATCGCGATCGGAACGAGATTTTTCGCACGGCGAACGAGGTTGCCGCTGGTAAAGTCAGCTCCGCGAGCAGTCTGTGCCTTGATGATCTTGTCCGTCTCCTCCATCAGCGTCGGAATAAAGCGCAGGGCAATCGACATCATGAGCGCAATTTCATGGACGGGTACCCCGATGCGCCCAAACGGCCCCAGCAAACGCTCCAGCCCTTCAGTCAAATCAATGGGGGATGTCGTCAATGTCAGAAAGGAACTGATCAGCACGAGCAGCCCCAACCGCAGGGAAATAAAGATCGCTTGCCGCACTCCCTCTTCCTCGATGGTAAAGCTTCCCCATTGATAGTAGACGGCTCCGCCTTTTGTGATAAACACCTGCAGGACAACCGTAAACAGGATCAAGATCCAGACCGGCTTCAGGCTCTTCAAAATATAGCCGAGCGAAAGCCGGGACAGCAGCGCTACGAACAGCGAAAACACGACCAGCACCGCGTACGTCACCGTGTTGTTCGCCAAAAAGACCAAAGTGGCAAAAAGAATGATAAAGAGCAATTTGCTTCGCGGGTCCGCGCGGTGGAGAAAGGACTGTCCCGGCACGTATTGACCAATGGCAATGTTTTGCAGCATGCCTAACGCTCCTTTGGCACGGACAGCCGTTCCAGCAGATGGCCAATCAGCTCTTCTTCCCGATAAAGGGAGAGCGGCAAATGTTCGCTGTCCGGCAACAATTGATTCAGCCGGGAAACCATCGCGACAGTTTCCGGCACATCCAGAGATAACTGTTTCAGCAGATCAGCCTGCTGGAATACGTCCTGCGGCGTCCCCTCCAGCGCGACCTGCCCTCCTGCCATCACCAGCAAATAATCGGCGTACCGCGCCGCTTCCTCCATGCTGTGCGTGACGAGCAAAGTCGTCAGCCGCTGCTCCCGGTGAATGCGGTAGATCCCCTCCAGAATCGCCTTGCGCCCTGCAGGGTCCAAACCGGCTGTCGGTTCATCCAATACCAGCACTTTCGGCTGCAAGGCCAAAACGCCTGCGATCGCCACCCGCCGCATTTGCCCGCCGCTCAACTGAAACGGGGAGCGGTCCTTGACGGCTTCATAGTCAAGCCCGACGATTTCCAACGACTCCCGCGTCCGCGATTCGACCATGTCCGGGGGCAAATCAAAATTCAGCGGTCCGAACGCGACGTCCTTGGCCACGGTTTCCTCGAACAGCTGGTGCTCGGGGTACTGAAAGACCAGCCCGATCTCACGGCGCTTCGCATGGGGCAAACGCCGGGTCGGGGTAATTTCCACATCCCCGAGCAAGATCCGTCCGGACGTGGGGGCAAGGAGCCCGTTCAGATGCTGGATCAGCGTGGACTTGCCGGAGCCGGTCTGCCCGATAATGCCGACAAAGGAACCGGACGGAATCGTCAAAGAGACGTCCTGCAAAGCGAGCCGTTCAAATGGCGTTCCTCTGCCGTATATATGACTTACCTGGTCGAAAGTAATCTGCATACGTGCTCCACCAGCTCCTCTTGGTGCAGTACAAACGGGAGATTGATTCCCTGGGCCGCCAGCTCATGACGCACCCGAACGGCAAAAGGCACATCCAGCCCTGCTGCCTGCAACCGTTCTACCTGGCTGAACACGTCATGGGGCGTCCCTTCCATCAGAACTTCTCCCGCATTCATGACCGTCACGTGGTCGGAAAAGACCGCTTCCTCGGGGAAATGCGTAATGTTGATAATGGTAATGCCCTCTTCCCGATTAAGACGGCGAGCGAGCAGCATCACTTCCTGTCTGCCCTGGGGATCGAGCATCGCCGTCGCTTCATCCAAAATGATGGCAGATGGCCGCATCGCCATAATTCCCGCGATGGCGATGCGCTGCTTTTGTCCCCCTGACAACCGGTAGGGCTGCGTCGTCCTGTACTTCTCCATCCCGACCGCGTGCAGGGCCTCATCAATCCGTTTGCGCATCTCCTGTGGGTCTACCCCCATGTTTTCCAGGCCAAACGCCACATCGTCCTCGACGGTAGCTCCGACAATCTGATTGTCCGGGTTTTGAAAGACCATTCCGACATGACGGCGCACTTCCCACAGCATCTCCCCATCCCGGGTGTCAATGCCGCTGACGAGGATCGTTCCTTCCTCTGGCAAAAGCAATGCGTTCATCAGCTTCGCCATCGTGGACTTGCCCGATCCATTGTGTCCCAGGATGGATACAAACGAGCCTTTCTCGATCGTCAGGTCAACGCTTTTGAGCACCGGCACCCGCTCTTCCCCTTCGTACGAGAACGAGACATGGCGTAATGCCAGCAAACTCTCCTCACTCATGAGGCGTTCACATCCTCCCCAGCCTTCACAAGGAAATGAACCACAGACCATACTCCCTTATATCTGTACATAAGGAAAAAAGGGTTGAATCAGAGTCCAGCCTATGACCAGATCTGCCCCCACCCTTTTCGCGGTTGTTTCCGGGTCATGGCACGAGTCCCATACCCTTGATGAAACGACCAGATTGTATGGACCTATTAAACGAATTCGATGTAAGCCATTGGTGCAGCGTCGCCACGACGAGGGCCGGCTTTCAGGATACGAGTGTATCCGCCGTTGCGCTCTTTGAAGCGAGGAGCCAATTCATCGAACAGTTTTTGAACTGCATCGCGGCCTTCTGCGTTCGCTACTTCTTTGCGAACGAAAGCAGCTACTTGACGACGAGCGTGCAGATCGCCACGTTTCGCGAGAGTAATCATTTTCTCAGCGATTGGGCGGAGTTCTTTCGCCTTCATCTCAGTAGTTTCGATGCGCTCGTTGATGATCAGGTCAGTTACCAAGTCGCGGAACAGCGCTTTACGAGCATCGCTACGACGACCCAATTTACGGTGTGCCATGTTCTTACCTCCCTTTTCGCGCTGGCTATTCTTCGCAGATTGCTCTGCGATCACCCAGCCAGATCTGTAATCCCCCAAAGAGGGGACTTACTCGAGAGAACAGAGCGTGCCAAAGGGTATCCTGCTGTCTCTAGTCGTCGCTGCGGAGGGAAAGACCCAACTCAGCCAACTTTTCTTGAACTTCTTCCAGAGATTTGCGTCCCAGGTTGCGCACTTTCATCATGTCCTCTTCGGTCTTCTGCGTCAGCTCTTGCACGGTGTTGATACCGGCACGCTTCAAGCAGTTGTAGGAACGAACAGAAAGATCCAGCTCCTCGATCGTCATCTCGAGTACCTTTTCTTTCTTGTCTTCTTCCTTTTCCACCATGATTTCTGCATCTTTCGCCTCGTCGGTCAGACCGACGAACAGGTTCAGGTGCTCCGTCATGATTTTGGCGCCAAGGCTAACGGCTTCTTCCGGGCTGATGCTGCCGTTTGCCCAAACCTCAAGGGTCAACTTGTCATAGTTGGTCATTTGCCCGACACGGGTATTTTCCACTTGATAGTTAACGCGCTTGATTGGCGTGTAGATCGAATCAATCGGAATCACGCCGATTGGCATGTCTTCCGTTTTGTTTGCATCAGATTGAACATAACCACGACCACGTCCAGCTGTCATGCGGATGTGCAGACGACCGCCATTGGCCAACGTTGCAATATGAAGATCAGGGTTTAAGACCTCCACATCACTGTCAGCACGGATATCTCCCGCTTTGACAACGCCTTCGCCTTCTGCATCGATCTCGATTACTTTTTCTTCATCGGAATGGATCTTCAGCGCCAAGCCTTTGATGTTCAGGATGATCTCGGTTACATCTTCAACGACGCCTTCTACTGTAGAAAATTCGTGCAGAACTCCGTCGATTTGCACGGTACGAACCGCAGCTCCCGGCAAAGACGAAAGAAGGATTCGTCTCAGCGAGTTGCCAAGGGTTGTTCCGTAGCCACGCTCCAGAGGTTCTACAACAAACTTTCCATACGAGTTGTCGTCGCTAACTTCCACAACCTCGATTTTTGGTTTTTCTATTTCTATCATTAAACAAACCCTCCTTCAAAACGTCGAAATCCTTGGGTGGGCCGCATACGTGCCCACTCAGGAATTTCCCCGGCGGTTTACCGTTTGCGTGCATGACAAGCTATAAATCAGAATTTACCATTCTAGTATGGACATGTTCTGAACAATATAAACCAGTTACACGCGGCGACGTTTTGGTGGACGGCAACCGTTGTGCGGAATCGGTGTCACGTCTTTAATCACGTTCACTTCAAGACCAGCAGCTTGCAGGGAACGGATCGCAGCTTCACGACCAGCACCTGGGCCTTTTACAGATACTTCAAGAGAACGCATGCCGTGTTCCATCGCAACACGAGCAGCCGCTTCAGCAGCCATTTGCGCAGCAAACGGAGTGCTTTTGCGGGAACCCTTGAAACCGAGGGCACCAGCACTGGACCAAGAGATCGCGTTTCCGTGCGGGTCAGTGATCGTCACAATCGTGTTGTTGAATGTGGAGCGGATATGTGCTACGCCGACTTCCACATTTTTGCGATCACGACGACGGGTACGTGTAGCTGTAGCCTGTTTTCTTTTCGCCATGTCAGATTACCCTCCTTTACTTCTTCTTGTTAGCTACTGTACGGCGTGGGCCTTTGCGCGTACGAGCATTTGTTTTAGTGCGTTGGCCGCGAACCGGAAGTCCACGACGATGACGAATGCCACGGAAGCAGCCGATTTCCATCAGACGCTTGATGTTCAGGGAGATCTCACGACGGAGATCGCCTTCCACCTTGACGTTTTTGTCGATGTACTCACGAAGTTTAGCAACTTCGTCTTCTGTCAGATCGCGAACACGAGTGTTCACATCTACGCCAGTGGCGGACAGAATTTTTTGAGACGTGGGGCGGCCAATACCAAAGATGTAGGTAAGAGCGACTTCAACGCGTTTTTCGCGAGGCAAGTCAACGCCTGCAATACGTGCCATGTGTAAAAAGCACCTCCTTGTTTACCCTTGTTTTTGCTTATGCTTAGGATTTTCACAAATAACCATTACATTACCCCTGCGACGGATGACCTTGCATTTCTCGCAGATCGGTTTAACCGAAGGTCTCACTTTCATGGTTCTTGCCTCCCTTTTCTAGGGGTTTTACAAACTATTTATAGCGGTACGTAATACGTCCGCGGGTCAAGTCGTACGGCGACAGTTCAACAGTTACTTTATCCCCAGGCAGGATACGGATAAAGTGCATGCGGATTTTCCCGGAAACGTGAGCCAGGATCTTGTGTCCGTTCTCTAATTCTACCCGGAACATAGCATTCGGCAAAGGTTCGATTACCGTACCTTCTACCTCAATTACATCATCTTTTGCCATGGTAAACTCTCCTTTCTTCTGCTCTTCAGTCAGACCATGAGTTTTGCGAAATGATCACACAACGAACTTATCGTCGACACGTTGGACGACAATTCCAAACAAGAGGAATTCCCGCTTACACCCGTGTAAAAATCTCATAGCCATCTTCCGTAATCGCGATGGTGTGTTCAAAATGAGCACATGTTTTCCGATCCACTGTAACTACCGTCCAATTGTCCTCCAATGTGCGGACATAACGTTCGCCGGCATTTACCATTGGCTCAATTGCCAACACCATGCCCGGTTTCAACCGTGGCCCCCGACCGGGAGGCCCGTAGTTAGGAACCTGCGGATCTTCGTGCAAGTTTTGCCCAATCCCATGCCCCACGTACTCGCGAACGAGAGTGAAGCCGGCAGCTTCTGCATGAACCTGAATGGCATGTGAGATATCAGACAGTCTTGCACCCGGAACAGCCTTTTCAAGCCCCTTGTACAACGACTCTTCTGTCACCCGCAACAGCTTCTCATTTTCTGCAGAAATCGTACCTACCGGATACGTCCAAGCGGAGTCTCCATGGAACCCTTCAAACTGAGCCCCGATGTCCAAGCTGATGATGTCTCCCTCTTGTAATACCCGTTTTCCTGGGATCCCGTGTACGAGTTCTTCATTGACTGAAGCACAGATACTTCCTGGAAAGCCACCGTAGCCTTTAAACGATGGAATTGCTCCCATGCTACGGATAAACGTCTCGGCAATTTCGTCGAGTTGCTTTGTCGTGACACCAGGCTTGATCGCCTTGGCCAGTTCTTGATGGGTGAGTGCAACGATCCGACCAGCTTCGCGCATAACCTCAAGTTCTGCTTTCGACTTCAGGATAATCATTTGCAATTACCCTCTTAGCAAGGACGTAATTTCCGCAAACACTACCTGGATATCTTGTTCCCCATTGATATCACGCAGGAGCCCCTGAGCGGAGTAATAATCGATGAGCGGCTGCGTCTGTGCGATGTTGACATCCAGACGTTGTGCTACCACTTCCGGCTTGTCGTCATCACGCTGATACAGTTTGCCACCATCTTTGTCACACACGCCAGCCTCTTTCGGAGGGTTGAACATCGTATGATAGCTAGCTCCGCAAACCGGGCAGATCCAGCGACCGGTCAGACGTTCAATCAGCAGTTCCCGACGAACGTTGATATGAATCACATGATCAATATCGCGTCCCAGTTCCTTTAAAGTAGCTGTCAACGCTTCTGCCTGCGGAACAGTGCGAGGGAACCCATCGAGCAGGAATCCTTTTTCGCAGTCGTCCATCGACAGACGTTCCCGCACAATCCCGATGACGACCTCATCAGGAACGAGCAGACCTTTATCCATGTAGGACTTTGCCTGAAGTCCGAGCGGCGTTTCATTTTTGACCGCAGCCCGGAACATATCACCAGTCGAAATGTGCGGGATGGCAAACTCTTCAACAATTCGTTCTGCCTGTGTACCTTTCCCGGCGCCAGGCAGTCCCATCAGAATGATATTCACGTCCATTCCCTCCGTCCCATAAAGAAAAGCACAGAGACTTTTCCTGTAAAAACATAGGTATTACTTGATGAACCCTTGGTAGTGGCGCTTGATCATCTGGCTTTCGATCTGTTTCATCGTATCCAGGGAAACCCCGATTACGATCAAGAGCGAAGTGCCGCCGATGTAAATCGACTGCGGCAGATTCGCCAGCTTGCTGAAGAAGAACGGCAAGATGGAAATCAGCATCAAGAAGAGAGCGCCTGCCAATGTCAAACGGTTCAACGTACGTGTAATGTACACCTCAGTGTTTTTACCAGGTCGAATACCAGGAATGTAACCGCCGTTTTTCCTCATGTTCTCTGCCATTTGCACAGGATTCATCTGTACAAAGGTATAGAAATAAGTAAACCCGATAATCAAGATGGCGTACAGCACCATTCCAAGCGGTGCACTAACTTGGAAGTTTTGATAAATCCAGTTGGCAATGCCTGTTCCGGACTGGTCAACCCAGAACTGGGCGATTGTCGAAGGGAAAATCACGAGCGAGATGGAGAAGATAACCGGAATAACACCAGCAGAGTTGATTTTCAGTGGAATGTGGGTAGATTGACCACCGTACATTTTCCGTCCAACCACGCGCTTGGCATATTGCACCGGAATCTTGCGCACACCTTGCTGCATAAAGATAACCCCGACAACAATCGCGAGGATCACCACGAGGATAATCACAACTTTAACGATGCTGAAGAAAATGTTTTGGGATGGATCAGCAAACTGAGTCGAGTAAATCGTCGCAACACCGTTATGGATGTTCGCGATGATACCGGAAACGATCAGGATTGAGATCCCGTTACCGATTCCTTTCTCAGTAATCTGTTCACCCATCCACATCAAGAACGCGGTACCTGCCGTCAGTGACAACGCAATGAGAGCATAGCTGCCCACGGACGTATCCTTGAGCAAGCCAGGCGCCATATTGTTGAATCCGATTGTCATCCCGACCGATTGAATCGCACCAAGGACAATCGTACCATAGCGGGTAACCGTAGCGATCTTGCGTCGACCAACCTCGCCTTCACGTGCCCATTGCGTAAGCTTTGGGATAACGTCCATCGACAGCAGCTGCATGATAATCGATGCCGTAATATACGGCATGATTCCCATCGCAAAGATCGAGAAGTTTTTCAGCGCCCCTCCGGAGAAGGTATCCAACATACCAAGCAAATGGTTTGTGTTTTGCTTAAACAACTCGACGTTTACGTTAGGGACAGGTACGAAGCTTCCGATCCGGAAGACTACCAGCATCATGAGCGTAAACAAGATTTTGCGACGCAGGTCACTAATTTTAAAAATGTTAGTTAAGGACGCTAACATTAGATCACCTCGGTTGTTCCACCGACTTGTGCGATCTTCTCAGCAGCAGCTCCGGAGAACTTGTGAGCTTTTACAGTCAGCTTCACTTTCAGTTCGCCGTTAGCAAGAACCTTAACTCCGTCGCGCAGCGCACTGATAACACCAGCTTCTTTCAGCAACTCAGGCGTTACTACAGTACCCTCTTCAAAACGGTTCAGCGCATCCAGACTAACAATCGCAAATTCTTTGCGGCTGATGTTAGTGAAACCGCGCTTAGGCAGACGACGGTACAATGGGTTTTGACCACCCTCGAAACCAGGGCGTACACCACCGCCGGAACGAGCGTTTTGACCTTTGTGACCTTTACCGGCAGTTTTGCCAGTGCCGCTACCGATACCGCGACCGATGCGCTTACGAGTGTGACGGGAACCTTCTGCAGGTTGCAGTTCATGCAATTTCATACGTTGCACCTCCTAACTCTTGAGATGTTCAATTATACTTCTTTTACGTCTACCAGGTGTTTCACTTTAAAAACCATTCCACGGATTGCAGCGTTATCTTCTTTCACTACAGTGGAGTTGATTTTGCGAAGCCCCAGTGCTTTTACGGTTTCTTGTTGTCCTACTGGACGTCCGATCAGGCTGCGTGTGAGGGTGATTTGCAATTTTGCCATGTTCATTCCCTCCCTTATTAACCCAGCAACTCGTCAACAGTCTTACCGCGCAATTTCGCGACTTCTTCCGCTGTTTTCAGACGGCTCAGGCCTTCCAGCGTAGCGTTGACCATGTTGATAGGATTGTTGGAACCAAGAGACTTACTCAAAACGTCGCCTACACCGGCCAGTTCGAGTACGGCACGGATAGGTCCACCCGCGATTACACCAGTACCAGCGGAAGCAGGCTTGATGAGAACTTTACCAGCACCAAATTGGCACAGAACTTCGTGCGGAACAGTTGTTCCTCTCATTGGTACACGGATCAATTTTTTCTTAGCGTCGTCAATCGCTTTGCGAATGGCGTCTGGAACTTCTTGAGCTTTACCCATACCAGCACCTACGTGGCCGTTACGGTCACCCACAACAACCAGGGCGCTGAAGCTCATGCGACGTCCACCCTTAACCGTCTTTGCTACACGGTTAACAGCGACTACTTTTTCTTCGAGCTCTAATTTGCTAGGGTCGATACGCATTCCTTACCCTCCTTGTTGTTAGAATTGCAGTCCAGCTTCGCGAGCTGCTTCTGCCAGTGCTTTAATACGTCCATGATAAATGTAACCGCCGCGGTCAAAAATCACTTCAGTTGTACCTTTTTCTTGAGCACGCTTAGCGATCAGCGTACCAACTGCTGTAGCAGCTTCTACGTTAGCGCCGTTTTTCAGGCCCAGCTCTTTATCCAGAGAAGATGCAGATGCCAAAGTTACACCAGTCGCATCATCAATCAGTTGAGCGTAGATGTGCTTGGAAGAACGGAACACGTTCAGGCGCGGACGCAGCGCAGTACCGATCACGCGTCTGCGGATACGCAGATGACGTTTTTTCCGAGCTTTGTTTTTATCAGCTTTCGTAAACATTAAGCGGCCTCCTTTCTCATGAAGCTAACGAGCTTATTTACCTTTTTTACCTTCTTTACGACGAACCACTTCGTCACTGTACTTGATCCCTTTGCCTTTGTATGGCTCAGGTTTGCGCAGTGCACGGATTTCAGCGGCAACTTGACCTACGCGCTCTTTGTTGATCCCTTTAACCACCAGAGTGGTTTGGTTTGGCACTTCGATTTCAATGCCGGCTTCCGGTGTGATTTCAACCGGGTGGGAGAAACCGAGAGACAGTGTTACGCCGTTTCCGGATTTCGCTGCACGGTAACCTACACCGACCAGCTCCAGAGTGCGGGTAAAGCCTTCCGATACGCCTTTTACCATGTTGGCAATCAGCGCACGAGTCGTACCGTGAAGGGAACGATGCAGTTTGTTGTCGCTAGGACGTTCTACGACTACTTCGTTCTCAGCAATGTTGATTTTGATATCTTCATGAAAGTTACGAACGAGTTGACCCTTAGGGCCCTTTACCGTCAGCTCAGTACCGTTCAGAGTGAGGGTAACGCCTGCAGGGACCACGATCGGTTTTCTACCGACACGAGACATGTGGTGCACCTCCTGTGCTATTTCAATCTGTTAAATTACCAAACGTATGCAAGAACTTCTCCGCCGACAGCTGCTTGACGAGCTTGCTTGTCCGTCATTACGCCATTGGATGTGGAGATGATCGCGCAACCGAGGCCACCCAGAACCTTAGGAATTTCATTGTGTTTTGCGTAAACACGAAGCCCAGGTTTGGAGATACGTTTCAGACCTGTGATGACACGTTCGTTATCAGCACCATATTTCAGGAATACGCGGATGATACCTTGTTTGTTGTCTTCAACAAACTCTGCATCACGGATGAAACCTTCTTCCTTCAGAATGCGTGCGATTTCCTTCTTGATGGTGGACGCCGGGATTTCCACTTTCTCGTGGCGAACCATGTTGGCGTTACGAATACGAGTCAGCATATCTGCGATTGGATCAGTCATAACCATGAGAGAAAACCTCCTTCCCGTTTCAAATTACCAGCTTGCTTTTTTCACGCCTGGAATTTGACCTTTATAAGCAAGTTCACGGAAGCAAATACGGCAGAGTTTGAATTTGCGCAATACGGAGTGAGGACGTCCGCAACGCTCGCAACGAGTGTACGCGCGTACTGCGAACTTCGGCTGCCGTTGTTGCTTGATGATCATTGATTTCTTTGCCACATTCTTCCCTCCTTACGAGTGGGTTTATTTACGGAATGGCATACCCATTTCAGTCAGCAGTTGACGTGCTTCCTCATCCGTTTTCGCGGAAGTGACGATAACGATGTCCATACCGCGAACCTTGTCAATTTTATCATACTCGATCTCAGGGAAGATCAGTTGTTCCTTCAGACCAAGTGTGTAGTTACCACGGCCGTCAAATGCCTTGGAGGAAACTCCACGGAAGTCACGGACACGCGGAAGAGATACGTTCATCAACTTGTCGAGGAAGTGGTACATACGCTCGCCGCGCAGAGTAACCTTCGCACCGATCGGCATACCTTCACGCAGTTTGAAACCAGCGATGGATTTCTTAGCACGTGTTACTACTGGTTTTTGACCAGCGATCAATTGCAGGTCTTCTACAGCAGAATCCAAGGTTTTAGCGTTAGCAACTGCTTCGCCTACACCCATGTTGATGATGATCTTTTCGACTTTCGGCACTTGCATGATGGAAGTGTAGTTGAACTTGCTCATCAAGCTAGGCACGATCTCATTGGTATACTTTTCTTTCAGTCTTGCTGCCATCTAAGGACATCCTCCTTTCCAACCTGACTACTTGTCGATTACTTCGCCAGACTTTTTCGCGTACCGAACTTTCTTGCCGTTCTCCAATACTTTGTAACCGATGCGAGTAGCTTTTCCGGTCTTCGGATCGATCAAAGATACGTTGGAAACGTGAATAGCCGCTTCTTGAGTCACAATGCCACCTTGCGGGTTGGCTTGGGACGGACGGGTATGTTTCTTAATGAGGTTGATACCTTCAACCAGAACGCGTTCTTTTTTCGGATAAGCAGCGAGAACGCGACCTTTTTTGCCTTTATCTTTACCCGCAATTACGATAACAGTGTCGCCTTTTTTAACGTGCATCGCCTGGTGCACCTCCTATCGAACAAACTGCCTGAGTTTTTCCGTTCAATTAGATAACCTCTGGAGCCAGAGAGATGATCTTCATGAAATCCTTCTCGCGGAGCTCACGAGCCACAGGTCCAAAGATACGGGTACCACGAGGGGACTTATCTTCTTTGATGACTACAGCTGCATTTTCATCAAAACGGATGTAAGAACCATCCTGACGACGAACGCCGCTCACTGTGCGTACTACAACAGCTTTAACTACTTGACCTTTCTTGACAACGCCGCCGGGTGTAGCGGATTTAACGGAGCACACGATAACATCACCGATGTTCGCCGTTTTGCGACCGGAACCACCCAGAACCTTGATGCACATGAGTTCCTTTGCACCGGAGTTGTCAGCAACAGCCAATCTCGTCTGAGTTTGGATCATTTACTGTTCCTCCTTTCGGAATTGATATCCGAAAATCTGACTTATACGATTACTGCCTCTTCGACGATACGTACCAGGCGGAAACGTTTGTCTTTGGACAATGGGCGAGTTTCCATGATTTCTACGATGTCGCCCACTTTTGCCGTGTTGTTCTCGTCGTGAGCCTTGAACTTTTTGGAGTACTTCACGCGTTTGCCGTACAGTGGGTGAGTCTTGTAAGTTTCAACGAGAACAACAATGGTTTTATCCATTTTGTCGGAAACAACGCGACCAGTAACTGTTCGACGCATATTGCGTTCTGCGGTCATCGTTCAAACCTCCTTCCTATAATTAGCCGATTCCCAATTCTCTCTGGCGCAGGATGGTTTTCGCACGTGCGATATCCTTACGCACTTGTTTGATGCGAGATGTGGTTTCGAGTTGACCCGTAGCCAGCTGGAAACGAAGGTTGAACAACTCTTCTTTCAAAGAAGCCACGTTTTGTTCGATCTCGGCAGTGGTCAAATTACGGAACTCATTAGCCTTCATGTGCGTCACCACCCACTTCTTCACGCTTCACGAACTTGCACTTGATCGGCAGTTTGTGCATAGCCAGACGCATAGCTTCGCGAGCGACTTCTTCAGGAACGCCGGCAAGTTCAAACATGATCTTGCCTGGTTTCACTACCGCTACCCATTTCTCAGGAGAACCTTTACCGGAACCCATCCGTACTTCAAGCGGTTTTTGTGTTACTGGTTTATCAGGGAAAATTTTGATCCATACTTTACCGCCACGTTTGATGTAACGGGTCATCGCGATACGAGCAGCCTCGATCTGACGGTTCGTTACCCAAGATGGCTCCAATGCTTGCAATCCGTATTCACCGAACGCAACAGTAGTACCGCCTTTAGCATTACCATGCATTTTCCCGCGGTGTTGTTTACGGTGTTTCACGCGTTTTGGCGTCAACATGATTACTTGCCTCCTTCCTCAGTAGCGACGTTCTTTCTCGCTGGAAGGACTTCTCCACGGTAGATCCACACTTTTACACCGATACGACCATAAGTAGTATGCGCTTCTGCAGTACCGTAGTCGATGTCAGCACGCAGTGTGTGAAGCGGAACAGTACCCTCGCTGTAACCTTCAGAACGTGCGATGTCAGCACCGCCAAGGCGACCGCTAACCAAGGTTTTGATACCTTTAGCACCTGCGCGCAGCGTACGAGTGATCGATTGCTTTTGCGCACGGCGGAAGGAAATGCGGTTTTCCAGTTGGCGTGCAATGTTTTCAGCTACCAGAGTAGCATCCAGATCCGGACGTTTTACTTCGTTGATGTTGATGTGAACGCGTTTGCCGGTCAGATCAGTCAAAGCTTTGCGCAGGGTTTCAACCTCTGCTCCACCTTTACCAATTACCATACCAGGCTTAGCGGTGTGAATCGTAACGTTTACGCGATTTGCAGCGCGTTCGATTTCGATTGTGGATACTGCAGCATCTTTCAGACGCCCTTTTACAAACTTGCGGATTTTCAAGTCTTCATGCAACAGTGTCGCGAAGTCCTTGTCAGCGTACCATTTGGACTCCCAGTCACGAATGACACCGATACGAAGACCGACCGGGCTTACCTTTTGACCCACACGTAATCCCTCCTTATTTCTCGTTTAGTACCACTGTGATGTGGCTCGTGCGTTTATGGATGCGGCTGGCGCGGCCCATAGCGCGCGGACGGAAACGCTTCAACGTAGGACCTTGGTCTACGAAGATTTTGCTCACTACGAGGTTGTTTGGGTCCAGCTCGTAGTTGTGCTCAGCGTTTGCAATAGCCGACTTCAGGAGCTTTTCAACAACTGGAGAAGCTGCTTTTGGCGTGTGTTTCAGGATCGCCAGCGCTTCACCGACTTGCTTGCCTCTGATCAAGTCTACCACCAGGCGAACTTTACGAGACGCGATGCGAATATTGCGAGCAACTGCTTTTGCTTCCATCTTTGTACCTCCTCTCTCTCAAGAGAAAATTAGCGCTTCTTGGATTTCTTGTCGTTGTCGACGTGACCCTTGAAGGTACGAGTTGGTGCGAATTCACCCAATTTATGACCGACCATGTCTTCCGTAACATACACTGGTACGTGTTTACGGCCATCGTACACAGCAAAAGTATGTCCTACGAACTGAGGGAAGATGGTGGAACGGCGGGACCAGGTTTTGATCACGCGCTTCTCGTTCTTTTCATTTTGCTCGTCAACTTTTTTCATCAAGTGGTCATCCACGAAAGGACCCTTTTTCAAGCTACGTCCCATTAGTGAACCTCCCTTCGCCAATGGCGTTCGGTTATAGTATCAGCCTAGCTTACTTCTTGCGACGGCGGATAATGTATTGATCGGATTTGTTCTTCTTCTTGCGAGTCTTGAGACCCAGAGTTGGTTTACCCCAAGGAGTAACAGGTGCTTTACGTCCGATTGGAGCGCGGCCTTCACCACCACCGTGCGGGTGATCGTTCGGGTTCATCACGCTACCGCGAACAGTTGGACGAATACCCAACCAACGGGAACGACCTGCTTTACCGATGTTCAGCAGTTCATGATCCAGGTTACCTACTTGACCGATGGTAGCGCGGCATACGTTGTGGATGCGGCGGGTTTCACCGGAAGACAGGCGTACGATTACGAACTCGCCATCGCGGCCGAGCAATTGAGCGGATGCACCAGCAGCGCGAACCAGTTGGCCGCCTTTGCCAGGTTTCAGCTCGATGTTGTGGATCGTAGTACCTACAGGAATTTTTTCCAGAGGCAGCGCGTTACCGATTTTGATGTCGGCATCTGCACCGGATACGATCTCGTCGCCCACTTTCAGGTTGTGCGGAGCGAGGATGTAACGTTTTTCACCGTCAACGTAGTTGATCAGTGCGATGTTAGCGGAACGGTTTGGATCGTACTCGATCGTAGCAACGCGACCTACGATGCCATCCTTGTTGCGCTTGAAGTCGATAATACGGTATTTACGTTTGTGACCGCCACCTTGATGACGAACGGTAATTCTACCTTGGTTGTTGCGACCAGCTTTTTTGGAAAGAGGTGCCAGCAAGGATTTTTCGGGAGTCGAAGTGGTGATCTCCTCGAAAGTAGAAACCGTCATTTGGCGACGACCAGGAGAAGTCGGTTTAAACTTTTTGATACCCATGTTAATACCCTCCTTTTCGGTAGTCGTCGAGGTTATACGCCCTCGTAGAAGGCCAATTCTTTGCTGTCATCAGTCAGCTTAACGATCGCTTTCTTCCACTCAGATGTGTAACCGGAGTATTTTCCGTAGCGTTTTGGTTTCGCAGGAACACGGGAGGTGTTGACTGCTGCCACTTTTACGCCGAATACTTTTTCAACAGCTTGTTTGATTTCGGTTTTGTTGGCTTTGAGAGGTACTTCAAAAACGTACTTTTTCTCTGCCATCATGTCAGTGGTGCGCTCGGTAATGACAGGGCGCTTGATTACATCGTGAAGGCTCTTCATTATGCGAGCACCTCCTCTACTTTCGCAACCGCGTCTTTCGTCACGATTACTTTGTCATGCGCAACCAGGTCCAGAACGTTAATGCCTGCAGCATCTACGAATTTGGCTCCCGGGATGTTGCGAGAAGACAGCGCTACGTTTTGATCATACTCGGAAGTAACGATCAGCACTTTGCGGTCTACTTTCAGGTTGTTCAAAACAGCCGTCATTTCTTTGGTTTTTGGAGCTGCGAAGTTCAGAGTATCCAGTACCAGCAGTTCGTTGTTTTGAACTTTGGAGGACAGAGCGGATTTCAGTGCCAGACGGCGAACTTTACGGTTCAGTTTGTAACCGTATTTGCGCGGAGTCGGACCGAATACAACGCCGCCACCTTTCCATTGTGGAGCACGAATGGAACCTTGGCGTGCGCGGCCTGTACCTTTTTGGCGCCATGGTTTGCGGCCACCGCCACGTACTTCAGAACGGTTCTTTACATCATGTGTTCCTTGACGTTGGGATGCTTGCTGCATCACGATCGCATCGAACAGTACGGCGTTGTTAGGCTCGATACCAAACACGCTGTCTGCCAACTCGATTTCGCCAACTTGAGAACCGGATTGGTTATAAAGAGCTACTTTCGGCATGTCAGTTCCTCCTTTCCTTACTTGTTCTTCTTGACTGCCGTCGATACCAGCACGAAGCTGTTTTTCGGACCAGGCACGGAGCCTTTAACGAGAATCAGGTTGCGTTCTGCATCTACTTTCACAACTTCCAGGTTTTGAATGGTTACGTTGTCGCCACCCATTTGACCTGGCAGAGTTTGACCTTTGAATACACGGTTTGGCGCGATCGCACCCAGGGAACCTGGACCGCGATGGTAACGGGAACCGTGAGCCATTGGTCCGCGGGATTGGTTGTGACGTTTGATTGCACCTTGGAAACCTTTACCCTTGGTTACGCCGGAAACGTCTACGATTTCTCCCTCGGCAAAAATATCAGCTTTCAACTCTTGACCTACCTCGTAATCTGCGAGGTTAACTCCGCGGATTTCGCGAATGAAGCGCTTAGGTGCAGTGTTAGCTTTCGCTGCGTGTCCCTTTTCCGGTTTGTTAGCGCGCTGTTCTTTTTTGTCTTCAAAGCCGACTTGGATCGCTTCATAACCGTCATTCTCCAGGTCTTTCTTTTGGAGAACTACGTTTGGACCAGCCTCGATGACCGTTACAGCGATCGCTGCTCCGTTCGGACCAAAAACTTGGGTCATGCCAAGTTTTTTCCCTAAGATTCCTTTGGTCATTAGTGCCACCTCCTGTAGTTATTTCAAAAACATTTATGTTGTATCAAGTCCCCATCGATGCGCAGGGGTGCTATTTTAAGGGTTTGTTGCTTGGTATAACGCGCCCGGCAAGACAACGCCTACGCGTGTATCGCGTTTTGGGACCTTACAGTTTGATCTCGATGTCCACACCGGACGGCAGATCCAGACGCATCAGAGCATCTACTGTTTGCGGTGTAGGATTCAAAATGTCGATCAAACGTTTGTGAGTACGCATCTCGAATTGCTCGCGAGAATCTTTGTACTTGTGAACCGCACGCAGGATAGTGTAAACAGCTTTCTCCGTAGGGAGTGGAATTGGACCGGATACATTTGCACCGGAACGCTTCGCAGTGTCTACGATTTTTTCTGCAGACTGATCCAGGATTTTGTGATCATACGCCTTCAAACGAATACGAATCTTTTGCTTTGCCATTTTAGTCCCTCCTTTTTCGCCCATTTTCTAAACAGACATTTCTCCGTGGAAATATCCTGCACCCCGGTCATGGCAAAGGGGCCGGGTGTGTCAGCAACCTCCCACATCATCGCAAGTCCATGACCAACATTCACTATTGTACTAAATAGCATTGGGCAACGCAAGTTTTTTCTTAGGCTGCCATGCTTTTTTTGTACAAGCAAGCCTGTGCGCGGCAGGCTCACTTCGACCATCTTACCGAGAAAGCGCATGAAAGGCAAGCGGGATTGGCTGCCAACTGACCGATCAATCCGTCTACAGATCAGACTGTTTATATATAGAAGGAAGACGTTATACTTATAGTTGGACTTGTTCTCGTGAAGGAGGAACACACAGATGACCTTAGACAATCGAACCCCGTACGAACAGATCGGAGGCGCCGAAACATTGGCGCGTCTTGTCGATATTTTTTATAATCATGTGAAACGTCACCCGGATCTTGCTCCATTGTTTCCGGAAGATCTCACGCCGGTAAAGGAGAGGCAGTATCAGTTTCTCACGCAGTTTTTGGGTGGTCCTACCCTGTATTCAGACATACACGGGCACCCTATGCTGCGCGCACGGCACATGCGCTTTCCGATCGGGACCGCACAAGCGACAGCCTGGCTCGCTTGTATGGATAAAGCGATGACTCAAGCCGGAATCACCGGCGACATTCGCGAGCAGATTTTCGACAGACTTCGCCTCACTGCCCACCATATGATTAACCAATGGGAGCCAATAGAAGAAGCGTAGGGCCCTAACCCCTACGCTTTTGTCGTCAATTTGGAAGGCACTCCTGTCATAGCCGGCGAAGGCTTTGTCCGGCTGCCCGAGCCAAGGTATACACCTGCTACGATCATAAGCAGGGCGAGCAAATGAACAAGCTGCAGCTTCTCGCCTAAAAACAACGCTGCGAAAAGCAAACTGGCCAAAGGCATGCCGTTCAAAAACACGGCAGTTCTGCTCGCTCCCAGCTGACGGATGCCGTAATTCCATCCCAATGACCCGACCGCCGTAGACAAGATCGCAGAAGTCAAAATCACGAGCCACTGGAACGGTGTGACTTCCAGCCCTATATAATAGGAAGCCGGCTGAACGGCCAAAGCTGCACACCAGAGAAACAGGACGCCGAACATCTGCGACAGCGCCGTGATCAGCAGGACGGGAACTCCACGCACGGCCAGTTTGCGGATGAGCAAGCCCCCGGTTACATACATCAGCATCGAAAAGAACATGATCGCGTCTCCCCAGCCGTTTACGTGAATGCCGCCGTGCTGGGATACAACCACAATCAATACTCCCGCAAACCCGATGGCAACCCCAGCCCCTTTGCGCCAAGACATCCCCTCACCCAGGAACAACATCGCCAGAAGCGCCGTTGCCAGCGGATTTAACCCTAGAATGAGCGAAGCATTTCCCGCCGAGGTGTACTGCACTCCGGTCGCGAGCGTCACCTGGTGCATGGCGATAGAGCTGGCTCCTATCCCTGCCGCCAGCAACCAGTTCATCCGCCCGATCTGCAGCTTTTTTCGATAATAATAAACAATGGGCAATAATGCGACACCTGCAAGCGTCATGCGGATTGCCGCCACATACAAGGGCGGAAACATCGTCAAATACTTCACCATGACGACATTCAACCCCCAAAGCGTCACTACCCCCGCCAACATCGCGTACATCCATCGTTCTTTGTTTCTCATCTGATTTCCCCCATCCAATTCCTGTAGGTATTGTAGCACAATCCCTCAAAGTGGCTGGTTGAATCATTTTGATGGCAGTTATGAAAATAACCAATCAAAGGCAAAAACCCGACAACACGAGGCTGTCGGGTTTTCGGTTTGAAGAAATTACTCTTCGATGGAAGCTACAACACCAGCGCCTACTGTACGGCCACCTTCGCGGATAGCGAAGCGAGTACCTTGTTCCATCGCTACTGGAGCGATCAGTTCTACAGTGAACTCAGTGTTGTCGCCAGGCATTACCATCTCAACGCCTTCTGGCAGTTGGATGATACCTGTTACGTCAGTTGTACGGAAGTAGAATTGTGGACGGTAGTTAGCGAAGAAAGGAGTGTGACGTCCACCTTCTTCTTTGGACAGAACGTAAACTTCTGCTTTGAACTTGGTGTAAGGTTTAACGGAACCTGGTTTTGCCAAGCATTGTCCGCGCTCGATGTCTTTACGGTCAACACCGCGCAGCAGGGCACCGATGTTGTCACCAGCTTCTGCTTGATCCAGCAGTTTGCGGAACATCTCAACACCAGTTACAGTAGTAGTGCGAGTTTCTTCAGCCAGACCAATGATTTCTACTTGGTCACCAACTTTAACAACACCGCGCTCTACACGACCAGTAGCAACAGTACCACGACCAGTGATGGTGAATACGTCCTCTACAGGCATCAGGAATGGTTTGTCAGTTGCACGTTCTGGAGTTGGGATGTAAGAGTCAACTGCATCCATCAGTTCGATGATTTTCTTAGCCCATTCGCCGCTTGGGTTGTCCAGAGCTTCTTTAGCGGAACCTTTGATTACTGGAGTATCGTCGCCTGGGAATTCGTATTGGGACAGCAGGTCGCGGATTTCCATTTCAACCAGTTCCAACAGCTCTTCATCGTCAACCATGTCGCATTTGTTCATGAATACTACGATGTAAGGAACGCCTACTTGTTTGGACAGCAGGATGTGTTCGCGAGTTTGTGGCATTGGGCCGTCAGCTGCGGATACAACCAGGATTGCGCCGTCCATTTGAGCAGCACCGGTAATCATGTTTTTCACGTAGTCAGCGTGACCAGGGCAGTCAACGTGAGCATAGTGACGGTTTTCAGTTTCGTACTCAACGTGAGCAGTGTTGATGGTGATACCGCGCTCTTTTTCTTCTGGAGCAGCGTCGATGCTGTCATAAGCCATAGCTTTTGCTTTACCTTGTTGTGCCAATACAGTAGTGATCGCAGCAGTCAGGGTAGTTTTACCGTGGTCAACGTGACCGATGGTACCAATGTTAACGTGTGGTTTACTACGCTCAAATTTTTCTTTTGCCATGAGAGCTAAAGCCTCCTTAAATGATAAGGGTTTTATGTGTTGAAGAAAGGTTTACCCTATCCGGGATTGTCCCTCCAATATTGTAAACCTTTCCTGATTCAAGATAAAGCAGTACCTGCAATTATTCGCCTTTGGATTTCTTGATGATCTCTTCAGCGATGAACTTCGGTACTTCTTCGTAGTGGTCAATCACCATGGAGTAAACGCCACGGCCTTGGGTACGGGAACGCAGAACAGTGGAGTAACCGAACATCTCGGACAGTGGTACCATTGCACGGATGACTTGTGCGTTTGCACGAGCTTCCATACCTTCGATACGACCGCGGCGGGAGTTCAGGTCGCCCATTACGTCGCCCATGTACTCTTCCGGAATTGTGACTTCTACTTTCATGATTGGCTCAAGAATGACCGCGCCGCATTTTTTCGCTGCTTCCTTCAGAGCGAGGGAACCAGCTACTTTGAATGCCATCTCGGAGGAGTCGACATCATGGTAGCTACCGTCAACAAGCGCAGCTTTAATGTCTACCAGCGGGAAGCCGGCGAGAACACCATTCTTCATAGCCTCTTCGATACCTGCTTGAACAGCCGGGATGTATTCGCGCGGAACCACACCACCCACGATTTTGTTCTCGAACTCGAAGCCTTTTCCTGGCTCCAGCGGAGAGAACTCGACCCATACGTGACCGTATTGACCGCGACCACCGGACTGACGAACGAATTTCCCTTCGACTTTTGCAGAGTTGCGGAAAGTCTCACGGTATGCAACTTGTGGAGCGCCCACGTTCGATTCAACCTTGAATTCGCGTTTAAGACGGTCAACGATGATCTCCAGGTGAAGCTCACCCATACCGGAGATGATGGTTTGACCGGTTTCTTCGTCTGTGCGAGTACGGAACGTTGGGTCCTCTTCAGCCAGCTTGGACAGGCCGATACCCATCTTGTCTTGGTCTGCTTTGGATTTTGGTTCGATCGCAACAGAGATAACTGGCTCTGGGAATTCCATGGACTCCAGAATTACAGGAGCCTTTTCATCACACAGAGTGTCACCGGTTGTGGTGTCTTTCAAACCTACAGCAGCAGCAATGTCACCGGAGTAAACCGTTTGGATCTCTTCGCGGTGGTTTGCGTGCATTTGCAGGATACGGCCTACGCGCTCGCGTTTACCTTTGGTAGAGTTGAGTACGTAGGAACCGGAGTTCAGTACGCCGGAGTATACACGGAAGAAGGTCAGACGGCCTACATACGGGTCAGTCATGATCTTGAACGCAAGAGCAGCGAACGGACCGTTGTCGTCAGCAGGACGCTCAACTTCATCTTGAGTATCTGGCAGTACGCCTTTGATTGCCGGGATATCTACCGGAGACGGCAGGTATGTTACAACGTTGTCCAGCATAGGCTGAACGCCTTTGTTGCGGTAGGAAGAACCGCACATAACCACAGTCAGTTTGCACTCGATGGTACCTTTGCGCAGAGCTGCACGGATTTCGTCATTGGTCAGCTCTTCGCCTTCCAGGTACTTCATCATGAGCTCTTCGTCTTGTTCTGCTGCTGCTTCAACCAATGCGAGGCGAAGCTCATCGCATTTATCTTTCAGTTCAGCAGGGATATCGGTTGCGTCAGCAGTTTTACCCAAGTCATCGGTATAGATGATGGCCTTCATTTCGATCAGGTCAACCATACCAACGAATTGATCTTCTGCTCCGATCGGATATTGGATGGCAACAGGGTTAGCACCCAGGCGAGTTTTGATCTGCTCCAGGCACATATCGAAGTTGGCACCGATAATATCCATTTTGTTGATGTAGCACATACGCGGTACGCCGTAGCGGTCAGCCTGGCGCCATACGGTTTCGGTTTGCGGCTCAACGCCACCTTTTGCGTCAAAAACGGTTACAGCACCGTCGAGAACGCGCAGGGAGCGCTCAACTTCTACAGTGAAGTCTACGTGTCCAGGCGTATCGATAATGTTGATTCGATGGCCTTTCCATTGAGCGGTTGTAGCAGCCGAAGTAATGGTGATACCGCGCTCTTGCTCTTGTTCCATCCAGTCCATGGTAGCCGCACCTTCGTGCACTTCACCAATCTTGTGAACGCGACCGGTGTAGAACAGAATACGCTCAGTCGTAGTCGTCTTACCAGCATCGATGTGAGCCATGATACCGATATTACGCGTATTCGGCAAAGAGAACTCGCGAGCCATTCAGGTATGCTCCTTCCATACTCGAGTTTTTGAATAAACGGGTATCCAAAACGGACACCCGATTCAATTTCCTACCAGCGATAGTGAGCAAACGCTTTGTTCGCTTCAGCCATCTTGTGCGTGTCTTCACGCTTTTTCACTGCTGCACCAGTGTTGTTGGCAGCATCCATGATTTCGTTAGCCAGACGTTGCTCCATGGTTTTCTCACCGCGGGAACGGGAGTAGTTAACCAACCAACGCAGACCCAGAGTCGTGCGGCGCTCCGGTTTCACTTCGATCGGAACTTGGTAGTTCGCACCACCGACACGACGAGCTTTTACTTCCAGTACTGGCATTACGTTTTTCAGTGCTTCCTCAAAAACTTCCATCGGATTGCGGCCAGTACGCTCCTGAATGATGTTAAATGCGTTGTAGAGAATATTTTGCGCTACACCGCGTTTACCATCCAGCATCAAACGGTTAATCAAACGAGTAACCAGTTTGCTGTTGTAAATCGGATCAGGCAACACGTCACGACGGGTTACAGGACCTTTACGAGGCATCGTATTCCCTCCTTCTTTTCGTTATCAATTCACGCCAACTCACGGGCGCTTTTCTTATTTCTTTTTCGCTGCTGCAGCTGCTTGACCTGGTTTCGGACGTTTCGTACCGTACTTGGAACGACCTTGTTTACGGTTGTTCACACCAGCAGTGTCAAGAGCACCACGGACGATGTGGTAGCGTACCCCTGGCAAGTCTTTTACACGACCGCCGCGAACCAGCACGACGCTATGCTCTTGCAGGTTGTGGCCAATACCACCGATGTAAGCTGTTACCTCGATCCCGTTAGTCAAACGCACACGAGCGTATTTACGCAACGCGGAGTTTGGTTTTTTCGGAGTCATGGTACCTACACGGGTGCAAACACCACGTTTTTGAGGAGAGCTTTGGTTGGTTTGGCTTTTCTTGAAGCTGTTGTACCCTTTTTGCAGAGCTGGGGACTTCGACTTCACAACCTTATCCTGGCGACCTTTACGTACCAGTTGGTTAATTGTAGGCATGATGTTACCTCCCTTCTTAATACCCAATCTCAAGACCACAGATCCAGGTGAGTCATTTTTGGTCAAATAGAAAGTTCTTGTCCAAACTTACAACTCGTGTAAACACGGACAAAAACACCGTCAACCACTTTTCTTAATAGCAGCAGTAGCTGCTCCCACTTCGATCCCGCACGCCTTGCCTAACCGGCGCATGGAATCTACATGGATGACTGGAACACCCTTCTCTTTGCAAAGGAGCTCGACTTTTTGGGTCAAACGCTTGTCAGCATCAACCGCGATGTAAACAGCTTCTACCTGTTCGGTCTCCACTGCTTTCATCGTTTGCTTGATACCGATCGTTAACTCCTTGGCCCGCTCTACTTTTTCATAAGACATGATGTTCATATCCTCCAAAGTACAGAAGTCAGGCACACTTGAATATAATATCAGGTGGGCTTTTTGTTGTCAACTGCCCGACTACTATTTTTTATTTGGAAAAGCGCCCACGTACAAAGCATGGGCGCTTTTTCCCCCTTACTCGACAGAAACGGTTTCTTGCAGCGAATTCAGCGCTTCTCGCTCTGCTTCGTAATCGGCTTTGCTCGCTACCTTGATGTTGCGGTAACGGGACATACCCGTTCCAGCAGGTACCAGTTTCCCGATAATGACGTTCTCTTTCAGACCGAGCAGGCGGTCCACTTTTCCTTTGATCGCCGCATCGGTAAGTACGCGCGTCGTCTCCTGGAAAGAAGCTGCCGACAGGAAGGAGTCTGTCTCCAGGGACGCCTTCGTGATCCCAAGCAATACCGGACGACCGACGGCAGGGTTTTTGCCTTCGATCAGCACTTTTGCGTTCGCTTGCTCAAACTCCGGAACTTCCACATAGGAGCCTGGCAGAAGGTCGGTATCGCCGCTGTCGATGACGCGCAGTTTGCGCAGCATCTGGCGAATCATGACCTCGACGTGCTTGTCGTTAATTTCTACCCCTTGCATACGGTACACTTTTTGTACCTCTTGCAGGATGTAGTTGGAAACGCCGCGCATGCCGCGAACTTTCAGCATTTCTTTCGGGTCAACAGAACCCTCGGTGAGCTCATCCCCTGCGCTCAGCTTGGTACCGACAGACACCTTGATGCGAGCGCCGTATGGAGCGGAGTACACCTTGCTCTCTGCTTCCCCGCGGACTTCGATCTCGCGGCGGTCTTTGCCCTCGCGGATGTCCACTACTTCCCCGTCGATTTCGGAGATGACAGCCTGCCCTTTCGGATTGCGCGCCTCGAAAAGCTCCTGAATACGCGGCAAACCTTGGGTGATGTCGTCTCCCGCAACCCCACCGGTATGGAAGGTACGCATGGTCAGCTGGGTACCCGGCTCACCAATAGACTGAGCAGCAATGATACCGACTGCTTCCCCGACTTCCACTTCGGCACCTGTCGCCAGGTTGCGTCCGTAGCACAGTTTGCAGACACCGTGGCTGGTGCGGCAAGCGAGCACGTTGCGGATGTAGACTTCGGTAATGCCAATTTTCTCGATATACTCCGCCACTTCCTCGGTAATTTCCTCGTTGCGGCGAACGATGATTTCTTTTGTTTCCGGATGGCGGAGTGTCTCGAAGCAAGTACGTCCAACCAGACGGTCAGACAGCTTCTCGATTTCCTCTTTCCCATCCTTGATCGCTGTAACGCGAATCCCTTTATCCGTTCCGCAATCTTTTTCGCGGACGATCACGTCTTGGGCAACATCTACGAGACGGCGGGTCAGGTACCCCGAGTCCGCTGTACGCAGCGCCGTATCGGCGAGACCTTTCCGCGCACCGTGCGTCGAGATAAAGTACTCGAGTACGGTCAGACCTTCACGGAAGTTGGATTTAATCGGCAGCTCGATGATTCGACCGGACGGGTTCGCCATCAGACCGCGCATACCAGCCAGCTGTGTAATCTGGGATACGTTACCGCGGGCACCGGAGTTCGCCATCATAAAGATCGCATTGAACTTATCCATCGACTTCATGAGCACGTCGGTTACTTCGTCCTTGGCTTTGGACCAAATGGAGATGACGCGGTCATAGCGCTCGTCTTCGGTAATCAGACCGCGACGGAACTGCTTCATGACAGTTTCGACCTTTTGGTCTGCTTCCTCGAGAATGTCTTTCTTTTTGCCTGGTACGGCAATGTCCGCGACCGCAATCGTGATACCGGCCTTCGTCGAATAGGTGAAGCCCAGTTCCTTGATCTTGTCGAGAATCATCGAGGACTTCATCGTTCCGAAGCGACGGAAGCATTCGGAAATGATCGTGCCCAGGAAGCCTTTTTTCACTGCGCCCGGGTCCGGCAAGGCCTTGATGAACTCCTTCACGTTCGTACCTTTTTCAAAGATAAAGTACTCGTCCGGAACCTTCTCTTGCAGGTTCGCTTTGGTCGGTACATTGATATACGGCAACTCTGGCGGGAAGATCTCGTTGAAGATCACTTTCCCTACGGTCGTCACGAGGAGCGCGTTTTGCTGGCGCTCTGTGAAGCTCGTTTTGTTCAGGCTCTTGGCAGGCAGCGCGATGCGCGTATGCAGGCTGATGTAGCCTTGCTGGTAGGCTGCGATCGCATCCTGCGGATCGCGGTAGATTGTACCTTCGCCGCTGTCGCCTTCGCGCTCCAGCGTCAGGTAGTACGAACCAAGCACCATGTCTTGGGATGGCGTTACTACCGGCTTGCCGTCTTTCGGGTTCAAGATGTTTTGCGCCGCCAGCATGAGGATGCGCGCTTCTGCTTGCGCCTCCGCAGACAGCGGAACGTGCACAGCCATCTGGTCACCGTCAAAGTCCGCATTGTATGCCGTACATACGAGCGGATGCAGACGGATTGCGCGGCCTTCTACCAGCGTCGGTTCAAACGCCTGGATACCCAGACGGTGCAAGGTGGGGGCGCGGTTCAACAGAACAGGATGCTCGCGGATGACATCCTCGAGAACGTCCCATACTTCCGGCTGAACGCGTTCGACCTTGCGCTTGGCACTCTTGATGTTGTGAGCGAGGCCTTTGGCGACCAGCTCTTTCATGACAAACGGCTTGAAGAGCTCCAGTGCCATTTCTTTTGGCAAGCCGCACTGGTACATCTTCAGGTTTGGCCCTACGACGATAACGGAACGGCCGGAGTAGTCAACGCGCTTACCGAGCAGGTTTTGGCGGAAACGTCCTTGTTTCCCTTTCAGCATGTGGCTGAGGGATTTCAGCGGACGATTACCCGGTCCAGTCACCGGGCGACCGCGGCGGCCGTTGTCGATGAGCGCATCTACGGCTTCCTGCAGCATCCGTTTTTCGTTTTGTACGATGATGTCAGGAGCACCCAGCTCAAGCAGGCGCTTCAGACGATTGTTCCGGTTGATTACACGGCGGTACAGATCGTTCAGGTCGGAGGTGGCGAAGCGGCCGCCATCCAGTTGAACCATCGGACGAAGCTCAGGCGGAATGACCGGCAGTACGTCCAGAACCATCCATTCCGGGTGGTTTCCGGAGTTGCGGAACGCCTCTAGCACTTCCAGACGCTTGATTGCACGGTTGCGCCGCTGTCCTTGTGCCGTTTTCAGATCTTCTTTCAACGCTTCCACTTCTTTGTCCAGGTCGATCTCCGCGAGCAGGCGCTTGATCGCTTCTGCTCCCATCATCGCTTGGAAAGAGTGGCCGTATTTTTCCCGATAGTTGCGGTACTCTTTTTCCGAGAGCAGCTGCTTTTTATCGAGCGGCGTATCGCCTGGGTCCGTTACGACATAAGAAGCAAAGTAAATGACTTCTTCCAGGGAACGAGGGGACATGTCGAGCACCAAACCCATACGGCTCGGAATCCCTTTGAAATACCAGATGTGAGAAACGGGGGCAGCCAGTTCAATATGCCCCATCCGCTCACGACGTACTTTGGCGCGGGTCACTTCCACGCCGCAACGATCGCACACGACCCCTTTATAACGAACACGCTTGTATTTTCCGCAATGGCACTCCCAGTCTTTGGTTGGCCCAAAGATGCGTTCGCAGAACAAGCCGTCTTTTTCCGGTTTCAGCGTACGGTAGTTAATCGTCTCCGGCTTTTTGACTTCCCCGAAAGACCACGAACGGATCTTGTCGGGGGAAGCCAAGCCGATCTTCATATATTCAAAGTTGTTCACGTCTATCACAGGGCGTTACCTCCCTTTGTACCGGAATCTTACTCGTCGTTCAAGCTTCCGCCTTCGAGCACGAGGTTCAGTTTTTCACCGCTGCCCTCATCCTCGTCTTCCATTTCACGCATTTCGATCTCTTGCTCGTCACCGGACAGGATCTTCACGTCCATACCCAAGCTTTGCAGTTCCTTGATCAATACTTTGAAGGACTCAGGAACGCCCGGTTCTGGAACGTTTTCGCCTTTGACGATCGCTTCGTACGTCTTCACGCGGCCCACGACGTCATCGGACTTGACGGTAAGGATCTCTTGCAAGGTGTAGGCTGCACCGTATGCTTCCAGGGCCCAAACCTCCATCTCCCCGAAACGCTGTCCGCCAAATTGAGCTTTACCGCCCAACGGCTGCTGGGTAACGAGAGAGTATGGCCCCGTAGAACGGGCGTGGATTTTGTCGTCCACCAAGTGAGCCAGCTTCAGCATGTATACACAACCGACTGTTACGCGGCGATCGAACGGTTCACCGGTACGTCCATCGTACAGAATCGTTTTTCCGTCGCGGTCGAGGCCGGCTTCTTCCAACGTCTCGAACACTTCTGCCTGGCGCGCACCGTCGAATACCGGTGTCGCTACGTGGATGCCGAGCAGCTTGGCTGCCATCCCCAGGTGAGTCTCGAGTACCTGACCGATGTTCATCCGGGAAGGTACACCCAGAGGGTTGAGGACGATCTCTACCGGAGAACCGTCTGGCAAAAACGGCATGTCTTCTTCAGGCATGATGCGGGCAATAACCCCTTTGTTACCGTGGCGTCCGGCCATTTTGTCACCCACGGAAATTTTCCGTTTTTGGGCGATGTAGACACGCACCAGCTGGTTTACGCCAGGAGGCAGCTCGTCGCCGTTCTCGCGGGTAAATACTTTTACGTCTACGACGATACCGGAACCGCCGTGCGGCACGCGCAAGGAAGTATCGCGCACTTCACGTGCCTTTTCACCGAAGATGGCGTGCAGAAGTCGCTCTTCTGCAGTCAGCTCGGTAACCCCTTTTGGCGTAACCTTACCTACGAGAATGTCGCCGTCCTGAATTTCCGCACCCACGCGGATAATACCGCGTTCGTCCAGGTTTTTCAGCGCGTCTTCCCCTACGTTCGGGATGTCGCGGGTGATTTCTTCCGGACCGAGCTTGGTGTCGCGCGCTTCGGATTCGTATTCTTCGATATGGATAGACGTATAAACGTCGTCTTTCACCAGTTTTTCAGAAAGAAGAATCGCGTCTTCGTAGTTGTACCCTTCCCATGTCATAAACGCGACGATCACGTTACGACCGAGAGCCAATTCACCTTTTTCGGTGGATGGGCCGTCCCCAATGATATCGCCTTTTTCAATCCAGTCGCCGCGTTTTACGATCGGGCGTTGGTTGATGCACGTACCTTGGTTGGAACGGATAAACTTGTGCAGTTTGTACTTGTCGAGGTCGCCGGCGACTTTCTTGCCGTCGATCTCCTTGTAACGGCGCACCCAGATCTCGCGGGCAGTCACGCGCTCGACTTGCCCCGGATGCTTGGCAACGATCGCTACGCCGGAATCCTGTGCTGCTTTGTGCTCCATGCCGGTACCGACGAACGGCGCCTGCGGGATCAAAAGCGGAACGGCCTGCCGCTGCATGTTGGAACCCATCAATGCGCGGTTGGCGTCGTCGTTTTCCAGGAACGGAATCAAAGCGGTCGCGACAGACACAACCTGCTTCGGCGATACGTCCATGAAGTCGACCTTGTCGCGCGGCACGCTCAAGATCTCGCCTTTGCGGCGGCAAATGACCATGTCGTTGACGAAACGGCCTTCTTCATCCAGCGGCTGGTTTGCCTGCGCTACGTTGAACACGTCTTCTTCGTCCGCTGTCAGGTAGACGATGTCGTCCAAAACGCAACCGGTCTCCGGGTCTACCTTGCGGCGAGGCGTCTCGATGAAGCCGTAGTCGTTGATGCGTGCAAAGGACGACAGGGAGTTGATCAAACCGATGTTCGGACCCTCTGGCGTCTCAATCGGACACATACGACCGTAGTGGGAATGGTGAACGTCGCGCACTTCAAAGCCCGCGCGCTCACGGGTCAAACCGCCAGGACCGAGTGCAGAGAGACGGCGTTTGTGCGTCAGTTCGGCAAGCGGGTTGGTCTGGTCCATGAACTGGGACAGCTGCGAGCTGCCGAAGAACTCCTTCAGCGATGCGATCACTGGACGGATATTGATCAGCGCTTGCGGCGTAATCTGGTTCTGATCCTGAATGGACATGCGCTCGCGAACCACGCGCTCCATCCGGGACAACCCGATGCGGAACTGATTTTGCAAGAGCTCGCCCACGGAACGCAGACGACGGTTGCCCAGGTGGTCAATATCGTCAGTAGAGCCTACACCGTGCAGCAGGTTCATGAAGTAGTTGATCGCCGCCACGATATCGGATGGCGTGATATGTTTAAACGATTTGTCTACATTTCCGTTTCCGATTACTTTGATGATCTTTCCATCTTCAATCGGAGAGAAAATATTGATAGACTGCAGATGAATCGTTTCATCTTCCAAAACGCCGCCGTGCGTGCGAGCGTGGAAGGAGTTGATGTTGCCTTCGAGCGCTGGCAAAATGCGGTCCAGAACGCGGCGATCGATCATTTGGCCAGCTTCCGCCAAAATTTCACCTGTGCTCGTGTCCACCAATGTCTCTGCCAGACGCTGGTTGTACAGACGGTTTTTCAGGTGAAGCTTTTTGTTCATTTTGTAACGGCCAACAGAAGCGAGGTCATAACGCTTTGGATCAAAGAAACGAGAGATCAACAGGCTCTTCGCGTTTTCGACTGTCGGCGGCTCGCCCGGACGAAGGCGCTCGTAGATTTCGATGAGCGCTTTCTCGGTAGAGTCGGTATTGTCTTTTTCCAGCGTGTTCTTGATATACTCGTCCTCGCCCAGCAAGTTGAGGATTTCGATGTCAGAACCAAAGCCCAGCGCACGCAAAAGGACCGTTACCGGGATTTTACGCGTACGGTCGATGCGGACATAAATCACGTCTTTCGCATCTGTCTCCAGTTCCAGCCATGCCCCGCGGTTCGGGATCACAGTTGCTGTGAACGTCTGCTTGCCGTTTTTGTCCACTTTGGTGTTGTAATATACACTGGGGGAACGAACAAGCTGGCTGACAATGACACGCTCAGCTCCGTTAATAATGAAGGTTCCCGTTTCAGTCATGAGCGGGAAATCCCCCATGAAGACTTCTTGTTCCTTCACTTCTCCCGTCTCTTTGTTCAACAAACGTACCTTCACACGCAGAGGCGCCGCATAGGTGACGTCACGTTCTTTCGACTCGTCAACATCGTACTTTGGCTCTCCCAGGCTGTAGTCGATAAACTCCAGCACGAGATTACCTGTGAAGTCCTGAATCGGCGAAATGTCCTGGAACATCTCGCGCAGCCCCTCATCTAGGAACCATTGGTAGGACTTTTGCTGAATCTCGATGAGATTTGGAAGGCCCAGCACTTCGTTAATACGTGAATACGTACGACGCTGGCGGTGTCGGCCACTTTGAATCACTTTACCTGCCAACTTATTCACCCCTCAGGTTGTGTTTTCACACATAGAAACTTGGCATTCGGCCGCTTCAGAGCGTAGACGAATGCCTCAAAAATAAAAATGGGTTAAACCAGTGCTACCATTTTTAACCCAGAGAAACTCTATTTTAAAAGAATTCCCATGTTTTTACTCGAACATTCCTCCCTTTGCAAAATAAAGAAGAAAATGCCTGACAGACAGGGAATTGCTGAAAAATAGACATTTATCCCATATTGACATTTTATAATGCTATCACAATGAAATATGCGCGTCAAGAAAAGTTTTCTAAAAACATCTTCCTGACTATTTCACTGCCCGTAAAATGAAGTAGCCCTTCGAGCGGTCTACCTCTTCCACTTCCCGATAAGTTTCCTGCAGCTTCTTCCAAGCGGATGGCGCCCCCTGCTTCTTCTGGATGACGACCCACATCTCTCCGCCCTCCTCCAGCAACTCATGCCCTTCCGTAAAAATGCGGTGGACAATCTCCTTGCCAGCCCGGATCGGGGGATTCGTCAAGATGACATCGAACTTCTCGCCCTGCACTTCGCTGTACACGTCACTGACCCGAATGTCGACATTGCGAATGCCGTTTCTTTCGGCATTGCGGCGAGCCAGAGCAACCGCACGCTCATTCACGTCGATCATCGTCACCCGGCCCTCTGGTGCGAGCTTGGCAGCAGTCAGGCCGATGGGACCGTACCCACACCCCACGTCGAGTACGCGCGCACGGGGAGCCACCTGCATATTTTCGATGAGCAACACGCTGCCGAAATCGATTCGGTCGCGGGAAAAAACGCCGGCATCCGTATAAAAGCGCAGCTCGAATCCACGGAGTACAAAAGAAAATTGCTGTTCGTCATGCGCAGCACTCGGTCGATTGGTGTAGTAGTGATCTGACACGTGCATGTTCCACCTTTCCTCATCGGTGCAACATCAGCGGTTGCACCTTCAAGCCGTTCAGCAAAGCCCTACAGAAAAACCCCCTGCCGCAGGCAAGGGGATTTCCATGAGGAAGCTAACTTACTTTACTTCTACTTGTGCGCCAGCTTCTTCCAGTTTCGCTTTGAGAGTTTCTGCTTCTTCCTTGGAAACGCCCTCTTTGAGTGTTTTTGGAGCGTTGTCTACCAGGTCTTTTGCTTCTTTCAGGCCCAGACCAGTCAGCTCGCGAACAACTTTGATAACGTTGATTTTGGAAGCGCCGCCGCTTACCAGGTTTACAGTGAATTCAGTTTGCTCAGCAGCAGCTTCAGCAGCGCCGCCAGCAACTACAGCTACAGGAGCAGCAGCAGTTACGCCGAATTCTTCTTCGATTGCTTTTACCAGGTCGTTCAGTTCGAGAACGGACATGCCTTTAATGGCTTCCAAGATTTGCTCTTTAGACATTTTGAAATCCTCCCATTCAAGGAATAGTATAGTGTTTGTCAACCAATCAAGCCGATCAGGCAATTACGCGCCTTGACCTTCTTTTTGCTCTGCCACTGCTTTGACTGCCAGTGCGATGTTGCGCATTGGAGCTTGCAGGACGGAGAGAAGCATGGAAAGGAGACCTTCGCGGGATGGCAATGCTGCCAGCGCTTTGATTTGTTCAGCACCAACAACTTTCCCTTCGATTACGCCGCCTTTGATTTCCAGCTTTTCGTTTTTCTTCGCGAATTCAGCAAGAATCTTCGCTGGAGCGATTACATCGTCTTTGGAGAACGCCAGAGCGTTCGGGCCAGTCAGATATTGATCCAGTTCAGTCAAGCTTTCTTTCGCCGTAGCCAGGCGAGTCAGGGAGTTTTTCAACACCTGGAACTCAACACCTGCTTCGCGCAATTGTTTGCGCAGCTCGGTAACTTGGGCTACAGTCAGACCGCGGTAGTCAGCCACCACTGTTGTTTGGCTTTCGCGCAGTTTGTCAGCGATTTCGTTGATCGCTTGTACTTTTTCTTCACGAATAACGGTTGGACGAATTTCTGCCATTGTTTACACCTCCCGTGCTCTATCTTAGAAAATGAAAAATGCCCTCGCAGACAGCTCGAGGGCATAATGCTCTATCGTCAAAGGAAAGCGTCGTTTCCTCTTTCGTACATTACACGCCTCGGAGGGATATTAAGCCTGACTCTATTGAGCCCTGCACCTTCTGTCTACGGCATATTCTTTTCATCAACAGGCACTATCGTATCAACTTCCCAACAGGAAGTCAAGCGTCATTATTTTACAGCAACGCGTACACCAGGTCCCATAGTGGAGCTCAGTGTTACATTTTTCATGTAAACGCCTTTTGCTGCAGCCGGTTTCGCACGGTTCAGTGCTTCGGTCAGCGCTGCCAGGTTTTCAGCCAGTTTCTCTGCATCGAAAGAAGCTTTTCCGATCGGAGCGTGGATGTTACCTGCTTTGTCAACGCGATACTCAATTTTACCAGCTTTGATTTCGTTAACCGCTTTGGTTACGTCGAACGTAACGGTACCGGTTTTCGGGTTTGGCATGAGGCCTTTTGGACCGAGTACACGACCCAGTTTACCTACTTCACCCATCATGTCAGGAGTAGCTACTACGACGTCAAAGTCGAACCAGCCGCCCTGGATTTTTGCGATCATGTCTGCATCGCCCACGAAGTCCGCGCCAGCTGCTTCTGCCTCTTTCGCTTTTTCGCCTTTTGCGAATACCAGAACACGTTGAACTTTACCAGTACCATGAGGCAGTACAACTGCGCCACGGATTTGTTGATCAGCACGCTTAGGGTCTACGCCCAGGCGGAAAGCTGCTTCAACAGTCTCATCGAATTTAGCAGTAGCTGTTTTTTTCACCAGCTCAATACCTTCTGCTACTTCGTAAACTTTGTTTTTATCAACGAGCTTTGCAGCCTCTTGATATTTCTTACCTTTTTTAGCCATTAGTTAAATCTCCCTTCAATGTGGTCGTAGCGGTTAATCCTCCCACAGACAAGGGGCACAAGGTCTGTGCCCCCTTTGCAACAAGACAATCAGTCTTCGATCACGATACCCATGGAACGAGCAGTACCTTCCACCATGCGCATAGCCGCTTCCACGGATGCTGCATTCAGGTCAGGACGCTTCAGTTCCGCGATTTCACGAACTTTGTCGCGTTTCAGCGTAGCAACCTTTGTTTTGTTTGGTACGCCAGAACCGGACTCGATACCAGCAGCTTTTTTCAGGAGAACAGCAGCTGGTGGAGTCTTCGTGATGAAAGTGAAAGAACGATCTTCAAATACGGTGATTTCCACCGGAATGATCATACCTGCTTCGCTTTCAGTGCGAGCGTTGAATTCTTTACAAAAGCCCATGATGTTTACACCAGCTTGACCGAGAGCCGGACCTACTGGAGGTGCAGGGTTTGCTTTACCTGCCGGGATTTGTAATTTGATTACGCGGATAACCTTCTTAGCCACGTAAGACACCTCCTTACTTCACATGTGGTTATTACGGGGGAATGCCCCCTCCCACTGTTTGGTGAAAGTCTCGCAAAAGACTTTCGATCTATAGTGAGAGTGCAAGAAACCCCAAATATTGTGGTGGGATTGTAAAAACAAAATGAAATGTACCACATCACGCGATACTTTTCAAGTTGAATCCTAATCCAATTTCTGAACTTGAGTAAAGTCTAGCTCTACCGGTGTTTCGCGACCGAAGATGTCCACCAAAACGCGGACCTTCTGTCTGTCCGGGTGAATCTCGATAATCTCCCCGGTACGATTGGAAAACGGACCATCTGTGACGCGCACCATATCGCGGAGAGCATAATCGACTCTGATCTTGGGAATTTCGATCCCCATTTGCCTAAGGATCGCATCGGCCTCTTCAGGACGCAGCGCTGTCGGCTTGGAACCGGCGCCCGTGGATCCGACAAAGCCGGTAACCCCAGGAGTGTTGCGCACGACATACCAAGAGTCGTCCGTCATCACCATTTCAACAAGGACGTATCCGGGAAACACTTTTTTCGTGACGGTGCGCTTTTTGCCATCCTTGGTCTCCACCTCTTCTTCAGTGGGGACAAGAACGCGAAAGATCTTGTCTTCCATGCCCATCGACTCGACGCGCTTCTCCAGATTGGTTTTAACCTTGTTTTCGTAACCTGAGTACGTATGAACGACATACCATGCTTTTTCCATATCCACCAGGACGATTACCGTCCGTCCCTCCTAAGACTAGCAAAATTACTTTCCTAGAATCAAATCGATCAAGCGCGAGATACCCAAATCGACGACGAAGAAGAATAGTGCCATGACCACAACCGTAACCATAACAACCAAAGTATAGGTCGTCAGCTCTTTCCGGTTAGGCCAACGTACTTTCTTCAGTTCGGACATTACGTCGCCAAAAAATCCACCGGTTCGGCGAAAACTGGCTCCGATTCGTGCTAAAAGACCCACTTTGCCACCCCCAGACTTCGTCGCGTCAGCCATTACTTCGTCTCGCGATGAAGGGTATGCTTCTTGTCGCGGGAGCAATACTTTTTCAGTTCAACACGTTCAGTAGTGGTGCGCTTGTTCTTGGTGGAGATATAGTTACGCTCGCCACACTCAGTGCACGCCAACGTGATGTTTACTCGCATTTATTGCCACCTCCATCTCATTTCAAACCTGCTATTCGTTGAAAGTAACCCGATGATCAATAGTACGGGAAAACCGCTACTTTTTCCTGACCATTTCACCTAAGCAACCATAGAACAAGAGAGATAAGAGTCTATGGCTACCTAAACAAATTTATCACACCCAAAAACTCATGTCAACAAAACAGCTTGACAACAGGAAAACATTTTGTTCCATCAACTGTCGGCATTTTCCCTTGACTGGGGCGCTATGTACGTTTCAATAGTTGGGGCGGCGAAATAAAAGAGAGATTCTCTGATTCTACAGATGAATCTCCCTGCCTTCCAAATATCGCTCCAGCTTGCGTTTGACGCGCTGCAGAGCGTTGTCGATCGATTTCACGTGCCGCTTCAGCTCGACTGCGATCTGCTGATACGATCTCCCGTCCAAATAGAGCATCAGGACTTGCCGTTCCAGATCGCTCAAGATTTCACTCATCTTGCCTTCGATATCATCGAACTCTTCGCGATTGATAAACAATTCCTCCGGGTCCGTAACCTTGGTGCCCGAGATGACATCGAGCAGAGTGCGGTCCGAATCCTCGTCATAAATAGGCTTGTCCAATGACACGTAGGAATTGAGCGGGATATGTTTTTGTCTCGTCGCCGTCTTGATCGCCGTAATGATCTGGCGAGTGATGCACAGTTCGGCAAACGCCTTGAAAGAAGTGAGCTTGTCCCCTCGGAAGTCGCGAATCGACTTGTACAGGCCGATCATGCCTTCTTGTACGATGTCTTCGCGGTCAGCCCCAATAAGAAAATAGGATCTCGCTTTGGCACGCACAAAGTTTTTGTACTTGTTGATCAGGTACTCCAGTGCTTCGGCGTGATTATCGCGAACCAGGTCGACTACTTCTTCGTCGGTCATCAGTTCATATTGGGCATGCATTAGCTCCTTGAGGTCAACACTCACAAATGATCCCTCCGCCAACCGGTTTCTCCATAGATAGCGTTATTATACATGTGCCGTAAAAAAGCGTCAACCGAATCCAAGTTATTCCCTTCTCCATTTTTCGAATATTTTCGCTATTTCCTCATTCAAGGCAATGCGTTTGGAGAAGCGTTCTTCCCTGGTTTTGTCCACTTCCTGCCTGATCTCCTTGCCCGCAATTTCCATGTCAAGCAACAACTCCCGCGCTGATTTTCGCAACGCTCCCTGGCCGAAAATGACGCGCTGGGAAGTATAGTCAGAAGTGGCGACGTAGATTTGTCGGTTTTTTTGTTGAAATTCGGAGACAAGCTGCTCGATTTTTTCGTCAGCCGTCTCCTTTTTCTTTGTAAAATAGATTTCCACCCGTGAATCCTCGATTTGACGCCCAGCTCCCGGCACGTTGTAGGCATCGAACACGATGATGACCTTCGTGCCGGTGAAGCTCTGGTATTCTGCCATTTTGGAAACCAGCAGATCGCGGGCCTCGTCCATTCGCTCCTGCTCCTTCAACAGGCGCAGGTCCGGCCAGGCACCGATGATATTGTAGCCATCTACGATCAACAGCTGCTTGGCTTTCTTTTTGGTCATGCTTATTTCACCGGAGTCGGCAGCGGACTCCTGCAGCGATATACTTCATACATCAAGAGCGCAGCGGCTACAGAGGCATTGAGCGAGGTGACATGGCCTGCCATCGGAAGGCTGTACAGAAAGTCGCAGTTCTCCCGGACCAGCCTGCTGATGCCTTTGCCCTCGCTGCCGATGACGATCGCGAGCGGCATCGTAAAATCGCCTTGGCGGAAGTCTTGCTTGGCGCTCGCGTCCGTACCTGCGATCCACACTCCGCGCTCTTTCAGCTCTTCCATCGTCCGCACGAGATTTGTGACCCGTGCGACAGGCACGTAGTTGATGGCACCTGCTGATGCTTTGGCAACCGTAGCGGTCAGACTCACGGAGCGCCGCTTCGGAATGATCACTCCGTGTGCGCCGACCGCATCTGCCGTCCGCAAAATGGAGCCGAGATTGTGCGGGTCCTCCAGCTCGTCCAGCAGCAAAATAAACGGCGGCTGGTTTTTCTCCTCGGCCCGCCGCAAAATGTCTTCCACTTCGGCGTAGTCGTACGCAGCGACGGAAGCCACTACCCCCTGATGATTATCGGTGGAAACGAGCTGATCCAGCTTTTTGCGATTGGCCGTTGTCACGATGACGCCCTGCTCCTTCGCCAGAGCAAATACCGGGGCCATCAAGTTTTTGTTCGTTCCCTCTGCAATCCAAATCTTGTTGATCGTGCGCCCGGAACGCAGCGCTTCGATCACCGGGTTTTTCCCGACAATCCACTCTTCACTCATCGTTTATTCTCCTTCCACAATCGCAAAAGCCTGCTGCATGATTTCAGCGATCCGCTCTTCTTTTCCGTTCAGATACAAATATCCGATGAGCGCTTCAAAAGCCGTTGCATGCCGATAGTCAATAATGTCCGCGTTTTTGGCGGTGGAGCCGGACTTGGCGTTCCTGCCCCGCTTCACCACGCTCACCTCATCCTCCGCGAGCGTGGGCAGAAGCGTCAGCAAAATATTGGCTTGCGCCTTGGCAGAAACGTAACGGTTGGCTTCCTTGTGGAGCTGGTTCGGTTTGACCAGCCCCTTGGCGATCAAATGATACCTTACACAGTGGGCATAGGTAGCATCCCCGAGAAACGCCAGGACCAGCGGATTCGTCTGGTTGGGGTCCCGGGTCAGTTCTTCTTTTTGCATTTCGTCTCTTCGGCCCCTTATTTTCGGCGCCAGCGAACACCCTGCGGAGTGTCTTCCAGCACGATTCCTTTTGCAGCAAGCAGGTCGCGGATTTCGTCGGAACGCGCAAAGTTGCGTGCTTTGCGGGCCTCTGTGCGCTCTGCGATCAGCGCATCGATCTCGTCGTCCAATAGCTCATCCTCTTGCTCGAGCAAAAGTCCGAGTACGCCAGTCAGCTCCACGAGCAGGTCCATGTACGCCTGGATCTCGTGCGTACCGACGTTCTCATGGTGCATGTACAGGTTTGCTTCTTTTACCACATCGAACAAGACGGTAATGGCATTGGCCGTATTCAGGTCATCGTCCATTTCCGCAATGAATTTCTCCCGCAGCTCGCCGATGATACGCGCCTGCTCTGCCGCCAGGCCGTTCGGCTCTTCTGCGCGAGACGTCGCCAGCCGGTATTTCAGATTGCTGTATGCCGTCTTGATCCGATCCAGACCGCCAGCCGCTTGCTCCAGCAGGTCGTCGCTGAAGTTGATCGGGTTGCGGTAGTGACCGAGCAGCATGAAAAAGCGAATCAGCTGACCGCCGAACTTCTGCACCAGGTCTCGCGCCAGCAGGAAGTTGCCCAGCGACTTGGACATTTTTTCGTTGTTGATGTTGAGCATTCCGTTATGCAGCCAGTAGCGGGCAAATACCTTGCCCGTAAAGCATTCAGACTGGGCGATTTCATTTTCGTGGTGAGGGAACACCAGGTCGGTTCCGCCGGCATGGATGTCGATTTCTTCCCCGAGGAATTTGAGCGCCATCGCCGAGCATTCAATATGCCAGCCGGGACGGCCTTCTCCCCACGGACTGCTCCAGGAGACTTCGCCCGGCTTGGCTGCTTTCCACAGGGCGAAGTCGAGCGGATGCTCCTTTTTCTCGTTGATTTCCACGCGCGCTCCCGCTTGCAAATCATCCAGCGGCTGGTGGGAGAGCTTTCCGTACTCGCTGAAACGCCCGGTGCGGAAGTAGACGTCTCCTTCGCTTTCATACGCGAACCCTTTTTCAATCAGACCGGATACGAACTCGATGATTTCCGGGATCGTCTGCATCACGCGCGGCTGGATGTCCGGAGGCAGCACATTCAAGGACCGCAAGTCTTCGTTAAAAGCAGCCGTGTAGCGGTCAGCGACTTCCTTGACAGTCGTCCCTTCCTCGTTCGCCACGCGAATCAGCTTGTCGTCCACATCCGTGATGTTTTGCACAAAAGTCACCTGGTACCCCCGGTATTTCAGGTAACGGCGCAATGTGTCGAATACGATGGCGGGGCGAGAGTTGCCAATGTGAATGTAGTTGTACACCGTAGGACCGCACACGTACATCTTCACCTTGCCCGGCTCCAACGGGATGAATGGTTCCTTTCGCCGCGTCAATGTATTAGTCAACTGAATGCTCATGCTTCTTTTTATCCTCCCTCAATTGCTCCAATTCCTTACGCAAGTGATCAATTTCCCGCTGCATTTGGCGGATGGTATCTGCTACAGGGTCCGGCAGATTGACATGATCCAGATCGTGCTTGACGCGCTTGCCGTCCTGAATGACGATGCGCGCCTTGATTCCGACCACTGTGGAGTTCGGCGGTACTTCCTGCAAGACGACCGCACCAGCGCCTATCTTTGAATTATCGCCAATCTTGAAGGAACCCAACACTTTCGCTCCCGTGGCAATAATGACATCATTGCCGATGGTGGGGTGACGCTTCCCTTTTTCCTTCCCTGTCCCGCCCAGGGTGACTCCCTGGTAGATGGTAACGTTGTCGCCGATCTCGCACGTCTCCCCAATGACGACGCCCATTCCGTGATCGATAAATAATCCTCTGCCGATTCGCGCGCCCGGATGAATCTCGATCCCCGTAAAAAAGCGGAACAGTTGGGAGACAGCGCGCGCCAATGTACACCAGTTCGCCTTCCACAGCTTGTGGGCAATCCGGTGCCCCCATATGGCATGCAAACCGGAATAGGTCAAAACAACCTCCAGAGTGCTTCGCGCAGCCGGGTCACGTTCAAATACAACCTGAATGTCATCTTTCAATTGTGCAAACACGGGTGGCACCTCCTGCCTGAATTTGTTCCGACCGAAAACTTGGCTGCCGGAAAGGAATGGATCTGTACTGTCTGTAAAATAAAAAACGCCTCTGCCCCTTCACAATGGAAGGGACAGAGACGGCGTTACCGTGGTTCCACTCTGCTTGCGATCGCACCGCCCGGCGATCTGCCGGCGCTGTGATCTTGCTCGTAAACCCGATAACGGCGGGCTGCCGACTCACCTACTGATGCGCTCTTTGAGCAGCACGTTCAGCTCATTGCTCACAGGTGCATTTCCGGACGGGACACAACGGGCGGCTCTCACCCCTCCACCCTCTCTGTCGATGTGTCTTGCGCCGTACTTCTCCCGATCTTCGCATATGTCTATTGTATTGACGGGCTTACTTCCCGTTTGCAATTACCTGTTTGGTGCGAGCCAGCACTTTTTCCCGGCCCAGCAAATACAGCGTTTCCGCGAGGTCGCGTCCATGAGCCTGTCCGGTGGCTGCCACGCGAATCGGCATGAACAGCGCCTTGCCTTTTTGTCCTGTTTCCTTTTGCACTTCTTTCAATGTGGCTTTGATCGTATCCACATTATATTCCTCTTGTGCGGAGATGTGTGTGACAAAAGATTCCAGTACCTGCGGCAATTGCGGTTCTTTCAAAACGAGTGTCGCCTCTTCATCGTACACTACTTCATCGAGGAAGAAAAGAGCCGCGAGCGGAACGATCTGCGCACAGTACGACATTTGCTCCTGATACAGTGCAACAATGCTGCGAACCCAATCCCGCTTGGCATCGGACAGGTTCTCTTCAATGAAGCCCGCCTTTTGCAGATGCGGCACACACATATCCGTAATCAGATCCAAAGGCTGGCGTTTCAGGTAGAAGTTGTTCATCCAGTTCATCTTGGCGGCGTCAAATACAGCCGGAGACTTGTTCACCCGGTCCAACGAGAACAGCTTGATGAGATCGTTCATGAGGAAAATCTCTTCTTCGCCGCCCGGAGACCAGCCCAGCAGGACGAGGAAGTTCACGATCGCTTCCGGCAAGAAACCGAGATCGCGATACTGCTCGACGAACTGCAGGATGCTCTCGTCGCGCTTCGACATTTTTTTGCCTTCCTGGTTCAAGATCAGAGCCAGGTGTGCAAATTGCGGAGGCTCCCAGCCGAACGCCTCGTAAATCATCAGCTGGCGCGGCGTGTTGGACAGATGTTCTTCGCCGCGGATGACGTGGCTGATTTTCATCAAATAGTCGTCGATCACGACGGCAAAGTTGTACGTGGGAATCCCGTCCGGACGGCAAATCACGAAATCGCCCATCTCGTTGGAATTGAAGGTCACACGTCCGCGGATCAAATCGTCCACCACGTACTCCCGATCGTCCTGCACCAGGAAGTGGATGGATGGCACGCGGCCTTCCGCTTCATATTGGGCACGCTGCTCTTCCGTCACATGACGATGCTTTTCCAGAATGCGCGGCGTCTCTCCGCGCGCGATCTGCTCCTCGCGCTCTGCATCCAGCTCTTCCTTGGTCGCGTAACAGTAGTACGCCTTGCCTTCCGCGAGCAGCTGGTCGATATATTTGCGGTAGATGTCCAGACGTTCCATTTGGCGATAAGGCCCATAAGGACCGCCAACGTCTGTACCCTCTTCCCAATTCACCCCGAGCCATTTCAGGTTTTTCATTTGCTCTTCGTCAGCATTTTCCTTGTTGCGGGTTTGGTCCGTATCTTCAATCCGAACGATGAAGGTACCGCCGTGATGTTTCGCAAACAAGTAGTTGAAAAGCGCTGTACGAGCACCGCCGATATGCAAATGCCCCGTAGGACTCGGAGCATATCGCGTGCGGATTTCTTTCGCCATGGGTAGCACCATCCTTATGAATATAAACGAAAAATGTTTCTTAATGCCTTATGTTACACCTTGCCCCTCTACTTGACAAGCAAGCATACAGCCTGAGCGGCGATTCCTTCTCCCCGTCCGGCAAAGCCCAGCTTTTCCGTCGTCGTCGCCTTCACGTTGACCTGCGAAAGCTCGTCCGCCTCCAGCACGCGCGCGATCACTTCACGCATTTGCGGAATGTACGGAGCCATTTTCGGCGCTTGGGCAATGATCGTCGCATCGACATTCCCCAGCCGGTATCCGCGCTCCCGCACCAGCCCCCATACATGCTGCAGCAGCTTTACGCTGTCTGCATCCTTGAACGCGGGGTCCGTGTCGGGAAAATGCCTTCCGATGTCCCCCTCGCCTATCGCCCCAAGGATCGCGTCGCTGATCGCATGCAGAAGCACATCGGCATCCGAATGCCCAAGCAATCCTTTCTCATAGGGGATGGTGACGCCGCCGATAATGCACGGCCGTCCCTCCACCAGCTGATGTACATCAAACCCTTGTCCAATCCGCATGAACTACTCTCCCCTTCGTTTCCGCAAGATCTCCTCGCCCAGCCACAAATCGTCCGGGGTCGTGATCTTTATATTCTCGTAGCTTCCTTGCATTACCGTCACCGGATGGCCCAGCCACTCCACCAGCATGGCATCATCCGTGCCCATTTTGCCCGCTTCCAATGCCGCCTGATGCGCCTCCCGCAGCAAAGACATACGAAAAGCTTGTGGGGTTTGCACGGCCCACAAGCTTTCACGCGCCGGGGTCGACTCGACAATCCCTGTCGTCCCCACCACTTTAATCGTATCCTTGACTGGCACAGCCATGATCGTCGCCTGATCCTCTTTTACCTTTTGGATCATGGCACTGATCTGCTCACGAGTAACAAAAGGACGGGCAGCATCGTGGACAAGCACATATGAACAGTCACGGGAGAGTGCGGACAATCCGTTTCTCACGCTGTCCTGCCGTTCGGCACCGCCCAAGGCAACCGTAACGCGGATGCGCTCCCGATCGAGCCATTTCAGTACACTATCATGATCCTGTGCACTGACAACCAGCGCGATCTCATCTATCTCCCTGTGTGTCGCAAACAGGCGTACCGTGTGAGCCAGTATCGGTTCACCGCCCAAAGGCAACCACAGCTTGTTTCGTTCGCCGCCCATCCGCTTTCCGGAACCGGCGGCAACGATCACGACTCCCGTACCCACGTATCTTTCTCTCCTGTCTCTTTACAATGCTTTTTCCAACAGCTTCGGCTTGGCGAAAATCATCCGGCCTGCCGAGGTTTGCAGCACGCTGGTGACGAGGACATCCACATCATTGCCGATGTACTCGCGTCCGCCCTCCACGACGATCATCGTGCCGTCGTCCAGATAAGCGACGCCTTGACCGTGCTCCTTGCCATCCTTGATTACTTGCACGTTCATTTCCTCGCCTGGCAGGACGACCGGCTTTACCGCGTTTGCCAAATCGTTGATGTTCAAGACAGAGACGCCTTGCAGCTCGCACACTTTGTTCAGGTTGAAGTCATTCGTCACGACCTTGCCGTTCATGACTTTGGCCAGCTTGATCAGCTTGCTGTCCACTTCCGAGACTTCCTCGAAATCGCCTTCCCAAATTTGCACTTTCACTTTCATTTCTTTTTGGATCTTGTTCAAAATATCCAGTCCCCGGCGTCCCCTGTTTCGCTTGAGCACATCGGAGGAATCCGCGATGTGCTGCAGCTCTTCCAGCACGAAACCCGGAATGACGAGCACGCCCTCCAAAAAACCGGTGCGGCAGATGTCCGCGATGCGTCCGTCGATGATGACGCTCGTGTCGAGAATTTTGTTCTCCACGTTAGTGGCTGTGGCGTTATTGTCTTTTTTCTTATCCTTCCGGCCGATAGAAAATACAGCCATAATTTCATCCCGTTTACGGAAACCTACCTGGAATCCCAAATAACCAAGCAAACCGGACACGACCAAGGGCAACAGATCTCCTATCACCGGGATCGGAATTTTGCTGATGGGCAGGAATAATAAAAAGGCAACAATAAGACCACTAATCAACCCCATCGCTCCGAACATGACATCGACAATCGGCATTTTGACGAGCGTCTCTTCTCCCCAGCGAATCACTCTCAAAATGTAATCCAGAAGCCAATTCGCCAAAAAGAAGAACAGAATGGCGCCGAGTACCGCACCAATGTACTGCGTCCCTGCTATTTCTCCAAAATTCAGCAGCTGGTTGAGCAACAAGAACAGGTCGGCACCGTACTGGTACCCCAAGCCTCCACCAATCAATACGAAAAAGATTTTTCCAATGCGGCGTACCATGCCTTCACCTCCTTATATTAATATAGACAGAAGCCTATAAGTAAAACCTTGATTCTTTCCAAATGGCAAAAACTTTTCATCACCACTTCCCCCCCACTATAGCAAAAGTTAAATTGCTATGTCAAATGGCCAAAAATTTTAACACAGTTTTCATTTTGTCGTCAACCTCGAACATCCGTTTCCTTCCGATATAATTTGACATCGGCCTGACTCCCTTCTTATAATGTCAGTAGCACAATGCGCGAAAATTTTGACGATAATTGCAGCCTAAAGCAGGGGTGAACCATATGGACAAAAGCAATGTAGACGACTTTCAAACGCAAGTATCGGAACTCTTGATCAGACATCGGAGCGTGCTGGACGTCATGTCCAAAGTTCAGGAAACTGCGTCCCGCATCAATCGGTCTCTGACCAAGGCGATCACGGAATGTGGCTGTGTCGAGGTAGTGGCGAAAAAGCAGACGTACGATCCAAACAAGAACCTGGAAGAAAACAAACTGCATCTGGACACTCATTTCAATGGCTCGTTATGCGAGCATTGCCGCGACGTATTTACGGCGGAACTCGGCAAAAACCTGTTTTACCTCACCGCTCTGTGCAATATTACGGACATCAGGCTGGAAGACGTGTTGCAAAAGGAATCGAACCGATTGAACACACTCGGAGTCTTCAACCTCTCGTAGACCTCTTTTCGTAATACGAGCGACCCCGCAGAAAAGTTGCATAAAAAAATGGAAAACCCGCTGGATAGAAGCGGGTTTTTTCTATGCTGACGCTTATTCAAAAGGGACAGATTCCTCTTCCTTGTTTTTTCCCTTCCGAAACTTTTTGACAAGAAAGTCAACGTTTTTTTTTATTCCGTACAAGGCGTAAAAGGCCAGCGGCAGGAACACGATTTTCGGAAACTGCTGCGGGTATTTGATTGCTACCACAACGACGATGGCGATAATGACCGGGGTAATCCAATACGCCGATTTCGGAATCCCCACCTTTTTGAAGTTGGGGTACTTGATCTTCGACACCATCAGAAACGCGAGCAGCAGCATGCTGATGGCGAGCAGGGCCGTGTTAAACACTTGATGGTACAAGGCCAGCGTCGCGAGAACACCGCCCGCAGCCGTGATCGGCAAACCGATGAAATAGCCGGGAACGCCAGCCTGTACGTTAAAGCGGGCCAGACGGAGCGCCCCGCAGATCGGAAAGATCGCGGTAATCAAGATCCCCAGCCAGTTAAAATCATTCAACACGACGACATACATGATAAAGGCAGGCGCTACACCAAACGTGATCACGTCCGAGAGGGAATCCAGTTCCTTCCCGAACTCGCTTTGCACGTTCAGCATCCGGGCCACGCGACCGTCCAGGCCGTCTGCCAGCATGCCGATAATTACCGTGATGGCCGCATAATCGACGAACTCATCGCCCCGAAACGCCAGAATGATTGCGAGAACACCCAGAAACAAGTTGCTTACGGTTAGTATGTTCGGTAACGATTTCACGAACATAGACTACCTCCTGATTTCTTTTGCGAAGGAGACGAGTATCCTGTTGACCCTATTTGCATTCGGGTCCCCTAGGCAAATGTTGAATACAAATAATGCCTCTATCCTATTCTACCTTAAATGTGCCTGTCAATGAACACTTGCTCCTGAATCCTTTTTAACCCGTCCTTGATGGCCCTTGCGCGGACCTCCCCGATGCCCTCCACTTCGTCCAATTCCTCGATGGTTGCCATCATGATGCGGGGCAGGTTGTGAAAGTGTTCGACAAGATTGGCGATAATCGACAGCGGAAGCCGCGGAATTTTGTATAAAATGCGGTACCCGCGGGGAGAGATGGATTCCTCCAGCATGTTGGCGTTCCCCGAGTACCCGAGAACACGCAAAAAGGAGGTCAACTCCAGCATTTCATCCGAACTCATTTTTTTCATGTCGCGCAATACTTGATCGGGAGAATGCGCCGGATCTCGACAGTAATCCCGGATGAGCATGCGGGCCTCATCCTCGATATTCGACACGAGCTCTTCCAGCTGCATGCTGACCAATCTGCCTTCGACCCCAAGCTCGAATATGTATTTGGTCACCTCCGATTTGATCCGCAGCACCATTTCTACCCGCTGCAGAACCGATGTCACCTCGTGGAGCGTGACCAGTTCCTCGAATTCCAATGCTCCCAGATTGGTCAGCGTCTGGTCCAGCACCGCCTTGTACTTTTCCAGCGTGGATACCGCCTGGTTGGCTTTGGCCAAAATGACGCTGATCTCGTTGAGCACATACCGGAAGTTTCCCTGGTACAGGGTGATGACGTTCCTCCGCTGGGAGATGGCGATCACCAGGGAATTGGTGTGAATGGCCGTTCGCTGGGCTGTCCGGTGACGCGTCCCTGTCTCGCTTGTGGCGATCGAAGCGGGAGGAAACAGCTGGGTATTGGCGTACAGGATGCGCTTGGCATCTTCACTTACTATGATCGCCCCATCCATCTTCGCTAATTCATACAAATGCGCAGGGGTGAAGTCGCAATTGATCGAAAAGCCTCCATCGACAATATGCTTCATCTCCGGTCCGTAGCCGACGACGATCAGGCCGCCCGTCTTTGCCCGGAGCACATTTTCCAACCCTTCCCGCAGCTGCGTACCAGGAGCGACCAGGCGAAGCACATCACTGAACAGCGGATTTTTCTTTTGGCTGTCTTGCATCCGCCCCTACCCCCTTATGACCTCGTTCAGAGCCTCTCCGATGTTCGATACGCCGATTACCTGAATATCGTCTGGAGCGTCCAACCCGCGGATGTTTTTCTCTGGAATAATGACTCGCTTGAAACCGAGCTTGTGGGCTTCCCGGACCCGCTGCTCAATGCGCGACACGCCCCGCACCTCGCCAGTGAGGCCGATCTCGCCGATCACGACATCGTGGGGATTGGTAGCGTGGTCGCGGAAGCTGCTCGCAATGCTGACGGCTATCGCCAGGTCTACGGCAGGCTCATCCAGCCGGACGCCGCCCGCCACGTTTACATAGGCATCCTGATTTTGCAGCATCATGCCCATGCGCTTCTCCAGGACGGCCATGATCATCGCCACGCGCTGGTGATCGACTCCTGTCGCCATCCTGCGCGGCGTCACGAAGCTGGTCGGAGCCACCAGTGCCTGCAGCTCGACCAAAACCGGGCGAGTGCCTTCCATACTGGCTACAACGGTAGAGCCGGCTACTCCGAAGGGACGCTCCGCCAAAAAGATTTCCGACGGATTCGCCACCTCTTTCAGCCCGCGATCCTTCATCTCAAATATCCCGATTTCGTTTGTCGAACCGAAGCGGTTTTTGACCGCCCGTAAAATACGGAATGTATTGTGACGCTCTCCCTCGAAGTACAGAACTGCATCCACCATGTGTTCGAGCATGCGCGGGCCAGCGATGGAGCCTTCCTTGGTGACGTGACCGACGATGAACGTCGCGATTCCCTTGCCTTTCGCAATCCGCATCAGCTGAGCGGTCGCCTCACGCACCTGGGCGACGCTGCCTGCGGCGGACTGAACCGCAGGGTGAAAAACCGTCTGGATCGAGTCGATGATCAGCACATGGGGGTCTACCTGATTAATATGCTGTTCGATCAAATCCAAATCATTTTCTGCCAAAACAAACAGAGGAGGAGTGTTGGTACCGAGCCGATCCGCACGCAGCTTGATCTGCTTGGCTGATTCCTCCCCGGAAACATACAAAACTTTCGCGCCTTGATGCGCCAGAGCAAACGAAGTCTGGAGCAGCAACGTCGATTTCCCGATACCCGGATCGCCGCCGACCAAAATGAGCGACCCCGGCACCAGTCCTCCGCCCAGCACCCGATTCAGCTCTCCGATCGTCGTGTCCATGCGCGGTTCTTCTTCACTGGCTACCTCTGTCAACGGCATCGCAGCCTGGCGCTGACCGCTCCCTTCGCGGCGATGCGCACTCTTTACCGTCATTTCCTCTACCATCGTGTTCCAGCTGCTGCAGCCTGGACATTTCCCCATCCATTTTGGCGATTCATAGCCACATTCTTGACACGCGTATTTCGTTTTATACTTTGACATGTTCGCACCCTCGTCTGGAATTTACCCTCTATTTTTATCATACATGGGGACACAAAAAAAGAATACCTCCTGTTTCGGGAGGTATTCTGGTGTCTGCTCGGGCAGGTTATCGCTTTGTTTTTTCCAAACGCTTGACGACCAATCGGCCTTCTTCGGCGTCGATATTGACCGTGTCGCCCTTGCTGATGTTGCCACTCAGCAGTTCCTCGGACAATTTGTCCTCGATATGGCGCTGGATGGCTCTGCGCAGCGGACGGGCGCCGTAGGCCGGATCGAAGCCTTCCTTGGCCAGGACCTTCTTGGCTTCGTCGGTCAATTGGAAATCAATGTTCTGTTCTTGCAGTCGTTTACGCAGCTCGTCGGTCATCAAGGAAACGATCTGTTCGATATGCTCCTGCTCCAGAGAGTGGAACACGATGACTTCGTCGATGCGGTTCAGGAATTCAGGACGGAAGCTCTTTTTCAGTTCATCCATCACTCTGTCCTTCATATCCTGGTATTTTCTTTCCGTATCGCCCGTGGTGAAGCCGAGTGTCATGTTTTTCTTGATCATGCTCGCCCCGACGTTGGAGGTCATAATCACGACGGTATTGCGGAAGTCGACGGTACGCCCTTTGGAATCGGTCAGGCGGCCGTCATCCAGCACTTGCAGCAGGATGTTGAAGACGTCCGGGTGCGCTTTTTCAATCTCATCCAGCAAAATGACGGAGTATGGCTTGCGGCGGACTTTTTCGGTCAGCTGGCCGCCTTCGTCGTAGCCGACGTATCCGGGAGGGGCACCAACCAGCCGCGCTGTCGAATGTTTTTCCATGTACTCGGACATATCGACGCGGATCATCGCGTCTTCATCGCCAAACAGCGTCTCTGCCACTGCACGCGCCAGTTCGGTTTTCCCGACACCGGTAGGGCCGAGGAAAATAAACGAGCCGACAGGGCGTTTCGGGTCCTTCAGACCGGCACGGGCACGGCGCACGGCGCGGGAGATCGATTTGACTGCTTCTTCCTGGCCGATCACGCGGCTATGGAGAATGTCCTCCATTTTCAGCAGGCGCTCGGCTTCTTCCTCTTTCAGCTTCAGCACAGGGATTCCTGTCCAGCTCGCCACGACCTGGGCGATGTCCTCCGGCGTTACTTCCATATTCAGCTTGCCTTGGCGCTCTTTCCAATCCTTCTTGGTCTTATCCAGCTCTTCACGCAGCTTCTGCTCCTGATCGCGCAGGGCAGCCGCTTCTTCAAATTCCTGGGACTGCACAGCCGCATCCTTTTCCTTGCGCACTTCTTCGAGACGGCCTTCCAGTTCCTTGAGATTCGGCGGAACGGTAAAGGACTGCAGGCGCACCTTGGAGGCTGCCTCGTCGATGAGGTCGATCGCTTTGTCCGGCAGGAAGCGATCCGTGATGTAACGGTCAGACAGCTTGACGGCCTGCTCGATCGCTTCATCGGTAATTTTCACGCGGTGATGCGCTTCGTAACGATCGCGCAGTCCATGCAAAATTTTTACGGCGTCTTCCGCTGTCGGTTCGTCTACCTGAATCGGCTGGAAACGGCGCTCCAGCGCAGCGTCTTTTTCAATGTATTTGCGGTATTCGTCAAGTGTAGTCGCACCGACGCACTGCAATTCTCCGCGAGCCAAAGCGGGCTTGAGAATGTTGGAAGCGTCGATCGCACCCTCTGCGCCACCTGCACCGATCAACGTGTGCAGCTCGTCGATGAACAGGATGATGTTTCCTGCCTGGCGAATTTCGTCCATGATTTTTTTCAGGCGGTCTTCAAATTCGCCGCGGTATTTGGTGCCTGCCACGACCGTCCCCATATCCAGCGTCATGACGCGCTTGTCGCGCAGCGTCTCGGGAATTTCGTTGTTTACGATCTTTTGTGCCAGTCCTTCGGCGATCGCCGTCTTCCCGACCCCCGGCTCCCCGATGAGCACCGGATTGTTTTTGGTGCGTCTGCTCAGTACCTGAATGACGCGCTCGATTTCTTTTTGCCGACCGATGACCGGATCAAGGCCGCCGTCGCGGGCAATGGCTGTCAGGTCGCGAGCCAGGCCGTCCAGCGTAGGCGTGCTGGCTGCCGGATTGCCGCCGGATGGCTGATGGGAAGCCATCATCTCGGAGCTGCCCAACAGTTGCAGCACTTGCTGGCGCGCCTTGTTCAGGCTGACGCCCAGATTGTTCATGATTCTCGCCGCAATGCCTTCTCCTTCACGGATCAAGCCCAACAGGATGTGCTCGGTGCCTACGTACGTATGGCCCAGCTTGCGCGCTTCGTCCATGGACAGCTCAATGACCTTTTTGGCGCGCGGTGTATAGTTTGGAGTGTAATTGCTGCCGGACTGCTCAGTTCCGCGTCCGATCAACGATTCCACTTCACTTTGGATCTTGTCGAGACCCAGCCCAAGCGACTGCAGCGCTTTTGCGGCAATCCCTTCGCCCTCCCGAATCAATCCCAGCAACACGTGCTCTGTCCCGATGTCTTTGTGACCGAGACGCACTGCTTCTTCCAGGGCAAGAGCCAATACTTTTTGTGCTCGTTCCGTAAAACGTCCAAACATCATATCGTACACCTCCAAGGTAGCCGTGCTTTATTCTCTATAAGATTAACTGTTGCGTGTTGCCTGTGTTTACTTGCCGCTGCGCATCTCGGAAATGCGCTCCCGAATCAGTCTCGCCCTGCGTTCGTCCCGTTGATCGGGAGTCAGCTTCTGGCCTGCATGATGCTGCAGAAAGCCCGGCTGCGTCGTGACGAGCAGCTCGTTGAGCACCAGCGGCGAAACGTCCTGAATCACCCCAAGATCAATCCCCAAACGAACATCAGACAGGCGTTGTGCCGCCTCCTTGGATTCGACCGTCCGCGCGTACATAAGCGTGCCGTACGAGCGAAAAATGCGGTCTTCCAGCGATACGCGGGTATGTTCGAGCAAGTATTTACGGGCGACGCGCTCCTGTTCGATAATCTGTCTCGCCACCCCGTACAGGTTGGAGAGGATGTCTGCTTCCGACATGCCCAGCGTCACCTGGTTGGAGAGTTGAAACAGATTCCCTAATGCTTCGCTGCCTTCCCCGTAAATTCCTCGTACGACCAGCCCAACTTGATTAATTGCCTGCAAAATGCGGCTGATTTGCTGGGTCATGACCAGCGCGGGGAGATGCAGCATGACCGAGGCGCGGATTCCCGTGCCCACATTGGTCGGGCAGCTTGTGAGGTATCCCCTCGTCTCGTCAAAAGCGTAGTTGAGGCTCTTCTCAAATACGTCATCTATTTTGGTGCCGATTTCCCAAGCCTCATTCAGGCGAAACCCGGGGAGCAGCACTTGAATCCGAATGTGATCTTCTTCGTTCACCATGATGCTGACAGATTCATCCTCGCTCAGCAAAACCGCGCCCTTGCGAGACTCTTCAGCAAGATGAGGGCTGATCAGATGTTTTTCCACCAGCACACGCTTTTCCAGCGGGTTCACCTGGTCCATGTGAATCACCTGCAGCGGGTGCCGTTTGCGCATGGCATCCGACTTGGCTACTTCCGCTACTTTCCTGACCACTTCCTCGGCCTGGGAATCAGTCGCAAGCAACGGAAAAGGGTGCTGGCGCAGGTTACGGGCGATGCGTAACCGTGTGCTGATGACGATGTCGGAATCAGGTCCATCCCCTTTCATCCAGTTGCTCCACGGGTTCTGCATAAACTGCTGTTGCGTCATTCAGCTAACCTCCCCATGTTCCTTACGATTGAGCCATCTTTTGCTCCAGCGCTCGAATGCGGTCCCGCATCTCGGCAGCCTTTTCAAATTCTTCGCTGGCTACATGCGTTTGCAGGGCGCGCTTCAATTGCTCCAGCTCTTTTCGTATCTTCAGTTGCCCGCCAGTACGCTCAGGCACTTTGCCGATGTGCTGCGTATTGCCGTGAATGCGGCGGAACAACGGGTCCAGCCGATCCCCCAAAAACGTATAGCAATCGCTGCAGCCGAACCGTCCGCTTTTACTGAACTGGGCGTAGGTAAGACCACATGTTTCGCAGCGAAGCGGCTTGTTGGAAGGAGACTCTTTCATGCTTTTTTGCATCGGGTCGAATTTCAATAATCCGGAAAGGAGATTGTTGATGCTGAAATTGTGAAAGCCGGTAAAGACGTCCCCTCTTTCCTGAGCGCAATGCTCACAAATATGGTATTCGGTTTTGTCGCCATTGACGATTTTCGTCAAATGAAGTGTCGCCGGTCGTTTTCCGCATTCCTCACAGTTCATCACATCATCCCTCCTGACAATTGCTTGTTACTTCAACAAAATAGCCGCGATCATCTGCTTTAGAATGTTCGCCCGCAAACGATCCCGCAATTCCGTATCCACGGTTAGCACCGAACGAGAGGTGGCAATTTTCATCAGGGTCGCTTCCCGATGATTCACAAGGCCTTCCTCCAAAAGTCGATCTACGATAGCATTGCCCACACTTTGTGTGATAGTCTCGCCGATCAGTTCTTCGGTCAAAAGTTCCTGCAGGCGGGCCTTGCTGACGATCTGTACCTTGCGGATGCGAATGTACCCGCCGCCGCCGCGCTTGCTTTCCACGATATACCCTTTTTGTACGGTAAACCGGGTGTTGATGACGTAGTTGATCTGAGACGGCACACATTGAAAAAGGTCGGCTAGCTCACTACGCTGAATCTCGATGGAGCCATTGGGACTCTTGGTTAAGATGCTTTTCAAGTGTTGTTCAATGATGTCCGAGATATTACGCAAGTCATCGCCTCCTGTTCTCGCTGTGTTTGACTATTGACTTTGACTATCTTTGACTTTAATTATAATGACTTTACTCCGTCCATGCAAGTGGTGAATACACTTTCTATTGTGGGCAAAACGGCTGCGCTTGAAACCATACAAAAAAACCACTCCCTGACGGAAATGGTTTATGTTTGACGTTGCCAGGTGGTGTCGATCTGTGGCAAATGATTGAGCAATTGAGGGAATTTTGTAATGACCACATCCGCTTCGTCCAGCTCTCCGGGGTTGGCAAAGCCGAAGTCGCAGCCAATGGTAAACAGGCCGTTCGTCTTGCCTGCCTCGATGTCCGAACGGCGGTCGCCGACCATGACGCCTTTCTGCACCTGATAGTCTGCCAGCAGCTTTGCCACCAGATCGTTTTTCGTGTGTGTCCGGAACCGCCCGGCCGAGTACAGATCGGTCAATAGCGGCTTCAAGCCGTATTCTTCGCACAGCGCGTCAATATACGCCTCCTGGCCGTTGCTGGCGATGAACATCGCCACTCCCCTCTGGTACAAGTCGCGCATCGTTTCCACGACGCCCGGATACAGATCGGTGACTCTCTCGCGGATGAGCCGGATTTCGTTTTCCAGCAAAAAGCGGTCTGCCGCTGCAATAGTCTCCTCGCTGGCTCCCGGCAGCAGTTTGTTCCACACCTGTTCGATGGTCATGCCTAATATATTGACCAGTTCATTTTCGTCCGGAGTCCGCCCCTCCCACAGACCGGCCTCGCGGAGCTGGTCGAATGTCCGTTGAAACGCTGGCGTCGACAGCCTTTCCGTCTGCAGCAGGGTACCGTCCATGTCAAACAGGATTGCATACGGTATGCTCATGGTTGCTCCTCTTCCTCCCGATTCTTTTGGCGTCATTTCACAGCGACAGCTTTTCCTGCTCGAACATCATCGCCATGTCGTCCCGAATAAATTCCGCAATGCGCTGTGCGGCGTCGGGCTTCGATATTTTGTGCGCCATTCGCCGCATGTAGTCGACTTTTGAAGGACTGTGCAGCAATTCTTCTATAAAATAGATCAGCTGCTCGGACAAGTTGGCGTGCACCGCGCAGCCGTTGTTGAGCAAAAAGTGGCTGTTGCGCTCTTCCTGTCCGGGCAATGGGTTGTAAATAATCATGGGTACGCCCTTGCTCATCACTTCCGCCGATGTCAGTCCGCCCGATTTGGTGACAATCAGGTCAGCGGTCTCCAAATACTCGTGAAAATTGTTGATGAATCTGAGCGGAACCACCTCGTGACGGTACGTGTGACTGCTCACTTTTCGATACAGCTTTTCATTTGTCCCGGTCAAGATAAAGACTTTCATCGGGATGTGATCGATCGCCTCGAGACCGTCCAACACTTTGTCCATCGAGCCAAGGCCCAGCCCCCCGCCGGAGAGAATGATGCTCTTTTGTTCGGGTCGCAGCTTCAGTTTCTCCCGGATTTGCTCCCGGTCCAGCGGCAATCTGAATTTGCGCATGATCGGGATGCCCATGGGAATGAATTTTTGATGATCCTGCCGATAAAGATCCACGAGGTAGTACAGCTGCTCGTGGCCGATGAAATAGTAGTTGATATGGTGGTTGATCCACGATGGATGAATGGTGTAATCCGTAATGATCGTGTAGATCGGTTCCTTCCAGTCGTTTCTTCCTTTCAGCACGGAAAGCATGCAACTGGCAAAGGGATGCGTCGCAATAAACGCATCCGGCTGGACACTGTTGATCAGTTTTTTCAGTTTGTTTGCCAGCAATTTATTCATAAGCACATTCATGTCAAAAAATCTGCTTTTTTCGGTATTGTGATAGATCTTTCCCCACATTTTCGGGGACAAGCGCAACAAGTTCATGTAGCTTTCCAGCAAAATCTTGTGAAACGTGGGGCTGATGTATTCCAGCGTATCAATGATCATCGATGTGTATCCATTTTCAGCCAGACTCTCCTGCATAGCTCTGGCCGCTTGATTGTGACCGTTACCGATGGAAGCTGAAAAGATCAGGATTTTCTTCATTGATTATTCTCCTTCATAAACCATGCCTTGCCAAACGTACCCTCTGATTCAGGTACCTTCTCATGTTAGTCTACCCTCTCTCTGCTCTGCAAGGGGGAACTTGTCGGTCAATCAGCCCAACTTGTCGACATCATTAGTGCAAATGAGCCCTTCTTTTTCATACAAAAACAAAAAACCTCTCTACCCATTTTGGAGTAAAGAGGTTCGTTTCATTCCTTGAAAACTGGATCTGCATGCTTGCCAAGGGTGTGTGGATAAGTCCTCGACCGATTAGTATTCGTCAGCTCCACGCGTTGCCGCGCTTCCACACCGAACCTATCAACCTCA
>NZ_JBHUJW010000021.1:0-148873 GCF_042683565.1 Brevibacillus sp. GCM10020057
GAGCTGACGAATACTAATCGGTCGAGGACTTATCCACACACCCTTGGCAAGCATGCAGATCCAGTTTTCAGCGAACGAACGAATAAAGCTGTATTCCCGATTACTTGCGAAAGTAATGGCGAATACAGCTTTTTTGTTTTATCCCAAGGGAAACGGTATTTTTTGTATATTCAAATCTAATTCAAAAAAATACGTGCTCTAATGAGTTTAGCTATACATATGCCTGTCTTTTGGCCCAAGCCAGAGGGAAGACGAAACGGAGGAAAGCAAGGTGAATCGAACGATTCGTAACATCACTATGGGCCTGTTGGTATTGGCCGTGGTGGCCGGATGCTCCAGCAATCCTGGAGGTGCGAACAGGAGAAATAGTCAGGCTGCCAGGGCAGTTCCTGTGGAAGTGCAGAAAGCCATGAAAGAGGAATTTGCGGTACAGATGACCTTGTCAGGAAGACTGGAAGCGATCCAGCAGGTCGATGTGCCGTCGAAGGCGACGGGACGTATCCAGCAGGTTCTCGTCAAGGTCGGGGAACAGGTGAAGAGTGGACAGCCTATCGCCATTCTGGACGGACAAGAGCTGCAGATCCAAATGCAAAAAGCGCAGGCTTCCTTAATGTCTGCCAAAGCGAGGTATGCGGAGGCGACCCAGGGAACGGAGGCGGAAGTTTTGGCACAGACCGCCAACTCTTTGATTGATCTGCAAAACAAGGCGAACGCGGCAAAAGTAGATTTGGAGCGTGCGGAAAAGCTGTTTCAGGAAGGCGCAATCTCTACATCCGAGGTAGAAAAGGCACGCTTGGCGCTGGTGTCAGCCCAGACGAACCTGGAGAACCAAATACAGAAAGCACAGCAGGAGAAAAAAGGACCGACGCAGGCGTCCGTGGATTCGGCAGCTGCGGCACTGAAGCAGTCGGAAGCGGACTATGCCCTGGCCCAGCTGAATGTGGCAAACCTGACGATCAAATCGCCGATTAGCGGTGTGATTGGGTCCTTGTCTGCCACAATCGGGGAGAATGTATCCAACAACGCTGTCGTCGCACAGGTGGTCAATTACTCTACGCTAAAGGTGACCGCGAAGGCAAGTGAGGGACAAGTCAGTCAATTCCAGCCAGGGCAAAGCGTGACGGTCAAGGTTCCTTCTGCGAACCTGACGGTGAACGGAAAAATTACCTCGGTCAGCCCGATCGCGGATTCGAGCAAATCGTATCCGATCGAAATCGAGGTGCCCAACCCTGATCTGCGCGCAAAGGCCGGGATGGTAGCTTCCATCGAAGTGAAGGGCAGTCCGCACCAGGCCATCATCGTCCCGCGTGAAGCAGTTATCACGAAGGCACAAAGCTCGTATGTGTTTGTCGTCGATGGTGAAAAGGCAAAGCAGGTGACGGTGACGACAGGCGAATCGGATGGTACGAAAATCGAGGTTTTGACCGGATTGCAGGGCGGAGAATCCGTCGTCGTCCAAGGGCAAAATACACTGACGGACAATGCTGCTGTGGCGGTCATCGACCCGAATCAGTTGCAAAACGCAGCGGGCAAAAAGGCAGAAGGGCGCGGCCAGGGCAACGGAGCAGGCTGGCAGGGCGGCCAAGGAGGCCAGGGCAGGAAAAGCCGTCAGGACTGGCAAGGTGGCCAAGGCAGCCAGGGAAGCCAAGGAAACTCACAAGGTCAGTCGTCCGGACAATCAAACAGTACAGAGAACTCCGAGCCTTCGGCGACCCCAAAAGGATAGGTGAACCCCATGCATATATCGGAACGCGCCATTCGTCGTCCCGTCACAGTCATGATGGGAGTCCTTATCGTAATCATTTTGGGAATCATGTCACTTAGCCGGATTCCGATCGATCTGTATCCGAAAATTGAAGTTCCGACCATCGCGGTCATCACCAGTTACTCCGGGGTCGGTCCCGAGGAAATGGAGAACCTCGTCACGAAGCCGATAGAGCAAGCCGTCTCCTCCGTAGAAGGAATCAAATCCGTGACGTCTACTTCCAGGGAAGGTTCATCGATGGTCATCGTCGAGTTTTCCTACGGCACCGACCTGGATAAGGCCGTCACAGAGGTGACGCAAAAGGTAGAGCGGGCGAAGCGCTCCCTGCCGGATGATGTCGATTCTCCGACGGTTGCCCGGATGGACCCGAACAGCACGGCTGTGCTGACGCTCGCCATTTCGGCAGACATGGGTGCCGACCAGTTGAAAAGCTATGTCCAGGACACGATCGCGCCGGCGCTTGAACGAGTCAATGGTGTCGCGTCTGTGACCGTTTCCGGGGGTTTGGACAGGGAAATCAAGGTCGTGGTGGACAAGAGCAAGCTGGAGCAGTACGGTGTCACGCTCTCGGACATCAGCCAGCAACTGAAGAGCCAAAACCTCGATTCCTCTGGCGGGAACATTACGGAGGGTGGCGTCTCCTACACCGTGCGCTCTCTGGGGAAATTCAAGTCGGTGGATGACATTCGCAAAGTATCCATCCCGCTAAAAGACGGAAGCCGCATTTTCCTCGAAGATCTGGCAGTCATCGAGGATGGCTATAAAGAAGTATCCATCGAGAACACATTGAACAAACAGACGACGGTCACGATGTCCATCATGAAGCAGTCTGGTACGAACACGGTAGCGGTCGTCGATGATCTGTACGCCGAACTGGACAAGCAGCGTACGAGCATGCCGCAGTCGATGTCTGTCATGGCATTGTCCGACCAGTCTTCGTTCATTCGCGCGTCGATCAACACGCTGGTTCACGACACCTTGATCGGCGGGGTGCTGGCGATATTGATCATCCTGCTCTTTTTGAAGAGCGCGAGCAACACCGTCATCATCGCGACGGCCATTCCGGTCTCCGTCATTTCCACCTTTACGCTCATGTACTTTGCGGACATGTCGATCAACATCATGAGTCTGGGCGGTTTGACGCTGGGAATCGGGATGATCGTGGATGACGCGATTGTCGTGCTGGAAAATATTCACCGCCACAGGGAGACGGGCCTGTCCATCCGGGACGCCGCCGTTAAAGGCACAAAAGAAGTGGCGATGCCGGTCATTGCCGCTACCTTGACCACTGTCGCCGTATTCTTCCCGATCGTGTTCGTGGAAGGCGTCACGGCGCAGCTGTTCCGCGACCTGGGGGTTACCGTATCCTTCTCCTTGCTCGCGTCCTTGATCGTCTCCTTGACCGTCACGCCGATGCTGACATCCAAGTGGACGATCGCGCACAAAAAAGACAGGCTGCAGGAAGCGCATGCCCAAAAGCGCCGCGATTCTCGCATCCTGGCGGGGTATCGACGCATTTTGAACTGGTCCTTGTACCATCGGAAATCGGTGCTGGTGATCGGCACCGCGTCGCTGGTGGCAGGTGTGGGGCTGATTCCGTTTATCGGCTCCGAGTTCATTCCGACTTCCGATCAGGGGCAAATCAACGTTTCCATTTCGATGCCGAACGGAACCGAGCTGGAAAAAACACGCAAAGTCGTCGAGCAGGCCGAGAACATGCTGGAGACCATCCCTGAAGTGAAGACGATCTTTACGGCGCTCGGATCGACCAATGCGACGCGGGGCAACTCGGCGTCCACGTCGGCCGGGTCCTTCCTGCTCATCCTCTCCGACAAGTCGGAGCGCCAGCGCACTACGGCAGAAGTCACAGAGGAAATCAGGCAAAAGCTGAACCGCTTCCCGGGGGCGAGGCTGCGCGTCAGCGAGGCGGGCGGCGCGACTTTGCCTGGATTGGGCGGTGGAGGCGGCCAGTTTGGCGGCGCTGCACCGATCTCCTACGCGATTCGCGGAAATGATGAAGACACGCTGAAGGAAGTGGCAGAGGGACTGACAGCTGCGATCAGCGAAGTGCCTGGCGTACGTGAGGCGGACAACAACCTGGAGGAATCCCGTCCGGAAATCCAGGTCAAACTGGACCGGGTGCGTGCGGCAGACCTCGGAGTGACGCAAAGCCTCATCTCCAGCACCATTCAGACGGCCTTGAGGGATCAAGTGGCTACCAAATTTGAAACAGCCGGGACAGAAGTAGATGTCACGCTCAGTCTTTCGGGCGGGCAGGTGAGCAGCATGCAGGAAATCGGCAATTTGCTACTGACAACGCCAAAAGGCGAGCTGATCCAGATCAAGGACGTGGCTGACGTCGTGATGGCAAACGGCCCGCAGTCGATCCAGCGCTACAACCAGACACGCGTCGTCAATGTGACCGCGTCGACCGCGCCGGGTCAAGACCTGGGAACCGTCACCGCCGCCATCGATCAGGTGCTCGCTACCTATCCGCTGCCGCCGGGCTATACGATCGAGAAACAGGGGCAAAACCAGCAGATGGACGAATCTACCAAGAGCTTGCTGATCGCGTTTGGACTCGCGATTGTCCTGGTGTACATCATCCTGGCCGCGCAGTTCGAGTCGATGGTATATCCGCTCTCGATCATGCTGTCCGTACCGCTGTCGATCTTCGGGGCGACGTTCAGCCTCTGGGTCACGGGAAGGCCGGTCAGCGTGCCCGCCTTTATCGGGCTGATCCTTTTGGCGGGGCTGGTTGTGCGCAATGCGATCGTGCTGATCGACTTTACCAATATTTTGCGCAGAGACGGCATGGACCGTACGGAAGCATTGCTCACGGCAGGTCCGGTGCGACTGCGGCCGATTTTGATGACGACGTTTTGTACGGTATTGGCACTGCTTCCGCTGGCGCTGGGACTGGGCGAAGGCGCAGAGAGCCAGGCTCCGATGGCGACTGTGGTGATCGGCGGGCTGCTCTTTTCTACCATGCTGACGCTCGTTGTCATTCCTGTCGTTTATGCTATGCTGGATGATATCACGATCCGATTGAAGAAGGCCGTACGGATCACACTGCCGTCTCGCAAGCCGAAAGCCGAGACGGTGAGCATCGAAAAATAAGGAAGCTTGGACAAGCGGCTTTTTTCAGATGAAAGAGGGATACGCATGCTGATTCTTGCAGTAGAGGATGAACAAGCCTTGCTTCAGGCGATCGCCGGCGTCTTGACGGATGAAGGCTATCAAGTGGATACCGCCGAACGTGGAGACGACGGGCTGCTGCTGGCGGAGCGGGGAATCTACGACTTGCTGGTGCTCGATATCATGATGCCGGGCATGGATGGGTTGACGCTGGTCAAAACGTTGCGCGCCAAAGGCATCACGACTCCCGTGCTGTTTTTGACGGCAAAGGACAGTGTAAAGTCCCGGGTCGAGGGCCTGGATGCGGGTGCGGATGATTACTTGGTCAAGCCATTTGCTGCAGAAGAGCTGACGGCCAGATTACGCGCACTGCTGCGCCGCCATGGCAAGACAGGGGCAGAGGGCGAGATGTCGTACGGCCCCCTCTCCCTGAAAGTAAACGAATACGATGGATTCATTGATGAGGAACCGATGAAGCTGACCACGAAGGAATACGAGCTGCTCAAATACTTTCTGCAAAACCGGGAACAGATTCTGACCCGCCAGCAAATTTTTGACCGGGTATGGGGCATCGACTCCGACGCCAACTACGGAGTCGTTGACCTGTACGTTCACTATTTGCGCAAGAAGCTCGGTCCGCATGAGAGCCTGATCCGCACGATCCGCAACGTGGGCTACATTTTGAAAAAGGAAGAACGATGATGTTTCAAAAAACCCGGATTCGCCTGGTGGCCCTGAACGTCATCGTCGTGTTCCTGTTGCTCAACGGCCTGGGGAGCGCCGTCTATTACACGATGAAGTATCGGCTGTATTCGCAGGTGGATCGTGAATTGACAAAGGTAGCGCAGCGGTTGATAAACGATCCGCTGCCACGCCTCCAGCGGATCAATGACGATCTGTTTCCGTACAACCGCATCGAGCGGAAAAAGTTCAACGAGCTGGACCGTCGCTACGCCCTGATCGTCTGGGACGGGATGGGACAAGTGATCGGCACGGCGTTCGGAGAGCGGCTGGAGCCGGAAGAGTTGCCGAATTTTCGGCGCATCGGCAAAGAGGATGGCATCGAGACGTTATCCGTTAACGGCGAACAGTATCGGGTACAAACTGTCACCATCCCGAAAAAAGTAGTGGTCGGCGATCGCCTGCTGCTCGCCATGCAATATCAGGTGGTCTACAATCTGGCTCCGGAGAAAAACATGTTGAGCAGCCTGCTCTACGTCGTCGCGATCGGGGATGCAGTCAGTGTGGGAATTGCCATCGTGGCCGGGCTCTTTCTCGCCAGGCGGGCCCTCGTCCCGATCCAGATCTCCTGGGAGAAGCAACAGCAGTTTATCGCAGATGCCTCGCATGAGCTGCGCACGCCGCTGGCAGCCATCCTGGTCAATCTGGAGCGGCTGTTTCGCTACCCGGATCACACGATTGAGCAGGAGAGCGAGAAAATCATGGTCGGGATGCAGGAGGCGCGGCGGCTGACCAAGCTGGTGTCCGACCTGTTGACGCTGGCCCGAAGCGACTCGAACGAGCTGCAAATCATGAAGCAAAGGCTCCGGCTGGATGAGCTGGTGCTCAAGTGCACACAGGTATTTTCCGAGATGGCAATCGTCAAGGAAGTCAGCCTGGAGACAGACATCGAGCAGCCGCTGGAAATCGTCGGCGACGAAGAACGGCTGCATCAGCTGCTGGTCATTTTACTGGACAACGCGCTGAAATTCACGAATGAAGGCGGCAGAATCTACGTCTCCTGCAGGCGCGAGGGGCAGCGGGTCGCCGTCATGGTGAGGGACACCGGGATCGGCATTCCGAAAGAGGACATCCCGTTTCTGTTTGACCGCTTTTTCCGGGTGGACAAGATGCGCTCGCGGCAGACGGAAGGGACGGGCCTTGGTCTGTCCATCGCCAAATGGATCGTGGATGCGCATAACGGAAAAATCCAGGTGAACAGCGAGGAAGGCGTCGGAACGAGCTTTTTGGTTACTTTGCCGCTCAGGCAATAGCGTTGCGGCGTGCAGAACCGATTTCCACCAGGGGAATCGGTTTTTTTGTGTGAGCGCGACGAAAGTGCCGGTTTAGCAGTTGCAACACAGAGATTAGTATACTTTTTTACTGTACATATTTAGAAAGTGAGGTAAACTACAGAGGATAGGTATACGATACACTAGCCTTCTTTCATCAAAGGAGTGAGAGAGATGAATCTGACTGTGACTGCCGCGGCAGTGGATTGGTTTCGCCAGGAATGGGGCTGTGAGGCGGGAGACAGCATTCGCTTTTTTGTCCGGTATGGCGGTGTGAGCACGGTGCAGGACTCGTTTTCCCTGGGGATCGCCAAAGAGCAGCCGAACGAAGCGGGCATCATGACAGTGGTGGACGGCATTACGTTTTATATGGAAAAGGATGAACTGTGGTACATGAACGGGAAAGGGTTGACCGTCGACTATTTGCCAGCGACGGACGAGGTTGATTTTCGGCTCACGTAAGCAGGGGAAAGGAAATGCGCAGGGCCTGAAGATACTTGGGCCAGGAAGACACGGACAGAGGATAGAGCGGATGCTCTCCTCTGTTTTTTTCTTACAGAAAAGAGCAGCTCGAATGGGCGCAACAAAGTTTTCCAGTTGGATTGACAGATGGAAAACGGGCGCATTATAGTAAGTATAATACTAACTACTAAAGGAGCGGCCATGGAGCAACTATACAAGGAGCTGCAAAAGCTCGGGTTTTCCCAGTACGAATGCAAGGCGTACATCGCTCTTCTGAAGCATCATCCGAGCAATGGCTATGAAGTCAGCAAACGATCCGGCGTACCGCGCTCGATGATCTACGAAGTATTGGGCAAGCTCGTCGACAAAGGGGCGGTCTATCTCATTCCGACCGAGCCGGTGACGTATTCGCCGCTGCCTGCCAAAGAACTGGTCATGCGACAGCGCCAGCAATTTGAACAATCGTTTGAATATTTGGAGAGAGAGCTGTCGGCTTTGGAGAGCGAGCGTGAAGTTGATGTCATTCGACGCATCGACGGCGATGATTTGGTGATCGCCGAAATGGCGGACATGATCCGCAAGGCCAGGGAGGAGCTGTGGCTGTCGGTCTGGGAACCGCAACTTCCTTTGCTGCAAACGAAGATCGACGCGCGAATCGACGACGGCATCGCGGTCTTTACCATGTTGTTTGGCCCGAAAGACATGCAGGCTGGCTCGACCTATCATCACGATTACATGTCTCCGGAAGTCGTGCAGGAGCGGATGGGAGGACGGCTTAGCATCGTGGCCCGCGATCAGGAGGAAGTGCTGATCGCGAGCTTTGGCGCAGGCGCGAACACGTGGGCCGTGAAGACGGAAGACCCGGCGCTGGTTCTCATCGCGGTGGAGTACATCCGGCACGACATCGTGCTGGGGGAAGTGACGAAGGTATTGGGCCCTAAGAGAGTGGAGGCGCTCTGGAGAAGCAGGCCGGACCTTTTTCATGTGGTGACGGGCAAGCGGTTCAAGTGAGAAGAAGCGCTGTCCGGAAGTCGACGAAAGTAGGGGAGAGACAGGATGAGGGAGCAAAACATTGGCATGAGAGCCGATGCGGCGCTGCGGGGAGAGGACTCCTTCCTGCAAGGGGTAAAGGATTGCATCCCGACGCTGCTCGGGTATTTGAGCATTGGCTTTGCGGCAGGGGTAGTGGAAAAAACGGCGGGTCTCTCTGTGGCGGAAATCGCCTTGATGTCGCTTTGCCTGTACGCTGGCTCTGCGCAGTTCATCGCTGCGGGGATGCTGGCTGCCAACGGTTCGGCATCGGCGATCATTATCACCATTTTTTTCGTGAACCTGCGGCACATTTTGCTTAGCGCGGCACTATCGCCCTATTTTCGCCATCTGTCCGGAATACGGAACATGCTGGTCGGGGCGCTTTTGACCGATGAGACCTTCGGAGTGGCGATAAACGAAGCGGCAAAGCAAAACCGCATCAGTGAGCGCTGGATGCACGGCCTCAACATCACGGCCTACAGCAACTGGTTCATCGCCAATATCGCCGGAGCGTACTTCGGGCAATGGATCGCGGAACCCGAGAAGTTCGGTCTCGATTTCGCGCTGCCGGCAATGTTCATCGGGCTGCTGGTGCTGTCGATGGTGAGCCGCAAAAAGTGGCTGCTCGATAGCGTGGTGGCCGTCAGCGCGGTTGTCATTACGGTGGGAGCCTCCATCATGTTTGGAGGAAATGTCGGGGTGATCGCGGCAACGGTGATCGCTTCCACGATAGGGCTGGTGATGGAAAAATGGAAGTAAGGTGGGAGGTTCTGCTCATTATTCTCGGGGCTGCCTTTGTGACGTTTCTGCCAAGGGTGCTTCCTTTGATGCTGCTTAGTCGAGTGGCCTTGCCGGAATGGGGGATTCGCTGGCTCAGCCACGTCCCGATTGCCGTCATGGCTGCCTTGGTGGGGCAGGAAGTGTTGCTGCACGAAGGGAAATGGGCGTCCTTGTCGACCAACGTGGAGCTGCTCGCGGCCATCCCGACCTTTCTGGTGGCGTGGAAGACGCGCAGCCTGCTGGGGACGGTCGTATTTGGAATCGTGGCGATCATGGTGCTGCGCTATTGGTTCGGGTAGCGGGCAGATGGAAAGACAAGGCTCGCTTTCCGAGTGCAAAAATGTGGTTTAATAATAAGGAAGGACTATTTCAGGAGGGGCAGGGGGAATCATAATGGATGACACATTGGTGCCAGAAGTGCTGCAAATGATCGGGCAAGTCGTACCAGATGGCGTATCCATCGCGATCTCGGACGGATCGAGTTATTTGTACTACCGGCCCAGCTCCGTCATCGATCTGAAAATCCGCCCGGGCGATTTGGTGCCGGAGGGCTCTGCTACTTATCAAGCGCTGCAAGAGATGGGAAAAGTGGGCCATTATGTAGAGAGCCGCGTATTTGGCGTGCCTTATTACGGTCTGTCGCTGCCGTTGGTCAACCATGGACGGGTGATGGGATGCATCACGGCCATCTACGCCCCGCAAGCATTGCCGCTGCCTGCGCAGGAGCCGCGCCTGTCTTTTTTGATCGGCAAAGACGAAGACGGCTGGCGGCCGATCCAATTGCACGAAATCGTCTTCATCAGCTCGAATGAAGGCAAGACGTTCCTGCATACGGCAAACGGCACGTACGCCAACAAGTATTCCTTGGGGGAGCTGGAAACAATTTTGCCGTCGAACCAGTTTGTCCGCTGCCATCGGTCTTATTTTGTGAACCTGGAAGCAATCGGATTCATTCACCCGCATTTTCATTCCACCTTTTTGCTGGAGATGAAGGACAAGCACAAAACCCGTGTGCCGGTCAGCCAGACGTACTCCAGTTCGTTCCGCCAATTGCTGGGTTTTTAAGCCGCCGTGCGGTGAGAATGGTTTGCGGCCTTTTTTGCTGCTTTACCTCCAACAATTCTGCTTTACGCCGAATCGAGTGTCCGCTCAGAATGCATGTGATAGGGTAAATACAACAAGAATCAACATGTACAGGGGGTCACTATCATGTGGGAGCGCTTACGCGATAAACGAATGGCTGACAAAATCGTGACGGCTGAGGAAGCGGCCAGCTGGATCGAAAATGGCATGACAATCGGGCTAAGTGGCTTTACTCGCGCTGGGGATTCCAAAGTGGTGCCAGTAACATTGGCGGAACGGGCGAAACACGAGAGTCAACCTTTTGGTGTAAACGTATATACAGGAGCTTCCATGGGAGCCGATGTGGATTCCATCATGGCGGAAGCAGGGATCGTCCTGAAGCGATTGCCGTTCCAGGCTGACCCGACCATGCGCAAAAAAATTAACGACGGCAGCATTCTGTTCGTGGACCAGCATTTGTCCCATACCGCAGAGATGATTCGGAACGGCGTCCTGAACCGTATTCATTATGCGATAGTGGAAGCGATTGCAATCACAGAGGACGGCATGATTATTCCGTCCACGTCTGTCGGCAACTCCAATATTTTCGTCGAGCAGGCGGAGCACGTCATCATCGAGCTGAATTTGTCCCAGACAGCAGAGCTGGAGGGCATACACGATATTTATTCACCCGCGAAACAAGGAGAGCGCGAACCGATTCCGCTCGTCTCGGTCGATCAGCGCATCGGCACGCCGGGAATTCCGGTCGATCCGGCGAAAGTGCGGGGAATCGTCATCACCAATATGGCTGACTCGCCGTCCTCTATCGTTCAACCGGATGAAGAAACGGCGCAAATCGCGGAGCATTTGATCCATTTCTTGCGGCAGGAGGTTGCCCAAGGGCGGCTGCCGAAAAATCTCGCCCCACTGCAATCGGGTATTGGCTCGGTGGCGAACGCGGTATTCAACGGCTTTCTCCACTCGGAATTCACCGATCTGACTGTCTACTCCGAGGTGCTGCAGGATGCGGTGTTTGACCTGCTGGATGCAGGGAAAGTTTCCTTCGCCTCCGGTTGCTCGATCACCTTGACGGAAGAAAAAATGAAGCACGTGATCGCGAACTTTTCCCGTTATCGCGACAAACTGCTGCTTCGTCCCCAGGAGATCACAAACCATCCGGAGATCATCCGCCGTCTGGGTCTGATCGCCATCAACACCGCCATCGAGGTGGATATCTACGGAAACGTCAACTCGACCAACGTGTCCGGTACGAAAATGATGAACGGCATCGGCGGCTCGGGTGACTTCGCCCGCAATTCCCGACTGGGCATTTTCGTGACCAAGTCCATCGCCAAGGGCGGAAACGTCTCCAGTATCGTGCCGTTTGCTTCCCACATCGACCATACCGAGCACGACGTCGACATCATCGTCACGGAGCAGGGGCTGGCCGATCTGCGCGGACTGGCACCTCGCGAACGCGCACGGAATATCATCGACAACTGTGCGCATCCGATGTACCGCGACCAGTTGCGTGCGTACTTCGAGGAAGCGCTGACACGCGGAGGGCATACACCGCATGTGTTGGAAAAAGCGTTGTCCTGGCATGTGCGCTATGCGCAAGAAGGAACCATGCTGGAAAAAGAACCGGCGATGAACCGTTAAAATAGGAGAATCTCCATGAGAGAAAAGCGATGTCCCGACTCACCAGGGCATCGCTTTTTTGGCGTGGGGCAAAGAAACGGTAGCGTCACTGTTTTGGCTACTCCCGATAGAAACTGTTTTATTTAGAAAATTGTAAATTAAAAAGTAACGACTTTGTCTTTTCCGGTAGTTTTGAGTAGGGTCACCGTTACGATGAATAAACATACAGAGAAAAGGGGGATTCTGGTTGATCAGTTTTCATCAAGTAAACAAGCATTACGGAAACTTCCATGTCTTGAAGAACATCGACCTGCACATCAACCAGGGAGAAGTCGTCGTCGTCATCGGTCCATCCGGTTCTGGCAAAAGTACATTGGTTCGCTGCATCAATCGTTTGGAAACGATTTCAAGCGGCGAGCTGGTGGTGGACAACGTCAAGGTGAACGACAAAAATACCGATATCAACAAGCTGCGCCGCAACATCGGCATGGTCTTCCAGCATTTTAACCTGTATCCGCACAAGACCGTGCTGCAAAATATTACACTGGCTCCGATCAAGGTGCTGGGCGTCTCGGAAAAAGAGGCCACCGAAACCGCGCTCTACTATTTGGAGAAGGTGGGTATTCCTGAAAAAGCGGATAAGTATCCGACGCAATTGTCGGGGGGACAGCAGCAACGTGTGGCGATCGCCCGCGGACTGGCGATGCGTCCGAAGATCATGCTGTTCGACGAACCGACGTCGGCACTCGACCCGGAGACGATCGGAGAAGTGCTTGACGTCATGAAGAAGCTGGCCCAGGAAGGGATGACGATGGTCGTGGTCACGCACGAGATGGGCTTTGCCCGCGAAGTGGCAGACCGCATCGTGTTTATGGACCGAGGGCAGATTCTGGAGGAGGCCGCTCCTGAGCAATTTTTTGCAAGCCCAAGGGAAGAGCGTGCCCGCCTGTTCCTGAGCCGCATTTTGAATCACTGATCGATTGGGTATCACACAAAAATAACTATAGAAAAAAGGGGAATTCAGATGAAAAAAGGTTTGATTGGCAAAGTAGCAAGTCTGGGATTGGTTCTGATGCTAAGTGCTACCGCATTGGCAGGCTGTGGATCGAGCAAGGCGCCAGAAGGACAAGGAGGACAAGCGGCTTCCGGAGCAGCTGAAGGCGGCACGCTGGCGAAAATCAAGGAAAGAGACAAATTCGTGGTTGGCGTCAAATACGACCTGAACCTGTTTGGGCTGAAGGACCCGTCGACTGGCAACGTAGAAGGCTTTGACATCGACATCGCCAAAGCGATCGCGAAAAAAGTGCTGGGCGACGAAAACAAGATCGAACTGAAGGAAGTTACCTCCAAGACGCGGATTCCGATGCTGAAAAACGGCGAAATTGACGCCATCATCGCGACGATGACCGTCACCGAGGAACGGAAAAAAGAAGTAGACTTCTCCGACATCTACTTCATGGCCGGTCAGGCTCTGCTGGTGAAAAAGGACAGCCCGATCAACGGTCTGGCTGACTTGAAACCAGGCATGAAGGTGCTGACGGCGAAAGGTTCCACTTCCGCCAAAAACATCCGTGAAAAAGCACCGAATGTTGAAGTGCTCGAATTTGAAAACTACGCAGAAGCCTTTACCGCTCTGAAAGCAGGCCAAGGCGACGCGCTCACGACGGACAACGCGCTGCTGTACGGCATGTCGAAGCAAGACCCGAACTACCGCGTGACCGAGGAGACCTTCACGGAAGAACCGTACGGCATCGCGATCAAAAAAGGCGACGCAGAATTCGTGAAGACGGTCAACGATGTGCTGAAAGAATTGAAGGAAACCGGCGAATACGACAAGATCTATGAAAAATGGATCGGGGAAAAACCAAAAAAATAAAACGGTTGGGCATGGAACAAGGCTGAGCGGTCTCCCTACCGCTCAGCCACTTATTTCCTGACATCAAAGGGGGATCGGCAACAGAGATGATCGATATGTCCATCCTGGTTGATAACTGGGATATGTTTTTGCAAGGATTCGGCAATACATTGAAAGCCAGCCTGCTTGCTCTCGTCGGCAGTTTTGTGCTGGGAACTATCATCGCTGTCTTTCGGATCGCACCGTTGCGTCCCCTGAACTGGCTGGGGACCGCGTACGTGGAATTCATCCGCAATATCCCGTTAATTCTTATCGTCTTTCTGTTTTTTGTAGGCCTTCCTTCTGTGGGAGTGCGCCTGGAGCCGTTCGTGGCAGGAACGCTCGGTCTTACCGTCTACACCGCTGCCTTTATCGCGGAGACGATCCGCGCGGGCATACAGGCTGTTCCCAAAGGGCAGTCCGAGGCGGCGCGCTCTTCCGGTCTGACCTACATCCAAACGATGCGCTACATCATCTTGCCGCAGGCGATCAAACTGGTCATTCCGCCGATGGGCAACCAGTTCATCAACCTGGTCAAAAACTCCTCCGTGCTCGGCGTGATCGCGGGCCTCGACCTGATGTATTTCGGCGACCTGATTTCTGCGGAAACGTTTGTGACGTTTGACGTGTATATTTTTGTGGGCATTTTCTATCTGACTCTGACCCTCCCGCTGAGTTTGCTCGTAGGTTACCTGGAGCGACTTTTGGCGAAGGGCCGATAAAAGGAGGTAACCATGGACTTTATCGGCGCATATGCTCCCAGTCATCTTACCTTCTTGCTCGAAGGTTTTTGGGTCACCCTGCAAGTGGCTTTCATCTCCATCGCACTCAGCTTTGCGATCGGGATCGTCGTCGGCACTCTGCGCTACGGACAAATCCCGGTCATCTCCCAGCTGCTTGCCACGGTCGTGGAACTGATCCGCAACCTGCCGCTCTTGTTGATCATTTTCTTCACCTACTTCGCTCTGCCGGAAGTCGGGATCAAGCTGGAGAAATTTTATGCCGCGATTCTGGCTCTGGTCATTTTCGAGTCGGCGATGCTGTCCGAGATCGTCCGCAGCGGTCTGAAGTCCGTGGAAAAAGGACAGATCGAGGCGGCGCGCTCATCGGGCCTGAACTACGTGCAGACGCTCTGGCACATCGTGCTGCCTCAGGCGCTTCGTCGCATGGTGCCGCCGATTGTGAGCCAGTTCATCTCGCTTTTGAAAGACACTTCTCTGGCTGTGGTGATCGCCTTGCCGGAGCTGATGAACCATGCGCAGATCATCAACGGGCGCAACGTCAATTTTGTCATTCCGACGTTCCTGTTGGTGGCTGTCATGTACTTTGTCGTCAACTACGCTTTGTCTGTCGTCTCGAAGCGTCTGGAAAACAGGCACGCATAATCGGCAACGGCGCCGCCGATGGCTTGGCGCACAGCCAATTTTGCTAATTTTCTTTGCAGATCTCCAATTCTTAGTACAATAGGAATGGGGGATCTTTTTTTTATACAGAGAGGAGCAATTATGCGCTACCGTATTTGGGTACTGAGCATCATCATGCTGGCAACCGCCTTCTTCGGTGAAATGAAGGTCAACCCGTTCGGTGGGAGCTTTCGTTTTTCCCTGGGGATTGCCGCTTTCTTTTTCGGATTGCTCTGGTTCCAGTCTGTTCCTGTGTTGACGACAGGGATGTTGACAGGGACGTTCATTCTCGGGTTTCGGATCTTGCTCGATCAGCTCATGAGCGATGTCAGCTGGTTGGACAGCCTGCAAACCCATCTCCCGTCGGCCTTTTACTACTTCAGTTTTTCTTTGCTTTTCCACTTTATCCGGGCACGGAGGTTTCTGGAGTCACCGGTACTGGTCGGACTGATCGGGGCGTCCGTGGACTTCGCCTCCAATATGGTGGAGCTGAAGCTGCGCCATTTGCTCAACGACTCCCCTGCCACGAACTGGGAGAGCATCTTCATGCTGCTGGTTTTTGGCGTGCTGCGCAGCTTTTTTGCGGTCGGCCTGTACAACAGCTTCTCCATTCGCCAGGTGCGCGCTGTCGGGGAAGTGCGGCAGCAGGAGCTGGACCGGCTGCGGATGATCAACACCGAGCTATACGTAGAGGCGTTCTACTTGCGCAAGTCCATGACCCATCTGGAGGAGATCACCCGCGAGAGCTACCAGCTTTACACGCGGCTGCTCTCCACGGAGCATACGGAATCGTCCATCGCCCTGCACATCGCGGAAAATGTACACGAGGTTAAAAAAGATTCGCAGCGCATGCTTGCGGGCTTGTCCAAGCTCATCAACCAGGAAGGGCTGGCTTCGCAGCTGTCGATTCGGGACCTGTGCGGGCTCGTCGTGCGGGCCAATCAGAAGTATGCAGAGATGTTGGGAAAAGAGATTGACATTACGCTCACATGCGAGGTTGATCTGTCGACCAGCCAAATTTACGCATTGCTCTCGGTGTTGAACAATTTGGTGGCAAATGCGGTGGAGGCGATCGGAAAGAGCGGCTGGATCGGGCTTGCGGTAGAGCTGGAGCAGCGAAATATTGCCTTTCATGTGATCGACAGCGGACCGGGCATCCCTGCGGAAGAGCGGGAGTGGGTATTCGAGCCTGGGTATACGACCAAATTTGACCAGCAGGGCAATTCGTCCACAGGGATCGGATTGACGCATGCCCGGGCGATTGTGCACAGCTTGCAGGGCAGTTTGCGGATCATGGACGATGGGGACCCGACGACACGTTTTGTGGTCAGCTTGCCGACGGATCAGCTTTTGCGAAAGGAGGGAGTATGATGATACGGTTTTTTCTCATTGAAGATGATGCTGTCGTCCGCAGGATGCTGGAGCGCATCATTATGGACAGCGGACTTGGAGAGGTCGTCGATCAAGCCAGTGATGGCATTAGTGTGTCCATCGATCAGCTGTACGGCGTGGACGTTGTATTGATTGACCTGTTGATGCCAGGACTGGACGGCATTCAGACGATCAGGAAGCTGCGAGCGGAAGGGTTCACGGGACGGTTCATTATGGTATCCCAGGTGGAAAACAAGGAGATGATCGGGGAGGCGTATTTGCAAGGAATCGATACGTTCATCCACAAGCCGATCAACCGCCTGGAGGTTATTTCGGTGCTGCGGCGGGTGGCTGACTACCTCAAGCTGGAAGCCTCGCTGCAATCGATCCGCCAATCGCTGCAAATACTGGACGTGAAAGGAAAGGACACCGCCGATCCGGAAACAAAAAACGCAGCTTCGGCGGGAAGCGGCCGCTACGCACAGAGCGGCCTGGAGCAAAAGGCGCGGCAGCTGCTCTTGCAGCTCGGAATTGCCAGCGAGGCGGGGGCGTCCGACCTGCTCATGATTATAAACTGGCTCGTGCAGGACCCACGCCGGGGCGATCGACTGCGCGACATGCAGCTAAAGGAACTGTATACGCAAGTGCTGCACAAGCTGCACGGCAATCTGGACGAGCACTCACTCGGCAAAGAGGTGCGAGCGATGGAGCAGCGCATACGCCGCATGGTTTTGCAGGCGTTCACGCATTTGTCCTCGCTCGGCTTGACAGACTTCTCCAATCCCACCTTCGAGCATTTCGCGCCGCGGCTGTTTGACTTTCATGAGGTGCGGCAGCGCATGCAGGAGCTGGAGGCCGGGGAAAAGACGACCAAGTGTCGCATCAGCGTCAGAAAGTTTTTATCCGTTTTTTTGATGGAGGCAAAGGCGTAAGAAATGGCTGCCGTGAAGCTGGCATGTGCTTCGGGCAGCCCTTTCTATGGAAGATATAGAAGATGATTTCCGGAGCGTTCCGCGATTAAAACAGTACGTAAGCACCAGGGCCGATCAGGGCGACGCCAATGGCAACGGCAATCAGGGCGAGGTTGTATTCGTAGCCGTTTTGTGTAGCCCAGTAGCCGTTTGGACCGTGCACCTTCACGATGGCGACGAGCATGGTGAGTGCGATCAGAATGGCACCGATCCATGTGCCTACACCTGCGGCAAACAGCAATCCGCCGACAAGCTCACCCAGACCGGCCAATAGCGCCATCAGGACACCCGGCTTGACGCCGATGGACTCCAGCCAACCGCCTGTTCCTTTCAGGCCGTAGCCGCCAAACCAGCCGAACAGCTTCTGCGTGCCGTGAGCAGCAAACGTCAAACCGATCACCAACCGAATCAAGAGCAAACCGAGATCCATCATGTTTTCATCACTCCTTGATTTATTTTTAATTATAGTATTTTTAATTTGAGATAATGTGACGCAAGAAAGCCTCGGCCGAGGCTTTCTTTTCACATGAGAAAAGGCTTAGAATGTTTCTGCCAGTTTCGCCGCTTTCGCAATGCCTTCCTGGATGAGCGCTTGCGCTTTGTCAGGGAATTGGTTGTGGCCTTCTACAATAACTTCCGTGATGTCGGAGATGCCCCAGAAGCCCAGCAGTGTGCGAACGTATTTGTTCGCCATTTCGATGGCTGCCATCGGGCCTTCGGAGTATACGCCGCCGCGTGCGCTGAGCAGAGCCACTTTTTTGCCGCCCATCAGACCTACAGGACCTTCAGCGGTGTATTTGAAAGTTTTGCCTGCCTGGGACAGGTAGTCCATGTATGTGTGCAGGACAGCCGGTACGGTGAAGTTCCACATCGGGAAGGCGAACACGACTTTATCTGCTGCAGCAAACTGATCCAGATATTTGTTGACCAGAGCGGCGCCTTTTTGCTCTTCGGCACTCAGCTCGATGCCGTTGCCTGCTTTGTACATGGCAGTCAGCAGGTCATTTCCGTAGTAAGGCAGGTTCTCGGCGAACAGGTCCAGCTCGATGACTTCATCGTTTGCATGGGTCTCTTTATAAGATTTCGCGAATGCTTCGTACAGCTTCACACTCACGGCTTGTTCTACTGGTCGATCATTTGCCTTGATTAATAATACTTTGCTCATGGAAGGATTATTCCCCTTTCATAATGTAAGTCGCTAACTTAAAAAGTGTAAATCTTGATTTTAAGATTATTACTTGAACCGCTCTTTGTCAAGCGGTTTTTTGGGTGCAATGCGCATGGACCCGGCTAGAAGCTTTCCTGCGCGGCTCGGCCCAGTTTTTTCAGCAATTGGGTAGCCTGGCGCTGTTCCTCTGGCGTAAGTCCGCAGACCGCCTTTTCGATCACTTGTTTGTGCGAAGGAAAGATGGCCGCCAAAAACTTCTCGCCCTTTTCCGTCAGCTCCGCGTAAATGACGCGGCGGTCCTCCAGACAGGGCTTGCGAATCAGCAACTGCTTCTTCTCTAGTTTGTCCACCACGTAGGTAATGTTTCCGCTGGAGATCAGGATTTTTTCGCCAATCTGCTGCAAGGGCTGCGGTCCTTTATGATAAAGAAGTTCGAGTACGCCAAACTCGGTAGGGTTGAGGCCATGCTGGCGAATGTCGCGGTTGATGTGGGCCGTGACCCAGTTGTACGAACGGGAAAGCACCACCAATAAATCGAGGGAATCGTCACGAGCCGTCTGCTTCGACATCATGTTCCTCCTTTCCCGGCATGTATCGGGAATTTTTAATATCTTTAATTTGAGGAAATGATACAGGAAGCACGGCAGGCTTGTCAAATTGTGAAACCTTGATGGCAGAACATGGTGCGCCCGCGATTTTTGGCTCGTCCGATGCCGTCTCCCGGTGTATACTACAGAAAAATGAACTGGAGAGCAGGGGAGAGAAGGCATGGAAGTGTCATCGCGCGCACGCGGATTTGCTATGGTGCTCGTCGCGTCTGTCTTGTGGGGAGTGTCCGGGACGGTCGCACAGTCTTTGCTGCAGCATCATTCGTTTACGACAGAATGGCTGGTGACGGTGCGGCTGCTCCTGTCCGGAGGGCTGCTGCTGGCATTGTCGCTCTGCGGGAAAAACCGCAGCCATGTGTGGCTGATCGTCCGCCCGGGAAAAGGCCTGGGCAGGCTGTTGCTGTTTGGAATTTTGGGACTATTGGGCGTGCAGTATACATACTTTGCTTCTATTGAAGCAGGGAACGCAGCAACGGCGACCTTGCTGCAATATTTGGGGCCGGTCTTCTTGACGGCGTATCTCGTCGTCCGCCACCGCCAGTTGCCCAGCAAGGCGCAGACTTTGGCAATCGTGCTGGCGCTGGTCGGAACTTTTCTGCTGATTACAAACGGCAGGCCGGACCAGCTCTCGATTGCGCCGGGGGCGGTTCTGTGGGGATTGGCCTCTGCGCTGGCGCTCGCCTTTTACACCTTGTACCCTCAATCGCTGCTGCAGCGCTGGGGATCGACGGTCGTGCTGGGCTGGGCGATGCTGATCGGCGGCATCGGCCTGTGCATCCTGACTCGTCCCTGGCAGACCGTTGCTATCGACTGGCAGCCGACATCGCTGCTGGGCGTGGCGTTCCTCGTCCTGTTCGGAACGCTCATCGCCTTTTATTTGTACGTAGACAGTCTGCGTTTTATCCGGCCGGCGGAAACGAGCCTGCTCGCCAGCGCCGAACCGCTCTCCGCCGTCGTCGCCACGGTCGTCTGGCTGCACGTCCCCTTCGGCTTATGCGAATGGCTCGGTGCGCTTTGCATTATCGGGACTGTGTTTGCACTGGCGAAAAAGGAAGAGGCAAAAGGGCAGGCGGCCGCGAAGGAAACTGCGAAAGAAGCCGTCATCGAGCAACAAATGTAGCCTGGAGAAATCCGGGCTTTTTTTGTTGGGGCAGCGCAATCTCCGTGCGCCGACCGCTGGAAAGCGGCTGCTTTGGTGCCTGCTTTTGGCTTGAATACCGCTGAACACGAGGTTGCTAAACTTTTGTTTGTTTGATAAACTTTTGTTTGAGAGCGAAGCTGTGATTGCGATTTCGCGAGGGAGGAGGATAACCGTGGACAAAGAAATGCAGATTTTGCAGTACATCCGCCGCAATCCTTTTATCAGCCAGCAAGAACTGGCGGACCTGATGGGCATCTCCCGCTCTGCGGTTGCCGGATATATCGCCCAGTTGACCAAGCGCGGCGAGATCAAGGGACGGGCGTACATCCTGCGCGACGAGGGCACGATCGCCTGTATCGGCGGCGCCAATCTCGACCGCAAAGCAAGAGGGAAGCAGAAGGTGCGGCTGCATTCTTCCAATCCCGTCACGATCGTGGAGTCATGCGGCGGGGTCGCGCGCAACATCGCCGAGAATCTGGGCCGGCTCGGCTGCAAGACGTCATTGTTTACCTGCATCGGGGAAGACAAGGAAGGGGAGTGGATTCTCCAGGAGACCCGCAAGCACGGCGTCGATATCAGCCAGGTCTGGCGGCTGCCTACCCAGCGGACTGGCACCTATACCGCGCTTCTGGACATCGACGGGGAAATGATCGTCTCGCTGGCGAACATGGACATTTACGATGCGCTGACGCCGGAAATGTACGCGGAAAAGTGGTCGCATATCGCCTCGGCCCAGGCGGTTTTCCTGGATACGAACGTACCGGCCGACTGCCTCGCCTACATCATCGGACGCTGCCGGGAAGAAAACATTCCGCTGTTCGTGGACCCGGTATCCTCTGCCAAGGCGAAAAAGCTGCCGCAGCGATTGGACGGAGTCGAAGCCATTTTGCCCAACCGGGAGGAAGCCGAGCTGCTCGCAGGCATGAGCATCCAGTCGCCGGAAGACTGCGTAAAGGCGTGCCGCAAAATCAGGGAGCGGGGCGTGAAGCACGTCGTTGTGACCATGGGCGAGCAGGGCATTTACTATCAGACCGAGGGCGTCTCCGAGCATTTCGCTCCCTATCCGACCGATGTGGTGGATGTGACGGGAGCAGGAGATGCGTTTGCTTCGGGATTGCTGTACGGGGTCGTGAGCGGCGAGTCATTCGCGGATGCGTGCCGTCTGGGGCTGGCTGCGTCCGCGCTGACGCTGCAGACCGAGCAGTCCGTATCGCCGCTGCTGAAGCCGGAGCAGCTCATGGAGATTGTGAATCACTACAAAAAGGAGCGATAAGCGATGAAACAATATTTGACCTTTACAGAGGAAGTCCGTCACGCGCTGGAAAACAACCTGCCCGTGGTGGCACTGGAGACGACCATTATTTCGCACGGCATGCCTTACCCGCAAAACATCGAGATGGCCAAGGAAGTCGAGCAGATCATCCGTGACAACGGCGCTGTGCCTGCGACCATCGGGATCATGAACGGCAAAATCAAGATCGGCCTGTCCGAGAGCGAGCTGGAGGAATTTGCGACCAACAAGAGCGTAGAAAAAGTAAGCCGCCGCGACTTCCCGTACATCCTCGCGAGCGGAAAAATCGGGGCGACGACAGTAGCAGCTACGATGATCGCGGCGCAGCTTGCCGGCATCCGCATGTTTGCGACAGGCGGGATCGGCGGCGTGCATCGCGAAGGAGAAATCACGTGGGACGTATCGGCAGACTTGACCGAGCTGGCCAAGACGAACGTAGCGGTCGTGTGCGCCGGAGCCAAATCGATCCTCGACATTGGCCGCACGCTGGAATACCTGGAGACGCACGGCGTGCCGGTCGTCGGCTATCGCACCTCCGAGTTTCCGTCCTTCTTTGCCCGCGAGAGCGGCTATGGCGTAGACTTCCGCCTCGATACGCCGGAAGAAGTGGGCACCTTGATGGATACGAAATGGAAGCTGGGGCTCGACGGCGGTATGATCATCGCCAACCCGGTGCCGGAAGCAGATGCGCTGGACCATCAGCAGATCGAGGCTGTCATCCTGCAGGCATTACAGGAAGCCAAAGACAACAACATCACGGGCAAAAAGGTGACGCCGTTTTTGCTCGACAAGGTGAAACAGCTGACGGGCGGCAAGAGCCTGCAAACCAACATCGCGCTGGTGAAGCACAATGCCGAAGTGGCAGCCAAAATCGCGGCGGCGTACCAGCAGGCAGTCAACCGGGCAAACTAAAGTGCCATTGCGCAACTCGCACAAGAAAGTCCCTTTACATTCGGGGGCTTTCTTTGCGTTTTTGCGGGTCAGCCCAGGCAGGACAGGCTGGCTATTTTTTTTGAAAATACCCCTTGATATACCCTGTGGGGGTATATTATAGTGAAGATGTGATAAGGATATTGCATCAGGGGAACACTACCATAAAATATACCCCATGAGGGTATTTGGTAACGGAGGAATAACGATGAGTGCCAAGACAGCGGAAGCGACAGTTCCCATAACGGGGATGACGTGTGCGGCGTGTGCACTGCGAATCGAAAAAGGGTTGAAAAAGCTGGAGGGCGTGGAGTCTGCCAACGTCAACCTGACCCTGGAAAAATCGACGGTCGTATACGATCCGGCGGTGACGAATTTGGATCTCATCCGCAGCAAGATCGAGTCGCTCGGCTACGGGGTGGGTGCGGAAAAGGCGGAGTTGGCGATTGGCGGCATGACGTGCGCCGCCTGTGCGACCCGGATCGAAAAAGGGCTGAACAAACTGCCTGGCGTGTTGAAGGCAAACGTCAATCTGGCGCTGGAGACGGCGGTTGTGGAATACGACGCCGGCCAGGTCGGCGTGGCCGATCTCGTACGCCAGGTCGAAAAGCTGGGCTATCGAGCGGAGCCCAAGGAAGGGGAACGGTCTGGGCAGCAGGTAGACCGGCGGCAAATGGAGATCAAGCGGCAGACCGAGAAGTTCTGGGTCTCCATGCTGCTCTCGCTGCCGCTGCTCTGGGCGATGGTGAGCCACTTTTCCTTCACCTCGTTTATCTGGCTGCCGGAAGCCTTGAGTAATCCGTGGGTACAGCTCGCGTTGGCTACGCCTGTGCAGTTCGTCATCGGGGGACAGTTTTACCTGGGAGCCTACAAGGCACTGCGCAACGGCAGCGCCAACATGGATGTGCTCGTCGCCCTTGGCACTTCGGCGGCCTACTTCTACAGCCTGTATGTGGCAATTGCCTCCATCGGCACCGGCGCGCACATGCTGGAGTTGTACTTCGAGACCAGCGCGGTGCTGATCACGCTGATCCTGCTGGGCAAACTGTTCGAGGCCAAAGCCAAAGGACGTTCCTCAGAAGCGATCCGCAAGCTGATGGGGCTGCAGGCCAAGTCGGCTGTCGTCGTGCGGGACGGCGTGGAGATGACGGTTCCTGTGGAGGACGTGCGGCCGGGCGATATCGTTCATGTGAAGCCCGGCGAGAAAGTGCCGGTTGACGGGGTGGTGCTGGCAGGCGAGTCGGCCGTAGACGAATCGATGCTGACAGGGGAGAGCATCCCTGTCGACAAGAGGGCAGGCGACACCGTCATCGGCGCGACACTGAACAAAAACGGCTTCCTGAAGATCGAGGCGACCAAAGTCGGCAAAGAAACGGCGCTGGCCCAGATCATCAAGGTGGTGGAGGAAGCGCAGGGGACCAAAGCGCCGATCCAGCGTCTTGCCGACAGCATCTCCGGCATCTTCGTCCCGATTGTCGTCGGCATCGCAGCCCTGACCTTTGCCGTCTGGTATTTCGGGGTCACCCCCGGCAATTTCGCCGAGGCGCTGGAAAAAGCCATCGCCGTGCTCGTCATCGCCTGCCCGTGCGCTCTCGGCCTGGCTACGCCGACGTCCATCATGGCCGGTTCGGGCCGCGCCGCAGAGCTGGGCATTCTGTTCAAAGGCGGCGAGCATCTGGAGACCGCGCATCGGCTGGACACGATCGTCCTCGACAAGACCGGCACTGTGACCAAAGGCGAGCCGGAGCTGACCGACGTTATCGCCGTGGAGATCGAGGGGCAGCGGCTGCTGGCGCTGGTCGGGGCTGCAGAGAAAAACTCGGAGCACCCGCTGGCCCAGGCGATCGTGAAGGGCATCGGCGAGCGAGGGATTGCGCTGGCAAACACCTCGGCCTTTGAAGCGATCCCCGGCTATGGCATTCGAGCCGTGGCAGATGGCCAGGAAGTGCTCGTGGGCACGCGCAGACTGCTGGAGCGTGAACATGTTTCCTGCGAGCGCGTCGCAGAGCAGATGCTGGCGCTCGAGAAAGCGGGGAAAACCGCGATGCTGGCAGCTGTAGATGGCAAGCTGGCCGGATTGATTGCCGTGGCGGATACGATCAAGCCGACCTCGAAAAAAGCGGTAGAACGACTGAAGGCAATGGGGCTGACCGTGATCATGATGACCGGGGACAACCGCCAGACTGCGGAGGCAATCGCCCGCGAAACAGGAATCGATCAGGTCATCGCAGAAGTGTTGCCGGAGGGCAAGGCAGCGGAAGTGAAAAAGCTGCAGGCTGCAGGCAAAAAGGTCGCCATGGTCGGCGACGGTATCAACGACGCCCCGGCGCTCGCGACTGCCGACATCGGGATGGCGATCGGGACGGGCACGGATGTGGCGATGGAAGCGGCCGACATCACCTTGATGCGCGGCGAGCTCACCAGTGTAGCCGATGCGATTGAGATGAGCAAACGGACGATCCGCAACATCAAGCAAAATTTGTTCTGGGCGTTCGCCTACAACACCCTTGGCATCCCGTTCGCAGCGCTCGGCTTCCTCGAGCCGTGGCTGGCGGGAGCGGCGATGGCCTTTAGCTCCGTTTCCGTCGTACTCAACGCTCTGCGGCTGCAGCGGGTGAAGCTGTAGCCGGAGCGCCGCATCAAAATCGGCAAGCAGCGGCATTGTCCGCATTCCATTATCAATCAACCAAAGGAGAGATCATTTATGCAAACTATTACCCTGAATGTAGAAGGAATGAGCTGCAATCACTGCGTCAACACGATCGAAAAAGCATTGAAGGAGCTGGGGGCGACCGGAAAAGTCAATCTGGCGGCCAAAACCGTCGAGGTCACCTACAACGAAGGCGGTCTGACAGTGGATGCTATCAAGGAAGCGATTGAAGACCAAGGCTACGATGTGAAATAAGGAAGCAAACGGTACGGGCAGGTACAAAAAGCGGCAAAATCAAAAGCAAGCTGTCCAGCCCGGCGCCGGCTGCCAAGTCCGGCACAGGCGCAGAGCCGCTTCGACTGCGCAAGCTCAGGTATTTGCCAGTCCGCACACAAGCCGATGCCCCTTTCTCTGGAGAACGATCATATTCCAGAGGGGGGCATCGGCTTTTTTGCGTGGCTTGATTGAGGGCTTGCAAGTTTGTAAAGAACCTGAACAGGCCGGCTCCACGACGTTCATCTAATATTTGGAATCCTGATTGTGATATACTGGGAGCATGTCTACGGTAAGAATCAGGAGGGATCGGCGATAAACGTAAACGTGATTGGCATACCGCATGCGGTGGGAGCGTACGTCTCCGGGACGGAGCTCGCGCCAGACGCATTGCGAGAGGCTGGTTTGATCGAACAATTGCAGCAGGCGGGGCTGAAGGTCAGCGATGCCGGAAATGTGAAGCTTCCCGATTATTTGCCCAGGCACAACATCCCGCCCGTCCGCCATTGGCCAGCGCCCCGTATGCTGTGGGACTTGCTGCGGAAAGAAGCCCGCGATTGGCTTCACGGCGACGATTTTGCCCTCATGCTGGGGGGAGATTGCAGCACCATTGTTGGAACGGCGACGGCCCATCAGGAACTGCACGGAGATCTGGCCTATTTGCTGGTAATAGACGGACATCTGGATGCCGTCGCCCCGTCGCCTCATCGCTGTCTGGGAGCGGCGGGAATGGGGCTATGGTTCCTGCTTCGCGATAACCCGATGTGGGCGGCGGAGCAGGCGTGGACTAGTGACCGGATAAGCGTAATCGGTTGCCAGCAGCCGCCCGAGGAAAGCTGCGGCATCGAGATCGTCTCGCTCGCAGATTTGCGGGCTAGCGAAGGGGAGCACGTGGTCAGCCGCCTCTTGAAGAACATTCCGGCAAACGCGAAACTGCTCGTTCATTTCGACGTAGATGTAATGGACGAAGAAGCGATGGCTGCAGCGTACTCGCCGAGCAAAACGGGCTTGTCGCTGAAAGAAGCCGAGAATTTGCTTGCGGCAGTGGTGCAGGATAGCCGGGTCATCGGCCTGGAAGTCACAGAGTTTTCCGCCTTGCGGGACACGACGGGGGAATATGCGAAACGACTAGTGCGTTTGCTCGCAAATGCGCTCGCTGCTCGCGCAACCAGGGCTTCTTCTGATACACTACACAGATAAGTATTTACTTATGAGTGGAGGAGAAGCGTTATGCTGAAAAAGCTGATGGCCAAACTAGGGGCCGGCGCTGCCAAGGTTGACCTGCAGCTCGACCGTTCCGGATACCGCCTTGGAGAAACGATGACAGGCGTGGTGCGGATTGAGGGCGGCAACGTGGAGCAGCGCATTTCAGATTTGAGCGTCGTCCTCATGATGAAGGCGTATGTGAAGGGGCAGGAAATCACCAAGCCGGTGCAGCTGTTCCCGGTCCAAAGCAACTTCACGGTGCAGCCAAAGCCGGCCGTCATGGAGATTCCGTTTGCGTTTGAATTGCCGGAGGGCCTGGCGATGTCTACGCCGTCGATCCGCTACTACCTGCATACCAAGCTGGATGTGGAGATGGCGCTGGACCCGACAGATATGGATGCTGTCCAGGTGCTTCCTCCTGTAGCGGTGGAACGCGTCCTGCATGCACTGGAGCGTCTGGATTTGCGGCAAAAAGCCGACTCCGGCAAGCTGACCCCGTACGGACAGGAATTTTCCTTTTTCCCCGGGACCCAGCTGGGCATTCCGCTCAAGGAGCTGGAGGTCGTCTTTTTCTCTGCTCCCGGCGAGCTGAAGCTGCTGGTCGAACTGGATCTGGCCACGGGCTTCCTGGGAAGAGAGGCAGAATATAAAGCGGAGATCATCGTCCCGCAGGAGCTGCTCGAGGAAGGACAAGAGGAGGGGCTCTCCCGTTTTCTGCTGGAGACGATCCGCGAGTATGCCAACAACCCGAGCGCCATCCCCTACGTATCGATGGCCGCTTATCGACAGGGACATTACGGCCACCACAGCCATCGCGGCAGCGGCATGGGCGGCATGATCGGTGGTATGGCAGCCGGCTTCCTCGGCGGCATGCTGCTTGATGAAATGTTGTTCGGAGATGAAGAGGTCGCTTCCGACGACATGGGCGAAGACGATGGAGAAGACGACGGCGGCTTCGACTTTGACTTCGGCGGGTTTGACGACGAATTGTAAAAAGGAAGAACGTACAGGGAAAAGCCATCGCCTGCTGTATCCGACAGCGGGCGGTGGTTTTTGCGTTTTTCGTCGATAGGACGAACGCGGCGGCTACAGCCAAAACATGCGGGGCATGAATCCCGAGATGATGTGAATGACAGGCCCATGTGAGGCATCCCCAAAACGAGTATCCAATCATTTCTTCCCTGAATTCCCCTACAAACCCTGTGGTGTTCAGTGATAATAAAGTATTAGACCGGAACCCCTAATGGTACAAGGAGTTCCGGTCTTCTATATCACTAAATATTGCAGGATGCTAAATTCACTTTTTATTAATTTAGCTAAGATAATAATGGGTTCCTTATACATAAGTTCTTAGCCTTTTGATTATACTTTCAAATAATAATTGGATTGTGGAGAACCGTCCTATTCATTAACTTGAATAGTGAATTACTACTGTACACTTTACTGCGCTGTTTCCATTGTTTCTATAAATGTGAGGTCGATCTGCTTTAAAAATGATCGTATCCTCAGGGTCCACTGAATAAACCTGTTCATTGACGACAACCTCCAACGCACCTTCATTTACTATAATAAATTCCTCCACTCCTGTATTATGCGGATCTGCAATATGTTCGCATCCAGGGTCTAAGGTTATTGAAAAGATCTCAAAATGTTGTTCTGGATTATAGGGGACAAGCGGATATACTTTGTAACCGCCATTTTTTTCAATAATTGGAATTATCTCCTTCCTCTTCACCAAACTAACTGGTGGTTTGTATTGACTAACCAGTGAAGAAAACGATAGACGTAGCCCAGTAGCTATTTTCCAGAGAGTTGTTATTGTTGGTGCAGACTTCCCTCTTTCAATTTGTCCTAACATCGTTTTGCTAACACCAGTTAATTCTGAAATTTTTTCTAAGCTCAAATCTCTTTCTTTTCGAATGCGTTTTATGTTTTCTCCAATATTTGTATTTAATTCTTCCATCAAATGAACCCTCCTGTCATTTTGGGCGCTATATTGTAAAAAAGGTCGTTATATTTTACAATAGGTCTATATATAGTTCTAAACATCGCTATATAGTCCAATTTATATGAAGTGAGGGGTTTTGTCTATGGAGAACACGATCTTATCAGGCGTTCATCAAGCTATTGGTAATACTCCGATGGTTCATCTTTCTCGAATTACAGAAAATCTGGATGGCAATATTTTCGCCAAACTTGAATACTTAAATCCAGGTTTCAGCAAAAAGGATAGAATTGCTTTGCAAATCATTGAAGAAGCTGAGAAGGATGGAATACTAAAACCAAATGATACCGTTGTGGAATTAACTAGTGGCAATACAGGCACAGGGCTTGCAATTGTTTGCGCTGTCAAAGGTTATAAATTTGTTGCTGTCATGTCAAAAGGAAACTCAATGGAACGAGCGAGAATGATGAGAGCGCTTGGGGCAGAAGTTGTTTTAGTAGATCAAGCCCCTGGTTCACCTGTAGGACAAGTATCCGGAGAAGACCTTGCTAAAGTCGAAGAAGTAGCGCAACAAATTACAAAAGAAAGAAATGCGTTTCGTGCAGACCAATTTAATCACCTTGGCATTATACATGCTCATGAATTTCACACTGGGGAAGAAATTTGGAAACAGACTAATGGAAAAGTAGATGTGTTTCTTGATTTTGCTGGTTCTGGTGGTACCTTTACAGGATGTGCAAAAACTTTAAAAAAGTATAATCCCAGCATTCGTTGCTATTTTGTTGAACCTTTTACGGCTTCCTTCTACTCTGCTCAACCATCTTCGAACCTCAATCACAAGATCCAAGGTGGGGGATATTCAATGGATTTACCTCTTTTGGATAAAAATTTAGTTACAAACTACATTCGTGTAACGGACGAAGAAGCAACACAAGTTGCTAGGGAACTAGCAATAAAAGAAGGAATCTTTGCTGGTTTCTCTTCAGGAGCGAATGTTGCGGCCGCTTTAAAACTTTTGAAAGGGGAAGAAAAAGGGGCAAATATTGTGTTAACAATTAATGATTCAGGCCTTAAATATCTAAGCACAGATCTATATGAATAAACTGTAAACAGCCCCGATAATGCAATCATATTTCGGGGCTGTTTGTTTTTTATAAGGAGCTGATAGCGTTAATCTAATGGACTTCGCTAGTTGATTTCAGGTTGAGATACGGCAGTCTAAGACTTTAATGTTAGGATTTAAATTACTGATTTTCTATTGATGTTCAGACTAAAATTTAAGGGTGCCGAGTTGCCTATTCACGCCACATCTTCAAAACGGGCTTATTTACATTCAGGTCGATTCTAATAAACATCTGTATTTTAACACCTCAGCGAAGCCGGACAGGAATGACCTCCCGGCAAGTGGCCCTATGAACCGCAGCTTTTTCTCCGTTTTCCGCACATTGGATGAGCATTCCGCGTATACCTAGTAGGCAACGAGAAAGAGGTGACCACATATGAGCGGATGGCTCTCGCTCCTGCTCGTTTCCCTGGCCATCAGTATGGACAGTGTCAGCGTAGGATTGACGTATGGGCTGCGCAACATGAGAATGCCGTTCTTGTCGCTTGTCGTCGTGTCTGGTTGTTCCTTTATTGTCGTGTACAGTGTCATGATGATGGGCTCTTCGCTGACGTACTGGCTGACTCCCGAAGTCGGCAAGAAGGTCGGAGCCGCCGTCCTGATCGGCATGGGGCTGTTTACGCTGTGGAGGCTTGTTTCCCCGCGCGCGGCTGCAGAAGAAGACAGCTCTTGCGCCGCGGTGCCCGCGGAGAGGCAGACGGAGTCCGAGTGGACGGTGCTGTCGCAATTTCGCGTGTTTGGCGTGATGATTCAAATACTTCGTGATCCTGCGCGGGCCGATACCGACCGTTCGGGGCATATCATGGGCTGGGAGGCCGTCATGCTCGGTCTGGCCTTGTCGCTGGATGCCTTTGGCGCCGGGATCAGCCTGACGTTCCTTGGATACTCCCCGCTGGTCGTCGCGCTCTGCATCGCCGTGATGAGCGCCCTGCTGCTGCAAATCGGGCTGACGCTGGGAAGACGTGCGGGCCAGAGCAAATGGGTATCGAAACTGACCTGGCTGCCGCCCCTCCTGTTGATCTGCATCGGAGTGGCGAAAAGCTTGAAATAACCGCATCGAACCGCCCGTCCCTCACGCAGGGACGGGTTGTTTTATTTTGCGGCGCGTCTGCATACATATCAGAAGGAGTGAGAAGTGGATGGAGGAGATATAGGTGGATACACAGCCAATTCCAAAATGGTACACGCTGGCGGCGACAGACGTGACCGAAGCCCTTCACAGCGATGCGGCGCAGGGATTGACCCAGAAGGAGGCGGAGCGGCGACTGGCAGAGCAAGGTCCCAACCAGTTGGCTGAAAACAAGCAAAAGCCTCTCTATACAGTCTTTCTCGACCAGTTCAAAGACTTCATGGTACTCATCCTGTTCATCGCGACGCTGATCTCCTACTTTCTCGGAGAGTACCTGGACGCCATCACGATTATTGCGATCATCATCATCAACGGGATTCTCGGGTTTATCCAGGAGGCCCGTGCGGAACGGTCGCTGCAGGCGCTCAAAGAGCTGGCCTCCCCGATGGCAAGGGTCATGCGGGACGGGCACCTTTCCGTGATTCCGGCTTCGCGGCTGGTACCGGGAGATTTGGTCATGCTGGAGGCGGGAGACCGCGTGCCTGCTGACATGCGGCTGCTCTCCGCCAACCGGCTGGAAATCGAAGAATCCGCTCTCACAGGGGAATCCGTGCCGGTCAGCAAGTCGACTAAACGGCTGGATGTGCCCAAGGAAGCACAAGTGCCGCTGGGCGACCAGAGAAACCTCGCTTTCATGGGCACGATGGTGACTGGCGGCACTGGCAGCGGCATCGTCGTTGCGACCGGGATGGGCACGGAGATCGGGAAAATCGCCCATCTGATGAATACGGCCGAAGAAGCCGAGACTCCGTTGCAGATGCGGTTGGAGCAAATGGGCAAGATTCTCGTCGCGGTCGCCGTCTTGCTCACCATCGTGGTGATCGCCGCAGGAGTATGGCATGGACACGAGCTGTTTACGATGTTCCTCGCCGGGGTGAGTCTGGCAGTCGCCGCGATCCCCGAGGGGCTGCCTGCCATCGTGACCGTTGCATTGGCGCTCGGCGTGCAGCGGATGATCCGCCGCAACGCCATCGTCCGCAAGCTCCCGTCCGTTGAGACGCTGGGCTGCGCGTCGGTCATCTGCTCCGACAAAACCGGGACGCTCACGCAAAACAAGATGACCGTCACACAAGTCTGGCACAGTAACATGCTCTACGAAGTGGGCGGCAGCGGCTACGTCCCCGAGGGAGCCTTTTTGCTGCAGGGCAAGTCGGTATCGCCGGCGCGGGACGGCGCCCTCAACCAAATACTGCGGATCGCGGATCGCTGCAACAACGCCCGGCTCGTCTGCGAGGAACAAAGCACGCGCAACCTGCTCGGGATGGGCAAAACGACCCGCTACTGGCAGGTCGTAGGCGACCCGACAGAGGGGGCGCTCAAGGTGCTAGCAGCCAAAGGGCAGGGCTCGGCCGACCGCGGCAAGCTCGGCTATCAGTCGGTGCGCGTCGAGGAGCTCCCGTTTGATTCCGAACGGAAGATGATGTCGGTGGTGGAAAAAGGCGCGGACGGCATGCACACTCTGCTGACCAAAGGGGCAGTGGAAGCAGTGCTCGCGCGCTCCACGCACATCCTCTGGAGGGGGGAGGTGCAGCCGCTCTCTGCTACGATCCGCCATCAGGTGCTGGAGCAGACCGAACTCATGGCAGGAAAAGCGCTGCGGGTCCTCGCCTTCGCCTACAAGACGCTGCAAGGCTACCGTCCCGGCCAGCCCGTCGGCGTCGTCGAAAACAATCTCATTTTCGTCGGTGTGGCCGGCATGATCGATCCGCCGCGGGAAGAGGTGCGCACGGCGATCAGCTTGTGCCACCAGGCAGGCATCAAAACCGTGATGATTACGGGCGACCACAAAGTGACCGCCGAGGCGATCGCCCGGCAGATCGGGCTGGTACGCGGGTACGGGGAAGTGCTGGAGGGACGCGACCTCGATGCCATGTCCGACAACCAGCTCGCCGAGTACGCCGAACGCGTATCCGTCTACGCCCGCGTCTCGCCCGAGCACAAGCTGCGCATCGTCCGCGCACTGCAAAGCCGCGGGCATGTGGTAGCGATGACCGGTGACGGTGTGAATGACGCGCCCGCGATCAAGACGGCGGACATCGGGATCGCCATGGGCATTACCGGGACGGATGTGACCAAGGAAGCGGCCGACCTGGTGCTGCGCGACGACAACTTCGCCACCATCGTCGCCGCCGTCGAGGAAGGGCGCAACATCTACGACAACATCCGCAAGTTCATCCGCTATCTGCTCGCATCCAACGTGGGAGAAATTCTCGTCATGTTCTTCGCCATGCTGCTCGGCTTGCCGCTGCCCATGGTCCCGATTCAAATTTTGTGGGTGAACCTCGTGACGGATGGGCTGCCCGCCATGGCATTGGGGGTCGACCCGGCAGAGGCAGACACGATGTACCAGCACCCGCGCAACAAGGCGGAGAATATATTCAGCCGGGGGCTTGGGTGGAAGATCATCAGCCGCGGCTTCCTGATTGGCGCGATGACGCTGCTCGCCTTCTGGCTGACGCTGCGGGAAAATCCAAACGATCTTGCGCACGCCCAGACGGTCGCCTTCGTCACCCTGGTCATGGCCCAGCTGATTCACGTCTTTGACTGCCGCAGCCAGTACAGCGTCTTTCACCGCAATGTCTTTGAAAACAAATACCTGGTCTGGGCGGTCCTCTCGTCGCTGGCGCTCGTACTCGGCGTCGTCTACGTCGATGCCTTGCAGCCGATCTTCAAGACGACCGCTCTGTCCTTCCGCGACTGGGCGTTGATTCTGGTCACTTCCGGCGTGCCGACATTCGTGGCGGGGATCGGGGGAGTCGTCGTCAGCGGCCGTCCGAAGACCAGCAGGCCGAAACGTTCGTCGATGCGTACCGTGCGCCTCGACTGACCCTATCAATGTCTCACCGTAAAGCAGGAGAGAGGGATGGACCGTGCTGAAGAGAAGCGGTGGGTGGCGGAGACGGGGAAGGCGAGTCTTTGCGATAACAGTATTTTCCATTATCGGCTTGCTCGTGCTGTTCCTGGTAGCGGAAAAGCAGATCGAGCCTACGCTGCTGCTGATCGCCCAGGCAAAAGCCGATCAAGTGGCGAAGCTGGCGATTATGGATGCCGTCACCAAGCGGATCAGCCAGCAGGGGGTCGATTTCAACGAAGTCGTGCAGATGGAAAAGGACCAGGAGGGCAACATCAAAGCCGTAAACTTCAATTTTCGCGAGTATTCCCGGATCGTCGGGGAGACGACGGCGCGCATCCAAAACCAGCTGAAGGAATTTGAGAGCGATAACGTCCAGATGTCGATTCCGCTCGGAGTGGCGACCAAGAACGCGTTTCTCGAGCATCTCGGTCCCGAAATCCCGATCTCGTTTGTCCCGATCGGAGCGGTCAAGACGAGGCTGGAGACGAAGATGAAGCAGGCGGGAATCAACATGGTGCTCGTGACGATCTACATCAATGTCGATGTCGACCTGCGCGTCATCATTCCGTTTGCTACCGATCAGCAGACCGTCACGACGCAAATCCCCATCTCCGAGGCGCTGATCGTCGGCAAGGTTCCCTCCTATCTCTACAACAACCCGTCAGGCAAACCGGACGTCCCGATGCCGCGCAGCGGGCAGGTCATCAACGAGCCGTAAAAATGTTTTTGAAACGTTTGTTGCATGCTGCCGTCCATGTAATAGAGACACTACACAGTAGACAGAAGAATGGAGGCAGACACAGCATGAAAACATTACGCACAGGCATGATGACTTTGGCGGCACTGGTTGTTCTGGGAGCCAACGTGGCATCTGCGACCTCCGAACCCGTCAAGGAACTTTCCGTCAATGTGAACGGGCAACCGATCGAGCAAACAGCGGTATTGGATAAAGAACAGCAAACCGTCCTGGTACCGCTCCGCGACATCGCGGAATCTCTCGGTTTTCAAGTGAAATGGAATGAAGAACAAAAAGCGGCGGAAGTTGTCAAAGGAGCGATTATCTCCTACGCAAAAGTCGGCGAGGACCGCTATCCGTTTGCCAACATGTACAAATCGCTGGGGGCAGAACCGTGTTTGCTCAATGGCAGCACCTATGTACCAGTGGCGTTCGTGGACGAGATTTTGCAAGCGGACGTAAAGGTGGAAGGAGATGCCGTGACCATCGTCGATGAAGAATCCAATGCAGCTCCTGTACGCACCGGGACCATCACGACGATCAACAAGCTGGAGGGCGGCAGAGTATCGTTCCTCTTGAACGGCTACGAGAGCGGCATCGTCCTTTACGTGAATGAAGACACCAAGATCACGACGGCAGACGGCAAAGTCCTGAAGCCGGAAGACCTGAAGCTGGGGATGGAAGTGGAAGCTACTCACCAAAAATTCATGGCGATGAGCATGCCGCCGCAATCCGGTGCGATCCGTATCGTCGTGAAGAGCAGCCTGGAGACGCCGGAGGTGCTGGGGACAGCAGGAAAAATCGCCAGCATCGCCAAAGACCAGGAGGGCACCTGGAAAATGGTGGTCGAGGGACAGAAGCTGACCGAGACTTCCCCGGAAAAAGTGGCGCTGATCATCAATGAAGACACCAAAATCGTGAGCGTAAAGGACAACAAGGCGCTTGCACCGGAGGATCTGGCGGCAGACATGAAAGTCTTTGCCTACTACGGTCCAAAACTGACGCGCAGCTTGCCGCCGATCGGTGTCGCAGAGAAAATTGTAGTGGAATAACCGACCTGGGAGCGGAACGGCAGAGGCTGTTCCGCTCCCTTCGTCTTCGGAGCGGGCTGCAGACTGCACTAGCCTGCGGGGAGCGTCCATCAGCGCACAGACAGGCGAGCACCGGAAAGCCTGCCGAGCATGGCGCCGCCCCCGCAGGAGGTACCTACAGAACAGGTTGAATCGAACAGGCCATGCAGATGACGCGCCCCAGCTGTTCGGAGAAGCGTTCCTCGTAGACCGCAAATCCGCATGACTCGTAGAACGGCACGACCGCCTTGTTCTTCTCCAGGACACCAAGGTGGAGAGAGGTGTAGCCGTTTTCCCGATACCAGTGAATCAGGCAATCGAGGAATTCTTTGGCGTAACCGTTCCCCTGCGCGTGCCTGGCGATCATGAGCAGCCCGAGCCACGGATGGCCGTCGCGAGGATTTCGCAAAATAAACTGGGCGATCCCGATCGGGGGATGGCTGGATGCCGTGCGCAGGCAATAGCTGTACGAGTCGGCAAAGCCTGCGTTTTCGGCGTGGTCCTGGCAAATGGTGTCGATGCTGACGGAGCGCTGACCATACGCGTATTCCATGTAGTCGGGATTGGAGTTGTAGACGTCGAGCAGCGCGGGGAAGTCGCTCGCAGTCACGGGAGAATAGAACAGGCGTCTGCTGGATGCGGGAAAGGGAGTCGGCACAGAAATGTCTCCTTTGCACATTAATTAATCATACATCTAATTAGATAATAATCGAAATTAAGCGGATGTCAATCGCCTTCCCTGCCTGCCAGATGTTCAGGGAATTCCCCGATACACTTTCGTGCCGCAAAACTCTACAATAGCGGTAAGCAGATTGACTTCATAGGAGGAGCGCATGAACACGTGGAGGGAAGAGCTGGGGACATCCAGTGAAATGATGTCGCTGATGCAGTCTATCTTTGCCAACGTCAGTGATGCCATTCTGGTAGTGGACAACGGCGGAGTGATCATGAAGGTAAACGCCGCGTTGGAGCAAATGACTGGCTGGACCGAGTCCGAACTCGTCGGTTGCAAACATATTTGCGAGCTGTGCCTGGGGATGGCGACCTGTCTGGAGGAGACGAGCTGTGCCGACTGCTTTTTCAAGCAAGTACAGATGCCCTCCTTTGAAATGCGCCTGAAAACGAAGGACGGGAGGGAGACTCTGGTGGCTGCGAGCTCGGCCCGTCTGCCGGATGAGTCCAGGGGCAAGCTCGTCCTCGTCCTGCGCGACATGTCAGCCCAGCAGCAGGCGGAAAAGGAGCGCTACCAGAACAAGCTGACCAACTACGTCATCCAGGCACAGGAGGAAGAGCGCAAGCGGATCGCCCGCGAGCTGCACGACGGCGTGGGTCAAGCGCTCTACAGCATCCTGGTCGGGCTCAATGTGGTGGGGCAGGGGCAGCTGAGCGACCCGATCCGCCAGCATGTGAACGACCTGCTGCAGATGACCTCCAAGGCGATGGAGGAGGTCAAGCGGATGGCGCTGGAGCTGCGGCCGTCGGCATTGGACGACCTGGGTCTTTTGCCCGCCTTGCGTTCCTTGATGAAGCGCGTGGAAAAAAGCTTTGACATCCAGGTCGAGCTGCACGTCCAGGGCGAGCGGCGCAGGTATACGGCGGCGATCGAGACGGCGCTGTACCGCATCATCCAGGAGGCGATGACGAATACGGCCAAGTACGCCCGGGCCAGTCAGCTGGGGATCGTGTTTGATGACCGGGACAAGGAGATCCTCGTGACAATCGTGGATGACGGCGTCGGTTTTGAAGTGGAAAAAACATTGCACGAAGGCAAGGGGCTGGGCGTGTTTGGCATGAAGGAGCGGGCGCAGCTATTGGGAGGGACGGTCGATATACGTTCGGCGCCTGACGAGGGCACGACCGTGATCGTCCGCATCCCGGTTTCAAAGGAGGAGACAGAGCATGGCAATTCGCGTGCTGATCGCTGACGATCACGCCATTGTGCGCTCGGGGCTGGGGATGCTCATCAACGCCCAGGAGGATATGAATGTCGTCGGCTACGCGGCTGACGGAAAGGAAGCGTGCGAAAAGGCGATGGAGCTCCGTCCGGATGTCGTCCTGATGGACCTGAGCATGCCCCCTGGGGAAAACGGCTTGACGGCCACGGCCCGGCTGAAGGAGATGGCTCCTGACATCCAGGTGCTCGTACTGACCATGCACGACGACGAGGAATATTTGTTTCGCGTCCTGCAGGCAGGGGCCGCCGGATACATCCTCAAGAGCGCGCCGGATCTCGATCTCATCGCGGCCATTCGCTCGGTGCACAATGGGATGGCGTATTTGCACCCGTCGGCGACCAAATCGCTGATCGAGGAATTTTTGCAAATGGCGAGGAACGGCGAGGAGCAGGCGAAATACGAGATTCTCACCGAACGGGAAAAGGAAGTGCTCGTGCTGATCGCCAAAGGCTTCAGCAACAAGGAAATTGCCGAGCAGCTGACCGTCTCCGTGAAGACGGTCGAGTCGCACAAGGCGCATATCATGGAAAAGCTGCATCTGCGGACGCGGCCGGACCTGGTGCGCTATGCGATCAAAAAAGGCTGGCTTGATTTTGAATAGGAAACAGCGAGGAAACCCGGGAGCAGCATCCCGGGTTTTTCATGTCCGAATTTCAGGATTTTTTCAGGATTCGGTCGTTAAGATGAGGAAAAGCAAGGGAGAAAGGATGGAGACAACCGATGGCAAAACAGTCAAAATGGCGAAAATGGCAAATAGGAGGCGGCGTGATCGCGTTGCTGGCAGTCGTATTTGACATGGCCAAGGCCGATCCGGCGTTTGTCAAAGCGGTGCAAGCCGCGCAGGAAGACGACAGCGACGGCTCGTATGCTGCTGACGAGAATGCGGCGGCAGACTTCGCCCAGGGACAATCTGATGCAGGCAGTGAAATCGCGGAAGGCGCAAGCGCAAGCGGAAAGGATCAGCCGGAAAACGATCGGGGGGCTACAGAAGACGAGAAAGCAAAAGACACCGAACGCGAAGGAACCGAGGGGCATGCAAAGCACGATGAGCATAGAGAAGACGACGAACGCGGAAAAGGCGAAGAGCACGGGCGCACGGGAAGGACAACCGTGCTGCCTGCCCCAAAGGCAGCTGCCGCTCATGCTCCGGCGACGCAAGCCATAGCAGCCTCGCCGAAAAAAGCAGCGGTCCGGCAAACGCAGCCCGCTGCGAAAGCGGTGGCTGCAGCCAAGCCTGCGAAGCAAACGGCTGCTCCCCAGGCACAAGCAGCGGCTGCTCCTGTCCAACACACTTCAGCAGTATCGCCGCCGCAGCAGCAAACGGTGCAGCCACCACCGGACATTCCGGCCGCACCGCCTGCTGAAACGGCGCCGTCGCCTTCCGTCGACAACAGCAGTGCAGCAACGCCGCAGGTGGAAGACCCGGCTCCGGCGCAAACAGAAGAAAAACCAGTCAAGAAGAAGTCGCATACCAAAAGCCGGCGTTCGTAGCCGCGAAGCGAGGCGAAGACAGACTTGCAGCAGGAGGAACCCGTTATGCAGAAGGGCAGACAATTGCATCTTTACCGATGCCGTGCCATGAATACCGAGATCGAAACGATGCTGGAGAACCAGCCCGGCCAGGTGAAATGCGAGCTTGAGCAAACCGTGGACAGATGGTTTCGCGCGATCGAGCGGCGTTTCAGCCGGTTTTTGCCGGAAAGCGAGCTAAGCCGGCTCAACAGCTATAGCGGCAAGCTGACGCTGGTGTCCGCAGCGATGGCAGAAGTGCTGCTTTTGGCCGACATGTACCGCTCGCAGACAGAGGGGCTTTTTACGCCATTTGTTTACGACGCGCTGCGGGCTGCCGGATACGACCGTTCCTTTGAACAGTTGGACAAGGAAAACGCGTCCGTGACCGATGTTTTTGCTGACAGCGAAGCGTCCATGGCGATCTATCCACAGATGATGGCTGTGCAACTGACAGCAGGCGCGCACATCGATCTGGGAGGGATCGTCAAGGGCTGGTCAGCGGAAAAACTGGCCGGACGGCTGCGGCGAAGGTACGGAATCAGGCGCGGGCTGGTCAACGCTGGCGGCGACGTGCAGGCTTGGGGCGGCAGCAGCACGGAGGAGCCATGGAATATCGGCATCGCGAGTCCATGGGACACGGATGAGGAGCTCGCGCTCGTTTCCTTGCGCGACGGGGCGGTGGCGACGTCCAGCGTCTGCGGCAGGAGATGGAGGTACGGCCCGGATGGACAAGGCCATCATCTGATCGACCCGCGTACGATGAAACCTGCTGTCAGCGACGTCGCGCAGTGCAGCATCGTGGGGGATAACTTGATCCCGTGCGAAATCTGGGCGAAGGTCGTCTGCATCGCAGGGTTGGATTACGGGCTGGCCCTGTTGCAAAAGTACACGGCACGGATGGAAGCATTGATCGTCACCCATGCTGGGGATATTCATTTTTATGGAAATACAGAGCAAATCCATTCAAGATGGGAGATCGAAAAACTCGATTTTGTTCACACTGTTACCTGCGTAGGGAAAGGAGAGCGATTGCTATGACAGAATGGCTGCTGCGCTTGCCTGCCTGGGAGATGATCCGGGGTTTCGGGCTGCTGTCCTATTTCATGCTTTTTGCCGGCGTGAGCCTTGGCATTTTGTACAGCATGCCCGGATGGAGTCCGAGAACAAAGGGAAGGCTGTACAAGCTGCATGCTGCTGCCACGACTGCCGGCATGTTCATCGGCATTTTTCACGCCATGCTCCTCGTGATCGACACGTACATGCCGTTTTCCTGGTCGGAGCTGCTGCTGCCGTTCACGGCGTCCCATGATCCGCTTCTGAACGGATTGGGGACAGTCGTTGTCTACGGCATGATCGTGATCATCCTGACGACCGACCTGCGGAACAAAGTAAGCCGGAGAGCATGGCGAGCCATTCATATCGGTGCGTATCCCGCTTTTGTGCTGGCCCTGATTCACGGAGCGGTCATCGGGACAGACACGAAAGAAGGGTGGATTTTTCTCATGTACGTCTGTACGTTTACTATAGTGACGATTCTCTTGATCGTCAGAGCTTTTCAGGGAGGGAAGCGACATCTTGCACATTCTGCTGGTAGAGGATGACCCCAAACTGGGTCCGTTGATTCAGTACAAATTGAACCAGGAATACCATACGGTGGAATGGGTATCCGATTCGGAGCTTGCGCTGGATTATTTGCAGCAAACCCATTACGATTTGTACATTCTGGATTGGATGATGCCTAAAAAGAGCGGACTTGCGCTTTGCGAGGAAATCCGGGCAAGCAACGATCAGACTCCCATTCTGATGCTCACCGCCCGGGATGCGATTGATGATCGGGTAACCGGGCTGACCAAAGGGGCGGATGACTACTTGATCAAGCCGTTTGCATTTGAGGAGCTGCTTGCTCGAATCCACGCACTGGCCAGGCGAATCACGGCCGGGCTGTACCAGGAACAGACCTATGAGTACGCAGGGATTGTGCTTCATCGGCAATCGCACGAGGTGCGCCGGGATGGACAATTGCTCGCGCTGACCAAAAAAGAGTTTCAACTGCTGGAGTTTTTCCTGCGCAATGCGGAGAAGGTCCTCACCCGCGAGCAGATTATCAACTACGTCTGGGGGCTGGACGCGACGATTACGCCAAATGCCGTGGAGGCAGCGATCAAGCTGCTGCGCAAAAAGGTGGACGACGGGTTCTCCTGCAAGCTGATTCACAATGTCAGGGGCATCGGCTATCGCCTGTATTTGCCAAAGGAGAATGAGCGTGTTTGAGCAGACGCGGAAAAAATTGACCCTCATGTACAGCGGCATGCTGGCGTTCATCCTGATCGCGGTATTTGTCGGCTTTTACTGGACCCTCGCTGCGGTCATCAGCCGCAACGAGCAAGCGCAGCTGGAATCCATCGGGGAAAAGGCCGTTCACGAGTGGAGAGAATTTCAGGAGCGGAGGCTGTCCGGACGGCCGCTTGTTGGGGAATCTCCCGCCAGAGACAGGATAGACGTTGACTTTTTGCAAGAAAACCAGATGATGCTGCTCGCGTCAGGGGATGAATGGCTAATAAAGACCAGCGGCAAGCATGGGGATGCCGTCTCAGCCGCCATCGCACAGGAAGTTTTGCGCCAGTCTCCGGAACCGGGCCGGATCAGCCACGTCCAGCTGTCTGTTGAAGGGGAGGAAAAAACCTTTGCCGTCTACCGTCCGCTTGTCGGCAGCGGCGATGCTGACGGGGAGAGCGATATCCGGTTGTATCTGGGCGAAGATGTGTCGCGGATGGAACAGCTGCTGGATCAGATGAAGTGGGCGCTGCTGGTGATCGGCATTGTTTTGCTCGGAGTGGCCGCCCTGATCGGCTACTGGTTTTCCGGACGCGCCATGGTGCCCATTAACCTGTCCTATAAGCGGCAGAAAGACTTTGCTACCGATGCTTCCCACGAATTGCGCACGCCTTTGAGCGTCATTCTGTCGTCGGCGGAAATTTTGCAGGATCAAAAGGAGAGCCTGCCCGCTTTTCACCAGTCCGTGCTGCAGGGCATGCTGGATGAAATCCACCGGATGAACAGGCTGGTCAATGACCTGCTGACATTGGCTCGAAGCGATGTGGAAACAAATCCGAAATGGTCGTTTCAGCCGTTTGACTTGCTCGAACTGGTCGGGGAAGTAGTCAATCGCATGCAAATCAAGGCAGACCGCAAAAAAGTGACGATCGTAAACCGGGCTGATCGCGGGACGGCGGCTTTTTGGGGGCACGCCGATTCGATTCGGCAGCTCTTTTACATCTTGCTCGACAATGCGGTGAAGTACAGCGAGCCAGGAGAAAAGGTGGAAATGAACGTGGTCAAGGAAGGGACAGGCCGAATCGTCTGCTCCGTCCACAACAATGGAAACGGAATCCCGGAAGCAGACTTGCCCTATGTGTTTGAACGGTTTTACCGCGCAGACAAAGCGCGCTCCCGCGACGTGGAAGGGACAGGGCTGGGGCTCGCTATTGCGGCCCAGATTGTCAGGATGCACAAAGGGCAAATCAGCGTGTCCAGCTCCAGGGAAGAGGGGACCTTGTTCACGGTTGTATTTCCAAGTAATCAACGAAGAGGTGACAAGTCATCATGACAGGAAGTGAGAAGCGGCATTGGATCGCAAACAGGCAGGAGCGAGTCTGGGTGTACATCGCGCTGGTGCTGGCCGCAGCTGTCGCGGCATGGGGAGGCTGGACGCTATGGCAGCATCCCTCGCCTGCCTTCCATACGCGAGAATTCAAAGGTTTTTTCAAAGATCAGGGCTCGGTTGCTCGCATTTTATTGTTCATCGTGCTCGCCCATTACGTTTTGCGGGTTCTTTTCCAAAAAGGCGTGTTCAACCGGTCGGATGCACTGAAAAAATGGATGGCCGCGCTGTCGCGTCTGGCGCGTAAATTGCACACACCGGCAGCTGTTTTGGCGATCGCTTTCATCCTGGTGCATGCTGCCGGGGCCATTTTGTACGAATTTGAGCTAAAGTTTGAGTACGTGAGCGGGCTGCTCGCCCTGCTTGTGCTGCTGCCGGTGCCTGTGCTCGGATTGCTTAGATACCGGATGCTGGATAAAGCATGGCATCTTCGGCTGGGAATAGCGTTTGCTGTCCTGTTCCTGATCCATTCTTTTCTCTAGGCAGCCAGCCTTACAGATTCATCATGCTGCGAAACGCCTTGACTCTCCCGCGGCTCACGGGAATTTCCGTCTGGCTGGCGTCGTTCATCTTGATGACGTAGGTGTTGTTGAACCAGGGGATAATTTCCTTGATATACCTCACGTTCAAAATGTAGTTGCGGTGGCTGCGGAAAAAGGTGCCGGTCCGGTTCAGGATCGCCTCCAGCTCATGGAAGGACAGGTCGCATTTTTCCGTCTCGTCATGCGTGGCAATGTACAAATCCCGCTCCCGCACGAAGGCAAAGCAAATCTGGCTCACATGGATCGGGATGATTTTGTTGTTTTTGCGGATGCACACGTGTCCGTCGAGCAGCACGGGAGCAGGCTGGATACGGGTGTCCTGCATGCTCCGCAGGGTCTTCACCTTCCTGATCGCCTCGTCCAGCTGCGCTTCCATGATCGGCTTGGTCAAGTAGCAGACGGCCGGAGTCGCAAACGCCTCCAGCGCGTGTTCGTGAAAAGCGGTCGAAAACACGATCAGCGGCGGCCAGGACATCTGGTTCAATTTTTTGGCAAATTCCAGCCCGCTCATTCCGGGCATGTGAATGTCGAGAAACAGCAAATCGGGCTCGGACTCGATGATTTGCGGGAGTGCCTCCAGCGGATTGTAATAGATCGCAGTCACCTGAATGTCGATATATTTTTTCAGCAAATATTCCAGTTCGGAGCAGATCGCCGGCTCATCATCGATAATGACGGTTTTCAGGAACACGTGGACTCACCTCTTTTCAAGACTCTGGCGCCGGGATGATAAAGCTGACGGTCGTACCAATGCCCGGCTTGCTGTCGATCTCAAGACCGTACGCATCGCCGTAGATCGATTGCAGCCGCTTGTGGACATTCACCAGCCCGATTCCTTCCGATTGCCTGCTTTCGATCTGTGCCAGGCGCTCCTCGCTGATGCCGACGCCGTTGTCTTTAATTTCGATCTGCATCGCGCCGCCCGCCGCCTTCACGCGTATGGTGAGCAGGCAATCGCTGATTTTCGGAAACAGGCCGTGGTGGATGGCGTTTTCCACGATCGGCTGCAGCGTGAGGATCGGCAACGGGCGCTCCAGCAACGACGCATCCACGTCCATGTTCACCTGCAGGCGGTTGGCGAACCTGACCTTCTCGATCTCCAGGTAAGACGTGATGCCCTCCAGTTCTTCCTGCAAGCTGTGGAAATTCCCTTTGCTCTTCAGATTGCGCCGGAAAATGTCGCTCAAATGGCCGAGCAGGCCGCGCGCCAGTTCAGGGTTTGTCCGGCAGTAGGACATGATGGTGCCCAAGGTGTTGAACAAAAAATGCGGGTTGATCTGCGCTTGCAGGGCGTTCACCTCTGCCTGCTGCCGCATTTTGCTCTGATGCTCAATCTCGGCCAGCTCGATCTGGACCGAGAGCAGGTTCGCCAGCCCGTCCAGCAGCTTCAGATTGGTCCGGGACGATTTGTGGGAGGCGCTTTTATAGTAAAACTGCAGCGTCCCGATCGGCTTGTTTTGGTGGTACAAGGGCGCACCGATGACCGACTTCAGCCGCAAGGTGCTGGGAAAGTCAAGCTCCTTATCCCGGTACGCCACGGTGTGCTGCTTCAAAACGGCTTTTGCTACTTGCGAGCACAAGGCCTCTTTTTGCAGGTGATTTTCCAGACCGCTGCCTTTCGCGCTTAGCAGTTGCTCGCGGTCGGTAATGGCGACGGCATCCACCATGCCGATTTCCCGGATAATCTCGGCCGTTTTCTCGGCGGACTGCCGATTCAGCCCTGTGCGCAAATGCGGCAAAGTCTGGCTGGCGATTGTCAGGGCGAGATTGGCTCCGAGAGCGCCGGACTCATCCTGCATCATTTTCAGGCTGAGAAAAACGCGCGTGAAGATCAACAGGCCGATGACCGTCACGATTGTGGTCGGGATCGCGATTTTCAGCTCCAGCTCGAGCGCCGCCGCAAAGGGCCGCGCGATCAGCAGCACCATGACTTTCTGGATCAGCTCGGCCGCCACCCCCACCAGCACCACCTGCTGCCATTTCAGGCGCAGCAAATTCACCCTCTCGCTAACCATTCCGCCGAACAGGCCAGCCAGCACGGTTGACAAGGCACAGGCGGCAGCGGTAAAACCGCCGATGGAGTAGCGGTGAATCCCTCCGATGACCCCGGCAAAAAAGCCGACGACAGGACCCCCGACCAATCCCCCGACCACCGCGCCGACGATGCGCGTGTTGGCGAGCGCATCATTGATGCGGATGCCGTGCTCCGTCCCGATCACCGACAGGAAACCGAACAGCGCGGAGAGAATCACGACCCGCTTCCAGTCGTTTTTCCCGTAGACGATGTTCCGGAAGTAATCGAGCTGGCCGATGATGAGGGAGATCACCGCGATTCCGGATATGTTTTCCAACAGTTTTAACAGCATGGCAAACGTCATGACAGCCTCCTTATGGTAAAGGGTATCCCGATCCGGCATGTAAATCAATGCAACTCGGCTGGGAATATCGACAGGTGAGTTGCCGTTTTTGCACGCTCGGAAGGATGGAATAGATTCAGCGAAGACGGGCACTCTAAAATAAATAAGAGTTCAGAATAATCCTGAATCCATGCGGGAGAAAAATGAAATCCCTTTCAAAACAAACAAATGATGCCGCCTTGCTCGGGTTAAAGGTATTGTTTCATTTGCAAGCGATTTCAAAATCACCTGTGCAAACGGGTTCGGGTCAGACATGAGGAGGGGCAGCAATGTCGCAATCGAGTGAACGCGCCAGGATGCGGCGCATTACAAGCAACATCTTCAAAGGTTCATTGGGCAACTTGATCGAATGGTACGACTGGTATGCATATGCAGCGTTTGCGGTCTATTTTTCGTCCCAGTTTTTTCCGAAAGGCGATTCGACCAGTCAGCTATTGAATACAGCGGCTGTATTTGCCATCGGGTTTTTGATGCGGCCGATCGGGAGCCTGCTCCTGGGCCGGTACGCTGACCGTCACGGGCGCCGCGCCGCGCTGACTTTGTCTGTCAGCATCATGGCAGGGGGCTCCCTGGTGATCGCTTGTACGCCAGGCTATGAGACGATCGGCGTGCTGGCCCCGATCATCCTCGTTCTGGCCCGCCTGCTCCAGGGGCTGTCGCTCGGCGGGGAGTACGGTACATCGGCCACGTACTTGTCCGAGATGGCTGACAGCGGTCGCCGCGGCTTCTACTCCAGCTTCCAGTACGTCACGCTGATCAGCGGACAGCTGGTCGCACTCGGTGTGCAAATCGTATTGCAGCAAATGCTTACCGAAGCAGACATGAAGGCGTGGGGCTGGCGCATTCCGTTCGTGATCGGGGCCATGGGCGCACTCGCTGTCCTGTGGCTTCGCCGGAGCATGGACGAGTCGGAGCAGTATGAGAAAATGGGAGAAAAAAGCCGGGACAAGGCTGGTACCTTGCGTGAACTGATGAAGCATCCGAAGGCGGTCCTGGCAGTCATCGGACTTACGCTCGGGGGAACCATCGCTTTCAACACGTACACGACCTATCTGCAAAAATTCATGGTCAATACGGTCGGACTGCCGAATGAGGTAGTCAGCTGGATCAACTTTATCGCCCTGCTCGTATTCGTCGTCCTGCAGCCTTTGGCCGGGATGCTCTCTGACCGCATTGGACGCCGCCCGCTCTTGATTGGCTTCGGCGTGCTGGGCACCTTGTTTACCGTACCGATGTTCATGCTCCTGGAGAGTGCGCAAAGCCCAATCGCAGCTTTCTTCCTGATGCTGGGCGGCCTCGTCATCGTCACGGGCTACACGTCCATCAACGCGATTGTGAAAGCCGAGCTGTTCCCGACCGAAATCCGCGCGCTGGGCGTCGGCTTCCCGTACGGCGTGACGGTTGCGATCTTCGGGGGGACGGCGGAGTTCATCGCCCTGTGGTTTAAGAGCATGGGGGTCGAGTCGGCTTTCTATTACTACGTAGCAGGTTGTATCTTAGTGAGCCTGATCGTCTACTGGACGATGGGCGAGTCGTCGAAAAGCTCCAAGATCGAAGAGGAACTGCAAGCGGCAAACGGCGGTCCATCTGTCCAGCCCAAGGCAGCCGGCGGCCGTTCCCGATAAGCCGCTGCTTCCTGTCCACTTTTCAGCAAAATATGGCTTAGAGCAAAAGAGTAGTCCGTCAGTTTGGTGCCTATACAGGGTGCCGGGCTGGCGGATTTTTTTTGTCCCCAAAAGCTTGGCACCGCCTTCGTTTCTCATTTTCGGCACCACGGGAGTTGCACGATCAGACCAATGCGCAGGCTGGTCTTTTTGCTGTGTCAAACCTGTGACAGAAACTGGTTAATATCAGGGTGTTTTCCCCCCACTTTAGGGGATTTCCCCGAATTACTTCGCCAACTGCCGCAGGATAGAATGAAGGCGTAACGGCCACAAGGAAAGGGGGAGAGAGCGATGGAGACGCAGACGAGCAGCCAGCAAAAGAAGCAGAAGCAAAAGCAGCCCGTCCCGCAAAAGGAACCGGAAGTGCTGAATGGGACGTTTGCCGCCGTTCTGATCGTCGGAGGAATCATTCTCCTCAGCTGGTTTGGTGTATTTGGCCTTTTCCTGGAGCGTGCATAAGAGGGAGAGCGAAGGAGGGTACGTATGCATCTGCATAAGTATGAAAAAATTTGGTTGATGCTGGGCGGCGGCGCCTTGGCGCTGTTTATCGCGTTGCTTTGCGTGAACGCATTTGCCATGGGGATGGCGCCGCCAAGCGATATGGAAATGATCGACCCGGCAGAAGTAACAAAGACGCCGCCTTTTGACAATCCCGGCCTGAAAAAGGTGGGGGATCACGAATACGACGCCTACATGACGGCTTTCGCTTTTGGCTTCTCGCCGACCAAGATGGAAGTGCCCGTCGGCTCGACTGTCAACTTCCACGTTACGAGTCCGGATGTCGTCCACGGCTTCCAGATTCCCGGGACGAACGTCAACTTCATGGTCCTGCCCGGACATATCAACTCCGCATCTCATACCTTTGACAAACCGGGCGAGTATTTGATCATCTGCAACGAATACTGCGGTGCAGGCCATCAAGTGATGGCGACCACGATTATCGTGAAATAGAGTGAGGTGATTCAAAATGGTTATCGCACGAAAGGTAGAGACGGATAAACTGCCGGGTCCCGTCGCGCGGTCGGCTGCCCGTCTCGGATTGGCTTACATCTGGGTAGCGTACACCGCCTTTGGCCTGGCTGCTTTGGCAGGCATGCTGCAGGGCATGGTGCGCGGCGGGATCATGAAGCTGCCGAGCTGGACGAATTACTATCAGATCCTGACTGCCCACGGTGTGCTCATGGCACTCATTTTTACCACGTTTTTCATCGTAGGCTTTCTTCTGACGGGGGTTGCGCGCACGACAGGCGGCTCCTTGCACCGCACCTCTCTGGCCTGGGGCTGGGCCGGGTGGATTTTGATGGTCACCGGTACTTTGATGGCCGTCGTCACCATTTTGATGAACGAAGCCTCGGTGCTGTACACGTTTTACGCGCCGCTGAAGGCGTCCCCGTATTTCTACATCGGGGCTGCGCTGCTGGTCGTGGGCAGCTGGTTTGCAGGCTTCGGGGTTTTTGCCAGCTACGCCAAATGGAAGCGGGAGCACAAGGGACAGACATCGCCGCTGTTTGTTTTCATGTCGGTCGCGACGTTCGTGCTTTGGATCGTCGCAACGCTCCCGGTGGCGGTCGAGGTGATCTTCCAGCTGATCCCGTGGTCGCTGGGAATTTCGCCGACCATCAACATCATTCTGAGCCGAACCTTGTTCTGGTTCTTCGGGCACCCGCTCGTCTACTTCTGGCTGATGCCGGCGTACATCGCCTGGTATGTCTGCGTGCCGCGGATCATCGGCGGGCATGTGTTCAGCGACTCGCTTAGCCGCCTCGCGTTTGTTCTGCTGCTGCTGTTCTCGATTCCGGTCGGGTTCCACCATCAGCTGATGGAGCCGGGAATTTCCGCCGGCTGGAAAATGATTCACGTGACGCTGACGCTCATCGTCGTCATCCCGTCGCTCATGACAGCTTTCTCCATGTTTGCGGTCTTTGAGACGACGGGCCGCAAAAAAGGCGGAATCGGGCTGTTTGGCTGGCTGAAAAAGCTGCCGTGGACGGATGTGCGCTTCTTCGCTCCATTCGTCGGGATGCTGTTCTTCATCCCGGGGGGAGCAGGCGGTATCATCAATGCAAGTAACCAGATGAACGCTGTTGTCCACAATACGATCTGGGTCACCGGACACTTCCACATCACCGTAGGGGCGGCTGTCGCCTTGACCTTCTTCGGGGTCAGCTTCTGGCTCATCCCGGTACTGACCGGACGCACATTGACGCGCACGGCCAACCGGATGGGGATGGTGCAGACGGTATTTTGGGCAGTCGGGATGTTCCTCATGTCGGCAGCGATGCACTCGATGGGCTTGCAGGGAGCGCCGCGCCGGACCGATTACACGACCTATATGGATCACCCGACGGCACTCGGCTGGATGGACTATGAGCGGGTGATGGCGTTCGGCGGCGGGCTGCTGTTCGTCTCAGGGATTCTGCTGATTTTGATTCTGTTGTACCTGACATTCAAGGCACCGAAAGGCTACACAGAGTACCCGATCGGGGAGACGGAAACCGCGCAGCAGGTTCCGCGCTTGCTGGAAAGATGGCCGGTATGGATTGGCTTGCTTGCGTTTCTCATCGTGATGGCATACGGCTATCCGATCATGGAGCAGCTCCAGCATCAGATGCCGGGCTCGCCGCCATTTAAGACGTGGTAGGCGTTCTGAAATGATAAAAATGGGAAAAACCACTCGTGAGACGGCGAGTGGTTTTTTCTGTACAGTGCGGCTCAGGGCGAGGCGTGGGGGCCAGGGGTGCGGCAGCGGATCGGCAAAGCTGAACTTTCTGCCCTGCCGTACAGGTACAAATGGTCGTGTATCAGTAGGAAAGGGCAGCCAATTCTGTGAAGGCAAGAATCAGATACCCGATGGCCAGCAGCCATAGAGCGAGCAGTCTGAGGTCTTCCTCTTCAAATGGCATGGAACTCCTCCTTTGTCTCTTGGTACTACCAAGGTATTCAACAGGAGGGGCATTGGTTTGGCTTACGGCACGTAAATCATCTTGCGCGTCATGCCGCCGTCGACGACAAGCTCGGTGCCGGTAATAAAATCGTTGTCCTTTTGCGTCAAAAACAGGCAGGCGCGGGCGATGTCGTCAGGCACGCCGACCCGCCCGGCGGGATGCTGCGCGTGGTCCTCGGGGCGCAGCGCAGCATAGTCGCCGGTCTCGATCCAGCCGGGAGAGATGGCGTTGACGCGGATGCCATCCGGACCGAGCGACACAGCGAGAGCGTGGGTCAAGGCCAGGATGCCGCTTTTGGAAGCCGCGTATGCTTCGCTATTCGGCTCCGACGTGTGGGCGCGGGTCGAGGACAGGTTGACGATGGCGCCGCCGCCGTGCGTGCGCATGATCTTGGCAGCTTCGCGGGAGGCGAGGAACACGCTGCGCAGATTGGTATTCAGGATGTAGTCCCATTCCTCGACGGACAGGTCGTAAGGAGACTTCCAGACGGACAGGCCGGCGTTGTTGATGAGCACGTCGATTTTGCCCCAACGCTCGCCTGTCGAGCGCATCAGCTGCTCAATTTCCTGCGGCTGACTGACATCGGTGGGATGGAAGACGGCGCTTCCCGTCGTTTGGGAGGATTCGTTGATGGCGAGCGCGGCTGCTTCTCCGGCGTCCCGGTTTTTCTCGGCGATCACGACATGTGCGCCATGAGCGGCATACATCGCGGCGACTGACCGTCCGATGCCGTTTCCCGCCCCGGTGACGATGACAATGTTATCCTTGAATTTCATACAGATCCTCTCCAAACAATAAGATGAAGGTGCGCAAAACTGTACAAATGTGTTGGCAAAACGAACTAACTATATTAAAGTAAGTATATAACTGAAAAAAGGCATAAGTGCAAGGAGGTTTTTCAAGTGCAAACCGATGTGAAATTTACCGTCGAACAGGCGATGGAAGCGAGACATAGCGTTCGCAAATACGATCCAAAGGCAGTCATCCCCAAAGGCGAGTTGAACGAAATCTTGCGGCTGGCAGCGACTGCGCCATCCTCGTGGAACCTGCAGCACTGGCGTTTTCTGGTGGTGACTGATCCGGAGGTCAAGCAAAAGCTGTTGCCGATCGCGTACAACCAGCAGCAAGTCGTGGACGCCTACGCTACCATCATCATACTGGGAGACCTGGAGGCAAACAAGACGGCGGCTCTCGTTTACGACGCAGCCGTTGCCAGTGGCAAAGTTACGCAGCAAGTACGCGACACGCTGGTCGGTCAGGTCGAAGCCGCCTACAAAAACAATCCGCAGCTGGCGCATGACGAGGCGATCCGCAACTCTTCCTATGCTGCGATGCAGCTGATGCTGGCCGCAAAGGCAAAGGGCTACGACACCTGCCCGATGGGTGGCTACGACAGAGACAAGCTGATCGAGACGCTGAACATTCCATCCCGCTACTTGCCGACGCTCATGCTCACGCTGGGAAAAGCGAGCGTAGCCGCGCATCCGACAGATCGCCTGGGACTGGATCAGCTTGTGATTGAAAACAGCTTCTAATATTGGCAACGAAAGGGACGCTCGCGAGCGTTCCTTTTTTTAAGGGAAGCGAAGGCTGCGCACATAGGCTGGCGGCAAGCAGCAGGGGGGTAGGAAGTAGCGGGCGATCTTCCTACCCTTGTTCCGTCTCAGGCAGGGAAGGTGCTTCCGGCAATTCGACGGTGATGGTCGTGCCTTGCCCAAGGTGGCTGTGTACCGACAGTCGTCCTCCGTGCAGCTCCACGATTTCCTTGCAGATGGCCAGACCCAGGCCGCTGCCGGACAGTTTGGACCGTCCCTTGTAAAACTTTCCGGTGATATGGGGCAGGTCTTCGGCGTCGATGCCTTCTCCCGTATCGGCGACCGCGATCATCAGCCGGCCTGCCGCTGCTGCAGCCGTCAATATGATGCTCCCCCCGCGCGGTGTAAATTTGAATGCGTTGTCCAGCAGGTTGACGAATACTTGCTTGAGGCGGTTGAAGTCGCCCATGACCGCGAGCGGAGAGGCGGGAATTTCCATCTGGAGGGCCACCTTCTTTTCCTGGGAGCGGATCGCGTATTGCAGCTGCAAATCGTCCAGCACCTCCCGCAGGTCCATGCGCTCCAGTGACAGCTTCATTTCGCCGGACTGGAACTTGGAGAAATCGAGCAGCTCTTCCACGAGGCCGATCAGCCGGTCTGTCTCCTTGGAGATGACTTCCAGGCCGAGCATGGTCTCCTCCGGCTCGGACAGCCCTCCCGAGATGAGTGTCTCCCCCCAGCCTTTGATCGAAGTCAGCGGGGTGCGCAGTTCATGGGAGACGGAGGAGATGAAGTCGTTCTTCAGCTTTTCGTTCCTGCCGATCTCCGCTGCCATGTAGTTGAATGCCTCGGCCAGCGTCCCTACTTCATCATCGTAGCGTTTGACCGCACGCGCGGAAAAATTGCCTGTAGCCATCTGCGTCGCGGCCTTGGTCAGGTCCTCGATGGGATCGACAATGCGCTTGGCGATGATGAGGCTCAGCGCAAAGGCAAAAATGACGACACCCGCGCCGACGCCTGCCCCGTACATGGCGATTCGGCCTACAGCCTGATAGAACGGCTCCGCCGAGATGGTGTAGCGCAGCACTCCGACGTATTCACCGTCAAAGGTCAGCGGAGCGGACACGGCGATGACGCGCTCGCGGGTCTGCGGCGTTTTCCCGACATAAATCCCTGTCTGTCCTTTCAGGGCATCGGTGACATCGGTCGTCTGGATGATTTCCCCTGTCTGGAATCCGTATGAATTCAGGATGACTTTGCCGTTGATGTCGAGGACTTCGATTTTGGCGTATTCCTCGTCCGAGGCGTTCTCCAGAATATAACGCGCCTTGTCCTTGAGGCGGTAGCCAGTGGCGTATTTGTTGATGAAGGTGGTGAATGTCGTGGAGCGAGTCACCAGCGCCTCTGTGGCTGTCCCGAAGTAATACGTGTGTACCGCCCAGTAAAACAACCCTTCCAGCACGAGGACGATCAAGAGCAGGATCAGGCCGAAGTAGACGATCAGCCGGGTCCTAATTCCCTTCATGAGAAACGTCCTTTCGCCATAAGTAGCCGTAGCCCCATACCGTCTCCAGGAAGGCGGGGTGGGCGGGATCGCGCTCGATTTTTTGGCGGATGCGCCGGATGTTGACGTCGACGATTTTCAGGTCGCCGATGAAAAACTGTCCCCAGACGGCGGTCAGGATTTCGTCGCGGCTGATCGCCTTGTTTGCATTTTCTCCGAGCAGCTTGATTATGGCGAACTCTTTGGGGGTCAATACGATTTCCTGATCCTGTTTGACCAGCTTTCGCTCATCGAGGAGCAGGGTGAAGGGGGAGAGGTCGAGCTCATTTTTCTCGACAGGCGGCACGGCAGCAGAGGAGAGCCGGCGATACAGCGCCTTTACCCGTGCCAGCAGCTCTGCGGGACTAAACGGCTTGCCCACGTAGTCGTCCGCTCCGAACTCCAGCCCCATTACTTTGTCCCGCTCCTGGCTTTTGGCCGTAAGCATGATAATGCCAAGGCGGGGGTACTTTTGCCGCAGCCGCCCGCACACTTCAAAGCCGTCCATACCGGGCAGCATGACGTCGAGGATGGCGATCTCGATGTCCGGCTCCCTGTCTGCCAGCTCCAGCGCTTCTTCCCCGGTCTCGGCTTCCACGACTGCCCAGCCTTCCCGCTTCAGATTGATACGGACAAAATCGCGGATCGATTTTTCATCCTCCAACAGCAGCACTTTCATCAATGCGGTCTCCTTTCCGGTTGGTCTAGGCGGGCCAGTTGTCCGCTCATAGCCGTGCCCGCAGCGGCCGATAGAGCTTGCGGATTTCGTCCGGCGACAGCAGCATCGCTTTGTATTCCTGCAGGGCGGAAGCGTTCCACTCGGGCGACTCCTGGGGCAGGATGGCTACGTGCACCTGTGTCCCTTCTTCCTTCAGCAAGACGTAGGGGACGTGCTTTTGCTTCAGACCGGCCTCGAACGATTCCCGCGACTTTTGCGGGACGGCCTGCAGCGTGAGCAGCTCCGCCTTTTTTCCTGCCGCTTCGTCGTAATAGAGCAGGCGGATCGGCGGTGAATCGGTCTGCTGTCCGACCTCTACCGTGTATTTTCCTTCCCATTTTGCAGGAATGCGAAAATCCATGCCGTTTCCGTAGTTTTGGTAATGGTCCTCGACATGGATCAAGCCTTTTGCCCCATCCCAGCGGTAGTAGGACGAAATCCACGGAACGGCCGCCATGGGCAAATCTTCGCTTCCCGGCGGCTGCGTGCTGATGCCGATCTCGATGATGCCGTCGTCGTTGATGTCTTCACTGTATAACGGATACGGTTTGAATGTCAGATCGATCTGCCCGTCGATCTTCGCCAGCGGATCGCGCAACTGCCCGTTATCCCACACCAAAAGTTCCGTAGAAGCGGAGTGTGCGCCAAGGCCAGCTTCGATGAACAGGCCGGGCTGCGTGGCGGAAGCTTTGCCGATGATGGCTTGTTCGTAGCCGTTCACGCCTCCGTCGATCGCCAGTTCGGTCAGCTTGCCCAGCTTGCCATGGTCGGCGCCGTACAGCTGGACTTGCGAGGTCAGCTCGTTGTGGTCGTGCAGGACGATGGCCAGATCAGCCAGGTTGTCGCCAGTCAGGTCGCCGACAGCCATGACCGAGTACGTCTGCTTTAGCAGCTCCCGCAAATTTCCCTGCTCGATGTGGTAGACAGACAACTCCTTGTTCAGGTCGTCGCCGCCGCCGAAGCCGATCAAAATCTCGGGGATGTGGTCGCCCGTCATGTCCACGAACCGGACGTAGTCCAGCTCGCTGCCGATGCCGGTAAAGGAGGCCAGCTTTGCCCAGTTGCCCTGCTGCTGCGACAGAATCAGCACGCCGATTTCGTAATCGGTTTTTTCTGTTTTGTAAAAGGCCGTCACTTCCGGCGAGCCGTCTCCGGTCAGATCCTGCAGGGAGACCGCGCTCGATTCATCGGGGCGGAGGGGAACCGTGAGCTGGGACCCCGGCGGCAAAAACTGCATGACCGCCTGATTGATCGATTGCTGGTCGCCGTCAGCGGCAGGCGCGCGCATCAATTCGTTGGGGGTGTCTGTCAGTCCGCATCCGCTGATGAGCATCGCACAGATTGCGGCTGAGTAGAGCCAAGCCTTTTTCATGGAGAAGATTCCTTTCTGCTTCTGGGTCGATTGAGTCTATTGTAGCCTGTCCTTTGCGGAAAGTTGTTGCAAAGCGGTAAAAAAACGAGCGGAGGAAAGGAAATTATTGCTTGGAACATTTGGTTTATTGGGAGCGTTAAGAATACGACAGAGAAGTTGTTTGGCATGGAAAGAAGAGCATGATCCAAAGGGAGGACAAATTACACATGAAAGCTTGGCGCAAATCTTTGCTGGCTGTCGCATGCAGCGGCGCGATTCTGTCTGGCCTGGGTCTGGGAACCGATCCGGTCCAGGCGAAAGCACTCAATCCTCAAACGGTTGCTTCTGTAGTCCTGCTTCAACCGCAGTATCATATTCCTTTTCGCGTGCAGTTTGCAGATGGCTTCAAAGTGAACGTGACCAACGAGGTGACGAAAGCAGTCAGCACCTTTGACGTCTCCGCGAACAAAGCAACATATGTGCGTCAAGGCGTCTATTTGCCAAATGGCAAGCTGGCGAAGCAGATGAACGGCTTCTCCGAAAAGCTGGTCGAGCTGGTGCCGTATTACGACGCAGCCGGCAATCTCCGGTGGAGGGGCCAGCAAAAAATCTGGGGCGTCAACGGGGAAGACCGCATCGCCATTGCGACCAGCGTGTGGAACATTGTAAACCAGAAGCCGCAGCTAATCAGCGTCTCTGTCCAAAAGGGAGACTGGGACAACCTGCCGTCTGTTGATGTGGAGATCAACAGCGGATTTTCCATGGGCAAAGACATCACCCGCGTGCTGGACACCAAATACGCGGACGTGACGGGGGACGGCGTAGCCGACCACATCCTGCTGGTCGGCGACAAGATGGGCAACGCCATGAACCTGCGTGCCGACCATCTTGTCGTCGTCGTCCGCGAAGGCAAGAACAACCAGCAAACCTTTATCAGCGTAGGCAACGCCGACAGCGGCCACATGCCGAAGCTCGCCATTACCCAAGGCAACCCGGACGGCATCAAGGACATCCTCGTGACGATTCCCAATCCGGCGGGAGACACCTACAGCCTCCTGACCTGGAAGGACAATCACCCCGCTCCGGTCGTTGACCAAGCCTCCCTGAACAACCGCAGCGTCTACCAGCCCGTCATCGGCCCCTACGGGGAAGCCGTGGCGATGAAAAAAGTGAGGTAGCAAAAGCCGTTTGCGCCGTTGATCGGGCCTGGATTAACACCATCGGGACGCATGCAGGCTTTCTTTAGATTTTCTTGCCAAGATAAATGCGCGTGGCCTGTTCTGCGGTCTGTTCCAGCAGCGCGGCAGCCTCTGCCATGGACTGCTCCAAGGTCATAGGCTTGTTTGCGATGCCCAGCACGGCGGTGACCCCTTCCTTGTACAGGGCCTCGATGCCGCTCCCGATGGCCCCGGCCAGGACGATGACAGGAATACCGAATTGCCTGGCGAGCTGTGCCACGCCGCAGGGAGTCTTCCCGTGCGCCGTTTGAAAATCGACTTGTCCTTCCCCGGTAAAGACGAACTCGGCTCCGGCCATGGCTTCGGCCAACCTCGTCGTCTCCTGGACGATCTGGATACCGGATTGCAGATGCCCGCGCAAAAAAGCGAGTAGAGCGCCGGCTACACCGCCAGCAGCTCCTGCCCCTTCCATATAGTGGATGGAGATCCCCTCCACAGCCTGGATCAAATCGGCGAAATGGCGCAAATTGTCATCGAGCTGCTGAACCATCTCAGGGGTGGCTCCTTTTTGCGGACCGAACACGCGGGATGCTCCGTTCGGTCCGATAAACGGATTCGTGACGTCACAGGCGACGATGAATTGGCACTCCTCGAGGCGCTTATCTGCCTGGCTGCGGTCGATCCGGCTCAATTTGCAAAGCGCCCCTCCGCCAAAATCCAGGTCTGCCCCATTCGCATCGAGCAATCGAAACCCGAGCGCCTGCAGCATGCCCCCTCCGCCGTCATTGGTCGCGCTCCCGCCAAGGCCGAGAATGAAGCGGCGACAGCCGAGATCGAGGCCGGCACGAATCAGTTGGCCGAATCCGTAGGTCGTCGTGAGAAGGGGGTTCCGCTCCTTGGCTGAAAGCAAGTACAAGCCGGATGCCGCAGCCATTTCGATCACACAGGTGATGCCATCGCCGAGAATGCCAAATTCAGCGGGGATGTCCCGGCCAAGCGGGTTTTTGACGACGGTCTGCAGCAGTTTGCCCCCTGTTGCGTCTACGAGACATTGCAGCGTTCCTTCGCCGCCGTCCGCCATCGGCTTGATGACGATCTCGCTTTCGGGCAGCGCCTTGCGTACGCCCGCAGCAATCGCTTCGCCTGCTTGCCGGGCCGTAAGACATCCTTTGAATGAATCAGGGGCGATGACGATTTTCATGATTTTCATGTTGCCTCCTTTGTCTCCTTTTGGGCAAAGACTACGAATACATGAAAAAAATAATATCGGAAAATGCTGCGCGAAAGTGAAACCTAGTTCTATGTGTGCGAAAATTCAGGTAGAACAATGAACCACCATTGGCGCGGAGGCTCCTGTATATTTGGGATTCAAGCCTTCTTTATGAACGTTACTTATTTATTACCGAGTTGTTCCGCCAAACCGATTAGAAGTCCTTCCACTCCACGAATGTAGCAGAGCCGATACGAGTCTCCGTACTGAACCACTTCGCCAACGAGCTGAGCACCATGCTTAGTGAGTCTGGATACCATTTCGTCAATGTCTTCAACGGTGAACATGACTCGTAGATAACCGAGGGCATTTACTGGAGCAGTTCGGTGATCTGATATAGTTGTCGGGGTGAGAAATCGCGAAAGTTCAAGTCGGCTATGGCCATCCGGGGTAACCATCATAGCAATCTCTACACACTGTGAACCCAGCCCGGTCACCCGACCAGCCCATTCCCCTTCGACAGTAGCTCGCCCTTCAAGCTTCAAGCCAATCTCCTCGAAGAAAGCGATTGCGTCATCAAGGGATTCTACAACGATGCCAACATTGTCCATTCTTAGTAGTTTGTTTTTTGCCACGGTTTTATCTCCTTCATGTGTACCATTTTATTACCGGATCATCTTCATCTTTATTTTATCAAGAATCACTAATTTCTTCCGAACGGTTAACATCTTGTCTGCCCTTTCGGAGAGGGGTCTGCTTTACTTCCGATGTCGCGGAACAGCAGTTTCATGACTGGCGGCGTTACGACAGTAGAGACGAGGACAACCACAACCAGCACGGCAAACATGTCTTCGGTCAGCAGCTGGCTCTCCAGCCCGATGGCGGCGATGATCAGGGCGACTTCTCCGCGGGAGATCATGGCCGAGCCGATCGCCAATGAATTTCTCCACGCAAAGCCGGTCAGCTTCGCGCCGAGCGCCCCACCCAGCAGCTTGGAGCCGATCGCAAGCACGCTAAGCAGGACGATCCCCCACAGGTTTTCCCGGATTCCGGCAAGCTGCACCGTCACGCCGACAGAGGTGAAGAAGACAGGGACGAAAAACGAGTAGCTGATCGTCTCGACTTTGTGTGTCAGCTCCTCCCTGTGCGGAGTCAGGCTGATGGCGACTCCCGCGATATACGAGCCGATAATGGCTGCCACCCCCGTGTACTCGGCAAACCAGGCGAACAGGAAGCAGAGGATCAGGCCCGCTGCTGTCACAGACTCGGTGACTTGCAGCGGCGCAAATTTCTTCAGCACCCAGGGAACCGCCTTCCAGGAGACGAACAGGGCGATGGCAAAAAACGCGACTTTTTTCAAAATCACACCCCCCAGCTCGACGTCGCCGCCGGCAAAGCTCATCAAAAAGGCGAGGGCGATGATGACCAGCACGTCGTCGATCACTGCCGCTCCCATGATGGTCGCGCCTTCTCTGGACTTCAGCATGCCGAGTTCCTTTAACGTTTGTACCGAGATGCTCACGCTTGTGGCAGAGAGCAGCAGGCCGAGGAAAATCGCTTGCATGGAAGTGAGTCCGAGGGCGAGCCCGGCGGCGTACCCCATTCCCAGCGGCGCGAGAATGCCCAAGACGCCGACAGAGGTAGACGATTTGCCCGTCCGCTTGAATTCGTCGACGTCCGTCTCCAGGCCGGCCAGGAACATGAGCAAAATCACGCCGATTTGGCTGATTCCCTGCAAGCTTTCTGTGTTTGTCACGATTCCGAGCACACTCGGCCCGAGTATGATCCCGACCAGCAGCTTGCCGAGAACGGAAGGCTGCCCCAGGCGCACGCTGATGTCTCCGGCGATTTTGGAAGCGAGCAGGATGACGGCTATTTGCAAAATAAGCATGCATAATCCCCCTTTAGTCAGAAATAAACAGCAAAAGGAGCCTGCGATCACAGGCCCCTTTTTGTCCGTTTACCGAAAAAAGACAAAAAGAATCCTGTGATGACAGGCTCCTCCTTTAGTTGTATCGTTATTTGCTTATATGATAGTTCCACTATACCATGAGATGGGATAAAGGTAAACCCAAGCATCGCAGCGACGAGTAGCAGCAGTTGCGAGCAACGGGCGCAAAAAAGCCTGGTCGCCAAAAGGGGCGGCCAGGCTATGTTCGTTATTTCCAGGTAATGAAATCGGACATTTGCACGAAAGCGTCTGCCAGCGCGTGCAGGCCCTCGGCCGTCTGGAATGCAAAGATAGGCAGGCTGACAGCAAACAACAGAGCTTCTCCGATGTACTTGGCGATCATAAGATCTACCTCCTTTTTGGGTTTCCGCGAATGGGTCTAGCCAAATATCAGGTGATCGTATGTGTCTGCTTCGCCATCTGTGTGCCGCATACGCCGAAATAATCGGATGCGCAGCGGCTGCCTTGCCGCCATCGGATAAGTCTCAACCAGTCCGGGATTAATGTCTGGTTGATAAGTATCGCCAGGGTGCCATTTCACAGCCAGTTTTCGCGGGGACACGCTTCGTCTCATGCAGAGAATCGAAGTGAAGCACCCCGCAAAAATGGCGAACAAGGCGAAGAAATCCTCCAGGGAAAGCAGAAACAAAAAGTCTTCCGTGGCGATTCTCCTCCTTTCTTTTGGCAACACAAGAACCTTCGTTCTTGGTACCCAACATTCTACTCCTGTTCACATAATCCGGCAACCATAAAAATGCGAAGGTGTACGTAAGCAGGATTCGATTGGACTATTTGATCCTTGCGATGGAGAGGTTGATGCGTACGGTGTATCCTTGGATGATGCCCTGTTCCTCCATCCGCCTGATCCGGTTGCCGACGGCCTGGCCGCTCAAATGGACGCGCTCGCCGATGTCCTTCCACTGCAGGCGGCTGTTTTCTCGCAGCAGGGCGAGGATGGACAGATCCGTATGATCGAGCATGCCAATCTCCTTTCACGGTGAAAGTCGATTGGAGGCTGTTCCTTTCGCGGAATCAGCGGCATCCGTCGTACAATAATGGCAAGGTTCCTTCATTATACAAGTATACAAGGCAAAGGAGAGAGCGAATATGCACATTCAGCTCGTGCGGCATGCGACGTTGCGCGTGACGTATAAAGGGCGCACCTTGCTGGTAGACCCGATGTTCAGCCGGGCAGGGGAGCTGCCGGCGACTCCGAATACACCCAACCAAAGGCCCAATCCCGGCGTGGAGCTGCCGATGTCTGTCAGCGAAGCGGTCGCTGGCGTGGACGCCATCCTGGTTACCCACACGCACCGCGACCATCTGGACGACGCAGCGGTGAGCCAGCTTCCGAAGCACGTACCGCTTTTTTGCCAGCCGCCAGACCGGGAAAAGCTGCTGGAGCACGGCTTTGAACAGGTAAACGTGGTGGACTCGCAAGCCGAGTGGGAAGGCATCCGGCTGCATCGGACAGGGGGGCGTCATGGCACCGGCGAGATCGGGGAGAAAATGGGACCCGTATCTGGATTTGTGCTAAAGGCTGCAGATGGCAGCGAGCCGACGCTCTATTTGACAGGGGACACGATCTGGTGCGGGGAAGTGGAGCAAGCGCTGGCCGCCTATCGTCCGGACGTCATCGTGAGCTTTGCCGGGGCTGCCCGGTTTTTGACCGGAGACCCGATTACCATGACCAAGGAGGACGTCGCACAGCTGGCATTGGCTGCACCCGACAGCCGAATCTTCGTCGCGCACATGGAAGTGTGGAACCATTGTCTGCTGAGCAGAAGCGAGCTGCGCGCCTATTTGGGCGAGCGGCAGCTGGCCGAACGGGTAACGGTGCCTGATGATGGGGAAACCGTAGATTATTCGTGACAGCCGCGAAGAGTTGCAATCGGACGGCAAAAAAGAAGAAGGCAACGATGGAGAGCCTCCGCTGAATAAGCGGGGGTTTTTCGTACAGCCAAGACTGGCGAAGATTCTGATGCAGTATAAGGGCAGCCAAGACTTCGCTAAAGGGCTTGGCAAAGCCAAACTTTTTCAGGCTCGTCCAGCATTTGACAAACGAAAAACCACGTAATAAACTATTTTTTCGTAAATGAATAATATCACGAGGTGTTTTTGTGGCCCACGAACAGTTGGATACGTACGTAGTCGAATCGCCGGAGCAGGCGATGGCCCTGCTCAACCCGCTGCGTGCCGAAATCTTGAGCCGTTTGACAGAGCCGGCTTCTGCAGCGGAAGTGGCACGGGGGATCAATGAAATTCCGCAGCGCGTAAACTACCACCTGAAAGCACTGGAAAAGGTGGGGCTGGTGCGCAAGGTCGGCAGCCGCCAGGTGCGCAATTTGGTCGAGGTGCTCTACCTGGCGATTGCCAGAACGTACATCTTGTCCGAAGCGTTGAACTGGGCGAGCGATACGGTTCAGCAGATGAAGGATCAGGGAGCCCTGTCGCATCTGGTCCATACGGCGGAGCGGATCAAGCGGGATGCTCTGCTGCTGATGGAGCGCTCCGATCAGGAGACCGAGATTCCGAGCGCCACGCTGGACGCCACCATTCGTCTCGTCAGTGCGGAGCAGCGCAGCGCGTTCGTGGAGGAGTACGTGCAGCTGGTCAACCAGCTGGTGAAGAAGTATCAGACCCATGCAGACGGACAGGAGACGTATCAGGTGATCCTCGCTGTCTACCCGAAAGAAGCAAAAGTATGGAGGCGATAAGGGATGAGTACACAGTCTGCCGGACAAGGCAAACCGAGGCCAGTCGTCGTGTGGGAGAGCCGGCCTGAGAGGCAGGGGGGCAATGTCGTGGCCCGGCCTTCCCGCATCGGCCGGCCGGGAGTCGTGGAGCAAGAAGCGTCCGTCAAGAAGTGGACAGTCGGCCCTGCTGACAGCCTGGTTGTCAGCACGAAGGGTTCCGAAACGGATAAACAGCTATCCTGCGTGCAGCAGAGCACGTCGGGATAGCTGTTTTTGCTTGCCGCAGCACTAGGAGAGGCGCCAGAGGGAGAGGCGGCGATAGACGAGGAAGATCAGCAGATTGCCGGCGGCGGCAGCCAGAAAAGCGGCCCATGGCCCCTTCCAGACCGTCACCCAGCCGGAGCCGTAGATCGAGAACACCATTCCCAGCTTGAAAATGGAACCCGTGATGCCGCTGATGCGCCCGATCAGGTGAGCGGGTGTGGTCTCCTGGCGAAACGTCCAGATGCAGATGCTTTCGACCGTGCCGATCATCCCCGTCAAAAACAGCGACAGGCAAAGCACCCACGTATGGTGTGCCAGCGCCATGATGAGGTAGGAGACGCCCAGCAGGAAAATGGTCGTCCCGAGCAGGCGGCCGGTAGAAAAGCGCCTGCGCAGCCGCGTGACCAGCGTGCTTCCGATCAGTCCGCCCACTCCCGCGATTGCAAGCACAAGCCCCAGCTGGGAATTGTCCAGCTTCAGCTGATCTTTGGCAAAAAAGATAATCATGGAGTCGTATACCCCGGATGTGGCATTGAGGAAGACGACGAGAATCGTGATGTGCCACAGCGGCCGATTGGCGAGCAGCTCCCGCCAGCCTGCGCGAAAATCGTGCCAGAACGAGCCTTTCGCCACCGGGGAGTCGGGCTTCCTCTCCCGTTCCAAAAGCGAGACGGCGATCAGCGCGGCCAGGTAGGCGATTCCTGTGAGCAACAGCCCGCTGTGGAGACTGGACAGCAGCAAAATGAACCCGGAGATCGCAGGCCCCATGATCTCGATCAGCGTGAACAAAAAGGAAAAGTGAGCGTTCGCCGAAGTGAGCAGCGGCTTTTCCACGACCTGCTTGATCATGCTGACGCGGGCGTTGCTGTACCCGTAGTAGCACGCCATCAAGAGGAAGCCGGCAATGTAGAAATGGACGATCTCGGCCTTGCCTGCCTCGGCCAGCGCATACAGAACAAACAGAAGAATCATCTGTCCGAAGACCATCCATTGCGACCAGCGCTTCTTGGAAAAGCGGTCCACCCAGACGCCGATGAACATGGCGAGCAACAGATTGGGCAAAAACTCGATGCTTTTCATTGTCGTCACCGCAAGCGGCGAGCGCGTCATGTCGTAGAGAATGAGCGGGAGCGTCAATTCGTATACTTTTGCACCGCACGTCACGAAGGCAGAACTCAAAAACAGGATGAGAAACGGCCGGTTGCGCCAGATCGATGCAGGCTTCGTCGTTCCGGCGGCGGATGCGGCAGTCTGATATTGGGCGGATGACATGGGAAATTCCTCCTTCCTGCTTTTCATTGTAGCTTGGAAAAGGGGAAGAAAAAGGGTAAAGTTAGAGTCAGGGAGCTTCCCCTTTTGCTGTGGCGAGGTCTGGGCAGAGCGGCAATGGCTTGTCCAGCCAGGGTTTCACATGCTCGGGGAAGCAAGCGAGACGGCAAAGAGGGTGGATAGCGGTGCAGATCGCCTGTCATTACTTGCGGCTCCGCCAGCATTTTGCCCATGTGGCGGAAGGCGTGTGGCAGCAGGTCACGCTCCAGGAGCTTGCTGACGTGTTTTGCTGTACGGTGCGCAATGCGAAGATGGTCATACGGCAGCTCGTGGAGCAGCAATGGCTGGAATGGCTGCCGGGCAGGGGCAGGGGGCACGTCTCCCGGATTCGTTTTCTCACGTCCCGCGAGCAGATCGTCCTGCCGCTCGCGCAAGCGCACGTCCAGCAGGGCGACTGGGAAAAAGCGATGCAGCTGCTAAATGAGTGGAAAGTATCGGGCAAGGCCAGGGAGCGGTTTTTTGACTGGCTGTCCGGGCAGTTCGGCTTTCGCACCGAGACGGACGAGGTGCGCACGCGCGATACGCTGCGGATGTCTTTCTACCGGACGATTCCGGCGCTGGACCCGGCGTTCGTGGGACGGGTGACGGAATCGCACATGGTGAGGCAGTTGTTTGACACTTTGATTCGCTACGACGAGAAAACGGGAACCTTTACGCCGCACATCGCCCATTTCTGGGAGGCGAATGAAGAAGGGACGGAGTGGACGTTTTATTTGCGCAAAGGGGTGCTGTTTCACCACGGACGGGAGCTGACGGCGGGCGATGTCGTCTGGACGTTCGGGCGCATCGCAGACCCGCGGACCGGCTCCCCGTATCGCTGGATGGTACAGGATGTGGCGGAGGTCGTCGCCGTCAGGGACACGATCGTGCGCTTCCGGATGTCGCGCCCCAATTATTTGCTGCTGCCCATCCTCGCGTCTTACCGCCTGTCTATCGTGCCCCGGGAAGTGGTCGAGCATAAAGGCAGCCTGTTTCCCCGCGAGCCGGTGGGCAGCGGTCCGTTTACGCTGGTGGAAAACAGCGACCGGATGTTTGTTTTGGAGGCGTTCCCCTCCTACTTTTTGGGACGCGCCCATCTGGATCGGGTGGAAATCTGGATCGTCCCGGAGCACAGGCAGCCGCAGCAGCCGATCCCGCCCATCGCAGGCGAAGTGCACGTCCTGCAGCCGATGCTCGATCAGGAGGGGAACAGGGAAAAATGGCAGGAGCTGCGGCAGATGGAAAAAGGCTGCAAGTACATCGCCTTTAATCTGAACCGGAAAGGACCCCAGCAGCATCAAGCGTTTCGCGAGGCCGTCGACCGCCTGCTGGACCGGAAAAAAATGATTCGCGAGGTGGCAGGTACAAGATACGTGCCTGCAACCGGCTTTATCCTCGATTGGCAGAAAGAAGCCGCCTCTATGCCACCACCGCCGCCGCTCGATCGGCAGGAGGCGGCCGAACTGCTCGCGGCCAGCGGCTACCGGGGAGAGACGCTCATGCTGTACACGTACAAAGGCGCGGGGAACGAGCAGGACGCAGCCTGGCTGCAGCAGGAGCTGGGCAGCATGGGGATCGCGGTGGAAGTGGTCGTCGTGCCGATCGAGGAGCTGAACAAGCCGCAGACGCTGCTTGCGGCTGATCTGATCGTGGCAGGGGAAGTGTTTGACGACCAGCTGCTGCTCGCAATGGTGGAGATGTACAAATCTGACCGCAGCTTTATCCGTCTGCTGTGGGACGAGCAGCTACGCGAGGCGATCGATCGGACGATGGACCAGCTCATGCGGGAAGCCGAGCCAGAGCGGCAAAAGGCTTGCTTGCTGCAGGCCGAGGAACTGCTGAAGGAGCGCTATGCCATGCTGTTTTTGTTCCATTCCCTCCAGCAGTCGGCCTATCACTCGCAGCTTGCGGGCGTCTCCCTGAACGCCCTGGGCTTCGTCGATTACAAAGACATCTGGTTCAAGCCTTGAGGGAAAAAATAACAGCTTGCCTGCACACGGGCGATGCAGAAGATACTAGACTACCAATGAAAGTGTGTGAAGGCAAATGACGTGGAAAACACATCTCCTGCTCGGAGCCATGGCCGGCTACTGCGCGGACCCTACCTGGAAGGGGATCGCAGTGGGCGGCGCGATGGCTCTGCTGCCTGACGTCGATCAGGCAAAAAGCAAGGTCGGGAGCATCGTCCGCCCGTTATCGGCAGCGGTGCAAAAAGGAATCGGGCACCGGACGCTGACGCATTCATGGGTGATGCTGCTGCTCCCGGCGCTTCTCTTTGGCGATACGCCGCTCGCCCAGGCGGCGCTCTACGGCCTCATGTCCCATCTGCTTGGCGATGCGCTGGTCGGGCGGGTGCAGTTTTTGTGGCCGATCAAGCAAGGCTGGGTGGGAATCAAAGTGTCCAAAGCGATGTACCGCACCGTAGACCGCCTCGTCTTTTACGCGGCCATCTGCTACTTGCTGTATTGGTGCTGCAACGGAGGGGCAGAGCAGCTGATTGAATCCTTTATATAATGGAGGGAATAGCATGCAACGCAAGGAAGGATTCATTGAAGTTCCGGGAGGGAGAGTCTGGTACAACCTCCTGGGCGGAGAACATCGCGGGAAGACGCCGCTCATCGTTCTGCACGGCGGGCCTGGCAACACGCATGACCCGCTTCAGGCGGTGCTGCACGTTTTGGCCGACGAGCGTCCGGTCATCTTTTACGACCAGCTGGGATCAGGTCATTCGGACCGGCCGGCAGACGATTCCCTGTGGACGACAGGGCGGTTCGTCGATGAGCTGATCGCGATTCGGGAAGCGCTCGATTTGCGTGAACTACATATTTTGGGGCACTCCTGGGGTACGATGCTGGCGGCGGCATACCTCGTCGACCGCAAGCCGGAGGGCGTGAAAAGCGTCATTTTTTCCAGCCCGTGTCTGAGTGCCATGCGTTGGAAGGAAGATGCGGATCGCCTTCTGGCCCAACTGCCGCCGGATGTGCAAGAGACCATTGCGCGCCACGAAGCGGCGGGGACAACAGATCACACGGAGTACCAGGAAGCCATGAAAGTGTACTACAGCAGGCATGTCTGCCGGATCGATCCGTTGCCGGCCGCCTTGGCGGAGAGCCGTCCCAGAGGAAACAAGGAAATTTACATGAAAATGTGGGGGCCGTCCGAATTTTGCCCGACAGGAACGCTCAAGACGTTCGATTATACGCCAAGGCTGCATGAGATCGACAATCCTGCGCTGTTCGTCTGCGGGCGATACGACGAAGCAACCCCGGAGTCGACCGGATACTATCAGTCGCTCGTGCCGGGGGCAAAGCTGCACGTCTTTGAAAACAGCTCCCACGTCAGCTATCTGGAGGAAAGCGAAGCCTATTTCCAGACCGTCCGCGCCTTTTTGCGCCGGGCAGACTAAGGCGGGAGCCATCGGGAAGACACAGCGAACGCAAAAAAGCGCGGGAACTTGCTTCCCGCGCTTTATGCCGGCGCAGCTTACGGCATCATGAACTGCTGCAAGAGGTCCTGATGCTCTGCCATGAACTTTTGGGCGGAGAGGCTGACTTCTTGTTGAATGCCCATCATTTGCTCGTCGGTGAGGGTAGCCACGTTGACGGAGTTGTCCGGGGTCATCGCCGGAATGTCCAGCGGCTTGCCGAACTCGGTCTTTGCTTTCAGCTTGAAGCTGACGCCTTTTGGCATGTCGGGAGACGGATTGGCAAAGGCGATCTTCACGCTGCCCTCCGAGTCGATGCCGTTGTCCGTTTTGGTCTCGGATACCGTTACATTGCCGGAGAGGGAAACGGGCTTCGGTTCATATTCGTCCTGGAACGAGAGCGTGAAGTTGTACGTGCCGTTCTCTTTCTTGCCTTCCTTGGTTGTCTCGAAGTTCGTTTTGAAATCGAGCGCGTTTTCGCCTGCTTCTTTGACGGCGACGCCGACGGTGCCTGTCGTCTTGCCGCTCTTCTCGGACGCTTTGTAGGTGATGGTCAGCGCGCTGTCCTGCGCATCTTCCGGATTGAGGAAGGAGTAACGGTAGTACGTGTCGCCGCCGTTTTGGTAGGTTGCGCTGTTCCAGAACACTTTTTCCTCGTTGCCTTGCTCGCCGGTAAAGAGCAGTTTGCGCGACAAAATCTGGTGGTCGCTATCGATCAGCATGACCATTTTCAGCTGTTCCTTGCTGGTCGAGGTGTCGTTTTTGATGCTTGCCAGCAGGTCATCCAAGCCTTTGTCGTAATTTTTCCTGAAATCTTCCTTGGAAAGCTCTTCGACGGGATAGCCGCTGTCCGCCATCAGCACGGCGACATTGTGGTAACGGCTGTAGATCAGGTCAAACAGCTTCTGGTCGGCCTTGGCCTTCTCCGCGATTTGCGCAGCCAGAGCGCGTGCCTCTTCTTGCGTGAAGCTCACGGTCACTTCCCGGGCGCCTGCCTGGAAACCTTCCTCGGAGAATGCCGCGTCTTTCTTGAGGGTCACCTGGCTGTCTTTCAGGCTGCTGGCGTAGAGCAGCGCGTAAGGCGTGAGCACGCTCTTTACTTCGTCCTGCTTGATCGCCATGGCATTGTACAGGTCGCGGTAGGTTATGAAACGCTTCGGCAGCTCCTGGCCCAGCTTTTGCTGCAGCGCTGCGCGGTCCTTCAGATCGACGTAGCCGTATTTGGCGTAAAATTCGGGGAGGCGGAAGCCGACGATTGAGTCGTTCATGAAGTATTCAAAGGTGGCCAGCTTCTTGTCCGCAAGATGCACTTCCAGATTTCCGGACTGCTGACGCTTTTGGTCGTCGATGCTGCTTGTCATGACCAGCTTGGCGTCTTTCAGCAGATCGAGCACTTTCTGCGCCTGCGGGTCCGGGATCGTCGCATCGAGGTTGATATCGCCGAGCTCGGCTGTGGAATGGACCGGCTTCTCCAGATACGGCTGCATGTACGCTTCGTATTTTCCGTAGGCTTGCGAGATGCTGTCGGACATTTTCAGCATGCTTTCGGCTTCCGACTGCAGGTAGATGGTTTTGGCGCTTTTGAACAGATCCAGCTTCGCGTACGCCGTTCCCAATCCACCCAGGACAACGACGGCTGCCACACCGGCGATCAGCAGCGGCTTTTTGAGGCTCTTGCGCGGCGTGGTCACGTTTGTTGCAGTTTCCATGAAGTTCCTCCCTTGGTTTCTCTCTTTATGTTTTTGGAGTGCGAAACTGTTTCGCGCACTCGATTTTGTATTGTACCATAAAGGGAGTACATGGAATGTATGTTGCAGTAAAAAATTTCTAAAAACAGGAAATTAGACCCGATTGAAAAAACGACAAAAAATCGGATGAATCTCCCCGGTTTTACTTCCAGGCGGGGAGACATATTTGACGCAATGGTTATCGTTTCATTGAGAGCGAGGAAACAGGAGGGAAAACAAGTGGATTTTCGCGTGCTGCAAACGTTCATGGTGGCGGCGACGACGGAAAACTTTCATCAGACGGCAGAAGCATTGTACATCGCTCAGCCAACCGTCAGCCAGCATATCAGGCAATTGGAAAAGGAACTCGGGATCGAACTGTTTGAACGCGTGGGCAAGCGGGTGAGATTGACTGCCGCCGGAAAGCGCTATTTGCCGCACGCGAAAGCACTCTTGGAGGAGTGGCATCACGGGGTGGAGGACTTGCAGGCATGGCGGCAGGGCTATCGGGAAAAGTTGCAGATCGCCGTCTCTCCCATCATCGCCCGCGCGCGGCTGTCCCACTTGCTGCATCGGTACACCAAGCTCTATCCGGATGTCGATCTGTCCATCAAAGTCGCGGATTCCGTGGAGATCGGTCCTCTGGTGCAGAGCGGACAGGCTGACATCGGCCTCTCCCGAATGGTGCCGGGGGAATTCCAGCTTGCCACGTACTTACTATACGAAGACCCGGTTGTGTTTGCCGTGCCGACCAACGGGGGCGATATCGATTCTCCTTTGCCAGACTGGGAGATGGAGCTGCAAACGAAGCGGCTGTTGACCCATAATCATCCGGGCTACTGGGATGAGCTGCTCCTGGTCTTGCGCCAGCGCGGCTTGTCCCTGCGCACGATGGCTGTCTCACAGGTGGACATCACCAAGCGATTTATTGAGGAGGGGCTGGGTGTCTCCTTTTTGCCCCGCACGGCGATCAGCCGGGATTTGTTTGAAAACAGGTTTATCGAGCTGCCGACGCCCGGTCTCACCTTGCCCAGAGTGGCTTCCTATCTCGTGATGCCAAAAGGGGGCATCACCGATCCGGCTCAGCACTTCGTCGACCTGTTGTACACGTTGTACGCGCCGATGCCGCCGGTAGGAATTTCAGGGCGCACATAGCCCATATTATAATAATGATTCATAATCAATGCGCTGATATTGTTCTATTTTATTTACGAATACGAATTATGTATACTAAAGGAAAGAAAAGACAATGCAAGGAGTGGGATCAATGAGCAAACAACACCCGTTGGCAATTGGTCTGGATGGTATCGCCGTAGCGGAGACGGATCTCAGTCTCGTGGACGGAACGGAAGGCTTGCTCGTATACCGCGGGCATTGGGCGCGGGATCTGGCCATTCACCATACGTTTGAAGAAGTCGCCCACTTGCTCTGGTTCGGCCATTTACCCAGCGCGGAGGAACTGGCAGAGTTCAGCGGCAAGCTGAAAGCGAATCGGGAACTGCCCGAGCATGTCAAAGGCATCTTGCGGCTCATCCCGGCGGATGTGGACATGATGAGCGTACTGCGCACAGGCGTCTCGGCGCTCGGCAGTCCGGCGAACGGCTGGCCGCCCACTATCGACGAAGTGATTTCCCTGACCGCGAAAATGCCGACGATCGTCGCTTACCGCTTCGCCTGTCTGCAAGGACGGGAGCCGGCAGCGCCGAATCCAGAGCTGGGTCACACGGCCAACTACCTGTACATGCTGAAAGGCGAAAAGCCGAACCCTGCCCATGTGCGCGCGCTGGACGCTTATCTGATCCTGACACAGGAGCACGGCATGAACGCCTCTACTTTCGCCGGACGGGTCGTCAGCTCGACGGAATCGGATCTGGTGTCGGCCATTACGGCGGCGATCGGGACATTGAAAGGACCGCTGCATGGCGGTGCGCCGTCAGAGGTCACCGAGATGATCGAGGCGATCGGCACCAAAGAAAACGCGGAGCCGTGGCTGCGCAACAAGCTGGAGAACGGCGAACGGCTGATGGGCTTTGGCCATCGCGTCTACAAGACGATTGACCCGCGCGCGACGGCCTTGCGCGTCGTGGCATCCGAACTGTCTGCGGGCGACCGCTGGTTCGATCTGGCGACACATGTGGAAAAAGTCGGCTTGCAGCTTCTGGAAGAATACAAGCCGGGCCGCAAGCTGAATACGAACGTCGAGTTTTTCGCCGCAGCCGTCATGCGCGCGGTCGGTCTGGACGATGACCTGTTCACGCCGACCTTTGCAGTGAGCCGCGTGGTGGGCTGGAGCGCGCACGTGCTGGAGCAGGCGGGCAAAAACCGGATTATCCGCCCGCAGTCGAATTACATCGGCCCGATGCCGGAATAAACGGATCGGGGAGACGAGAGCAGGAGCACCCTCTGGGGAATGAAACTTTCCCGCAGAGGGTTTTTTTGCGTGGGTCGTCACCATTCTTCCTAGCTCGGGGAGCTATTGTCCATGAAGGCGGTTTCATTCCGGAGGCAAACAGAACTGCATACTGCTTCGCCAAAGTGCAGGGAGGCATTGCATGCGCAGCGTTCTTTTGGCATGATGAATGCAAAACGTGGTTGCGCCGATTTTTGTGGGGCGGCTTCGTTGCGCGCGTGCGGGACGGGGGGTGCTTCTTTCCTGACCGCATGAAATAGAACAGAGGAGTGGAACAAATGGCGTTGTTGTCTTCCCCGTTTCAAGTAAAAGGCCTTACGTTGAAAAACCGGATTGTCATGCCGCCGATGTGCCAATACTCAGTGGAGGCCCATGACGGTACGCCGACGGACTGGCACTTTGTCCACTACGTTTCCCGGGCGGTCGGAGGAACCGGCCTGATCATCGTGGAGATGACGGATGTCGAGCCGGACGGGCGGATTTCCAACCGCGATCTGGGCTTGTGGTCGGATGAGCAAATTCCGGCTTTTGCCCGCATCGTCTCTGAGGTGCACAAGTACGGCGCCAAAATCGGAGTTCAGATCGCTCACGCCGGACGCAAGGCAGAAGATGCAGAAGTGCCTGTATCTGCCTCCGCAATCGCATTCCCCGGCTCCCGCTACAAAACGCCGCGGGCTTTGACCACCGAGGAAGTGCAGGGAATGGTACAAAAGTTTGCCGATTCGGCGAGACGCGCCGTCGAGGCAGGCATGGACACGATTGAAATTCACGGCGCGCACGGGTATTTGATCCACCAGTTCCATTCGCCGCTGACGAACAAGCGGGATGACCAATATGGAAAAGACCCGGCATTGTTCGGAGTGGAAGTGATCCAGGCGGTCAAAAAGGTCATTCCGGAAGACATGCCGCTGCTCATGCGCGTCTCTGCCATTGAATACGTGGACGGCGGGTACGGTCTGGAGTACAGTACGGAGCTGTGCCGCAGATACAAGGAAGCAGGCGTCGACGTCTTCCATCTGTCCAGCGGCGGAGAAGGACCGATCGGCTCCGCCGGCCGTCCGGGTGTCCATCCGGGCTACCAGGTGCCGTTTGCGCGCGCCATCAAGCAAGCGTTGGACGTGCCGGTGATCGCAGTCGGGAATCTGGACGATCCCAAGCTGGCAGAAGCCTCCCTCGGCAACGGCGACACCGATCTGGTGGCGGTCGGACGCGGCATGCTGCGCGACCCGTACTGGGCGTTGCACGCGATTCAGGCGCTCTCGCCGGAGGAGCTGGAGCCGCCGAAGCAGTACGGACGTGCCTTTTAATCAAGCCATATGACCATTTGATACAGCAGCAGCCCCTCGCGCGGAGATGAATCCGTGGCGAGGGGCTGCTTTTTGTTTGTTGGCCGGACCTGCTAGGTCAACGGCTTTTCCCGCAAGGCGCGCACGGCCTGCTGCATCGCCGTCAGGTCGGCAGGAGAAAGAGACTGCTCGCGGTAGCGATACTGCTCGTAATAGCGGGTGATCTGCCTCGCCAGTTCGATGGTCGAAGGGTCGTGCCAGCTCTGTTGCAGCCGGCGCAAATACTCCTGACTGGTCTCGAAGCGATGGATCGGGATGCCTTTAGCTGCGGTGTACTGCAAAAACTGGTAGTAGGCGTAGCGGACCGGATCGTCTGCCCGGCCGGGCGCTTTTTTGAACCATTGGCGCACTTCCCGGAGAAGGCGGGCGTCTTCCCTGTCTTCAGTCGGGAGGGGAGTCCACGCGGCTTCAGCAGCGGGAGCCGTTTGTACGATCGTATCGCTTTTGCGAAACCGCCTTTTCCAGATCGCTCTGCCCAGTGCAGCGATGACGACCAGGGAGACGGTAGCCAGCATATACGGCTCCAGCAGGGAGAGCAGCGGCTCGCCCGTATCGACGGGCAAAAGACTCTGGTCTCCGCTTTGGCCCTGATTTGCGAGCAAGTCGTCCACGCGTGGGTCTGTCCCCAATACGCCGGACAGACCTTCCGCCCATTCCGTCAGCTTTTCCAGGAGAGGCTGGCTCAACCGGTACAGGACGCTGCCGAGCAGGCCCTTCGCCCAGCCCCACAAAAGGCCGAGCAGCCCGAGGACGACAGCAGCGGCCGCCGCATAGCCGATGAGCAATAGCGAGTGTGAAGCCAGCAACTGTCCGCCCAGCCTGACGCGGATCGGGAGCGGCGGGCGCACGGCTGCGTCGCGCTCGCGTGTGACGTATTCGAGCAGACCGATCACTAGGTAGCTCCCGAGCGTCAACGCCATCATCCCGTAGTAGGGAGTGGCATCGAACGCTGCCGCGTGAACGGCTGCCCCGAACAGGGCAGCCAGCGCCAGCTTCATGAGGCAGGCCATCAGGGCGAGCACGAACCGCCGCTGCAGGGCGGCATGGCTGACGCCTGCGGACGCCACGGCATGAATGCGCCAGTAGTACAGGGAAGCTGCGAGGAGCGCGATCATCCAGGAGCCGAAGACCAGGTAAGCGAGCGCACCTGCACCGGCGACGAGAAGATAGAGCAAAGCCTGCAGGAGAGAATGCCGTCCGCCTTCGTGAAAGACGATCCCGCCCAGGACGAAAAGCAGCGAGACGAACACGCCAAACAGCAGAAAGTTTTCAAGGCTTGCAGACAACAAGCCAAACAGCATCACGACGCCTGCGAGAAGCAGCGCTTCGAGCCAAAAGGCAAGCGCCCAGCGTCCAATCGTCGCATACGTCATCGCGCGATCCTCCTTCCGCTCACGGAACGCCCCGGCTCGCAGCGGCGCAGCACGGCCGTCTCTGCGGCGACATCCAGCACCGCCACCTTGTGCCCGCGGCGGAGAAGCCGTTCGATAGCCTGCTCGGCCGCTTCGTCCAGACGAGGGGTGACGAGCAGAATCGCTTCCCGGGCAGGGCTCGTCTCCAATCGGCGGAGGAGCGGGGCGAGCGGAGTCGTGACGAAAGTATGCATCTGGGCGAGCTGGGTCATCACATGCAGGTGGTGGCTTTTTCCGCTGCCTGCCGCCAGATGGTACTGGTAGCGTCCACGCTGCCGGACGGTGAGGAACAGCTCGTAGCCGAGCGCGCGCTTGCGGCACAGGATGGACAGCGCGGCCAGGCAGGAAATCGTCCGTTCGTTGATACTGTCGTTGTGCCGCTGCAGCAAAGGCTCGTACGAAGGCAAAATATGGCCGACGATGCGCCAGTCGGACCTTGCCGTGTGCTCGAACACCCGCGTCTGATGGACGCCGGTCCTGGCGGTCGCCTTCCAGTGGATATGCTTGAAGCGGTCACCCGGAATGTAGGGACGTACGCCGCGCTGAAAGGTGACATCCTCCTGCTTGCGCTGCCGTCGGAGCCGGCTGCCGTCCGGGTCGGTATCCGCGAGCGAGACGGGAGGTAAAGGCAACGGGGCGGGATAGACCAGCAAGGATAAAGAAGCCTGCAAAGGAAGGGCAGTCACCTCCTCCGCGAACAGAGGGAGCGACTCGGACTGCACTTCTGTCAGCCAAACGACTCCGCGCTTGTGCGGGGTGAGGGTAAGCACCCGTTCCACTCCCTGCCGGGCAAGCAGATCCAGGCGGAGTCGAACCACCGTCCGCTGCCTGCTCTGCCGCACTTCGTCTGCCCCCTCGACTGTGACGTGATCCGGGAGCGTGAACCGCAGCCAGGTAGCCGGGAGCGGCAGCCAGGAGCGGTTGTGCAGACGCAAGGTGACACGTACTGGCGTGCCCGGCATGACCCGGCTTTGGTCTGCACTCCATTCGAGCTTGATCCAGCGTCTCATGTTTGCGAGCCACCAGCTCTGGACGGCTGGCATGAAAAAGAACAGACCGCCAAACAGCCAGAGGAACCAGCTGCCGGAGAACAGGGCGAACAGCAACAGGAGGAAGCCGATGACGTGAAAGGTCTGCTTCGTGCTCATGGCCTTATACGCTTTCTTCGACCGGTGCCGGTACGCTTTGCAAAATTTGCGCTGCGACCTCCGCCTCCGTGACGTGCAGCTCGGCTTCCATCGACAGGCGAATCCGATGGGTAGCGAGGCTGGGGAATACCCATTTCACGTCGTCCGGCAGTACATAGGAGCGGCCAGCGACAAAGGCAGCAGCCTGGGCGGCACGCAGCAGGGCGAGCATGGCGCGCGGGCTGATCCCTACTTCCACCGAGCGATGCGAGCGCGTGGCCTCCGTCAGGTCGATGACGTAGTCTTCCACGGCCTGGCTCACATGAACGGACGTCACTTGCTGCTGCAGAGCGGCGATTTCGTCGACGGTAATGACTGGTTTGACCTCGCCCAGCGGAGAGTCGCTGCGAAAGCGCCGGAGAATCTCCCGGGAGTCCTCCCGCGTGCCGTAGCCGAGCGACAGCTTGAACAAAAAGCGGTCCAGCTGCGCTTCGGGAAGCGGATACGTGCCTTCCGATTCGATGGGGTTTTGGGTGGCGATCACGAACATGGCAGGCGGGAGCGGCAAGGTGATGCCCTCGATGGTCACCTGGCGTTCTTCCATGCCCTCCAGCAGGCCGGATTGGGTGCGCGGCGTGGCGCGGTTGATTTCATCAGCGAGCAATACATCGGCGAAAATCGGGCCCCTGCGCAGCTCGAACTCTTGTGTGCGCTGATTGTATACGTGCAGCCCGATCACGTCTGACGGCAGAAGATCAGCGGTAAATTGCAGCCGGTTGTACGTCCCGCCGATCGCTTGTGCCAATGTTTTGGCGAGAACCGTTTTGCCCATGCCGGGCAGGTCTTCCAGCAGCACATGGCCGCGTGCGAGCAGGGCCGTGATAAGCAGGCGGATTTGTTCGCTTTTTCCGACAATGACGTGGTTGATGCTGGCCAAGAGGTTATCTACGGGAGAGAGGGTCATGGGAATTCTCCTTTTTTTGAAGAGGTAGGGGCAATGCTCGCGTAATCATTATACAAGCCGCATCCTGATTTTGCCAATTTATCGACAAAATAAATTTTTGTAGAACAAATGTAACTTGACAGATAAAGGTGTTATCAGCGTTCGACATTTTTCATATATTGTCAATGTTTGACATTATCTAGTACGATAGACATATGGTCCTAGTACGGTGAAAGAAAGATGGGCAAAGGGAGACGGGGCACTGTCTGATGAAGTGGTTATTAAAGGAATTTCGTCTTGCAATCTATTTTCTGCAATGGGTGCTCCTTCTGGTTTTCTGCTTTTTCTATATGGATGCTCCTGATTCAGACTATCGATCGTTTGCCATTTTTCTTTTGATCGTCATGGCATATGCACTCATTCTTTGCTATGCGCTCCCGCGAAGAAGATGGTTCATGCTCGGACTGGTCGATATGGGACTGGCTTTGCTTTTTATCTTGGAGACCGGGCAGTGGAAAAGTCCGTTTTTGCTGTACGCGTACTCGACGCTGCTGTGGCTGTTGATGGTCCTGCGGCTGGAGCAGGTCCTGCTGATTCTGATTTTGTTCATTTTGTCCGCATCCCTGCTGCAGGATTCGCTGCCTCTGTCCATCGTGCCGCCCGACATGGATTTTACCGGGCTGCGCCTGATCCTAGACATTTTGCTGTGGGCAATCATGGCGCTGTGTCTTACTGCTTTGTTGCGGTCCATCAAGAAGCTCTACGCGAAATGCTGCCATGTGCTTTTGTACATGCAAAAGGTGGCTGCCCATCCCGAGACGAGCCTGGCGGCGGCAACGGAGCAGCTGGTGCGGCGCGTCTTCGGGGCGGAGCAGGCTTTCTTGTGCCTTTACCACGAGCGGGAAGGAGAGGGAGGTTGGAAGCGGGACTACTTTCTGAATACTCTGTTGGATATGGGGGCAGAGGAATGGAAGCGGATGCAGGTCAAGCAGCTGGATGATTACTCTGGACGCAAAGATACATACATATGCATGCCGCTTCGCCTGGACGGCGAGGCGTGGGGATGCCTTGTCTTTTCCGTCTCCCCGAAGCGCGTCATTCATCGGGGAGAGCGGCTCTTGCTGCGCATCGTGTCTCTCATCGTCTGCCAGCATGGGAAGCAGAACCGGATCAAGTACGAATTGGCCCAGTCCTTGCACGAGGAGATGCGCCGGGATTTGGCGCAGGATATGCACGACGGCCTGGCCCAGCAGCTTTTTTTCCTGCAGGCCCAGTTGTACCAGCTCAAGCGCAAGCTGCCGGGTGAAGTCCAGACACAGGTAGCGGAGCAGCTGGCGCAGATCGAGGAGCGGATCAAGTGGTGTCACGGAGAGGTCCGGCACACCATTACTCATTTGCGAGAGTTTCGCGAGTCCGAGCAGCTGTCCGAAGCGATCGAGCAATTGCTGAAGCGGATGACAGTCGGGACTGAACTGCAGGTGCGCTTTACCTCAAAGGGGAGAGTGCTGGAAGAAGAGCTGCACGTGCTCAATGCGATCTACCGGATGGTGGAGGAGGCGACGGTCAACGTGGTCAAGCATGCGCAGGCGCGCGTCCTGTCGGTGAGCGTAGAGGCGTCATCGCTGCAAGTGAAGGTGCGCGTGCATGACGACGGCATCGGGTTCGTTGCGGATGCAAAAACAACAGAAGACAAACGGTATGGAGTCGTGGGCATGCGGGAGAGGATCGCGCAAGTAGGAGGAACCTTCCATATTCGCTCCAAGCCTAACGAGGGAACGGAAATCATAGCGATTATACCGAGAAAAGGGGTGGAGATGCATGGATAGCGTGAGACTGCTGCTCGCAGACGATCATCGCATCGTGCGTGAGGGGTTGAAAATGATTCTGGAGAGTTCTCCACGCTACACAGTGGTCGCGGAAGCCAGCGACGGAGATGAGGTGCTGGAGAAGGCGCTGGCGGTGAAGCCTGATCTGATCGTCTCCGACTTGAAGATGCCGGGAGTATCGATCATTGAAAGCTGCAAGGTGCTCAAGGAGCAGCTCCCGGACGTCAAGGTCCTGATCCTGACCGCGTTTGACGAGAGCGAGGACGTATTTCGGGCGCTGGAGTCCAACGTGGACGGCTACATCATGAAGGACACGGTTCCCGAGCAGATTCTCCATACGATGGACATGGTGATGATGGGGTATTCGTGCTTCCAGTCCAAGCTGCAGCGCAAGCGCAAGGAAGAGTCCGACATCATCTTCACGGACCGGGAACAGGAAGTGTTTCAGCTGATCGTCGAGAATTTGAGCAATCAGGAGATCGCGCAGCGCCTGTTCATTTCCGAGGCGACGGTCAAGACGCATGTCAGCAGCATTCTTCGCAAGACCGGGCAACCGAATCGTTCTCAGGCTGTGCTGTACGCACTGAAAAAGGGGTTGGTCAAAGTTGCGCCATAACCGCCTTCGCCCCACGCAAAAACAGTAAAGAGGGTTTGTCATGAGGCAAAGGAAACGAAACAGAGACCACGCCAGTTACCTAGCGGATGCCATGTTTTACTGGATTTCCACATTGGTCAGTATTGACGCGGGGATGGCTGTCCTCCTTCAAGCATGCGGTATCATCGCGATCCAGTGGACAGCTATTGTGGGATTGGCCGTTTGCGCGGCTGTCAGCTGGACGGTTTATATTCTGCACAAGCGTTATCTGTTTCCAGAGACGTATACGCTCCATGCTTCTGCTTTTTTGGGAATATGCCTGCTCCTGTTTTTTTGCCTGTACAATCCGCAGGAGTTCAGCGGCTTGTGGACCGTCTTTATTCTCTATCCGTTTTATCTCAGCTTCTTTTACGACCGGGCTGTCTTGTTCATGTGGGGGGCAGCCAGCTACCTGCTCTACGCCTTCAGCCTGGATTGGGGGAAGAGCGGGGTGTTTAGCATGGACGACTTTTTCCACCTGACACTCGCGGCGGCAAGTGCCATTTGCACGTGGATCGGCTATTGCTCCCTCCAGAAGCGGATGGGAGAAGCCAGGGCAGCTACGGAAGAGCACAATCGCGAGTATGCCATTACCCTGCTCAATACGCTGGTCCCGATCGTGGAGCGGAAAACGCAGACGAGCAGCCGGGAGATCGAGCAGATGAGCCGGCTGATCAAACGCATGCTGCGCGAGTTCCCCCAGGAGCAGGTGAGCGACTGGGAGATCAAGCTGCTCTCCCTGCTGCACTACGTCAGCCGCATCAAATTCCCGGACTACGTGTTTGAGACGGATGAAAAGCTGACGGCCTTTGAATACCAGATTATTCAGGAGCATTGCCAGTTCGGCTACGAAATGTTCAGGGACGAGCCGGCTTTTGCCCGCGTAGTCCGCGCCCTGCAAGATCATCACGAGCGCTTTGACGGGTCCGGGTATCCGAAAAAGCTGAAAGGCAACGACATCATCTTGCTGGCGCAAATACTGGGAATCGTCGAGAGCTTTCTGGCGATGACCACGACAAGAACGTACCGGCAGACCGCCACGATCGAAGAAGCCTTTGAGGAAATCTGCACGATGGCCGGGACGACGTTCGACGAGAAGGTGGTCAAGGCGTTCGTCAAATCGGTGCAGATCCATTCCCCCACGAGAGTGTCGAACGTTCCTCCCATGGTGGGGTAGTTTTATGGGCGGCCAACTGAATCCGACTGACCAAAATACTGCTTGCGAAAAGCAGTATTTTTTTTGCTCTCTCATCCTTCCTCCTCCTTCAGTATGAGAAGCCGTCCGTCTGGCGGTTGAAAATCTTCCACCTTTCAAGCTGGCATAGTCCCTCCGACGATGGAAGATACAGGGGGGCGAACCTCGTACAATGAGGGAAAGAGGTGAACGGTGTGGGAATCGTCTGGACAAAGCGTATAGGTCTTCTGTTACTGGCCCTTATTTTCATCTTGAATCTCTTTCTGTACGCAAGCAGCTATTGGAATGCCGATCGCATCCCCGGGATGGGCAACTGGAGAGTGCTCTCCGTCCTGACGGGCAGTATGTCTCCTGCGATCAACGCTGGCGATATGGTGGTCGTCACCCGGTACGCGAGCGCTGTTCCCCAGCCAGGCGATATCGTCACATTTTGGAAGGATGATCAGACGAGGTCTCTGATTACGCACCGCGTCGTCCAGCGGCTGGAAAACGGCTATCTGCAAACCAAAGGCGATGCCAATCAGGAAGCGGATGGCGGCTGGACAGCTCCAGGCAGGCTGGTGGGGAAAGTCGTCTTTACCATTCCGTTCGCGGCGGCCCTGCAGCAGTTTTTCAAAGAGCCGCTTGTCATGGCGGTGATTTTCGCAGGATTTGTAACCTATTTGGTCTATACACAGCGCCGGGCTGGCAGCAGGCAGGACAGTCAGCCAGCATCGCTTCAAACCGAGAAGATTGAGGGGGAACGATCATGAAGTGGGAACAGGTGAAAAACTGGCCGTGGAAGCGGGTCATCTTGGGGACGGCATTCATCTCTTCGATCGCGGTGAGCACCAGCTTTGGCACATACGCGTATTTTACGAGTCAGGCAGATGAATCGACGACATTCGCTGCAGGGAGATTGGAGATCAAGCTGGACGGCGAGACGCACGCGACATTTCAGGCGGAAGGGCATGAGAAGTTCATGCCGGGTGTTCGGATGACCAAGACGATCAGCGTCGAAAACAACAGCGACGTGCCTGTGAAGTACGCGCTCCTGGCGAACAAGGCCGACGGAGATGACGTCGTGTACGACCAGCTGGTGGTGGAGATTCGCCGGACCAGCGACGACGAGCTGATCTATCACGGACGTGTCAGCACCTTGACACAGGCGAATGTTGTCATTCCGGAACTGGATAAAGGCGAGCGGGATCAACTGGAATATACGGTCTATTTGCCGGAGAGCACGGGCAACGAAGTGCAGGAAAAGGCGGCAGAGGTCAGCTTCGGCTTCCTCGCGACCCAGCAGGAGAACGGCGACTACTTTGCCCAGAGCGGTCCCGTCATGACGTTCACGCCGGATGATCTAAGCGGCAAGAAGCTGCTCGACACGATGAAGCTGGCGGAGCGGATCGGAGAAGAGGAAAGCGCGAAGCAAAAGGACGGTGCGGCAGCCAAAGGAATGACCTTTGTGCTGGCGGCTGGCTCATACGATCTGGGCGGGCTGGATCTGCCCAGGAACATCACGTGGAAAGCAGCCCCGGGACAGGAAGGCAAAGTCGTCGTGCGAGCCGACGAACTGTCGGTGGAGGATGTCTCCTTTGACGGAATCCGCTTTGAAGGCAGCGGTACAGGTTTGCTGGTCGGCTCCAACGTGAGCTTCCGAAACTGCACCTTTGGCAGCGGGTTCTCCGAGGCGATTCGCACGGCGGGGGCGAGCGAAAACTCCGCAGATGCAGACAGCGCTGCCGAAAACGGCAAATACCTCGAAGGCTTGACGGTGAAAGACAGCGTCTTTGAAGGAGCAGATCAGGCGATCGTACTCGATCAGACCATCAAGGCCGTATTGATCGCCGGCAATACGTTCAAAGGCGGCAATCATGCGGTCGTCATCGCCAATGACAAGGAGTCGCAGGTCCAGATTGTCGACAACCATTTCGCCAAAGTCGGCCAATACGCGGTGGACAGCGGCGGAGTCCGGGTAGGTGATGGCATTGACGGATTTAAGGAGATCGCGGGAGAAGACAAGGAGACGAAGGAGCTGGCTCTCCATTTGTACAAGGCAGATGTATACCTGGAAAACAACGTCTATGAGTGATGAGCAAAAGGAGTGGTCGAGGACGCGCACGCGGTCGAGAGCGCGTATCGCCCCGCTCCGTGATCAGATCATCGGCAGCGTTTTTCTGCTCGGGCTCGCGCTGTCCTTTTGGGGACAGAGCGATACGACGTACAGCTGGATGTGGCAGGAAGCGAGGGACGCCGGACACGAGTTTGCAGTCGGCCTCCTCGACATTTCCAGCAGCAGCTTCGGCAGCGAGTGGAAGGTTATGCAGGGCGGCAATCAGGTGGTGGACCTGGCGAAGATGATCCCCGGAGACGCCCGGCAAATCAAGGCGACCCTCTCCAAAGGGGCCAGTGACCTGGACTTTTTTTACAAGATCATCGCGCGTGTAAAGGACAGCGGAACGCCTGGCGCGGCTCAAAAACTGGAGGAAGTGCTGCGCATCCGGATCACGGAGGGCACCCAGGAAGTGTACGATGGTCTGGTGAAGGACTTGCATCAGGAGCAGCCGGGAATCGCTCGCCCCAATGGGACTGAGGGCGAGTTTTCGGCGAGTGAGGGAGACAAAACGTTTTTCATTACGGTGTATTTGCCAGCAGAAGGCGTCGACCACGGCTATCAGTCGCTGCAAGGTGAGCTGGAGCTGCGCTTTTTGGCGAAGCAGGCGACACCGAATGCGATCTTCGCGGAGTAAGGGGGGAGTGACTTGAAAAAACTGGCGATGGTGCTGGTGACGGCGGCATTGATGCTGCAGCTGGCGCCTCTGGATGAAACACTCTCCTTTTTGACCAGTGAAAAGAAGCAGGTATCCCCCGTATCAACGGGCAGCAATGAAGACGTCTTCGTGACCGACACCAGTCAGATCGTTTTGAAGACAAAGGTAGAGAAGCGGATCAAGATCAGGCGCACGGTGAATGCGGACGGTTCTTCCTCCCAGACGACAGACAGCAGCCTTTCCGTGGCGAATGGCGTCCAGCGCGTGGTGTTTGTGCCTCAGCGGGAATTTTTGGATTTGAACGAGGCCAATATTACGGTAACAGGCGAGGCAGCGAGCGAGGTCACCATTCAGCGCATATACGGCGAAAAGGACGGGAAAGAGATCGTTTTTGAGGTGGCGCACAGCTACCAGAAAGCAAGGGGCAAACGAAAAAGCGAAACGGAGCGCGGCGAGCTGCACGTGACGGCGCTGGGCGGTTTTTACTCCCTGACGATCCCGTTGACGCTAAGCACGTCATACAATGAGTCGACGAGTGTGACGGAGGAAGCGGCGCCGAGCCAGCCGAATCAGCCTGGCACGCCGGCAAACCCGGGGACGACACCGGGCACGCCTGCGACGCCAGCAGATTCTGGCTCCACGCCGCACACACCCGACACCCCCGACCCGGAAGGCAACACGACGGCACCTGCACAGCCGCCGTCACCTGGAGCGGATACACCGGCCACGCCATCGACAGACCCGAGCGGCCCGGCACCGCCAGCTCCAGCGGCTTCGGGAGGTTCATCGGCTCCCGACACGCAGGAGTCGACGCCATCCGGTTCCCCAAGTACCCCGGGAGAACCGTCTGCGGGCGCACCGGCTTCGCTGTGAGCTGACCGGTCGCGTGGCCGCACAAAATACCCCATATTTGCCCGGCGGACGGGGGTTAGTCCCGATGTTCGCCGGGTCTTTTTATGGCAGAACAGCCGGAAAGGAGTAGATGCTCTCATCCTGAAGTATAGGACAACAATCCACCGTTTCGGTTTAGACAAATTCCCCTGATGGAGGAAGCCGCTCATTCCTAAAAAACATACAATTATGAATAATGAGGAGCGAACACTGGCTTTGATTTCAGTACAGCTACCGCTGAAGAAGGGGGATAGGAATGAACGTAAAAAAACAATTGGCGTTATCGCTGGCATCCGTGGGGATCGGGGCAGCCTTGCTTGGCGGAGGTACATATGCGTGGTTTAGCAGTACGGCGTCGATCAGCGACAACACGTTTGCGGCAGGCACGCTGGATATGGAAGTAGCGGCGGTCAACGGATATCAAATGAAGTTTGATCTGCAAGGCTTAAAGCCTGGCGATTATATGACCAGGCGCTTTGATATAAAAAATACGGGGTCACTGGATATCAAGGAAGTATTGCTGCAACTGAACTTCAACCCGGAAACCGACTTCAGTGAGGGAACGGACCCGGACGGCCATGTAAACATCAACGATGCTGCGGGGAAAAAGGCAAGTGCTCTGGACTATCTCAGCCAGTTTGAATTTCAGTTTTTCAAGACAGAAGCAGAATCTCCCTACACGACGAGCGATATGGATCTGTTGAAGCAGCTCAAGTGGCGGTTGGGGAAAAATACCGTCACCTTGCGTGATCTGTATGAGCTGACGCAAACGGAGCGGATTGACATAGCCTATCGAAATCTGTTGAATCCGAAGTCTGGAAGCGATGCAGCAGATGATGATCAAATCGAAATGAAAATCGGTTTTATCAATAATGAACAAAAAAATCCGGATGGAACATACGTCCAGAACAAGTATCAGGGGGATTCCATCAAGATTTCCTTTGATCTGGAAGCGACACAGTGGGAAGGGATCAAGCGAGACAACGGCGACAAGCCAGCCATTATTGTAGATTAAACAGGTTTTACGGACAAGGCGGGGATGGATTCCCGCCTTTTTTTCGTGAAAACCATCCCGGCTTTTTTCCGGAAGGGGGGTGCGGCCGCTTGCTGCCAGCAAAACAGCCAGATCGTCGTCTGCCTCAACGAAATGGATGACAAGCTCTCATCCTTCAGAATGAGGCGGATGAATCGGTTGGTTGTATACGCAAATACTACCGGCATTTCGGGATATTCACCCTGATGCAGGAAGTTGAGATTTCAGGAAATTCGTAAAATGAAAACTGTGAACGGCACGATAACAAGCCGAACAGAAGGAAAGTGAGGGATTGAAAAATTGTGGTTTACTTCAAAAAAGCAATATCGATATTAACCACGCTGCTCCTGGTACTCGTGATCTCCCTCTGCAGCTTCCTCTTCATCGGAAAGATGAATGGTGGAAAGACCGAACTTTTTGGGAATGAAATCATGGTTGTACTGAGCGGATCGATGTCACCGACCTTTGATACGGGAAGCATCGTTGCCGTGAAGCCAGTGCCTTTTTCCGAGATTCACAAAGGCGATATCGTCACCTTCGAGGATCTGGAAAAACGGACCATTACCCACCGTGTCATCGATATCGTCGATGGCAAGTTGATCACCAAGGGTGATGCGAACGATGGAAAAGACAGCGATCCGGTAACCGCCGACAGGGTGAAAGGAAAGGTACAATACTCGGTTCCGTATATCGGATACTTCATCGAATTCGTGAAATCACCGACAGGCATGCTGATCTTCCTGGCTGGTCCCGGACTCTATCTCATGATCAGTCAAATATGGAAGCTCATGCGCATGATCAAGCAGCAAGAGGAACCCGCCAAGACACGAGCCTAAGCAGTCGATTACCCGGCAGGGTGATTCCTTGGGGGTTGGTAATAGGGTCAAGGGAATATCTGTTACCAAGCTTCGAGTCATCATACATGAACTTATATAAAAAATTGGGAGGAATTAGGAATGAGCTTGAAAAAACAATTCGCAGTAACACTGGCATCTGTAGGGTTGGGAGCAGCGCTGATCGGCGGAGGAACGTTCGCATGGTTCAACACAACAGCGAAAATCGAAGGCAACACATTTGCTGCTGGTACAATGAAAATCGGGGCTACTCCAGCCTCCGCAGTATTCAACGTGTCTAACCTGAAACCAGGTGACTGGATGGAAAGAACCTTTGTAGTAGAAAACGAAGGCAGCATCAGTGTAGACAAACTGCTGATGAACATCGACTACACCATTAACGATGTTGACAACAACAATGGCGCGGAAGACTTCGATGAAAACCTGAAAGTGTATCTCCTGAAGAGCACCGATGAAAACATTCCGCTTCCACAACGCATTATCGTAAATCCAAACAACGGCAAAACGCTGAAAGAACTGAAAGCAATGGGCAAGCTGGACATCAGCAGCTGGTGGACTCAAAACTTCGACCTGAGACCTGGCGATAGCGACAAAATCTACGTAGGTATCGAATTTGTGAACAAAAACGAAGACCAAAACCGTTTCCAGGGCGACGGAGTGAACCTCACATTCAACCTCGAAGGAACTCAAAAAGCTGGCGAACGCCGCTAATAGCAAGCAAAGGTGGGGAACTACTCCCCGCCTTTTCGCTTTGCTTCGAGAAAAATAGCGAATCTCAACCTGACGGAGGATTTACGATTCACAGCAAACCATTTATGATGCGGTGGGATATGTTTCCGTTTGTGGAAACGAAACCAAAATGAAAATGAAGGAGTGATTGAAATTGAAAAAGTGGAGACAAAAGGTAGCTGCTTCTCTCTTTCTCCTGTCGCTGGCAATTCCCGCGTCCGTCTACGCCGACAATTCCTCGGGAACAGATGACGTCCATGGCTATGAGGACGAGCCGTTTCAGAAGTATTTGGCCGAACTGATCGACAGTCTGGACGATACAGACTACGGAAGTTTCCTCTCGGACGCGGAGATAGCCAGATTTTCGGAGGAAAACGAGGATGACGGAAGTGGCAGGTCTGATCTAAGAGAGCGCGTATATGCGTGGATTATCAGGCACGTCGATGGTCCAAAAGGCAATTGACGGAGCTTTGCAATCGGGAGCGTAATAGGAAAGCAAGTCCCCCAAGCAGAATGGCCAGGGGGACTTGCCTGTTTTTGGTCAAGCCGTGATCTGTTCCGTTACCGCCTTCAACGCCTGTTCCAAATCTTCAATAATATCCTTGATCGACTCCGTCCCGATCGACAGGCGGATCAGCCCTGGCGTCACGCCTGCAGCGACTTGTTCCTCCTCGGTCAACTGCTGGTGCGTAGTGCTCGCCGGATGGATGATCAGCGACTTGGAATCGCCGACGTTGGCCAGGTGGGAGAACAGCTTCACGGAATCGATCAGCTTCTTGCCTTCTGTCACGCCGCCGCGGATGCCGAAGGTGAGGATGGCGCCTGCGCCGTTTGGCAAATATTTTTGCGCCAGCTTGTAGTTCGCGTCGCATACCAGACCCGGATAGTTGACCCACTCAACAGCCGGATGGGAGGCGAGGTACTCGGCGACAGCCTGGGCGTTCTGGCTGTGGCGTTCCATGCGCAGGTGCAGCGTCTCCAGGCCCTGCAGGAACAGGAAGGAGTTGAACGGAGCGACGGCGGCGCCGATGTCGCGCTGCAGTTGGACGCGCGCTTTGATGATGTAGGCGAGCGGTCCGACTGCCTCCGTGTAGACGACCCCGTGGTAGCTCGGGTCTGGTGTGGTCAGGCCGGGGAACTTGCCGTTGTTCCAGTTGAATTTGCCGGAGTCGACGATGATGCCGCCGATGGCCGTGCCGTGTCCGCCGATGAATTTCGTCGTGGAGTGGACCACGATGTCCGCGCCATGCTCAAACGGGCGGCACAGGATCGGAGTGGCGAACGTGTTGTCGACGATGAGTGGCACGCCGTTTTCGTGCGCGATGTCGGCGATCGCTTGCAGGTCCGCTACGTCAATGCGGGGATTGCCGATCGTTTCGCAGAAAAACGCTTTTGTATGTTCATTGACGTACGCGCGGAAGTTGTCCGGGTTGGACTGATCCACAAAATGGACCTTGAGGCCAAGGCGCGGCAGCGTATGGGCAAACAGGTTGTACGTCCCGCCGTAAAGGCTGCTGGATGCGACGATTTCGTCTCCGGCTCCCGCGATGTTGAGGATGGCAAAGGTGATCGCTGCCTGCCCGGAGGCCGTCGCCAGGGCACCGACGCCGCCCTCGAGCTGGGCCACCCGTTTTTCAAAAACGTCCTGTGTCGGGTTCATGATGCGCGTGTAGATGTTGCCAAATTCCTTGAGGGAGAACAGGTTAGCCGCGTGCTCCGTATCGCGGAAGACGTAGGAGGTCGTCTGGTAAATCGGGACGGCGCGGGAGCCAGTCACCGGGTCCGGCTCCTGGCCTCCGTGTACGGCAATCGTTTCAGGTCTCCATTGTTGCTGATTCGACATGAGTATCTCTCCTTTTTCTATAGATAGGATGAAAACAAGAAAAAACGGAGCCCACTCTGAGTAGAAGAAGGCTCCGGTCATACACGGAAGTACGTTCATCTCTCAGAATCTATGGATTCTGCAGGAATTGGCACCTCACATGCTCACATGCAGGTTGCCGGGCTTCGTCGGGCCTGTCCCTCCACCACTCTTGATGAAAACGGCATATCTGATGTTGTCACAATTGTATGAAAAAGGCAGTTGGCTGTCAATAATTAATGAAAAGTTATCAGGGAGGATTAAATGGGTATATCGGGCGAGCGGGAGAGGGAAAACGGCAAGTAGAGCATGGCCTTGCGATTTCTTTCTTAATTTTATATGGAAGGCTTCGCGGTCAGGAACGCGGAAGGGCGCACTCCAAACTGCCGGGGCGCAGTTTGCCCGTTAGAAAAGCGAAAGCCCGTATGATATGATGGGAAATGGCATGAACGGATCTTATTTGCAAAAAGAACGACATGATTAGGAGGATTCATCGACCATGAGCAATGGCGTAAAGGAAATCACCCCGGAAGAATTGCTGGCGAAGCTGGAAGCGAATGAAAACGTACAAGTGATCGACGTGCGCGAGGTAGACGAGTGGAACGCGGGCCACATCAAGCAGGCGAAGCTGATTCCGCTTGGCTTTTTGCCGCATCGCATCGACGAGCTGGACAAAGACGTGCCGATCGTGATGGTTTGCCGCAGCGGTGCGCGCAGCCATATGGCGACGGAATATTTGACAGCCCAAGGCTATGATGCAGCCAACATGGTAGGCGGCATGCTCGCATGGCCAGGAGAAACAGAGCAGTAAAAACGCTAGGGGGGAGGAAGCGACTCGTGAGTGAAGCAGCGAAGCAGCAGCAGGAAACAGGTTTGCAGCGCCACTGGTTCCCCGTGCTGACGGGTGTCCTGATTTTGGCGATCGTCGGCGTGTTTGGCTACAAGTACCTGACCAGAGAAACAATTCCGGTCATGAAGGCGCTCAGCGACTTTTCGCTGGAAAACAGCAACGGCTCGACGTACACTTTCTCGGATAGCAAAGGAAAGGTGCGCCTGGTCGAGTTCATGTTTACCAAATGCCCGGATATTTGTCCGGCCACAACGTACAATATGTCGCTGATGCAAAAAGAGCTGAAGACGAAGGGGCTGTTCGGGGACAAGGTGGAGTTCGTGAGCATCACCTTCGATCCGGACTCTGACACGGCGCAGGTCCTGCAGGAGTACGCCGGGAAGTTCCAGGCAGACCCGACCGGCTGGAAGTTTTTGCGCGGAGATGCCCAGGCCGTGGAGAAGGTGACGAAGGACTTCGGCATCGCTGTGCTGAAGCAGCCGGACGGTTCCTTTGCCCATACGGCGCGCATGTTCCTCGTGGACGGGGACGGCAACATGCGCCGCGCGTACGGAATGGGCGCCGAAATGGACATGGATCAGATCATGGCGGACATCGAGCAGTTGGCCGACTAGGGTCAGCGCGTCTCCTCGAAACGGATGCGCAGCAGCTTTTCCGTTTTTGTCTCGAATTCAATATGAACCAACAACGCCCACACGCGATTGCCCTGCTGGAGCAAGAGCTTGAACGTCTCCTCTGACGTGGTGGGCGTTTTGATTTTGCGGCCGACGTGGAGGTAGTCGATGATTTTCGCCTGCGGATACGCCTTCATCGTCTGCTGCATGGCGATTTGGCCCCATTTGGCATAGGGGGGCTGGGCGGCCGCCGGCATCGTCCAGAGCATGGAGCTGGACAGCAGCAGGGCGGTGACAATCGTTTTTGCTTTGGACAGCATCGGGCCCGGGCTCCTTTCATGAGGACATGCGGACTGGAAATACTCTGTGTGCGAGTAGTTTGCCCGAATGTCCTGCAGAAGAGCCGGTTTTCTTGCTTTTGGCTTCATAGATTATGTACAATTTGCCAATAGGTAAAAAGGATGGCCTGCAGGGACGGGCGAATTGCCCCATTTCCCTCGTACAGATTGCAAGACTGGATGAAACGAACGCCTCGCGTTGTGTTACAATAAGAATGGCATGCTTGGTTCGGGTTTCCAAAATCATGCACGATGATGTTAGGAGGAAAGAGATTGAGCGACGTTAAGATATTCGCAATGGGCGGCCTCGGCGAGATCGGAAAAAACATGTATTGCGTCGAGTACGAAAATGAGATCGTTATTATCGACTGCGGGGTGAAATTCCCTGAAAACGAGATGTTCGGGATCGATCTGGTCATTCCCGATGTTACGTATCTGGTAGAAAACCAGCATAAAATCAAGGCGCTTTTGTTGACGCACGGACACGAAGACCACATCGGGGCGATCCCTTATGTGCTGCGGCAAATCAAGGTGCCTGTGTACGGCGGACGCCTGACCCTGGGCTTGGTCAAGGCGAAGCTGGAAGAGCACCGCATGCAAAACGATGTCAAGCTGATTCCCATTTCCGAAGACACGGAGATTCCTTTCGACAAGCTGAAGGCGACCTTCTTCCGGACGAACCACAGTATTCCGGATTCGTTCGGGATCGTGCTGCACACGCCGGAGGGCATGGTCATCCACACCGGCGACTTCAAGTTTGACATGACGCCGGTGGGGCAGCGGACGGAATACGGCAAGATTGCCCGCATCGGCGCGAGCGGCGATGTGCTGGCTCTGCTGTCGGACAGTACCAACAGCGAGCGCTACGGCTTTACCATGTCGGAGCGTACGGTAGGGGAAGGCATTCTCGACGTGGTGCGCAAAGCGCGGGGGCGCATCATCCTCGCGACCTTTGCCTCCAACGTACATCGCCTCCAGCAGGTCGTGGACGCAGCCGAGCAGTGCAACCGCAAAGTGGCGGTCATCGGCCGCAGCATGGAAAAAGTATTTTTGATCGGACAAGAACTGGGCTACATCCAGATGCCAGAAGGTATGCTGATCGATATCAAGCACATCGACAACTACGCGGACAATCAGGTGCTGGTCATCTGCACGGGCAGCCAGGGCGAACCGATGGCAGCCTTGACGCGCATCGCGTCCGGCTCCCACCGCACCGTTTCCATTTACCCGGAGGACACGGTCATCATCTCGGCTTCTCCGATCCCGGGCAACACCATCAACGTGAGCCGGACGATCGACAAGCTGTACCGCGCAGGGGCGAATGTCGTGCTCAACCAGGACTTCGACATCCACGCTTCCGGCCACGGCAGCAGCGAAGAGCTGAAGCTGATGCTGAACTTCATCCGTCCCAAATACTTCATCCCGATCCACGGGGAGTACCGGATGCTGAAGACCCACTCCAAGCTGGCGCAGCAGGTGGGAATCGACGAGAGCAACATCTTTATCATGGACAATGGCGACGTGCTGAACTGCACCCGCGAAAAAGCATGGCTGAGCAAAGTGCAGGCGGGCATCGTCCTGATCGACGGCAGCGGCGTGGGAGACGTAGGAAACATCGTCCTGCGCGACCGCAAGCATTTGGCGGAGGATGGCCTGATGGTCGTCGTCGTCAGCCTGGACATGAAGAACTTCAAGATTTTGACCGGGCCGGACATCGTGAGCCGCGGCTTCGTATACGTGCGCGGTTCCGAATCGCTGATCCAGGAAGCGACCATGCTCGTGCGCCAGCGCCTGCAGGAAGCGCTGGATAAGAAAATCAAGGAGTGGTCGGAGCTGAAGGCGCAGATCAACGAAGTAATCAAGCCGTTCATCTACGAAAAAACGGGCCGCAACCCGATGATCCTGACCATTTTGATGGAAGTGTAGCTGCGGAGCACTTCCCGATTCTCGCCCGGACATGATCCGGCTATAATGGAAGTAATGGAAAACGTGAAGCATAAAGGAGAGTTGCCCTATGATGTCCTATGAAGCATATATGAACCAGGTAATTCAGCCGATGCGCGATGAGCTGACCCGCAATGGCTTTACGGAGCTCCGCACGGCAGAAGAAGTCGAACAAACATTGCCAAACGCCAAAGGACTGACCTTGGTCGTGGTGAACTCCGTGTGCGGCTGTGCGGCAGGTCTGGCTCGTCCGGCGGTTGTGCACTCCCTGAAGCACCCGAAAAAGCCTGACAACCTCTACACCGTTTTCGCCGGACAAGACAAGGAAGCGACTGCGAAAGCCCGCGAATACTTTGAAGGCTACGCTCCGTCCTCCCCGTCCTTTGCGATCATGAAAGACGGAAAAATCATGACGATGATCGAGCGTCACCAGATCGAGAACAACGATCTGCAAACGATCGCAAACCTGTTGACGAACGCGTACGAAACATACAGCAACTAATCGTTGCCGGAAATAGGCAAGGCGCTCGAGCTCGGGCGTCTTGTTTTGCGTGTGTGAGCCAATCATATTTTCTAACGAGAGGAAAGGGGATTTGGTCGGATGCAGACCCGTTCATTTGGACGAGACCCGCATCAGGTCTCGCTGCTGGGGTTTGGTGCCCAGCGCATTGTAGACGAGCATGACTGCACGGAGGAGGAAGCGATCGCGATCATCCGGCGTGCCGTGGAGGCGGGAGTCAACTACTTCGATACGGCTCCCAGCTACAGCGACGGACAGTCGGAGACACGGGTAGGCTTGGGGCTGAAAGGGCTGCGCGACAAGGTGTGGATCGCGACCAAGACTGGCGGGCGCACCCGCGACCTCGCCCTGCGGGATCTGGAAGGCAGCCTGAAACGCCTCCAGACGGATTACATCGACGAGTGGCGGATGCACAACATCATGAAGCCGCATGACCTCGAGGCGATTTTCGCCAAGGGCGGGGCGCTGGAAGCGTTGATCGAGGCCAAAGAGCAGGGGCTGATCCGCAAAATCAGCATCAGCGGCCACACGGACCCGCGCCTGCTGGCGGAAGCCATCCGCCGCTTCCCGTTCGACAGCGCCCTCGTGGCCCTGTCGGCGCTCGATCATTTTATTTACAGCTTCGCGCACGACTTTGTACCGCTCGCCGTAGAAAAAGGTGTAGCGGTGATCGGGATGAAAGTGATGGGCCTCGGCCAGCTCGCCCCGTGGACGGAACAGGCCTTGCGCTACACCTGGAGCCTGCCGGTTACGACCGCCATCCTGGGCGTGAGCAAAATGGAAGAGCTTAAGGCCGACCTTGCAGCCGCCAATCGTTTCGCGCCCATGACCGACATCGAGCGCGTCGCCCTCTTTCAGGAAATCATGCCGCTGGTACGCCCCGACGTCCTCCGCTGGAAAGCCCGCGAATGGATGGCAGGCGAATGGTATCAGCTGCCCAGGCTGCCCTGGGAGCAGGAGCGCGAGCCTGGCGAGTAGATTGGGTTGGGGAAACAGGAAAAAGGAAAAAGGGGATGTCTCAAAAGTCATTTTTTGACTTGGAGACGCCCCTTTTTTGCGTGGTGGGAGAATGCAAATTCCTGCCGACCACACGAGCTTTCCCCTTTTTCCGCCCCGGCACCAAGGCCCGGGCAAGTGCAGGAAAAACAGCGGAGCAATCGCAAACGCGCCTTCAGCGAGTTGCCCCGGTCTGTTCGCGGCTGACCCGATGAAACGAGGCATGCCCCAGACAAAAGAGCACAGCCGTCAGCGACATGGACATCGCCAGCAGCAGAGCCGGCTGGATGCCGCCGCGATCGAACATGTAGCCCATGGCGAGCGGTCCCAGCAGTCGGCCCAGCGCCGTGATGCCGCCGACGACCCCCAGGTAAAAGGGCGCAGACTCGCTCGTCTTTTCGGTGATGAACGTCGGGATGGTCGGGGCAAGCAGCATTTCCCCGAATGTCGTGATGATCATCCCGAGCACGAAGGCAGCGTAGCTGTTGTGAAACAGCAGCATAAAGCCGAATCCGCCAGCATAGGCGGCGGCGCTGGCCACCATCTGGGCAGGCAGGCTTTGCTGCAGCAGCCGTTTGATCAGGCTCGTCACGGGCTGACCGGCGAAGATAATGATGCCGTTGATCGTCCACAGCCAGCTGTAAGCGGACAATGGCATGCCCAGTCCCGTCACATAAGGTGCGACCCCCGTGTTCCAGACCGATGTGGAGAAGAAGATCAATCCGGCACCGAGCGCCATGAACAAGTAAAGCTGGTAGCGATACAAGAGCTGCCACGTCTCTTTGAGGCTCCGCTTTTCGGCGAGAGCCGCTGAATCGCCGACCAGCTCCCGGTGCGAGATGTGTTTCATGAAGACAAAAAAGAAAAGGGCAAACAGCAGCGTACTGGCACTGTTGAGCATAAACGTCAGTTGAAAGGAAATGGCCGCCACGATCCCGGCAAGCGAGGTGCCGATGGCCATGCCAAGGTTGTTGGCCACGTAGATGACGTTGAACAACTCCCGCCGCTGCTCCTTCCAGCGGAAGCCGATAAAAGCCTGGATGGCAGGGGAGGAGAGGTTCAGCGTAAAGCCAAGGCCGATCATGATGGCAAGGTAGAGGGGCCAGCTGCCGGTAAACGGAATCGCCAGCTGGAGACAGCCTTGAATGAATAGCGACCCGACGATGAGGCGCTTGGCTCCAAGGCGATGAAACAGGGCGCCTCCGGCAAATTGCCCGATAATTCCGGCGAGGGATTGCAACATTAAGGCAAAGCCCGCCTCGGTCATGGAGCGGCCCAGAACCGTATGTACATACAACGTGTTTAATGGCCACATGAAAGCGCTGCCGGAGGCGTTGATAAAACTGGCGACCAGAAAAAGCAAGGCTTCCCGGGGGTAACGCTGCAAGAGAGAAGTTGGTGAGAACATAGGACTCATCCCTTTTAGGTAAGATTTAGGAAAATTATAACCAACTAATCATACTTTGTAAACAAAAATGTTTATTAAAGAGTCAGCCAAATAAAGGCTGCCCCACTTTCCGCGGATTCGAGTATACTAAACAAAGCGGAAAGTCAAATTCCCATTGATACAGAGACTAAAGGTGGAGTCATTCTCTATGCGAATATGGAAACGGATGTTGTTCATCATCCTTGTAGTTGTTGCCGCGACGGCAGGCTACTACGGGTATTCCTTTTATCAGTTTGCCCAAGACATTCAGGAGCCGAATGTCATTACCCCGCCGCCTCTTGACGGTGGTGCGGCGACGAAGGCTGCGGAAATCCCGCAGTGGGATGGCAATGATCGCGTCAACATCCTGCTGATGGGGGTCGATCGCCGGGGCATGAAAAATAACGGGCTGCCTCGTTCGGACTCCATGATGCTGGTCAGCATTGACCCGGTAACGAAGCGGTACGATCTGTTTTCGATTTTGCGCGATACGTATGTGGACATTCCGGGCAACGGCAGCTCGCGCATCAATGCGGCGATCGTGGAGGGCGGGCCACAGCTTGCGATGAAGACGGTCAGCCAGTTTACGGGACTGCCGGTCGATCGCTACGTCATTACCGATTTTGAAGGCTTCAAGGCGCTGATCGACGCGGTCGGCGGCGTCGAGCTCGATGTGGAGAAGAACATGTATTACCACGACCCGACAGACAAAGGCGTCTACGACATCAATCTGAAAAAGGGTCTGCAGCATCTGGACGGCAACAAAGCGCTGCAATACGTCCGTTTTCGCCACGATGCCACTTCCGATTACACGCGCACGGAGCGCCAGCGCAAGCTGCTGGCGGCAGTAGCCGACCAGATGAAAAAAGGGACGACGCTGCTGCAGCTGCCAATGATCCTCAAAGAGGTCACGCCGTACGTTCAGACCAATATCAGCGCGCTGGACATGCTGAAGCTGTCCGCGCTGGGGCTGAATCTGGACACGCAAAATCCGGGTGAATACCAGCTGCCGCCGATGGGAATGTTCCGGGAATCCCGTCAGGCAGGCTCTGTCCTCGTGCCAGATGTAGAGGAAGTGCAGACATTTATCCGGCAGAAGCTCCAGCCAGCGGTCGCGGATACGAATGCCTCTGTCACAGACGAAGGAACGAAAAGCAGCACGCCGCAGTGAGCGTGCTGCTTTTTTGGTGCTGGAAAGAAAGCGAGCGGTCGCAGGCCAGCCGGGACTCGAGAGCGCGGCATCTGTCTGAATGGCCCGCGCAAGCAGACGGGTTTTCCCTTACCCACTTTCGCCCGTCCCCGTCCTGTAAAACTGCGCCAGTTGTTCCGCCTGCGCCTGCAGTCGGCTGGCGAGCGCGGCCGGTTCCACGACGACCGCGTGTATCCCCAGCGCAAACAGGCAGGCAAGGGCGGCTTCCTCGTTCTCGAAGGGCAGCGTGATCCGTACCCAGTCTTTCCGCGCCAAAGAAGGCTGAGAGGCAGGAGTAGTTCCGCCCGGGAGGACACTTCCTTTTGCCAGTAACGCGACCCCCTCCGCCGACAGATCCAGAACGGCAGAAAAACGCGCACGCTTTTCCTCCCAATGCGTCACCCATTCGCGCCAAAAGGCTTGCAGCGAAAAGCCGTCGGGGCGGCGGAAAGGCTCCCCGGTGATGTCGAGCGACCGGACTCTGGCTAACCGAAAGGCGCGCACCTGGCCGCCGCTCTCGCCTGCGAGGAACCAGATGCCTCCTTTGGCGATCAGGCCGTACGGTTTCATCTCCAGCTCGGCAACATTTCCTTGGCGGGACACGTAGGTCATGTTCACGCATCGCTCCTCCCAAATGGCTTGCTGGGCGGTTTGCAAAAAGCGGACGTTTTCCGCAGAGGGCCGCCACGAGTCTGAGTCGAGAAAAATGCGGTCTCGAATCCAGTCCGCATCCCCGCGAACGGGGGCGGGCAGGGCATGCAGCAGCTTGAGCAAGGCGGAGCGCAGCGCATCGCCGATCCCCAGCTGTTGCGCCAGTTGATTGGGCTGGTGCAAAAACAGCGCGTGAATCTCCGGCCTGGTCAAGCCGTCGAGCCGGATTCGGTAATCGCGAGGCAGGAAGAAGCCTCCGTCCGTTCCCGGATGGGCATGGATCGGCACGCCTGCCGTGCAGAGCGCGTCCATATCCCGATAAATGGTACGCTCCGATACTTCCAGCCGTTTGGCCAGCTCCTTTGCGGTCAGCCTGCCTTCTGATTGCAAGAGCAGCATAATGGTCAACAGTCGATCGGCCCGCATCGCTCACTCTCCGTCCTCTTCCGTGAATTTGCTCCTATTATTGAATCACTGACATGAGATGTCAACAATGGTGTGCTATGCTGCCGGTATAACGAGGAATGAGAGGAGCAGGAAGATGCTGCGAATATTCAACCGGGAGCGGAACGAACTGCCGCAGGTCGCCGCTTGCCTGATCGGAATGGCCGGCCCGATTGCGGCGGGAATGTTGTGCGGCAAGACGGAGCTTGGCTTGTTGGCAGCCTACGGGGCGATGATCCACGCCAGCAGCGGAGAAGGGGAGGAAGCGGAACCTTCACGGCAGCACGCAGACAGGCCGATGATCTTGCGAGTGGGCGCGCTGCTGCGCAGGGTGTTCGCCGGGGCACTCGGGATGCTGCTCGGCGGCCTGCTTGGTCATCACGGCTGGATGTACGGGACAGGGATGGTACTCCTTTCTGCTCTGGCGGCGCTCGTGGGCGGGCTTGGCAGGGAGGCGGCGGTCGCGAGCGCACAGTTTATCATTTTTATGGTAATGGGCGCGGGGATGGGCGGGAACAGCTACGGCGGACAGCACCATCCAGGGGCAGTGGGCGCCCTGTTTGGGGCAGGCTCGCTCTGGGGAGCGTGCGCATCCATGCTTGTGTCGGCGGTATTTCCAGGCAGGGAGAAGAGGATAGAAGCAGCGCCGGGACGGGTTGCTCCGTCTTTTTCCAAAAGGCTGAAATGGTGGAGAGCCTCTTTGCAGGAGTTTGTCGGCTGGCAGTATTGCCTGCGGATGGGCCTGTGCATGGCGGTGGCGGAAGCGGTCGGTGCGCTGCTCCACCAGGAGAGGTCGTACTGGATTCCGTTGACGGTCGCCATCGTGCTGCAGCGCAGCTTTGCTGCCGTGGCGACGCGGGTCATCCGCAGGGGAGCTGGAACCGTGGCCGGTGCTCTGCTGGGCGGCGCTCTCCTGCTCGGCTCGCTGCCGCCTACGGCCGGCTTGCTGCTCGCGGCCGCCCTCGCTGCGCTTCGACCGATCTTTCGCAGCCGCAGCTACACGGTCTACTCCATGCTGATGACACCCTTGATGGTGGTCCTGCTCGGCTTTGGGACGCCGATGTCGGCAGACGTACTGTTCACGCGCGTGCTCGATACCGGGATCGGCGGTGCGATCGCGCTGGTGTGCGGCTATTTCCTCTGGCCCAGCCGCTTGCGACAGCAGGTAGACAAAGCGCAAGAGGAACGGCGCAGGAAGGCTGCCCGTGCAGCAGGTCGGGAGCGGAAGCGCTTCCCCACCCGGGAGAGCAAGACAGATGATAGAGAAAATTCACAATAAAACAAACACATTGTGAAACAACTATTTTTTCTTAGTATTCTATTGACGCGCGACATTCCCAAAGGATATAATCCGAGTTGTATCATCGAACTGCAAAATATGAAAAATATATACGTGGAAATCTTTCTTATCAAGAGAGGCGGAGGGACAGGCCCTATGAAGCCCGGCAACCGGCCCATGTCTGACATGGGTGTCGCGGTGCCAATTCCTACAAGATTGATTGGATCTTGACAGATGAGAAGGGTGGATGCGAACGCGATAGACGTTGCAGCCCCTTTTTCGTTTGTGAAAAAGGGGTTTTTACTTTTTCATTAAAGTAACCTGTGTATAGGAGGTGGACTCGTTGATTCAATTGCGCAATCTGCAAAAAAGCTATCAGGTACAAGGAAAGACGATTCCTGCGCTGCACGGAATTGATCTGACGATAGAAAAGGGAGAAATTTTCGGGATCATCGGGCATTCCGGGGCAGGAAAAAGTACGCTGATCCGCTGCATCAACCTGCTGGAGCGGCCGACTTCCGGACAGGTCATCGTCGACGGGGTGGACCTGACTTCCCTGGACGATCAAAAGCTGCAGGAACAACGCCGCCACGTCGGGATGATTTTTCAGCACTTTAACTTGCTGTCCTCCGCCACGGTAGGCGACAATGTGGCGTTTCCGCTCAAGCTGGCGAAGCGCCCCAAAGACGAAATCCGCAAAAAGGTGGACGAGCTGCTGAAGCTGGTGGGACTGGAAGCGCATCGGGACAAGTATCCTGCCCAGCTGTCTGGCGGTCAGAAACAGCGCGTCGGGATCGCCCGCGCGTTGGCGAACGACCCGAAGGTGCTGCTGTGCGACGAGGCTACTTCGGCACTCGACCCGCAGACGACCAATTCCATTCTGGCGCTGCTATTGGATATTAATCGCAAGCTGGGCTTGACCATCGTTTTGATCACCCACGAGATGCATGTGATCCGCTCCATCTGCGACCGCGTCGGCGTCATCGACGGGGGACGCATCGTCGAGTCGGGCAATGTGCTGGAAGTGTTCCTCAAGCCGAAGCACCCGACCACACAGGAATTTGTGGAGCAGGTAGCAGACTCTGCGGAGCTGCGCGAAGCCGTTGCCCATGAGAAAGCATCCGGCAAGCGGACGATCGCCCGCGTCACCTTCCTTGGCGAGCAGACGTACCAGCCGATTTTGTTCCAGACGATGCAGGAGACAGGCACCGTGTTCAGCATCTTGCAAGGAACCATCTCTCGCATGAAGGACACGCCGTACGGCCAGCTGGTCGTCGAGCTGGAAGGCGATGATGCGCAGAGCCGGCGGGCCATCGAGACGCTGCGCCAGCGCGGTCTCGAAGTGGAGGTGATTTAGATGGCATTGGAAAATGTAGACTGGTCTGAAATTGTCGATGGCACATTGGCCACACTAACGATGCTGGGCTTCTCGACACTGTTTGCCGTGTTGATCGGTCTGCCTGTGGGGATCATCCTGTTCCTCACATCGCGAGGACAGCTTTTGGAAAACCGCGCATTTTACTCGGCAGCTTCGGTCGTGGTCAACGTCTTGCGTTCCGTACCGTTCATCATTTTGATGATCCTGCTCATTCCGTTTACGAAATTGATCGTAGGGACTTCCCTTGGGGTGCTCGGGGCGATTCCGCCGCTGGTCATCGGGGCAGCGCCATTCTTCGCCCGTCTGGTGGAGACCTCGCTGCGCGAAGTCGATCGGGGCGTGATCGAGGCGGCACAGTCGATGGGCGCCTCCAATTGGCAAATCGTCTGGAACGTCCTTTTGCCGGAAGCGCGCTCCGGCCTGATCGCAGCCATTACCATCACTACGGTGACACTCGTCTCGTACACCGCGATGTCCGGGGTGATCGGCGGGGGCGGTTTGGGTGACCTGGCGATTCGCTACGGCTATCAACGCTTCCAGACCGATGTCATGATTGTCACGGTCATCATTTTGCTCGTGTTGGTGCAGATCTTGCAGACCCTTGGGGATCGGCTGGTTTTGAAATTCAGCCGCAAGTGAGATCTTTCCATAGATGTTTCAACAACCAAAAACATGCATAGAGGAGAAGGGGGATTTTTCCATGAAAAAGCTAGTAGTATCTGTACTGTCTACGGTATTGGCATTCTCGCTGGCCGCTTGCGGCAGCAAACAGGAAGCGGCTCCGGCACCTGCTGAGGGCGGTGCCCAAGGCTCCCAGGGACAAGAAGTGACCTTGAAGGTCGGCGCAACTCCTGTGCCGCACGCTGAAATTCTGAAATTCATCCAGCCGAAGCTGAAAGAACAAGGCGTGAACCTGGAGATCAAGGAATTCACCGACTACGTGCAGCCAAACATGCAGCTCAACGAAAAACAGCTGGACGCGAACTTCTTCCAGCACAAACCATACCTTGAGCAATTCAACAAAGACCAAAACATGGATCTGCAACCGGTTGTAGCTGTACACATCGAACCATTCGGCGGGTACTCCAAAAAAATCAAGAAAATTGACGAGTTGGCTGACGGCGCGACGGTCGCTCTGCCAAACGACCCGACCAACAACGGGCGCGCTCTGGCTCTGCTGGAGAAAAACGGCGTAATCAAACTGAAAGACGGCGTAGGCATCAGCGGTACGGTCAAAGACATCGTGGAAAACAAGAAAAACCTGAAGTTCAAAGAAGTAGAAGCAGCCATGCTGCCACGCGTATTGGAAGAAGTAGACCTGGCACTGATCAACACGAACTACGCGCTGGAAGCAAAACTCGTTCCAACCACGGACGCGCTGATTCTCGAAGACAAAGAATCTCCGTACGCGAACTACCTGGTAGCACGCCCGGACAACAAAGACTCCGAAGCGATGCAAAAACTGGCAAAAGAGCTGACCTCTCCAGAAGTGAAGAAGTTCATCGAAGAACAATACAAAGGCGCAATCGTTCCGGCATTCTAAGAATCACGAAGCGGAACGGCAGCAAATACCCAACTGGCCTTGCGGGGCTGGTTGGGTTTATTTTTTGCCAACGGCTTGTTTGACAGGAATCTTGCCGGCGCAAAATCCGAACATTAGTCGACGAGCTGGTCCGCGCTTCTCGGGACGACCGCATATTTTTCTAGGCGTGAGGAATACTTTGTCTGAACGGGTAAGCAAGATTTTGCTGGAGGAGATGCAGGTCGCGCTACAAATTTCTCGCGATAAATAAAATTTTATTTTTGATTAATTATTTTTATGAATAAATAAAAATTTATTAAATAATTCTAAAACATGTTCAAAAACAATGTAACAGGATGTATTATTGATAAAAGATTTAGAAAAGGGGGATAAATGGCATGAAAAAAAATGTTTTCGTAGCAATGAGTTCCATCCTCGTACTTGGTGCAGCGCTGGCTGGTTGCGGCAGCAATGACGCAGCGAAGCCCGCAGACAACGGCCAAGCAAGCGCTCCTGCGCAAGAAGCAACGAAGTCAGGTCCAAAAATTCTGAAAGTGAACCTGCACTCCGAGCCGCCGACAGCTGACCCTGGAATCGCAGAAGACTCCACTTCCGGTACCATCGTGCGTGCAGCTTTTGAAGGTTTGACTCGTACAGGAGAAGACGGTAAAGTACACGAAGCTGCAGCGGAAAGCTACACCGTTTCCGAGGACGGCAAAACGTATACATTTAAACTGCGCGACGCCAAATGGAGCAACGGCGACCCGGTAACGGCGAAAGATTTTGAATTCGCCTGGAAACGCGCCCTGGACCCGAAAACGGCTTCCAACTACGCGTACCAGTTGTACTACATCAAGAACGGGGAAGCATTCAACAAGGGGAAAGCAAAAGTAGATGACGTGGGCGTAAAAGCGCTGGACGACAAAACGCTGGAAGTAACCCTGGAGAACCCGACACCGTTCTTCACCGAGCTGACTGCGTTCTACACTTACTATCCGGTAAACAAGAAAGTCGTCGAAGCCAACGAAAAATGGGCAATCGACGCTTCTACCCACGTAGGGAACGGTCCGTTCAAGCTGGAATCCTGGGAGCACAAAAGCAAGCTCGTTCTGGCGAAAAACGAAAACTACTGGGATAAAGACAACGTAAAACTGGACAAAATCGAATTCTCCATGGTAGAAGACGAGAACACCGAGCTGTCCATGTTTGACAACGGCGAACTCGACTGGGCTGGTGCACCTACAAGCTCGCTTCCGACAGACGCCATCCCGGCACTGAAAGACTCCGGCAAAATGAAAACACAGCCGATCGCGGGTACTTACTGGTACAAATTCAATACGGAAAAAGCTCCGTTCAACAACGTGAAAATCCGTAAAGCGTTTACGTATGCAATTGACCGTCAATCCTTGATCGACAACGTTCTGCAATCCGGTCAGTTGCCAGCGACAGGCGCAGTACCGCCGTCCATGGCGCTGAAACAAGACGGCTACTTCAAGGACAACGATATCGAAACAGCGAAAAAGCTGCTGGAAGAAGGGATGAAAGAGGAAGGCCTCACCAAACTGCCTCCGATCACCCTGTCCTACAACACTTCCGAAGCGCACAAAAAGATTGCCGAAGCGATCCAGGACCAATGGAAGAAAAACCTGGGCGTAGACGTGAAGCTCGAAAACAAAGAGTGGAAAGTTTATCTGGAAGACTTGCACCAAGGCAACTTCCAAATCGGCCGCATGGGCTGGCTGGGTGACTTCAACGACCCAATCAACTTCCTGGAGCTGTACAAGGACAAAAAAGGCGGAAACAACGACACCAACTGGGAAAATCCGAAGTACAAAGAGCTCTTGAACCAATCCGCTCTGGAAAAAGATCCAGAGAAGCGTAAAGCAATCCTGGCACAGGCAGAACAAATCCTGATGGATGAAATGCCGATCATGCCAATCTACTTCTACACCGATTCCTGGGTACAAAGCGACAAGGTTACCGGTGTTGTCATCGACGGTCTGGGCTCTGTCGACTACAAATACGCTGACAAAGCGGAATAAGAATGACTCATGCAGGAGAGGGGTGGCGCAAAGCCGCCTCTCTTCTTTTTTTCCCCGTTTATGGACAGATGACCAATCCATCCGAAGGCTCCTGACATAGAGTGAAAAGGAACAAACTTGTCATGCGGGGGGATTCGTGATGGACTTAGGAAAACTGCTTAACTTTGTCAGGTCGATTCCCAAGGAAAAGCTGAAAACGGACGCCGGCCTGAAAGAAGTCATTCGCGACTTGGGCAAGAAGTCGGGCAAGAACTTTACCGAGCAAGAATTGAACAACTATGTCGCCCAGTTCCGTACCATGGCGAGGACTGAAAATGTAGGGAGCCTGATCAGCAAGCTGTCGAAAAAGGGCTTTGACGCGAAGGAACTGAACAATTTGAAGAAACGCTTCAAATAATGGCCCGAAAACGAGGAGGGAGGTGGGACTATCTCAGTCAAGACGAAAAAAGGGCATAAGCTGGCCGTCTCCCAACACCATCTGCTTGAGACGATGAACAAGCTCGCGCAGGAGCAAAACAGCAGCAACGAGCAATTGATGCGCGAGATTAATCATGTGCGCCAGGAGCTGCAGGAGATGAAAAACGCGCTGGTCAAGATGAATGCGCGTTCTGGGGGAGGGCAGCGGCGCGGCAGCATCCTGTTCGGGCCGCGTCGGCCGCCCGCTCCCAAAGAAGTGGAAAAACCGAAGCCTGCCTTTGCCCTGGAGGATTTGCTGCCTCTGCTGCCGCATTTGAGCAGCGCATTTCCGCAATTAAAAAATCCGAAAGTGGCGGAATCGATCAAAGTCCTCTCCAATCCCGCCGTGTTGTCCTTGATCCAGCAGTTTTTGGCGAACGGCGGATTGAACATGCTGTCGGGCAATCAGGTGGAAACGGTCAGCCGCAGAGAACGTCGCGGATGGTTTCGCTGAAGGGAAAGACTGTCTCGCTGTCGAGTCGGGGCGGTCTTTCGCATTTTGTGACGTTTTTTGGTTCCATTCTCCTATAAACTTTACAGATCAATTAGCGTCTAATAGAATGGTGAGCGTTGCTCGAATGCTGAAGCCAACTGAACAAAACCAGACAGACATCACGGAGGAGGTCAGGATGAAAAGACGATTGTACCCTCTGCTGCTCTCCCTGTTTGCCCTGCTGTGCATTCCGGGGTGGGCGGCGGCGAGCAGTGCCGATGAGGAACCCGTCAACCTCATGATCGGTGGACAAGCTGTTTCTCCGGAAGTTCCGCCTGTGATTCAAAACGGCCGGACTCTCGTGCCGGTTCGCGTCATTGCCGAAGGGCTGGGCGCGGATGTGGACTGGAACGAAGCGGCGCGGACAGCCACCATCACGAGGGGAAGCGAGCAACTCTCCCTCACGCTCGACTCCACGCTGGCCAAAGTAAACGGCAAACAGGTGAAGCTGGATACGGCACCTGTCATTTCCAAACAGCGGATGCTGCTGCCGCTGCGGTTTGTAGGAGAGTCACTGGGAGTTACCGTAGGCTGGGACAATACCACGCGCACGGTCATTGCCAATGAAACCCCGCAGGTCGAACTGAACGGCCGCAACCCGGCGCAAGCGATCACCCTGTACCAGGTAGGTGACACGGCATACGTTTCTGCGCAGTCCGTCGCAGACCAGCTCGGGCTGAAAGGGTACCAATGGAACCGGCCGGAGCTTGGCAAGACCATTGACGACAAACTCGCGCTCCCTGTGGCGCAGCTGGAAAAAGAGCTGGGAGGCTCTTTCGACTGGAACCCGAAAAAGAATGTGTTGGAAATTGAGCGTCGCAACCGTCTGAGCGATGTGTCCCAGGATGGAGACGTGGTGCGGATCGAGACGGCGATGCCGGTCCGGGCAGAAACGCTCGTACTGGACAACCCCAACCGGATCGTGCTGGACCTGCCGCAGACCAGACTGGACGACAAACTCGCCCGTTTGAGCCGCGAGAGCACGGACGGCATCGTGATCGTCGGTGCAGCGGAAGCAAGCGTGTCCGACCTGACGCTTTCGGAAGACGAGCAAAGCGACGAGTCGTCGGAGCAATCAGCAGAACCGCCTGATATTTCGGATGTTTCGGCTGCTGTGGTGGACGAGCCTGAGGCAAAGCCGCTCATCTCCTCGCTGCGCTACAGCCAGTACAGCAGCTCGCCTGACACCGTACGGGTCGTCATCGAGCTGAATCAGAAGAGCCATTATCAGGTAGCGTATACGGATGACGGCATCGAAGTGAAGCTGACAGCGAAGCCGCAAAAGACTGGATATTTGATCGTGGTGGACGCCGGACATGGCGGCAAGGACCCCGGCAGCCTGGGTGCTGCAGGCAACCACGAGAAGGATTATACACTGGCAGTAGCGAACAAGGTCGTGGAGCTGCTGAAGCAGTACAAGGAGTTCCAGGTCGTTCCGGTCCGCACGACAGACGTCTTCTATGAGCTGTCAGAGCGCGTCGCCATCGCGAACGAGCAAAACGCCGACCTGTTCCTTTCCATTCACGCCAACTCCTTCCCGAAACCGACGGCAGGCGGGACGGAGACGTTCTACTACAACGCCAACAGCAAGACGTTTGCCCAGATTGTGCACAAGCATTTGCAGGGCGCAACGCAGTTTACGGATCGGGGAGTCAAGTCCAGCGCTTACTACGTCATCAAAAACACGAAGATGCCGGCTGTGCTGACGGAGACGGGTTTCCTCTCCAACCCGAGCGAGAATGCCAAGCTGACTGATCCTGCGTTCCAGGACAAGATCGCCCGGGCACTCGTTGCCGCGATCCGGGAATACTACTTGTCGTACCAGTAAGGAGGGCTTTTGATGAAACGTCGTCACATGATAGGGATGGCTTTGCTGGCCACGCTGCTCGTCGCCGGCTGCGGCCAAAAGGCGGCACCGGTGCCACAGCCAACCGCTCCGGCAGAGCAGTCCCCCGGCGAAAGTCAGACGCCTGCGACAAACGAGCCGAAGCTGACCAGGCAAACGGTGTCTGTCTACTATTCCGACAACAACCTGATGGAGCTGCAAAAGGAAGAGCAGGAAATTTCCTATGCGGAAGACATCGAAAAGTACAAAAAAGCGCTGGAGTTGTTGGAAAAGCCGAAAGACGCGGACGAGCATACAGCGCTCTGGTCCGACTTCCACTACCATTCCGTCACGTTTGACAAAGGCACGCTGACGATCGACGCCGACAGCAAGAACCAGTACAACCTTGGATCGAGCGGCGAAGCGATGGCGCTCGACGCCTTGAAGAAGACGCTGTTCCAGTTCCCGGAAGTGGAGCGCATCGTCATTCTCGAAGACGGGAAAAAGGTAGAATCGCTCATGGGTCACATGGAAGTGCTGGAACCGCTGACCCGCGATCAATAACTCAACAGCCTGGCGAAACATAAAAAAGCGGTACAGTCTGCTCGAACAGATTGTACCGTTTTTTTATGTGTTTCGGCTCCGGTCAGCCGTCATGCCGCCATATACATGCCTTTCCTTCATCTTAAAAAAAGCTTAACAATGGCAACACAAAACAACAACATTCGCTCTGTATAGTTTGTACTTGTAAGAGAGAAAAAAACAAACCGATTCCTGTTAAGGAGGATTTTCATTCCATGAAAAAACTCAGCAAGATGTTTATGGCCTTGACTTTTGTAGGGGCATTGCTCGCAGGCTGCGGAAGCAACAGTGCTGCTCCAGCCCCGGCGCAACAGCAGTCTAGCGATCAAACTTCGACGCCTGCTTCGGACGCGGGCCAGAACAACGCAGGTTCCACTCTTGCCGCTTCCGGTGAGCCAGTTACTGCTGTCGGTTCGACCGCGTTGCAGCCGCTGGTTGAGCAGACGGCCAAAGATTTCATGGCGAAAAATCAAGGTGTGCAAATTCAAGTGCAAGGCGGAGGCAGCGGTACTGGGTTGAGCCAGGTAGCAAGCGGCGCCGCTACAATCGGCAACTCCGACATCTTTGCAGAAGAAAAATCAGGAATCCCGGCAAATGAGCTGAATGACCATAAAGTAGCTGTCGTCGGTATGGCAGCAGCCGTCAGTCCAAAAGTCAAAGTAGATAACCTGACCAAGCAGCAACTGATCGACATTTTCACCGGCAAAATCACCAACTGGAAAGACGTTGGCGGCGATGACATGAAAATCACGCTGGTAAACCGTCCGAAATCTTCCGGCACGCGCGCAACGTTCAACAAGTTTGCCTTGGACGGAAAAGAAGAGGCGGAAGGCATCACGGAAGACTCCTCCGGTACTGTTCGCAAAATTATCGCAGAAACTCCTGGTGCAATCGGTTACCTGGCGCTGTCCTACTTCGATAATTCGGTGAAGGCGCTGAAGCTGGATGGCGTGGAAGCGAATGCGGAGAACATCGCGACGAACAAATACCCGGTCTGGGCGTATGAGCACATGTATACAAAAGGCGAGCCTACTGGCAGCGCAAAAGCTTTCCTCGACTACATCCTGTCTGACGAGGTGCAAAAGAAAACCGTCACAGACCTTGGCTTCCTGCCGATTACCGAAATGAAAGTCGAACGCGACGCTGCAGGCAAAGTCACTCAGAAGTAAATAGGTATTACAAGAAGCGAAACAGAGGGGTGGGGGGTACTTACCCCTCTCTTTGCCTGAGAACCATGTTTTTTCAGGGAGGGAGATCATGAACCGCGAAGGCTCAACGCTTATCGTAGAGGAAAAGATCGTAAATGACAGGAAGACCTCTGACAGCGAACGTCAGTCGCTGGTTGCGCGCAAAATGCTGACGTACAACCGGCGCCAACTCGTGGAAAACCTCACCGGCAGGACCGTGGCGATGGTATGTGCGGCTTTGCTGGTTGTTGTCGTCTTGTCGATTACGTATTTTATCGCATCGAAAGGGCTTTCCACCTTCTTCGTGAACGGGGTTGACATCAGCGAATTTTTGACGCAGGTCAAGTGGGACCCGGAGGGCGAGCCGGCAAAGTACGGCGTGTTTCCTTTTATTCTTGGCTCGTTTCTCGTCACTGCGCTCGCGGCACTCATCGCGGCGCCGCTGGGGATCGGAGCGGCGATTTTCATGACGGAAATCTTTCCGGGCTTCGGCAAAAAAGTGTTGAAGCCGGTCATTGAGCTTTTGGTCGGCATACCTTCGGTTGTCTACGGATACGTGGGCCTCACCTTGCTCGTACCGTTCATTCGGGAGCAATTTGAGGTGCTCGGCTTCAGCCTCCTGGCAGGGGGACTGGTGCTGGCGCTGATGATTTTGCCGACGATTACCAGCGTAGCCACCGATGCGATCGAAGCCGTCCCGCAAGATTTGCGCAACGCCTCTCTGGCTTTGGGTGCTACCCGCTGGCAGACGATCTGGAATGTCGTGCTGCACTCCTCTCTCCCTGGCTGTCTGACCGCCATTGTTCTGGGGATGGCCCGCGCGTTCGGGGAAGCGCTGGCAGTGCAGATGGTGATCGGGAACACCACGAAGCTCCCGGGGAGTTTGCTGGACCCGATCAGCACGCTGACGAGCGGAATTACTTTGAACATGGGCAATACGATTGCAGGCACTCCGTACAACAATGCGCTCTGGTCTATGGCGCTCCTGCTCCTCGTCATGTCCTTTGTCTTCATCATGATCCTGCGGTTTCTCGGCAAAAAAAGGATGGTGAAATAAGATGAGAGCACGAGTCATGGATCGCGCCGCCACAGTCGTCCTGACCTTGATCGCGGTGCTGATCATCAGTACGCTGTTTGGCCTGCTTGGCTTTATTTTGACGCAGGGGGCGCACAAGCTGAATCTCGATTTCCTCACGTCTCCGCCCGATATTGTCAAGGCGGGTGGCGGGATCGGCCCGCAATTATTCAATTCCTTGTACCTGCTGGTGTTGACGATGCTGATCTCGCTGCCGCTGGGAATCGGCGCGGGCATTTACATGGCGGAATACGCGCCGGACAACCGGTTCACCCAGTTTATCCGGATGAGCATCGAAGTGCTGTCTTCCCTGCCGTCCATCGTCGTCGGTCTGTTCGGCCTGCTCGTTTTCGTAAACATGACGGGCTGGGGATACTCCTTGCTCTCCGGGGCGTTGGCGCTGACGGTGTTTAATCTGCCGCTGCTGGTTCGCGTGACCGAGGACGCCCTGCGTAACGTGCCGCGCAGCCAAAAGGAAGCGAGTCTCGCACTTGGCATCACGAAATGGCGGACGATCGTCTCTGTCATCCTGCCCGCCGCACTTCCGGGAATCATCACGGGAGCGATTCTGGCGTCAGGGCGCGTATTCGGAGAAGCGGCTGCGCTGCTCTTTACGGCAGGCATGTCGTCTCCCAACCTCAATTTTGCCGACATGTCGCTGGCCAGTTCGACATCTCCGCTCAATCCGTTCCGCCCGGCTGAGACGCTGGCCGTGCACATCTGGAAAGTGAACAGCGAAGGGCTGACGCCTGACGCCCGCGACGTCGCCGACGGGGCAGCCGCTGTATTGATTATCGCGGTGCTGCTCTTTAACATCTCGGCCCGCTGGTTTGGCACATGGGTCTACAAAAAGATGACGTCGGGCTCAAACTAAGGAGGGGAAAGCATGTCACCACTCACCATGCAAGAGGCGATCATTCAGGCGCGCGATGTGTCCGTCTATTACGGGGAGAAGCGCGCCGTTCACAACATCAACCTGGATATCGAGCGCCATTCGGTGACGGCTTTCATCGGCCCGTCCGGCTGCGGAAAATCTACGCTGCTGCGCAGCCTGAACCGGATGAACGACCTCGTGCCCACTTGCCGCGTCACTGGCTCGATCGTCGTGGACGGCATTGACATCAACAGCGAGCAGGTCAACATCGAAGGGCTGCGCCAGGTCGTCGGGATGGTTTTTCAACGCGCCAACCCGTTTTTCAAGTCGATTTACGAAAACATCGCGTTCGCCCCGCGCTTCCACGGTATGCGCGACAAGCGCGAACTCGATGAGCTGGTAGAGACCAGCTTGCGCAAGGCAGCGCTGTGGGACGAGGTCAAGGACCGCCTGAAAGATTCGGCGCTCTCGCTCTCCGGCGGTCAGCAGCAACGTCTGTGCATCGCCCGGGCGATCGCCATGCAGCCGACCATTTTGCTCCTGGATGAACCCGCATCTGCTTTGGACCCGATTTCGACCATGAAGATCGAGGAGCTGGTCATGCAGTTGAAAGAAGAGTACACGATCGTCATCGTGACGCACAATCTGCACCAGGCAGCACGGATTTCCGAAAAGACCGCCTTCTTCCTGCTGGGAGAGCTGGTCGAAATGGATGAGACGTCGAAAATCTTTACCTCGCCGGCAAACGAAAAGACGGAAGCGTACATCAGCGGCCGTTTTGGCTGATTCCATGCAAAAGCAAATTGAAAAAGAAGGGCCGTCGCCACCGAAAATTTGGGGCGATCGGCCTTTTTTGCTGTTGCTTGGTTGCTGTGGGCAGCACCAGTGCAGCGGGATGGGAGGGAGCCTGGACGAACGGACCGGAGATTGCGATCAGGCGGATGCCTTCTCTGTCGTCCGGAAAAAACTGATTTCCTGCTCCAGATCTTCGATGATAGCGGTGAGCCGTTCGGAATCGTGCAGGAACTGCTCGGATAGCGACAGACTCTCCTGGGTGGCCGCGACCGCCTGTTGGGTACCGCTGACGACTTCCTGTGCGGAAAGGGAGAGGCTGTCCACCCGCTCCTGGATGGTTTGGCTTTGCTCCTGAACGGATGCCGCAAGCTGCCGGATGTCAGCGAACTGCGCCGTCAACGCTTCGCTGATGTGGATCGTCTGCCGGAAAATGTCTGTCGCCTGATGGAGCGTCCGGATGCCGCTCGCGGTCGCGTGATCGGTCAGCTCCAGACAATCGGCGACGCGCTCCATCCGCTGTTCTCCCGAGCGGATGACATGTTCGATCCGGGAGGTCGCTTCCTCGGATTGTTCCGACAACAGCCGGATTTCATCGGCGACGATGCCGAAGCCCCGCCCGGCCTGACCTGCGCGTGAGGCTTCGATACGCGCATTGAGGGACAGCAGCTTGGTCCGTTTGGAGATTTGCGCGATCAGGTCGAGAATGTCCCGGATGTCCGCCATGCTTTCTCTCATCGCCGTCATGGCATTGAGCGAGGATTTCATGTCCTCCGAAATCTTGTGCATGTCCGCTGTCAGCGCATCGATGGAGGAGGCAGCCATAGCACTTTGCTTGCGCGACTTTTGATTTTGTTCGCCCGCCGTCTCCATCGAGTGCGTAATGCGGGACATTTCTTCCGTGATGTCGGCCATGGTCTCGTGGATGTTCGCGATCTGCACCTGCTGATGATCCATCTCCTGCGCCAGTTTTTCCGTCACGGCGACGACCTCGTTTTGCATGGCGTGGGAATGGCGGGAGCCTTGGCCGACGTGGTGCGCCACCTGTTTGACGTCCACGATGACGTGCTGGATTTTGCCGATGATGGAGCGAATCTGCCCGCTCATGCTGTTGAAGCTGTCGGCCAGCTGGCGGAGCTCGTCGTTGGTCTGAACCTGCATGACCTGGTGCAGATGCCCTTCGCTAAACGCCGAAAGCTTTTTCTGCACTTCCTGCAGCGGCCGGATGATCTTGCGGACGAAGATGGACAGCAGGACGGCGAGGGCGGCAGCCCCGACGACGGAGATCGCCAGAATCGTCAGCTGCAGGGAGTGGACATCGCGTTTGATTTCCTCAGCCGACTGGAGGACGATCATGCCCCAGCCCAATGCCGGATCGTACTGGAAGGCTCCGAAGTAATCAACTCCGTTCAAGCTCACCTGCTCGAAGCCGCTCTGGCCGGCGATCACGTGCCGGACGATGGGGAACTGGTCCATGGCGGGCCGCTTGAGGGCATAAGCCTTGTCCGGATGGGCGATGAGCTTCCCGTGGCGGTCGACGATCATGGCGTAGCCGGTTTCTCCCAGCTTGATCTGCCCGATAAATTCGCTTAGCTTGGGGACGGACACGAAAGCGACGACCACGCCGACCGTCTGCTCGTCCTCGTCGTGCAAAGGCAGGGAGACGGCGATCTTGGGAAACTCCGTCCGGGAAAACTGGAAAACGTCGGAAAAGTAAGCGCCTTGCTGCTTCATTGCGCCTGCATACCAGTCGGTCTTTCGCGGGTCGTAGTCGGCTGCGAGAGGAGAGCCGGGAAAGGTCAAATAGCGTCCGTCCGCAGTCGCTACCTGGATTTCCGAGATGGTCGGATTGGCCGTGACGATGTCGGACAAAATGCCGAACAGCTGGCCGTTTGTCAGCTTGCTATTTTTGTACGACCAGCCAAAGGACTGCAAGGCGGTTTCGATGGTGCTCACGCGGCTGCTTGCCTTTTGCATGGCGGAGCTGGCTGCGTCCTTCAGTTGCTGGTTCGCTTTCTCATTGAGCATCGCTTCGGATTGATTGCTGATAAAAAAGGCGGCGATTGCCATCATCCCGACTACCATGGACAGGATGCCGAAGAACAGCCGCGTGAAGATGGAGCGGTACTGAACAGATGTCATTTTTTCCTGGTTTTTCCTCCGCATCAAGTGCTCTCTCCTTCTATGACAGAACGTTCAGCTTTTATTGTAGAGGGCAAGCAGCAGAGCGTATACGGTTTGCCGACAACCTTTACCAGAACTTAACTTTGCGGAAAAACTTAAAGGAAACTTAACAAAGTCCATACACAGCCGCAATATTGGCCAGCTATCATGATGGGGATAGCACGCTATTGACGCCATTTGCGAAGGAGATAAGACCGTATGAGTGTGATTGCAGTCCGGGAATTGAACCTCTTCTACGGTAACAAGCAGGCCCTCTACCATATAGAGCTCGATGTGGAAGCTCACTCGATTACAGCCCTGATCGGTCCGTCGGGTTGCGGGAAATCTACCTTTTTGCGGACGTTGAACCGGATGAACGACTCGGTCGCCCATACGAAGATCACGGGGAGCGTGAAGGTGTTCGACGAAGACATCTACAGCTCCGGAGTAGAGGTAGAGCGGCTGCGCAAAAATATCGGCATGGTGTTCCAGCACCCGAATCCGTTTCCGAAGAGCATCTACGACAACATTGCTTACGGACCAAGGCTGCACGGCCAAAACGACCGCCACAGGCTGGACGAGATCGTGGAAAACAGCCTGCGGGCAGCGGCGCTGTGGGATGAGGTAAAGGACGTGCTGAAAAAGCCGGCGACAGGCTTGTCCGGCGGTCAGCAGCAGCGTCTGTGCATTGCGCGTGCCCTGGCTGTCCAGCCGATGATTTTGTTGATGGACGAACCGACGTCGGCTCTCGATCCGATCTCGACAGCGAAAATCGAAGAGCTGCTGGAGGAACTGAAGGACGACTACACGATCGTCATCGTGACGCACAACATGCAGCAGGCGGCGCGCATTTCCGACAAGACCGCCTTTTTCCTGAACGGCGAGCTGGTCGAGTATGACGCGACGCCCGCCATTTTCCAAAATCCGCGCGACAAGCGGACCGAAGATTACATTACCGGACGTTTCGGATAATGATGAATTGTAGTAAGGTAGGTGAGTAGGCTCATTCGAGTCTGCTCTTTTTTCATTGCAGACAAGATGGGTACAGGACAAAAAGAAGAGTATAGAGGAGAAATCGCAAGTGGAGTGGATCTCATTTCTTATTTTTTTGGCGACGCTTACCTTGGTGATCTGGCAGCCGCGCGGATTGTCGATCGGCTATCCAGCAGTGGGGGGAGCGCTCCTGGCGTTGGTTACCGGAGTCGTGACGTTCGCGGACGTAGAGGAAGTGACCGCGATCGTCTGGAATGCTACCTTCGCGCTGGTCGGCATTATCATTATCTCGCTCATCCTCGATGAGATCGGGTTCTTTGAATGGGCCGCCCTGCACATGGCAAGGCTGGCAAAAGGAAACGGGCGGTGGATGTTTGCCTATACCATCCTGCTGGGGACGATCGTCTCGGCATTGTTTACCAATGACGGTACAGCGCTGATATTGACGCCGATCGTGCTGGCGCAAGTGCGGGCGCTGCAGCTCGATCCGAAGGTAGTGCTGGCGTTTGTCATGGCCAGCGGATTTATCGCGGACACCAGCTCTCTGCCGTTCGTCGTCAGCAATCTGGTCAACATCGTATCCGCCGATTACTTTGGGATCGGTTTTGCGGAGTACGCCTCCCGGATGGTTTTGCCGACGCTGTTTTCCGTTGCTGCCAGCCTGGCGATGCTGTTTCTTTACTTTCGCAAAAGCATTCCCGGGCAGATCGATTTGGCGCAGCTGAAAAGTCCGCGCGACGCGATCCGCGACCCCAGACTGTTCCGTCTGGCCTGGCCGATTCTCGCGCTGCTGCTGGCCGGGTTCTTTCTAAGCGAATCTTTGCACACGCCCGTCTCGTTCATCATCGCGGGAGCGGCGCTCATCTTCAGTCTGGCGGCGAAAAGCAGTCCGACCGTCGAGATGCGCCGCATCGTCAAGGAAGCGCCGTGGGTGGTCGTCATTTTTTCCATCGGCATGTACGTGGTCGTCTGGGGGCTGCACAATGCCAAACTGACAGATCTGGTCAAGTCGCTGCTGGCCGGGTGGATCGTCCACGGTTCGCTATTGGGTGTGACCATCGGGACCGGGTATCTTTCCGCGCTTCTTTCCTCCCTGATGAACAATCTGCCCACGGTCATGTTCCACGCGCTCGCGATTGGTTCGACCGAGGCGAACGGGGTCATGCGCGAGGCCATGGTCTACGCCAATGTCATCGGCAGCGATCTCGGACCGAAGATCACCCCGATCGGTTCGCTTGCGACATTGCTCTGGCTCCACGTCCTGGGCAGAAAGGACGTCAAGATCACGTGGGGACAATATTTCCGTACAGGGATCATCCTCACCGTCCCTACTCTGCTGGTCACGCTGATCGGCCTGTATGTCACGCTAAAGTGGTTTGATTGAGCGCCGGACGCGAAAGATTGCATAACGAGCATCCCCCAAGGAAAAAATAGGCACAGCACTGAAAAGGGGGAAGCTTCCATGTGGCATGGTTGGCCAATCGAGCGAGTCCTCATTTTGTTCTCCGGACTCGCCTTTGCAATGATTGCGATACAGGTTACACTGTTTCATTCCCGGCAAAACTTTCGTCACTGGGCGATGTGGGTGCCGGTCATTGAGCTGCCGCTGTTTGCGGTTACCGCGATTGTCCTTTCGTTCATGAACGCTGGCTGGCTGCGGTGGCTGTTTGCCTTTTTGATGGTAGTCGGCATGGCGGGCGGAGTATACGGCGCCTATTTGCATACCGTCGGGGTCGGACAGCGCGTAGGCGGGTATTCCCAGGGGCAAAACTTCATGGTGGGGCCGCCCATTATTTTGCCGCTGCTCTTGACGGCAGTTGCGGCATTGGGGCTCATCGCCCTGTTTTGGGGGTGACGGAAAATGGCAGAAGAAAGCCGCTACCCAAACTATGACGTGTGGGAGCAGCATACGAAGTGGGACGCCCATACGAAAAAGGTCGTAGGTGCCCGCCGCAGCCCGCAAGTCTCCCACCAGTTTTTTACGCAAGCCGAGGCGTTGCTCTTGCAGACGGTAGTCAGCGTGCTCGTAGACGACCACCGACTCGAGGTGTTGACCTACGTGACGCAGCATCTGGACGAATCTACAGCCAGTCCCATCGGGGAAGCCCAGCGAAAAGAGGGGGTCCCGCCGAAAAAACAGCTGTACCGCCAAGGGCTGGCCGGGATCGACGCCGAGAGCCATGCGGTGTACGGGGCAGGTTTTATCGGGTTGAAACCTGAAGGGCAGCAGGCGATCATGCGAGCCGTTTCCTTGGGAGAGTGCAAAGACAAGGCGGCGTGGGGCGATGTCCCGCCCGCAGATTTTTTCAAGCAGCTCCTGCACGACACAGTGTCGGCTTACTACTCGCATCCGTTGGTCTGGTCAGAGATCGGGTACGGCGGTCCTGCCTATCCCCGGGGGTACGTCCGGGTGGAAAAAGGCTTGACAGATCCATGGGAGGCGAAAGTAAATGGCAATGGATGAGCGCGTCACACATCACAGCGACCATTACGACGGGTACCGCTCGCGCAGCCTGGACCAGCGCAAATACAAGGACGAGGCCGATGTGTGCATCGTCGGTGCCGGAGCGGCCGGGGGTGTGCTCGCCTATGAGCTGGCGAAGGCGGGGCTGCGGGTCGTCGTCATCGAGGCAGGGCCGTTCTGGGACCCGCAGAGCGACTTTGCCAGCGACGAGCTGTCCATGCGCAGGCTAGCCTGGCAACAGACTCGGATCGTAGCGGGGGCAGATCCGCTGCGGCTGGGCCACAACAACTCCGGGCGCGGCGTCGGCGGGGGCACCGTCCATTTTACGGGCGTGTTCCTCCGTTTTCACGAGAGCGATTTCCGTACCCGGACGTTGGATGGCGTGGGCGAGGACTGGCCGATCACGTATCAGGACCTGGCTCCGTACTACGACAAGATCGAGCGGGAAATTGCCGTCTCCGGCCCGTCGCATTTTCCGTGGGGAGCATTTCACGGCCCGTACCCGTACCCGGTCCGCGAGCCGATCAGCGCCAATTCGCAGCTGTTCCGGGAAGCGTGCGAGAAGCTCGGGTACGGCAGCGTCGTGGCCCCGCTGGCGATTCTGTCCGCCCCGTTTGACGGCCGGCCGCCCTGCATCAATCGCGGCTTTTGCAATCAGGGCTGCATGCCGAACGCCAAGTACAGCGGGCTGATTCACCACATCCCCAAAGCTATTGTGGAAGGGGCGGAAGTCTTGTCCGACTGCATGGTGACGGAAATTTTGACGGCAGGCGACCGGGTGAGCGGCGTGCTCTTCACCCATGACGGATTGACGCACCGGCAGATGGCCCGTGTCGTTATTTTGGCCGGCTTTGTCATCGAGACGCCGCGGCTGCTGCTGAATTCCGCGAACTCCCGTTTTCCGGACGGGCTCGCCAACTCCAGCGGCTGGGTAGGCAAAGCCATCATGCCGCACTCCAGCCACGATGTGTACGGACGCCTCCCGGAAGAAGTGCGGCTGTACAAAGGGACGCCTGTGCTCGCGCTGACCCAGCATTTTTATGAAACGGACCGGAACCGGGGGTTTGCCCGCGGCTACACGCTGAGTGCGCACGGCGCAAGGCCTGTCGCCATGGCAGGGGCGATCTCGGCGGAACGGGAGGACGGCTCGTTTCTCTGGGGGAAACAGCTGCGGGAGACGATGCTCGATTACAATCTGTACGCGCGGGTGACGTTGGTAGGGGAAGTGCTGCCTCATCCGGACAATGCCGTGACGCTGAGCGAGGAAAAGGACGAGTACGGGATGCCGATTGCCAAGGTCACCTTCAGCTATCAGGAAAATGACCGGCTGCTGTACCGGCACGCCATCGGGAAGATGAAGGAGATCGTGGAAGCGATGGGCGGGGTGCCCGAGCATGTCGTCTCGGATACAGCCCATTTGATGGGAGGATGCCGCATGGGACGCGATCCTGCGACGTCGGTCGTCAATGAATTCGGCCAGTCGCACGACATTCCCAATCTTTTCATCGCAGGTGCTTCTACCTTTGTTACATCCGGTGCCAGCAATCCGACAAATACAGTAATGGCGCTGGCTGCCCGCACGGCCGACAAGCTGGTCGAGGCCATGCGACTGCGCGATTTGTAGTGAGCATTCTGGGAACTTTTCTGTTCTTCTCTTCCCCACCGAATCAAACATATTGTATACTGGGAAACAGATAAGCAAGGCAAAGGTGGGTTCGTATGGAAACGGATTTAATGCAGGTACTGTTTTTGGCCGAGGTTTACAAGCTCCTTGGTGACAAGACGCGACTGACAATCATGGCGCTCCTGCAGGTCAAGTCCTTATGTGTCCGTGATCTCGTGGAGATTCTGCAAACTTCCCAACCCTCTGTTTCCCAGCACTTAGCGAAGCTAAAGACACATGGTTTGGTAAAAGAGCGTAGAAAAGGACCATGGGTTTTTTACTCAGTCAATACGGAGTGTGCTCCTGCTGTTCAGCAGATTCTGTCCCATCTGCCGGACATGTCGCCTTTCATCAAACAAAAATCAGCCGAGAATGAACCTTCTTTCGGCTGATCGGTTTCAAGAGCGTCAGATCTTATCAGGTCTGGCGCTTTATTATTTTTATTTGGGAATAAACGAATAAGCCCAGGCCTGTTCGTTCCGGTGATTCCGGTAGCGCGTTCTTATCCTTGTTCGGGCAAAGACAGCGCTTCCCGCAGGGCGTCCTTGTCGAATCCGTGAATGACGATTTCCTCGCCATCGTCTTTGCGGATGTAGGTAACAGGGGTCATGCTGGCGCCCAGCCGGATCGCCTCCTGGAAGTACGTGTCGTTTTTGCGGATGTCTCTGTCTTCAAAAGCGACCTGCTGCCTGGTCAGCCACATTTTTTCCTCCTGGCATGGGCCGCAGGTTGTTTGCGTGTAAATAATGACGGTAGCCATTTTGCTGGCGCTCCTTTCAGGTATCAAGAATCGGAACACACTTCTTCGCTCTTTGGAGGGCAATTCCTGCATGTCTCTTCCCTTCTAAAGTGCCCCCGATTGCCTTTGACAACCGCCCTTTGCGGATGTCCCGTGCGGCGCGGCCGTTCCGGAAGATGGCCTGCGCAAAAGCTGGAAAAATCAGGAGCGGATACCTGAATGGGGGACGGTACAAATTATATTCAGCGACGTCGAGGAGGTGAATGGAACAATGCCTAAGCAAAACAAGCAAAATGCTATGAATGAGGCAAGCGAAGCGCAAAACAATGCGACTGAATTCGCAAGCGAGACAAACGTGTCGGAGGTTCGCCGCCAGAACCAAAAGTCTGCACAAAAGTCCGCTTCTCAACAAAGCCAGGCTACCGAGTAGTCGCGCGAGGCAAGACGGCCCCCGTATCATGCGGGGGTTGTTTTTATTTTTCCTTGCCAACAATGATGGGGAGTGGTACGTTGACAGCAGAAATTTGCAAGACAGGAGCAATGAAGCCATGATTGTCGGGATCGGCGTTGATATGATCGAAATTGAGCGAATCTCCACTCTCGTCAAAAGGCAGCCGAAAGCGATTGGCCGCTTACTCACCCCCAGGGAGCAGCAGCTTTTGGCGGGAAAATCAGAGGCGAGGCAGGCAGAATACATAGCAGGTCGTTTCGCAGCCAAGGAAGCAGGGGCCAAGGCGCTCGGGACGGGGATCGGCGAGGCCGTCAGCTTTCTGGACATGGAAATCGTGCCGACCGATTCAGGCAAGCCGCAGCTGTCCTTCAGCCCGCACGTATACAGCCGGCTGGGTCTGAACCCGCAGCGCGTACGGGTGCACGTGAGCATCTCGCACAGCCAGTCTCATGCCATCGCCTATGTAGTCGTGGAAGAGTGTTAAACTTGTCTGCATATTGGGACGAGGATGGACATACATTTATATCGCGTAGATCAGGAGGGACTACCTGCTCTTACAGGAAGGGTAAGTCTGTAAGCCGATCGTGCGATATCGCGTCCTTCTCCAGAAAATGGTGCAGAACATAGACACGATGTGCGCTGCCAGAGGCGAAAGACTGACAGATTTCCCAGGAAATAGACAGGGATGCCCTTCTTTGTCGAAAATGTTGACAAGGAGGAGTTCATTGAATGAAACGGGCAGCTTTACCACTGGTGTTATTGTTGGTCTTCACTCTGCTGCTCGGCGGCTGCTTTGGTCAAAAAACACCCGAAGACGTGGTGAGCGACTTGAGCGGTACGCTGGGAAAAATGACTGGCTACAAGTCTCAAGCCGTACTGACCATGCAAACCGGCTCTACTCCCATGCAGTATGACGTGCAGGTATGGTACGAAAAACCGACCAACTACCGGGTAGCATTGACGTCCAAGCAGCGCGGCATCACTCAGATCATCCTGCGGAACAGCGAAGGGGTGTTCGTGCTCACGCCGCATCTGAACAAGAGCTTCCGCTTCCAAAGCGGCTGGCCGGAAAACAACGGGCCGCTCTACCTGTACGAGACGCTTGCTCGCAGCATTATCGACGATACCGAGCGCCAGATGAAGATGGATGACAAGCAGTACGTGTTTGAAGTCAAAGCGAACTACAGCGGCAATCGCTCCCTGACCAGACAAAAAATTTGGCTGACAGAAGATTTCAAACCGACGCACGCGGAAATTATGGATTCGAGTATGAATCCGCTTGTAAAGATTGACTTTTCTGAATTTGTGTTCAATCCATCCTTCGACAAGGATGCTTTTGACAAAGACCGCAACATGACCACCAGCTCGCTGCCTTCCATTCCGACCATGGCGCAGCCAAACATCGGGGCCGCGCAAGTGCCATCCAGCCAGTTCGGCGTCATCGTGCCGACCTATGTGCCCGAAGGCGTCCAGCAGGGCGACATCGAACCGGTGACGCGCGATGGTCAGCGCACCGTCGTCCTCAGCTACAAAGGCTCCTATAACTACAAGCTGACCGAAGCGCGTCCGACTGCTACTTCTGTCTCCTACGAGCAAGGCATGCCGATCGATCTGGGCTTCACGATCGGGGTGCTGGCGCAGACGAATGACGGCCGCCGCTACCTCACATGGGAGCTGGATGGCGTGGAGTTCATGCTGGCAGGAGATTTGCCGGAGGAAGAAATGGTCAAGGTCGCCCAGTCGACGTACGGCATCGGCGGCAAATAATCATCAATCGCAAAGAGGGGACGGTGCGCCGCCCTCTTTTTTTTGTCCTTTTCCGCACTTGTGAGTGAAATGTGGAAGAAGCGGCGAAAAATTCCCTACAGTTTTCCATTTTTCTCAAACGGAAATCAAAAAAAGCCCATGTACACTATGGTTGTACCGAAAAATGGTGCAAGATACCAACCAAGTGATGAAAGGATGGAAGGATAATATGTTTAGCAAAGCAAAACTGGGAATGCTTTTGGGAACGATGGCGGCCGTGCTGAGTATCGGAAGTCTGGGCAGCGCGCTGGCAGCTGACACTACGCAAACACAAGCGCAAACACAAGATATCCATAAACCGGCAGATGTGAAATTCGGAGGCAAAATGCAGCACCGCGGCGGCTTCGGCATCTCCCACAAGGAAAACACCGAGCTGCTGTCCCTCTTGAAGCTGGATGCAGCCAAGCTGGAAGAACAGCTGAAAGCCGGGAAAACGCTGGCAGAGGTAGCACAAGCGCAAGGCGTATCGGAAGACGATGTCATCGCCCTGCTGGTCAAACAGCAATCTGACAAACTGGCGGAAGCGGTGAAGGCTGGTAAGCTGACGCAGGAGCAAGCGGACAAAATGGGCGAAAAAGCCGCAGAGCGGATCAAGGCAGAACTGGAAAGCACCCATCAAGGCAGAGGGCCGGTCGGCTTCGGATTTGCCTATGACAAAAACGAAGAGCTGCTGTCTCTCTTGAAGCTGGATGCAGCCAAGCTGGAAGAACAGCTGAAAGCCGGGAAAACGCTGGCAGAGGTAGCACAAGCGCAAGGCGTATCGGAAGACGATGTCATCGCCCTGCTGGTCAAACAGCAATCTGACAAACTGGCGGAAGCGGTAAAAGCCGGCAAGCTGACGCAGGAGCAAGCGGACAAAATGAGCGAAAACGCTGCTGACCGCGTGAAAAAAATGGTGGAAGCCGCTCATCAGATGCGCGTTCACAAAGGCTTCGGCTTCGTCTTTGGCAAGAACGCAGACCTGCTGGCGCTGCTGAAGCTGGACGAAGCCAAGCTGCAGGAAGAGCTGAAAGCCGGAAAAACGCTGGCAGAGGTAGCGCAAGCACAAGGCGTATCGGAAGACGATGTCGTCGCCCTGCTGGTGAAGCAGCATGAAGAAAAGCTGGCGGAAGCAGTGAAGGCCGGCAAGCTGACCCAGGAAGAAGCAGACAAACGCAGCGCTGATCTGGAGAAGCTCGTGAAGCAAATGATCGAAAACAAGCATGAGAAAAAAGAAAGAACAGAAATCAAAGAAACCGCTGAATAAGCTGACCGAACCAACGAGGCAGGGACAAGGCTCCCTGCCTTTTTGCTGCCCGTCATGTTCCTTTGCACTTCCGCGCTTCTCGCTCTTCACTACCGGCTCGCTCCTAGGCAACTGCCCCTTTCGCGAATTGACATGCGGCAGGCAAACGCGATACAGTCAAAGTAACTTCTATCGTAATGAGGTGGCATGCAGTTCATGAAAAAACCGTCTACGGATGTTTTGTACGAGGAAGCATCCACGTACAAGGACATGCTCCTGCGCAAAAGCGTGCGGATGCGCGTCATGGAGACTGTCGTGTTTGTGCTGGGGATGCTCATTCTCGGGCAGATCATTCCCAGCAACAACACAGCATTCAAGGTGCTCGCCTTTGCGATCGCGATTGCGGTCGTAGGTCTGTCGCCCCTGTTGTACAAAGCCATCCTGCGCCCTGTGTACAAGCTGACGAAAACCCACCTGATCATCTCGATGTCAGGCAAGGAAGCCAGCTATCCGCTGTCCGAAGTGGAGCAGATTTACGAAGGCCGCCATTTCTACAGAGTGGGCGGAAAACGGGAGTCGCTGATGGTTTCCCGCGAATTTCTCAAGCACTTGAACGAACGTTTGTTTTACTATAACAAAGTGAACAAGAGGAGATAAGCATGAAACCGTTTTGTCGTGACACTTGGGTTGAGGTAAATCTGGACGCGATTTCGGCCAACGTGCAGACGTTCAGGAGGCATTTGCCGGCGTCGACCGGCATCATGGCAGTGGTAAAGGCCGATGGGTACGGCCACGGCGCAGTTGAGGTAGGCAGACAGGCGCTGCTGAGCGGGGCGGACTCGCTGGCGGTCGCCATGCTGGATGAAGCGATCGTCTTGCGCGAGGCGGGGATTGAGGCGCCGATTCTGGTGCTCGGCTATACGCCGGCCGAGTCCGTGGAGCCTGCCAGCCGGCTGCAGGTCGAACTGACGGCTTACGATCCGGACTGGATAGCCGCAGCGAACCGCGTGTTGCAAAAGGCAGACCTCGCGCCTGTCGGCATCCATATCAAGACGGACACCGGCATGGGACGTCTGGGCGTTCGCACAGTCGAAGAGCTGCTTCGCGTCACAGACACCATCGAGGCAAGCCCCAAGCTCACCTGGACCGGCATTTTTACCCACTTCGCCTGTGCCGATGAACCGGATACCACCCATGTGCGACGACAACACGAAACGTTTCAAAGCTTGCTCCAACCCCTCCGCGCGGCAGGCAAGCAGCTGCCGAAGGTTCACTGCTGCAATACGGCAGCGGCGATTGCTTTTCCCGAATGGGGGTATGATACGATCCGTTTGGGCATAGGTTTATACGGATTATACCCTTCACCCTATATGAAAGAGCGTGCGGATGTGGCACTCGTACCGGCCCTTTCCCTGAAGACGCGGATCGCCCACGTGAAGACGGCGACCGAGCCGTCTACCGTCAGCTACGGCGCGACGTATACCGCCCAGCCTGGGGAGACGATCGCGACGCTCCCGATCGGATATGCAGATGGATATTCTCGCCTGTTGTCCAACCGGGGAGAAGTCTTGTACAATGGAACGCGTGCTTCCATTGTTGGCAGGGTTTGCATGGATCAGGTCATGGTGCGGATCGAGCAGGGAACTGTGCAGGTCGATGACGAAGTAGTCCTGTACGGCAGGCAGGGCGAAGACGAGATTTCGCTGGATGAGATAGCCGCCCTCATTGGCACGATCAATTACGAAGTGCCTTGCATGCTGAATTACCGCATCCCCCGTGTCTACTTCCGGAACGGTAGGCAGACAGGGGTGTTTCACCCGATCGCCGCGAAACATGCGCCCAAGGAGAGTGTAAATAACTGGCAAGCAAAAAACGGCAGGAATTTAGCTTTCGAGCGCGAATACTAGGTAAGTGCAAAAAGCGGGGTTTTTTCCCTGCAAGGCGTACGGACAGGTATATTTTTGCAATGGTTTCGACATAATGGTATTGTTCATACTGTCACAGGCAGGGGAACATGCTTAGCGGATGAAAGTTACGGTCATGGTTGGAGGTGGATTTGTCTTGTCGAAGTCAAACACGAAACGCATCATGATCAGTTTGCCACAACACTTGCTTCAAGAAGTGGACGGCGTGATTCAGAAGGAAAAATCCAATCGCAGCGAATTCATTCGCCAGGCGATGCATCTGTATCTGAAGGAGCGTAAAAAACGCACAATCCGCGAAACGATGCAAAAAGGGTATATGGAGATGGCGAAGATCAATCTGAAAATGGCATCGGAGGCTTTTGGCGCTGAGGAAGAGGCTGACCATACTCTTGTCCGCTTAGTTAGCGGGGTGTGACCAGTGATTGTCAAACGTGGCGATGTATTTTTCGCGGACCTGTCACCGGTCGTTGGCTCTGAGCAAGGAGGCGTTCGGCCTGTTTTAGTTATTCAGAACGACATTGGAAATCGATTTAGTCCGACGGTCATCGTCGCAGCCATAACGGCACAGATTCAAAAGGCCAAGTTGCCTACGCATGTTGAGATTGACGCAAAAACATATGGATTTGATCGTGACTCCGTCATTCTGTTGGAACAAATTCGGACCATTGACAAACAACGGCTGACCGACAAGATCACGCATCTCGACGACGAGATGATGGATCGGGTGAATGAATCCCTGCAAATCAGCCTGGGACTCATTGATTTTTGATACAATGGATCAGACCTTTGGAGAGGAAAAGCCACTTGAGTGAAGCAAGTGGTTTTTTTGCTGTTGGGCAGGGAAATCATGTATGCATAGCGAATGTGTGGTAGTAAATATTAGACAAAATGTGACACAATTTGATGAGGGCCGTTCATCCTTGTACAGGCCTCGGTAGAGGTGTTTTATCCTTATCCATTTCATTTCTACCTACCTTGTGAGGGCGGAAGGAGTTTTTTGATTGTGGCAGATTTGTATCCTGAGACAATCAAGATAGAGACAGAGTCGGATATTGTCGCAGCGAGGCAAGCAGGTCGAAATATGTCGCGGGAGCTGGGATTTGGCACGATTATGCAGTCTCGCATGGCCACCTCCATTTCTGAATTGGCTCGCAATATTTTTTTGTATGCAGGCAAGGGAACGATTACGATATCGCCGATTGAGCGCGACGGGGCAATCGGCTTGCAAGTGACGGCAGTAGACCATGGACCAGGAATTGCAGACATTCGCAAGGCGCTGGAGGACGGCTACAGCACTTCCGGGGCCTTGGGGGCGGGACTGCCCGGTGTGAGGCGCATGATGGATGAATTCGACATCCAGAGTGTTCCCGGGGAAGGGACGCGGGTTCAGATCGTAAAATGGCGCTAGGTAACAGGGGAAGGTGAACGAGATGATGACCCGGGGTATTGAGGAAGAGTATCTGCGACTTCTCCGGGACTATTTCGCAGGCCAGGGTGAGGACAAGCTGTACGATGCCCAGCAGCTGGGCAAATGGCTTTTGCTGCAGGATTTCTCACCTGAAGAGCTGATCGACCTGCACGGAAGAGCGCTGGAGAAGTTCGGAGACGTTCCGGAATTCGTGCGGGCGTCCTTCACCATTTTGACAGAATTGATGATCGAATACGGCAATGAGCACCGGGCCGTGACGAGCCTGCGAAGCAAGCACAAGCAGCTGCAATCGGAGATGGCGGTAGCGTCTGCCATGCAGAAATCACTTTTGCCGCGCGAGCTTCCGTCCACTCCGGAAGTGGACATCGGATTGATCAGCGTGGCGGCCAAGCAGATTTCCGGAGACTTCTACAACATTGTGTCTCACGACGACGGGCGGTTCTGCCTGACGATTGCCGATATTACGGGCAAGGGAATATCCGCCGCGATGTGTACGTCCATGCTGAAGTACGCGATGGAGAGCCTGGGCGAGATGCTGCACGGGCCGGGAGAAATGCTGCACCACCTCAACCGGATTGTCGAACGCAACATCGATCCCAGCATGTTCGTCACCATGTTGTTCGGCTTCTACGATACGAACCGGCACAGCTTCCGGTATGCGGTGGCGGGACACGAGCCGGGCTTTGTGTACCGGGCGCGGGAAGGCCGTTTTTACGACATGGCAGGGGAAGGGAAGGCGCTGGGTATTTGCTCCGACTGCCAGTATAAAGAGCAGGAAATTCGCCTGGAAGTCGGGGATGTTCTGGTTCTTCTGACTGATGGTGTAACGGAGAGGAAATTTGACCGATATTACTTACAAAGGGACGAGCTGGTGTCTTTTCTGGCAGCGGAAGTCGGAGGATCGGCCCAAGAGATGGCGGATCGGCTCTACAGCAAGCTGCTGCTGCTCTCCAGGTTTGAACTGCCGGATGATTACACCATGATTGTATTGCGAAGAACTTGAGCTGCACCAGGAGGGAGATGCGGATGGACCTGACTATCGAAACGATAAGCAGCGAGACGGAGCATCAAGTGAACCTTTTTGGGGATGTCGATGCATTTACGGGACCGAAAGTAAAAGAAGCAATCATGGCATTGGTGGAGTCGCCGGACGCGGCGTCGATCGTCGTCGATTTGGCAAACGTAGAGTATATGGACAGCACCGGGATCGGCATTTTTATCGCTGTAATGAAAGCGTGCAAGCAGACGGGGCGCGTGCTCGCGGTACAGAATCTGTCTTCCCGGGTGGAGCGGCTGTTTCGCATTACGGGATTGTATGAGCTGATCTCCATCCGCAAAGGAGCGAGCGAGTAATGGACAGCAGCAGACTTGGGAAAGACATCATTTCGCTTCGGCTGCCCAGCCTGCCCGACTATTTGGGGGTTGCGCGGCTGACGGTATCGGCGGTGGCTCATCGCCTTGGCTTTTCCTTTGACGAGATCGAGGATATCAAGCTGGCGGTAGGAGAGGCATGCAGCAATGCGGTCATTCACGCGTACCGGCCGGACGAGCAGGACGGCGTGATCGCGCTGGACTGCCATGTTTATCCGGACCGGCTGGTCATCGCTGTCACCGATGAAGGCAGAGGGCTGGAAAGCGAGATTGCCCCCGACCAGCTTGGGCCTATCTATGCGGGGAGAGGCGTCGAAGAGTTGGATGAGGGAGGATTGGGTCTGTATTTGATCCACGCCCTCATGGACGAAGTGGAGATTCGCTCGGAAAACGGTGTGACGGTCACCATGACCAAGTATGTTCTTCGGGATGGGGTGGCAGGTGATGACCGGACAGTCTCGGAAGAAGAAGTATAGTCCCGAGGAGTTGAGAAAGCTGATCTACCAGTTTCGGGAGACGGGCGACGCTTCGCTGCGGGAGTTGCTGGTGCAAGCGTACACTCCGCTGGTTGAGGCGTTGTCCAAAAAGTTTGTCCGCGGCCAAATCATGCACGAAGATCTGATCCAGGTAGGAATGATCGGACTTCTGGCATCGCTGCACCGGTTCGATCCGTCGTTTGACCGGACGTTCGAGAGCTTTGCCATCCCTACCATCGTGGGCGAGATCAAACGGTACATTCGGGACAAGACCTGGAGCGTCCACGTTCCGCGCAGGGTCAAGGAGCTCAGTCCGAAGATCAAACGGGTTGTCGACGAGCTGACAGTCCAGTTGCAGCGTTCACCGCAAATCGCAGATATTGCGCGCTGTCTCGGTGTGTCGGAAGAAGCGGTGCTGGAGACGCTGGAAATGGGACGCAGCTATCATTCGCTTTCCATGGACAGCGAACTGGAAGCGGACAGCGATGGCAACACAATCACGCTGCTGGACCTGATCGGCGTGCAGGAGCCCGGCTATGGCCAGGTAGAGCAAAATCTCATGCTGGAGCGTGCCCTGCACGTACTGGACAAGCGTGAGAAGGAAATCATTCAATTAACTTATTACCAGAACCTGAGCCAAAAGCAGGCGGGCGATTTGCTCGGCATGTCGCAGATGCACATTTCGCGGCTGCAGCGCCGCGCATTGGGAAAGCTGCGGGAAGCGCTGAAAGTGGGGCTGCACGAAACGGTCATGTAACAGAAAAGGAAGCGATACGGGGCGTCGGCTGACGCTCCTTTTTTGCGTCCGCTTTTCTGATCCGGTTTCCGGGTCGATTCGGCAAGTATGGTACAATAAACGCGAAGAACGAGCGCAGGAGGACATGTATGGAACTTACGCTGATGATCCAGACCATCGCCAAGGAAACAGGGATCAAGCCGCATCAGGCACAGCGCACGATTGCCCTGTTGGATGAAGGAAACACAGTCCCATTTATTGCCCGCTACCGCAAAGAGCTGACCGGGCAGCTGGACGAGACGCAGATTCGCGCCATTGAAGAACGCGTTCGTTATTTGCGCAATTTGGCTGTGCGCAAGGAGGAAGTTCTCCGGCTGATCGAGGAGCAAGGCAAGCTGACCCATGAGCTGAAGGCCGCGATCGAGCAGTCGTCCAAATTGCAGGAAGTGGAAGACCTGTACCGTCCATATCGGCAAAAACGCCGTACGCGGGCGACGATGGCCAAGGAAAAAGGGCTGGAGCCTTTGGCGAACTACTTGCTCAGCTTGCCGAAAACAGGCGACCCGCAGGCGGAAGCTGCCAAGTACGTGAACCCGGAAAAAGGCGTCGACTCCGCGGAAGCTGCCCTGCAGGGAGCAATGGACATCGTGGCCGAGCATATTTCAGATGATCCGGATATTCGCCAATGGGTGCGGCAGTGTACGCAGCAAAAAGGTCTGCTGCTGTCGGAGCAAAAGGCAGAAGAAGCCGATGAAAAAAATGTATACCAGATGTATTACGCCTACAGCGAGCCGTTGAAAAAGATCGTGCCGCACCGCGTGCTGGCGATGAACCGCGGTGAGAGCGAGGGCATTTTGAAGGTGACGGTCGAGGCGCCGGTCACGGAAATACTGCCGTGGATTCAGAAACGCGCCATTCCCCGCGACACCGTAGTGCGCTCCTTGCTGGAAGCGACAGTAGAGGACGCGTACAAACGGCTGATCGCCCCGTCGATCGAACGGGAAGTACGCGCAGAGCTGACGGAGACCGCAGAAGAGCGGGCCATCCACATTTTCGCGGAAAACTTGCGCAACCTGCTGCTGCAGCCCCCCGTCAAGGGCAAGGTCGTGCTCGGGGTCGACCCGGCGTACCGGACAGGCTGCAAGCTGGCCGTCGTCGATGAGACAGGCAAGCTTTTGGAAGTAACGGTCGTCTATCCGACGCCGCCGAACAACAAGGTAGCGGAAGCGTCCGCCAAGGTAAAGCAGCTGATCGAAAAGTACGGAGTCAACGTGGTGGCGATCGGCAACGGCACGGCGTCGCGCGAAACCGAGCAGTTTATCGCGGACGTGCTCAAGGAACTGAAAAAAGACGTGAAGTACATCATCGTCAACGAGGCAGGGGCCTCTGTCTATTCCGCATCCGCCCTGGCGAAGGAAGAATTTCCCGACCTGGACGTCGCCGAGCGCAGCGCGGTCTCGATCGCAAGGCGCCTGCAGGACCCGCTGGCTGAACTGGTGAAAATCGATCCGAAATCGGTCGGGGTCGGGCAGTACCAGCACGATGTGTCCCAAGCTCGCCTGGCGGACAGCCTGCAATTCGTCGTCGAATCGGCAGTGAACCACGTCGGGGTGGACGTGAACACCGCTTCGATGTCCTTGCTGCAGTATGTCTCGGGCATAAGCAAGCAGGTGGCGGGCAACATCGTGAAAAAGCGCGAGGAGATCGGCAAGTTTGCCTCGCGCGACGAGCTGAAAGGCGTGCCGCGTCTCGGAGCCAAAACGTATGAGCAGTGCATCGGCTTTTTGCGCATCATGGACGGCACCAATCCGCTGGACAAGACTCCGATTCACCCGGAGTCGTACGGAGCGACTCACCAGCTGCTGCAGATGATCGGAATCGCGCCGGAGGAAATCGGCAGCGACCAGTGCCGGAAGCAGCTGCAGTCGTTGAACGTCGCTGAAACGGCGCAGAAGCTGGGCATCGGCGAGCCGACGCTGGCGGACATCGTGGAAAGCCTCCTGCGTCCGGGCCGCGATCCGCGCGACGAGTTGCCGAAGCCGCTGCTGCGCAGCGACGTGCTGCAATTATCCGATCTTGCCGTGGGCATGAAGCTGCAGGGAACGGTACGCAACGTCGTGGACTTCGGCGCCTTCGTGGACATCGGTCTGAAAAACGACGGGCTGGTGCACATCTCGCGCCTGAAAAAAGGCTATGTGAAGCATCCGCTCGAGGTGGTAACGGTGGGCGACATCGTGGATGTGTGGGTCGTGGAAATCGACGAGAAGCGCCAACGGGTCGGGCTGACGCTGATCGCGCCGACAGAGGGTTGAGGCGATGCCGCGTATGACGGCAACAAAAAGGCGGCGTCCTGCTATTCGGGACGGCCGCCATGTTTTTCCCAATATAAAAACCAACAACTGTTCAGCAGACGGATCTGCCGAACATCCTTCCCGCTGAAGGCACGCTGCAATTGCCTGCGCATCCATTGTGGCATGAAGGTACCTCCTGGAGTTATTCGTCTACTGGCCAGTGTATGCACAGGACGAACTGGAGGTACCTGTTTTTTCTTTACTCTTCTTCCTGCAAATACTCCAGCTGTGCCTGCAGGGCGCGGATTTCCGTCAAAAGGGAAATGAGCGGGTATTCGTTCTCCTGCAAGGAAGCGAAGCGGCGTTCCAGTTGGCTCACGTAATCCAGCCCGTCTGCGATCACATAGTCTTGGCTGATAAGCTCAAGGTCGGCACATTCCGCGACGACGTGCGGCAGCTCGGGACGATCTGTGATAGTCAGTTTGTCGATTTCCTTGTGCAGCCGCTTGAAGAGAGCGACCAGTTGATACATATGCGATTCAGGCAGCGCGACGAACCGAAGTCCGGTGCCTTCCTGCAACAGCAAATAGCGCATAAGCTCCTCCACCATTCTACTTTTCTATGAATCAGTGTAGCCTATCTGTCTGGCACTTTTCAACCGGAACTGCTATGGTGAAAGAAAGACAGGAGCGGAGGAGACGAGATGACCGATCAGGAATTGCAGAAGCTGGTGGAGGACATCTCCGCCAAATTTTTTGCCGTGCCCTTTCGCCACCAGGCGCGCTTCAACAGCCGTCTGCGCACGACGGGCGGGCGGTATTTGCTGCGCTCCCACGACATCGAGCTGAACCCGAAGCATTGGGAGGAACACGGCATGGATGAGCTGGTGGCGATCATCAAGCACGAGCTGTGCCACTACCACCTGCATTTGGCCAAGCGGGGGTACCGTCACGCGGACCGCGACTTCCAGCAGCTCTTGAAGCAGGTCGGCGGGAGCCGCTACTGCCAGCAGGTAGGCGGCGGACGCACGCGGCTGCCGTATCGATACGAGCTGGTTTGCCAGGCGTGCGGCATGAGCTACAAGCGCAAGCGCAAAATGGATCCGGCCCGCTATCGCTGCGGCCGGTGCAGCGGCAAGCTGGTTTTGCGCGAGCTGCCAGAGCCGGTTTCCACGTGAAGGGTGCTGAACCGTGGGGAAGAGCGGCTTTCTTGCACGCCTTTGGACAGCAGCGTTATAATGGATGGACTATGCCGTAAAGGAGCGTTGGAAGTGGCACACGACGAGTTTTCCTTGATCCGGCAATGGACGAGCCGCTCGGACGGACAGGAGGGAGACGGCTTGACCGTCGGAATCGGGGATGATGCCGCTGTTTTTGCGCCGTCGCCTGCCATGGAAGTGGTGGCGTGCTGCGATGCGATGGTCGAGACCGTCCATTTTTTGAAGGAGACGATGCGCCCGAGCGACATCGGCTACAAGGCGGTCATCAGCAATATCAGTGACGTCGCGGCGATGGGCGGGCTGCCCCGGTACGCGCTGGTCAGCATCGCGGTATCTCCCGGCTGGTCGGCCGATGAGACGAGCGAGATTTACGAGGGCATCTACGCGGCCTGCGATGCGTACGGGGTGCGGCTGATCGGAGGAGACACCGTCTCTGCACCGGATGCTCTGCATCTGTCTGTGACGGTGCTCGGGGAAGTGGAGCAGGGGCGTGCTTTGCGCCGTTCCCACGCCAAGCCGGGACAGGCTGTTTTCGTGACCGGGCATGTGGGCAGCTCGGCGGCGGGACTGCATCTGCTGCTGAAGCAAAAAGACCCGAACAGCCGCTTTCCCGCCGAGTTGCAGCCGCTGGTGGAGGCACATCAGCGGCCTGCCGCGCAAGTGACGGCAGGAAGGCTTTTGCTGGCTTCCCGGTCGTGCGGCGCGTTGAACGACGTGAGCGACGGGCTTGCCTCCGAACTGTGGGAAATTGCCGAGGCGAGCGGGGTGGCGATCGCCATCGACGCCGACCAGGTCCCGATCCGGGCGGAAGTGTCGTCCTATGCCGCAGAGGCAGGGAAGGACCCGTTGGACTGGGCTTTTTACGGCGGCGAGGACTACCAGCTCGTCGGGACGGCCGAAGCGGACGGCGTGGCTGCGCTGGCGGAGCAGTTTGCGGCAGCAGGGATTCCGTTTGCCGTCATCGGCAGCGTGGAGGCGAGTGCGGATGGCAAGCCGGCTGTCACCTGCGCAAGAGCAGGCAGGAGCATGCCGCTGGCGAAAGCGGGCTTCAACCATTTTGGACGGCGTGAATGAAAAGGAGAGGACAAGCATGGCGTACAAGTGGACGCTGTCGGGCGTAGAGGAAACGCACCGTTTCGCGGAAAGTCTCGCGGCTTCGCTTAAGCCGGGCGACTTTCTGGCGCTGGAGGGAGACCTGGGAGCAGGCAAGACGACGTTCACCCAGGGGCTGGGTCGCGGACTCGGCGTGCGGCAAGTGGTGAACAGTCCGACGTTTACGATCATAAAAGAATATCAGGGGCGCTTGCCGCTCTATCATATGGACGTGTACCGCGTGGGCGACGATGTGGACTCGCTCGGGCTGGACGATTACTTTTTTGGCGAAGGGGTCTGTGTCGTGGAGTGGGCTTCCCTGATCGAGGATGTGCTCCCCGCAGACCGTTTGACGGTCTTTTTGCGTGCAGCCGGAGAGGACGAACGTCTGATTGAGCTGGTGCCGCAGGGCGAGCGTTACGTGAAATTGTGTGAGGAGTTTGATTTTGATGCGCGTACTGGCGATTGACACGTCCAATCTGGTGTTGAGTGTAGCGGTCGTAGACGAAGAACGGGTTCTGGCCGAGATGACGACCAACCAGCAGAAAAACCATTCAACCCGGCTCATGGACTGCATATCCGAGCTGCTGGATGCGACGGATACCCTTCCGGAGCAGCTTGGCGGAATCGGCGTAGCCAAGGGTCCCGGCTCGTACACAGGGGTGCGGATCGGCGTGGCGACTGCAAAGAGCATGGCGTGGTCGCTGAATCTGCCTGTCGTCGGCATTTCGAGCCTGCAGGCGGTCGCCATGAACGCCGCGGGCTTTCCCGGGCTGATCGTGCCGCTGTTCGATGCGCGCAGAGGACAGGTCTACTCGGGCTGCTACCGGACAGACGGTCTGGACTTCGTCGCCTTGCAGGAGAGCGAGAAAATCATCCTTCTGCAGGAGTGGCTGCCGGCGCTTCGCGAGCAGGCGCAAGGTGACCCGATTCTGTTTCTCGGGGAAGATGTTCGCCTGCACCGGGAGGCGATCGTGCAAGGCTTGGGCGAGCAAGCGCGCTTTGCCACACCGGCGCACAACCACCCGCGAGCGGCGCACATCGGCTATTTGGCGATGCGCCGGCTGCAGGAGGGCAAAAACGCGCATGAGCTGGTGCCTGAATACCTTCAATTGGCGGAAGCAGAAGCCAAGTGGCTGGCCCAAAAGCAGGAGGGTTCCGCAAAGGAGTAATGGCAATGATCCAACAACACGAGCTGGAATTTCGTTTTATGACGATGCAGGACGTCGCTGCCGTCGCAGAGCTGGAGCGGCTGTCGTTCAGCACCCCGTGGCCCCATGAAGCTTTCGTCGGCGAGCTGACGAGAAATCCCAATGCCCGGTATGTCGTGGTCGTCCATCAAAACCGCATCGTGGCGTACTGCGGAATGTGGATTATCCTCGATGAGGCGCATATTACCAACGTGGCGGTCCATCCGCTGTACCGGGGGAAAAAGATCGGCCTTTCCCTCATGATCAAGATGATGAACGTGGCGAGAATGTTTCACGCCAAGAGCATGACGCTGGAGGTGCGGCCGTCAAATACCGTCGCACGCAACCTGTACACCAAGCTCGGCTTCAAGGAGCACGGTGTGCGCAAACGCTACTATTCCGACAATGACGAAGACGCAATTATTATGTGGGTGAAATTGTAATGAACAGGACATATACGTCGCGCTACGATATGCGCGTGCAACAGGCGTACCAAACGCACAAACAGTCGGGAGAGCCGACTTATATTCTCGGAATCGAGACCAGTTGCGACGAGACATCTGCCGCTGTCGTGCGCGACGGCAGGGAAGTGCTTTCCAATGTAATCGCCTCGCAGGCCGATATCCACAAGCGCTTCGGAGGGGTAGTGCCCGAGGTGGCTTCGCGCCGCCACGTAGAAAACATCACCTTGACGATCGAGGAAGCATTGTCCGAAGCGGGTAAGACGTTGGACGACATCCACGCCATCGCGGTGACGTACGGACCGGGGTTGGTCGGCGCGCTGCTTGTCGGCGTGGCGGCGGCCAAAGCGATTTCGCTGGCGCGGGGCATTCCGCTCATCGGCGTGCACCACATCGCCGGTCACATTTACGCGAACCGGCTGGTGGCGGAAATGGACTTCCCGCTGATCGCGCTCGTCGTCTCCGGCGGGCATACCGAGCTCGTCTGGATGCGGGAGCACGGCCAGTTCGAGATTTTGGGCGAGACGCGCGACGATGCGGCGGGCGAGGCGTACGACAAGGTGGCGCGCGCGCTGCAGATGCCGTATCCGGGCGGCCCGCACATCGACCGGCTCGCGCATGAAGGCGTGCCCAATGTGCCCTTGCCGCGCTCGTGGCTGGAGCCGGATTCGTACGACTTCAGCTTCAGCGGTCTCAAGTCGGCGGTGCTCAATACGCTGCACAACGCGGCGCAGCGTGGCGAGACCATCGAACCGGCCAATCTGGCGGCCAGCTTTCAGGACTCCGTGACAGAAGTGCTCGTGGAAAAAACGCTGCGAGCAGTCCGGGAGCACAAGGCGAAGCAGGTGCTGCTGGCGGGCGGTGTCGCCGCCAATCGCGGATTGCGGGAGCGGCTGCAGAGCCGTTGCCAGGAAGAAGGAATCCCGCTGGTCATTCCGCCGTTGTCTCTTTGTACGGACAATGCCGCGATGATTGCTGCAGCAGGATACATCCGCTACGAAAAAGGGCAGTTCGCCGCACTCGATCTGAACGGAGTGCCGGGGCTGCCGCTGTCCGGACATTGACAGGGCTGAACGGTCCCCGTCCATGCTTGCCTTTCAGAAGGCGGCTGGACGGGGATGTTTTTATTTATCCACAGCATCCGAATAACTTTTCGGGTTGTTCCTACCCCCTCCTGTGAATACTGGTGATAACACGAAAAATGACCGGGAAAATCGCCCTCAGCCCTGTGGATTGTTTTGTGGAATATGTGGATAAGAGCGGTACGGTTATCAACAGGAGGTCAGCAGTGAAGAACAGGGTCATCATGGTCTGTATGTCATTCCTGATATTGTTTGGAGGAGCAATAAACGGAAATGCAGCCGGAGTTAGGGAACAACGGCAGGTGATCGCGTTGTTTGTGGAAGGGCTGTCGTTTTCCGACCTGGAACGGCTGCGCGAGTATCCACATGTGGATAAATGGTTGGGCAAAGCCGGAGCTGGGGCCTTGTCGATCCGGACACCGGGAGCAAGGACGGCGGCAAACGGCTGTTTGCTGATGGGGAGCGGGGGGCAAGCGCTTTATACGGAGCGCAGCGGAACGGCCTATCATCCATGGGAGGCGCTGTCGCCCAACGAGACGGCAGGCGAACGCGCACAGGAGCTGGGGGCAGCGGGAGAAGCGCAGCAGCTGGCGCGCTCATCGATCATTTTTCCCGGTATTTTCCGCCTGCTCGCCGACAATGCAGACAAGCCGTATTCCCCGCAGATCGGCCTGCTCGGCTCGACGCTTGCCAAGCATGGAGTACCGGTTGCGGTCTACGGCAACGGAGACTACGGGGAAGGAATCCGGCAGCGGCACAGCGTCCTGTTCGCCATGGACGCACAGGGGAAGGTTCCGGCAGGCGACCTGACTACCCGGACGCTCGTTGCCAATCCGATGGCTCCCTACGGCTTGGAAACGAATTATCCCTACTTGATGCAGAAGCTGCGGGAAGACCGGATATCAGGGCTGGTGACGGTGCAGCTTTCCGACTTGTCCCGGCTGTATCAGCTGGCGGACGAGATGCACCCGGACCGGTTCGAGAGTCAGTACAGGCGGGTGTTGGCACAGCTGGGAGACTTTCTGGATCAGCTGCTTGCAAAGCGGCGGGACAACCAGCTTGTGCTGCTGCTTGCACCGTCCGTCAATCCGCGGTCGGCCAAGGAAAAAGCGCTCCTTCCTCCCGTGCTCGTATGGGGTGGGGGCAAACCGGGACTGCTGACTTCCGCGACGACGCGCCAGCCCGGCCTCGTCAGCGGCCTGGATGTGTTGCCGACCGTTCTCTCGTGGCTGGAAATTCCGATCCCGAAAGGAGTGGACGGCCATCCTTTCCGCACGGATGGAGGGGGAGGAGTGGCGCAGCTGCTGCCGATGGTCGAGCGTATTCATCACACTTACGCCACGCGACCTTCCGTCCTCTACTCGTATGTCATGCTGCAAATTATCACGCTGGCTTCTGCCTCCCTGTTATGGATGATCGGTAAACGGATGCAGGCAGCCTGCAGGCTGGAGCGGCTGCGGCGAGGCGTGCGGCTGTCCCTGCTCGCCATGCTCTGCTTTCCGGTCCTGTTGCTTCTGGAAGGAGCGCTTGGCTGGATGGCTCCCGGTCCGCTCGTGCTCGGAGCCCTCATCGTGGCAGCGCTGCTTGCTGCTTTTTGGCTGGAGCAGCGTTCCTTGGCGCAGACGACTGCCATCGTCTGCGGCGTGACGGTGGCAAGCCTTTTGGCGGACGGATGGACAGGGGCGCACCTGATGAGCCGCTCCTATCTCGGCTACGACCCGGTGATCGGCGCGAGGTTTTACGGGCTGGGCAACGAGTTCGAGGGGGTGTTGATCGGGAGCGCGATCATGCTGGTGGCAGCGCTGTATGAGCTCGCCTGGAAAAGCGTGCGCCCGTATTTGGCGACTTTCTTTTTTGCGGTGGTGCTGTATTACATGGCGGCACCGGGGCTGGGGACGGATGCGGGCGGTTTTCTGGCGGGGCTCGTCGGCTTTTCCGTGACGATCTCGCGGCTGCAAGGCTGGACGATTGGCAAAAAAGGCCTCCTGCTTTTGACAGGGGGCCTCATGGGGGGAGTTATGGCGCTGATCGCCTTCAGTCTGTGGACCGATCAGCCGCTGACGCATATCGGCATGGTTGCCGAGCGGATCGTGAACGGCCAGTGGGATGAGGTCGGGCAGATGATCGAACGCAAAATCGCGATGAACGTGCGGTTGATCCGCCTCTCCATCTGGAGCAAGGTGTTCGTCGTCTCGCTTCTCGTCCTTGGGCTTCTGGCCTTGTGGAGCAACAGGTTTTTGCGCCATCTGGCTGCCGACACGCCGTTTTTGATGAAAGGCTTCGCCGGAGTCATCGCCGGTTCGCTGGCGGGACTTGCGCTCAACGACTCCGGCATCGTCACGGCTGCGACCTGCATCCTGTTTCTCGTCGTGCCCGCCTTGTACGCGGCGCTGGGAGAACCGAAAGACGAGCAGTGCTCGACATGACGGGGATGTGCTTCGCTATTCCTCGGAGAGAGCGCTCCATTCGTCGTACAGCCGCTCCACCTCTTCGCGGGCAGCCTGAATCAGGTCGTTGCGCTCCTTGGCCTGGACGTGGTCGCTGTAGATTTCCGGCAGGCACAGTTCTTCCTCCCAGCGGACGATATCCGCTTCCCGCTTTTGGATCGTCGCTTCGATTTCTTCCAGACGGCGCTGGCGCTGACGCTCGCGCCGTTTTGCTTCTTTATCCAGTTCGTATGAAGACTTCTCCGGCTGGGCGGCTGCCCCTTGCTTTTTCGCCGGTTGTGCGGCCTGCTCGGCTGCCAGCTCGGCCAGCTCCTGTTTTTTCTCCACGTAGTAATCGTAGTTGCCCAGGTAGTTCGTGACGCCGCCCGGTGACAGCTCCAGGACGCGGGTCGCGATTTTGTTTAAGAAGTAGCGGTCGTGGGACACGAACAGGATCGTGCCGGGATAGTCGTACAGTGCATTTTCCAGCACTTCCTTGCTGTAGATGTCCAGATGGTTGGTCGGCTCGTCGAAGATCAGGAAATTGGCCTGCTTGAGCATGAGCTTGGCGAGAGAGACGCGGGCGCGCTCGCCGCCGGACAGATCACTGATCCGCTTTTGTACGTCGTCCCCGCTGAACAGGAAGTTGCCGAGCAAGGTGCGCACGTCTTTTTCCGGCATTTGCGGGTACTCATCCCAGATTTCGCCGAGCACCGTATTGCTTAGGTTCAGATTGCGATGCTCCTGGTCGTAGTAGCCGATTGTCACGTTGCTGCCGAACCGGACGTCGCCCTTGAGCGCTTGCAGCTCGCCGACGATCGTCTTGAGCAGGGTCGACTTGCCGATGCCGTTCGGTCCGACCAGTGCGACCCGCTCTTCCCGTTCAAGCTCGAAGGTCAGCCCGCTTGACAGCACGGCGCCCGGGTACCCGATGGCTACATTTTGCGCCTTCATGACGATGTTCCCGCTCATTTTGGACACGTCAAACGAAAAGTTGACGGACTTGTTTTGCATGATCGGCTTGTCCAGCCGCTCCATTTTCTCCAAAGTTTTGCGCCGGCTCTGCGCGCGCTTGGTCGTCGTCGCCCGGGCGATGTTGCGGGCGATGAAATCCTCCAGCTTGGCGATTTCCTCCTGCTGCTTCTCGTACCGCTTCAACTCCTGCTCGAGTCGGGCGGCCTTCTGGTCGAGAAAGCGGCTGTAGTTGCCGACGTAGCGGGTGGCCCGATGGCGCTCGATTTCATAGACGATCGTCACCAGCTTGTCGAGGAAGTAGCGGTCGTGAGAGACGACGAGGATCGCGCCCGGGTAGTTTTGCAAATACGTCTCCAGCCAGGTCAGCGTCTCGATGTCCAGATAGTTGGTCGGCTCGTCCAAAAGCAAAATGGTCGGCGACTGCAGCAGCAGCTTCGCCAGTGCCAGGCGGGTCTTTTGCCCGCCGCTCAGCGTGCCGATCGGCGTCTGGTAATCCATGTCCGCAAAGCGAAGGCCGTGCAGCACGCCGCGGATGGCGCCCTCGTAGCTGTATCCGCCCTTTTCCTTGAACGCCTCGGAGCGGTGGGAGTAGTTTTCCAGCAGTTGCTGGTAGCGCTTCTCGTCCGCGATGACAGCAGGATCGCCCATTTTGGCCTCCAACTCCCGCAGCTCCTGCTCTTCCTGCTGCAGGTGTGTGAAGACAGAAAGCATTTCGTCCCAGATGCTGCGCTCGGATTCCAGTCCGCTGTTTTGCGCCAAATAGCCGAGAGTGACGTCCTTGGGGATGCGGATCGTCCCGGAGTCGCAGCTTAGCTCTCCGGCGAGAATTTTCATCAGCGTCGATTTGCCTGCGCCGTTGACGCCGACGAGGCCGACTCTTTCCCCTGTTTGTATTTGCAAGGAGATGTCTTGTAAAATGGTTTCAATGCCGTACGTTTTTTCTATATGTTCAGCTTGCAGCAAAATCATCAGGTTCACCTCTTTATAGACTAATGCCAGTGTAGCTTACAGAGAGCGTCAGGGACAAGCCTTGGGGCATGTTACCGGCGGAGCGGGAGAGGAGAGAGGTCGGGTATGGAACAAAAAGAGGAAAAACAACAGCTTCGGAAGCGGATCATCGAGGAGCGCCAGCAGATGCCGGCCGCCATGCGCGCGTCATACTCCGCCCAGGCGTGCCGCCATTTGGCCGCAAGCGAGAGACTGGCGCAGGCGCGGGCGATCATGGCGTTTCACCCGTTCGGAGCGGAGCTGGACATCTTGCCTTTTGTGCAGGAGGCGATGGCGAGGGGGCAGGAAATCTGGCTGCCTCTGACCATTTCTTCCGGGAGGCGGATCGTCCCGTACCGGTACGAAGGCCCGCACATGCTGAAGCAAGGCGTATACGGGATATGGGAACCCGACCCGGCGCTGTCCGTTGCCGCCGATCTGGATCGGCTCGATGCGGTGCTTGTGCCCGGAGTCGCATTTGACCGGCAGGGCGGCAGGATGGGTTATGGGGGAGGCTATTACGACCGGTTTCTCGCAGGTCTGGTTCGCCGCCCGCTGCTCGTGGGCGTCGCTTTCGCCATGCAGGTCGTCGATGCAGTTCCGCGGGAGCCGCACGACATCTTGCTGGATGGACTGGTAACCGAGAGCGGCTTCATTCAATCGTGAATCTTTTGTGTCAGGAGTGTTCTTTTCGGAGGGCACTATCTACAACAGGAACAAAAAAGTGTACAATACAATCGAATGAGCAAACGGAGGAATGAGCTGTGGGCAAATGGAAGGTAGGCGTTATTTCGGCAAGCGACACCATCGCCAGAGGAGCGCGCGTAGACGACCGCATCCCGATTATTCGTAAATTGACGACGGAATGGTTGCATGTAGACGTGGCGATCTACCGGGCGGTCGCGGATGATATGGAAGATCTGCAGGAAAACATGATCGAGCTCGTAGATCGGGAAAAATGCGATCTTTTGATTGTCACCGGCGGAACGGGACTTAGTCCGCGGGATGTCACTCCGGAAGTGACGGGATGGGTGATCGACAGGCCGGTACCTGGGCTGGCCGAAGAAATGCGCCGTGCCAGTCTGCAGCATTCTCGCCGTGCCATGCTGACGCGAGCGGTAGCGGGTACGCGGGGCAATTCTCTCATCATCAACCTGCCAGGCAATCCGATGGGCGTGGAGATTTGTTACAACGCCATCGGGGACATGCTGTCGGACGCCTTGCACATCCTGCAGGGGACGGGAAAGGCGAATGAAGATTGGGGCGGGTTAGGATGGTAGAGAAACCGAAGTTGCGAGAAGTGCCGGTGCGCGAGGCGATTGGCATGATGCTTCCGCACGATATGACGCAAATTTTGCCCGGCGAGTTTAAGGGACGTCTTTTCAAAAAGGGCCACGTCGTGACGGAGGCAGACATCGAGCCCCTGCTCTCCATCGGCAAGGAGCACATCTACGTGCTGGAAATGCCGGAAGGGTTTATTCACGAGGAGGAGGCCGGCCTGCGGATCGCCAGGGCGGTAGCGGGTGCAGGCTTGACTTTGACGGAGCCGTACGAAGGCAAAGTCTCCATGAAGGCATCGAGGACAGGGCTGGCCAAGATCAATGCAGCCGCCGTCCATGCGCTGAACGAGCTGGAAGGCATCGCGTTTTCCACTATCTACGGCGATCAGGTGGTCCATCCCGGGCACACGCTGGCCGCTACCCGAATCATTCCGCTGATTATAGAAGAAAAACGGATCGTCGAACTGGAAGAGCTGGCCAGGCAGTTCGACGGGCCAATCGTGCAAGTAAAGCCGTTCCAGGAAAAGCGGATCGGCCTTGTCACTACAGGGGGAGAAGTCTTCTCCGGGCGAATCGCGGACAAGTTCGGGCCGGTCATCCGCAACAAGGTGGAGGCGCTCGGCTCGGAGATCGTGGAGCAGCGCTTTGCCCCTGACGACAAGGAATGGATTGAACGGGAAATTCATTACTTCCTTGAGCAAGGCGTCGACATGATTTTGGTAACCGGCGGCATGTCTGTCGATCCGGACGACCGTACGCCGGGAGCGATTGCCGGTGTAGGCGCAGAGGTGGTACGCTACGGGACGCCGATGCTGCCCGGCTCGATGCTGATGGTCGCCTACAAGGGAGATACGCCGATTCTCGGCCTGCCCGGCGCGGTGATGCATGAGAAAGTCACCTCCTTTGACGTCTTTCTGCCGCGGATATTGGCTGGAGAGCGCATCGAGGCTGCGGACATGACGCGCTTGGGTTACGGCGGTTTACTGAAGTCCTAGTTGGTTAGACTGGAAATGAACAGGAAAAAGGAGTGAACGAGCATGAGTACAATTGGGATTCCTGGACTGATTCTTATTTTGATTTTGGCATTGGTATTGTTCGGACCGAAAAAGCTTCCGGAGCTGGGGCGTGCCGTCGGTCACACGCTCAGGGAATTCAAGAATGCGACTCGCAGCCTGACGAGCGACGACGATGACGAGGACGAAGCCAAGCGCAAGGAGCAAGGAAAAGACGGTGCTGCCAAAGCGGCGGCTGTGACGGAAAAGGATGCCCTTGACCGTGAAAAGATCGAGCGCGAGATTCGCGAGCGCCTGGAGCGGGAGCGCATCGAGAAAGAAATCCGGGAACAGATGGAATTGGAGCGTTCCCGAATGGAAAAGGAACAACAAAAGGCTTGATTGGGCAAGGTGGCTGCCATGAAGGATCAGGAAATGACAGTGGTTGAGCACCTGGCAGAGCTGCGGAAGCGCATTCTGTGGGTGCTGGCCGTATTTGTTGTCGCGTTGGTTGCCGGCTTCTTTTTGGCTGGACCGCTCATTGAATATTTGAAGCAGGAGCCGATCGCTGATGGCGTTCCGATCATCTCCCTGCATCCGTCAGACGCGCTGCGCGTGTACATGCAGTTCGCGTTTTTGATCGGGGTTGTGGTGACGCTGCCGGTGGCGCTGTACCATTTATGGCGCTTCGTTTCTCCGGGGCTGAAAGAGAATGAAAGGCGGGGGGCGCTTTACTTCATTCCGGCTGCGTGCATCCTGTTTCTGATCGGTATTGTGTTCGGCTACTACGTGGTCTTTCCGATGATCATGCAGTTCATGACCAACATGACCGCGACTATTGGCGCGGACCCCAACTACGGCATTGCGGAGTATTTCGGCTTTCTTTTCAACATGGTGATCCCGTTCGGCGTGCTGTTTCAGCTCCCGATCATCGTCATGTTCCTGACGCGGCTTCGCATTTTGAACCCGATGAGGCTTGCGAAAATGCGCCGCTTTGCTTACTTCGGTCTCGCGGTCGTCGGGATTGCCTTGACGCCGCCCGAGATCGTGAGCGACATTTTGGTGACCATCCCGCTCTTGCTCTTGTACGAGATGAGCATCTGGCTGTCGCGGGTTGTCTATCGCAAGCAGCTCAGGGAAGAAGCAGAGTGGGAAAGAGAATACGGCTACGAAACGGAGGAAGCCGTTCGTTAGCAGATCAAGACGAAGGGACGTCTCAAAAGTCGATTTTTTGACTTGGAGACGCCCCTTTTCGTATGTCCGGATGGAAGCGGGCAATACTAATACGGTTATGACAGGAGGTGTCGGCAGTATGTGGCTGATTTTATGTGTGGCGCTGCTCTTCTCGTCGCCCGGTGCGGCAGTGGCGGAGAAAATCGAACTGTTTGACTCGGATCAGCAGAAAGTGGTGGCGACATTCGACAACAGCGAAGCTCTGCAGGCGGAAGCGCAGCATATACTGGACAGCGTAAGCGGGCGTGTCCTCGAGTTCAGTCCTTCTCTCGACCACGTCATGATTGTGAAAATCCCGTTGACGCCTCCCAAGCGTCTGGTGCTTCGCTCGGCCGGCATCGATGCGGATATTGCAGAAATGTTTGTCATCATGCCCAAGCGCGGCGGGAGGGCGCCATGGCTCATCCTGCATACCAAAGAATACGAGACGGTCGTTGTCGAGTTTGCCCGCGGTGTCCAAAAGTTGAAAGAACAGGTTCGGCTTCCATGAGCGTTCCGATTGTACGGGAACGCTTTTATTTTGCGGGTGTGAGGAAGGTCTGGGTGTAGTAGTCGGAAATGACGCCTACGCCGAGCTGGGTAAAGCCTTTTTCCAGCACGTTTTTCCGGTGGCCGGGACTGTTCATCCAGCTTTCGTGCGCTTCGATGGCATCCGGATAGCCTGCGGCAATGTTTTCGCCGGCCATTCGGTAGGAGATCTTCGCCTGCTTCAGGCGGTCGAACGGAGTGCTGCCCGTCGTTGCCGACACGTGGTCAAAAAAGTCGTTGGTCTCCATGTCGAGGCTGTGGCTTCGCGCCACCTGTGCGGCCGCTTCGCTCCATTGCAACGGGGGCAGTTTGGCGCGGTAACGGGAGACGTTGACGAGATCGAGAATCTGCCGCTCGTACGCCGCGTTGACCATCTCCCGCTCCTGCACGGAGAGGGCGGGCGGGTCGAAATCAGGAGCTTGTCCCTGATATGTCCACTTCGTTTCATAAAAGCCCCCGCGCAGGAGCATCTGTGTATCGATCAGGCGCAGCGCGGTCACCTTGTCGTTGTTTTGCTTGTCCAGATAGTAGATGGCAGCGACACCGTTTTCCATGACGAGCGGCCGCTGCTGTTTCTGGTTGGTGATTTGCACGTTTGCGCCCATGTATGAGAAGGAGACCACGTTCTGCAGAGGGTGCAAACGCTCCAGAGCCTGCAGGGGCGTGCCGATGCCGATCTCTCCCAGCCTGGCCTGCGGAGCGAGCGAGTACAGGTCCACGACTTTGCCGTCAGCTCCGATGCCGACTTGCACGTAACGGGCCGGATCGCTGTTGTAAATCCACCATTGGTAGCCAAGGCTGCTCGGTTCTTTGCGCCCAGGCGCTCCCAGCTGCCTGGTTACGTCAGCGGCGGACATGCCGAGTGTAAGTCCGAAGAGGTTATTGGGCTGCGGTGCCTTGGCCGATGCCGCCGCCGTCGTACTGGCAGGTGCAGCAGCGTTACCAGATGGAGTCGTCGCTGATGTGATAGCGGGAACGGCGGGCTGCGGCGATGCTGGCAAAACTTGCTTGGCAAGCGCAGCGGGGGGCTGTCCAACCCAGGCGGAATAGGAAGCGGCGTCCCAGCCCACCGGCTTGTTCAACTGACGGCCGACGACAGAGAGCGGAACGTAGAGCGTGCCTTTGTATTCCAGCGCAGGCGGCACATCTTGAGGGAGGATACCGGCGCTTGCTCCCGACTTTTGGTTCGAGACGACTTTGCGGCCGTCCCAGTAGAGGGTAGCAGGGTAGAGGTTGACCCGGATCAGGGAAGAATGCTCGGATGAGAAGAAACGGCTGATGCCCGCAATCGACAGAACACACGCACCAATCAGCAGCCATTTGCGCATGCGCAGATCCCTCCTTGGTTAGCTTGTCTGACTCTATTTGATTTATATGAGCGCGACGGTTTGGCAGAACACTTTTTGCTAGATGAGGATTTGCGAGAGTTGCCGTCAGGAGGGCTGGGATATGGAAAAAAGTGAGGGAAACTACTTGCAAAGTAGATAGTGATTCATTATTATAGGAGTTGGGTGTTAGCACTCATATGAAGCGAGTGCTAACAACAATAAATCTGTTTACCTATATTTCTTGAGGAGGGTGTTTTTAGTGCTTAAGCCATTGGGTGACCGTGTGGTAATCGAAGCTATCTCCAAAGACGAAACGACTGCGAGCGGTATCGTTCTGCCTGATACGGCAAAGGAAAAACCGCAAGAAGGCCGCGTCATCGCAGTAGGCTCCGGTCGTGTTGCTGACAACGGCGAGCGCATCGCGTTGGAAGTAAAAGAAGGCGATAAAGTGATCTTCTCCAAATACGCCGGAACTGAAGTAAAGGTAGACAATAAAGAATACCTCGTGCTGCGTGAATCCGATATCCTCGCGATTGTCGGTTAATGAACTTGATATAGCAAGTCATAGGAAGTTGAACAAGCAAACACATAACAGGAGGTAGAGATTAGATGGCAAAACAAGTAAAGTTCTCTGAAGACGCTCGCCGCTCGATGCTCCGCGGTGTGGAAACGTTGGCAAACGCGGTGAAAGTGACCCTCGGTCCAAAAGGCCGCAACGTAGTATTGGAGAAAAAATTCGGTTCTCCGCTCATCACCAATGACGGTGTAACCATCGCAAAAGAAATCGAGCTGGAAGACGCTTATGAAAACATGGGCGCACAGCTGGTGAAAGAAGTAGCTACCAAAACCAACGACATCGCTGGTGACGGTACTACGACTGCAACGGTTCTGGCAGCTGCTATGATCCGTGAAGGTCTGAAAAACGTAACGGCTGGTGCCAACCCGATGGTGATCCGCCGCGGTATGGAAAAAGCAGTTCGCGCTGCTGTAGAAGAAATCAAATCGATTGCGAAACCGGTTGAAAACAAAGCTTCTATCGCACAAGTAGCGGCTATTTCCGCTGACAATCAAGAAGTGGGCAACCTGATCGCAGAAGCTATGGAAAAAGTGGGCAAAGACGGCGTTATCACCGTTGAAGAGTCCAAAGGCTTCGTAACCGAGCTGGAAGTAGTAGAAGGTATGCAATTTGACCGCGGCTACGCTTCCCCTTACATGATCACTGACACTGACAAGATGGAAGCGGTTCTGAACAATCCTTTCATCCTGATCACTGACAAGAAAATCTCCAACATCCAGGAAGTTCTGCCTGTACTGGAGCAAGTGGTACAAAGCGGCAAACCTCTCCTGATCATCGCAGAAGACGTAGAAGGCGAAGCGCTGGCTACTCTGGTAGTAAACAAACTGCGCGGTACCTTCACAGCTGTAGCGGTAAAAGCTCCTGGCTTCGGCGATCGCCGCAAAGCTATGCTGCAAGACATCGCTGCTCTGACTGGCGGCGAAGTTATCACTGAAGAACTGGGTCTGGACCTGAAATCCACCAAGCTGGATCAACTGGGCCGCGCAGGCAAAGTCGTCGTTACCAAAGAAAACACTACCATCGTGGAAGGTGCTGGCGACAAAGCTGCCATCGACAGCCGCGTAGCACAAATCCGTCAACAAATCGAAGACACTACTTCCGACTTCGACCGCGAAAAACTGCAAGAGCGTCTGGCTAAACTGGCTGGCGGCGTAGCCGTGATCAAAGTCGGTGCTGCAACTGAAACCGAACTGAAAGAGAAAAAGCTCCGCATCGAGGACGCTCTGAACTCTACTCGCGCTGCAGTAGAAGAAGGTATCGTTCCTGGCGGTGGTACAACTCTGATCAACGCAATCAAAGCTGTTGAAGCTGTAAAAGCAGAAGGCGAAGAAGCAGTAGGTGTACAAATCGTCCTCCGCTCCCTGGAAGAGCCAGTTCGCCAAATCGCTGCGAACGCAGGTCTGGAAGGCTCTGTCATCGTAGAGCGCCTGAAAAAAGAAGCAGTAGGTATCGGCTTCAACGCTGCTACCGAAGAGTATGTAAACATGCTGGAAGCTGGTATCGTAGATGCTGCCAAAGTTACCCGCTCCGCGCTGTCCAATGCTGCATCCGTAGCTGCTATGTTCCTGACTACTGAAGCAGTCATTGCTGACAAACCAGAAGAAAACAAAGCTCCTGCCGGAATGCCAGACATGGGCGGCATGGGCATGATGTAAGGAAAGCGGCTCGCCGTTTTTCCTGCGAAAGAGACAGATAAAACGTCTGTCTCTTTTTTTATGTTTTGCCGTAAATTTGTTTCTGAAATTAGAGAATGCATACTAAAATATTACTGCATAGAGAGTTGCACAAGAGTCAGGCAGCAAATTTGGTCCGGCAAGCTGCGCTCGTACTCCGAGACCACCGCGATTGCGGATGGCGGATACTTGCTGCCTGTAGACGATGTAAAGGGCATCTCCGATAATCCGAAGCTGTATCTCGACTCTGCGCGGGGGAGCGGCCAAAAAGTATGCCGGACCCCTTGCCATCAACTCGGCTGCCATTTCTCCCTGGCAAACTGCGCGGACGTGTGGAAACGGGTGAGCTTTGGGACGTACGCATGAAGCAGCATCTACGTGAGCGTTCTGTCCGTGTTTTTTATTCTGTTTTTCTCGTCTATGGCGGTCTCTTGCCTTTTACGGTACACCTGTCGCCGGAACCCGTATGTGCTGTTTTTTTCATGCTTGGGCAGATGCTGTAGAGCCGGTCTGCAGGCAGTTGGGAAGGTCGCTGCGTCGCGGCGTAAGATTGGGCCGATATTTCGCGGGGGAGGCTCCGTGAGTCGGGTGGGCAAGTCGTCGCTCATGCGGGGGATCGGCTGGAGCATGATGTACAGCTGACAAAGCGCTGCGGTGCAGCTGCCATTTTCTTACACCAGAAGCTTCCGTAAGGCAGTGAAGTGCCTTCATCCTCTTGCACGTATGAAAGATCCAGAGAAGCGCGGCCTTTGTCTGTGTCTCGCAAAATTAGAGAAGGGAAAACAGGCAAGCCGCGTGGAACGAGTTGCCGAGCGAGCTGCGGTCGTCTGCTCTGGTTGATCCCGTGCATGAAATGCGCGTCATTTTGGATGTCTGACAGGAAAGTTAAAATTTCTTTGGCTTTTCTGCTTGCCTTTTCGATGCCAACTTGATAAGATAAATCTTGTCGCTTTTGAGGGTAATTTTAAGGAGAATGAAAAAAAGCTAAACTTCTAAAAATAACCCTTGATTTTTGAGACAAGACCTGATATAGTTAAAAGAGTCGACGCCACAAGCGCGATTGACAAAAATGCTCTTTGAAAACTGAACAGCGAAAGCGTTGATGAGTCTATCATTTAATGATTTGCCAGCTTGAAAAAGCGATGAACCAGAAACAAATTTTATTGGAGAGTTTGATCCTGGCTCAGGACGAACGCTGGCGGCGTGCCTAATACATGCAAGTCGAGCGAGGTTTTTCGGACCCTAGCGGCGGACGGGTGAGTAACACGTAGGCAACCTGCCTCTCAGACCGGGATAACATAGGGAAACTTATGCTAATACCGGATAGGTTTTCGGGTCGCATGATCCGGAA
>NZ_JBHUJW010000022.1:0-39055 GCF_042683565.1 Brevibacillus sp. GCM10020057
GAGCTGACGAATACTAATCGGTCGAGGACTTATCCACACACCCTTGGCAAGCATGCAGATCCAGTTTTCAGCGAACGAACGAATAAAGCTGTATTCCCGATTACTTGCGAAAGTAATGGTGAATACAGCTTTTTTGCATTTGTTTATAGGTAAAGAAAATCGCCGGTCAACTGTACCGGCTTTTTTTGTCCCTAAGACTCCGTATAGGCTGAAGATACAGCCTGTACGAGAGGAGGGAGAACCATGTCTATACATCCACTAAGGCTGCTGGCATTGCTGCTGCTGGCGCTGTGTGTAAGCCTGGGGGCTTATTTGATCGTGAAACCCCAGACCGTGACGTACATACAATTGCGGCCCAATGTGGATAAGGAAAGCGGACAGTTGTTAGAAGCACAAGATATTGAGCCATTGACGGTCAGCACGGGGGGACTGTTTCAGGGAAAATCGCTGCCGATTCCCGGCTTACTGCTTTGGAGCGAGGCATCCGACTTGGTCGGAAGGTCTTTAAGCCGAAAAGTGCAGGGCGGACGTCCGCTGCTCGCAACTGATCTGGAGCCGTCAGACCCTTTGCAAGGCGCGGCCAAACTGAATGCAAGCATGACAGGAATGAGCATACCGGTTGACAATGTGTCAGGTGTGTCGCCTCATTTGTCGACAGGGGGGCATGTACATGTGTATGCATCCTTTGAAGATGATGTCGGAGCACATTCTGGTCTGCTGTTGAAAAACATGCCCATCATAGACGTGCAAAGAGAAATGGAGGGAGATCAGCCAAATTTGGCAGCAGTGACTCTCTTGCTATCAAAAACCGAAGCAGTTCTCCTCACGCATGCGCTTCATTACGGGAAAATTCGACTAGGGTTGGCAGCAGTGGTCGATGGGGAGGAACCGGGAATAGGCGATGCCCATTTTGCGGCTGAGCTCATGAAAACGAAGAAACGCTGGGGCGTACAAGAGGAGGAAAGAGAGTGAAAAAACGCTTGCTCATCGTGGATGACGATATGGAATCTGCGCTGGAACTGCGGCAGGGATTGGCTTCAAGTCAGTGGTTGGAGATTGGCGGCCAGGCGACGTGCATCGAGGAAGCGTGGAACCTGTTGCAATCGCTGCGCCCGGATATGGTGCTGCTCGGAGGGATCAAAGAAACAGAGCGCGGCATTCTTTGCCAGCAATTTCGATTGGCATATCCACACTTATCCTTTATCGCAGCCTGCTCGCCACAAGAACTTACGTGGGAGCCGTTTTTCCGCAATTTGGGAATCTGGGTGGTGACAAAGCCGGTACAGCCTGGTCAACTAGAAGCGCTGGCGCTGATGTCAGCCGGAGTTTCTGGGGCAGAAGCTGCCAAGGTCTCCCCGCCAGCGCATGCGGCAGCCGTTTTTCCCGGCTCTAGCCAGCTTGCACAGCCACAAACGATTTCAGCGTCACCTGTTCAGCCTGTACTCCCGATATCGTCGCAACCGCCAACCAAGCATTTGATTACCGTATACGGGCCAAAAGGCGGCGTAGGCAAGACTTTCATCTCGCGGGAGCTCGCCATATTTTTCGCCATGCAGAAAAGGGAAGGGCGCTCACTGCGGGTACTGGCTGTAGACTTCAATCTGGATCTCGGCACATTCGCTACTGCTCTTAACCTGCCGCGTACTCCCAATCTTTTTACATGGGTGCAGGAAATCGATGCCCAGCTGCAAACCGCTGCATTGCATCAAGGACGAGACCCGCGCCTGGTGCGCAGCGAAGAATGGCAGGAGTTCGTTTCAGCAATGCCGTTGTCCCCTCATGACATATCCAAATACGTCGTACGCCACACCGAAACGGGTCTGGATGTACTTACCTCCCCGCGAGATATCCGACACAGCTTTGAGATCAAAGACTACCATCTTTACCTCATTCTCGAGACATTGAAGCAGAGCCAGTATGATGTCATTCTCATCGATACGGCTCCTGATACGACGGATGCGACCATCCAGGCCCTGTTTTTCGCCGAGCAAGTGGTCATGGTAGGCAACCCGGTTGTGGATTCCATCGAGAATATTCAACGATTGTTAAAACTGCTCAGGGAGGCCGACTATCCGGAAGAGCGAATCCAAATGTGCATGAACCGGCTCCAACGAAAAGAAATGTTCACCCTGGAAGAAATTCGTGCATATTTTCAACTGCATCCCAGCAAGAAAATTTTCTCCATACCGGATGATGTGGAAGTCAAAAAGTCGATCAACAGCGGCATACCCGTCATGCTCCATCCGGGGCGTTCGGCAGCCAAGGAAGCAATTGAGACATTGGGAAAAGCATTGCTGCCTGTTGATGCGGAAAAACCGGCAACCGTCCCGGGCGCGAAGCCCAAGGAACGGCCGACTCTATTACGATGGCTATGGGGATAAGGAGGAGCTGCCATGTTTGATAAAAAGCATTTGCTTGGCATCCAAAACCAGGGGCGTCCCATACACGATTTGCGCACACTTGGCAGAGAGGCGGCGCGATTGCCGCAGACGCTGCACGAAAAAATGCAAGCCAATGTGACGCCGCCCGCCGGAGATGCGCGGATTTCCCCGGAGGCAGAGGTCTCGATCCGGACCCAGATTGTCGAAAAATACGGCAAGCGTCTATGGGAGGAGAAAAACTCCCAGCCGTTTCTGATGGAGTTGATTGCGGACATCCAAATGCTTCTCGAAACACAAACACCGCTATCCTCGCTGCAACTGGAGGCAGAGGCAAAGCGCATTCTTCATTCATTGACAGGATGGGGGCCGCTGGACCAGCTGCTGGATGACCCGGACGTTACCGAGATTTTGTTTCACCGCTATGACCATCTCGTCGTGGAAAGAAAAAGTACAGGACGTCTGGAGGCGCCAGACATTCCCGTTTTCCGCGACGAGGAGGAAATGCTGCGGCTGTTGGAGAGAATCGCGGCAACCATGGGAAGGGAATTCAACGAGACGAAGGCGGAGCTACATACGCAATTGCCGGATGGCTCACGGGTGGCGGCCACGCATCGATCCATCTCGCCCGATGGACATATGCTGACCATACGGAAGCACAGGGAGCTTTTGAGTGAAGCCGATTATTTGCGCTATGGCTCCATTTGCGAACCGATGCTGCTGTTTTTGCGGCGTGCAGTCGGTCTTTCCCGTGCATCGGGAATCGTAAGCGGCGGGACCGGATCGGGGAAAACACATTTGCTCAATTTGATCTCCCAGTACGTCTCTCCCTCGCTTAGCATCATTACGATTGAGGATGTTTTGGAGCTGAAACTGCAGCATCCGTTTGTGCGCCGCCTGTTGGCAAAGCCGGCCAACTACGAAGGCAAAGGCGGTTTTTCGATCAAGGATTGCGTCCGGCTGTCCTTGCGCAAGCGTCCCGATGTCATCATGGTCGGAGAGACGCGCGGCGGCGAAATCGTAGACATGCTCTGGGCGATGAATACCGATCACCCAGGCAGTTGGAGTACGGCGCATGCCAACTCTCCGCGTGCACTGGTGGATTCGACGCTGCCCATATTGTTCGGGAAAGCGGATGAGGTCTACAGCGCCGAAGAGCGTAATTTGATGATCGGATCAGCGTTGGACTTGATTGTGCAAGTAAAGCGTTTTGAGGAAGACGGCAGCCGCAAAGTGGTGGCGATCACAGAGGTGGTAGGCACAGGTCAGTCGCATGAAGAGTGGATTAAACGGGCGTGCAATGTCAAACAGGTGCTGCCTGACCGCGTCTATTTGCAGGACATTTACGTATATGAGCCTACGGGTGTCCGCGATGGGAAAGTGATTGGACACTTCAAATGGACAGGCTATCGTCCCGAGCGATTGATCAAGCAATGGGTGGAAAAGGGATTGACGCGGGAGGAAATTGATCAGGTCTTTTTCACAGAGCCTATATCGTGCTAGGGGGAGAAGCATGACGGATTTGAGCTTGCCTATCGCTGCGGGAGTCGGAATCGGCCTGCTTTTGTTGCTCGCTCCCCGTACGTGGTTTGCGCGGGGGCCGGCAGGGAAGCACGCCATCATCGATCAGCTTCAGCGCGAAAGAAAAACGATCTGGAGCCGGTTGGAGGACAGGCTGCTGCAATCGCGCTCAGGCTGGGGCAGCAATCAGTACGTTGCCTTTGCCTTTTTGTCCGGTCTCGTCTCGTTTGCACTTACTGCGCGTATTTTGCAGTCATGGCTGCTTGCATCGCCAGCGCTGTTGGCAGGCATCCTGTTTACGGAGCGAGTCGTGATGATCTGGGGTGCGAAAAGAAAAGATCAGTTCGAGGCAGGAAATGTGAAAGCGATCCGGCTCATGGCCAGTTCCTTGCGCACATCCCCGTCCTATTTGCATGCGTTTGAGCAAGTAGCCGCAAGTCCGTATTTGGAGGCAAGCGTGAGAGACGAGTACCGTCGGATCGTCGAGCTGCTGCGGGCACAGGTGCCATTGGAGCGCGTGATGGGATCGTTCTACGAGCGGACAGGTTCAGCGGACGTAAAATACTTGGCGACCATCGTGCAGATTCAGCGGGAAATGGGAGGAGATATGGCCAAGACGCTCGATTTGGCCGCTTCGACCATTTTGCGGCGCAGACAGTCTATGCGCAGGCAAAAGGCCGCCATGGCACAGATCATTTCCCAAGTAAACCTTCTTAGCGTCATGCCTTTTGTCTTCGTGATCGCGCTTTTCGTCAACAATCCGCATCATTTTGATGCATTAACCGCTACGCTGGGAGGACGGCTTTTGATCCTGGCGTCTTTGGCGTGCATCCTGCTGGGCGGGGAAGCCATTCGCTATGTCGCGCAAAAAAGCGTTCACAAAGGAGGGTGAGCCATGGGACTGTTATGTGCGCTGATCGGATTGGCTCTTTTTTTATACGGGTTTCCGGCCTGTCTCGGCAGCGGCGATGGGATCATTCTGTCTCTTTTTAGCAGGATTGAACAGGAACAACAAGCCCAGCTGGAGCACTCCTTTCAGCAGTCGCAAAGCAGGTGGACGCTCGTACGCTATTTGGAAAAGCACGATGATGTTCTGGAGCGGTTGTGTGGATGGCTGGGCATCGACCGGAAAAAGACGGAGGAGACGCTGCAAAGGCTCCGCCTGAAAGTGAGCCTGCCCGAAATTGTGCTCGTCCGGGCGATCGGGCTGATTCTGATGGCTTCTTCCCTGATGCATCTGGCCGCCAGCGTGTACGTGCAGCATTCCCTTCATACTGCGAACGGCTTGCCGCTCTTAGCCAGCCTGATTTTGTTTTTGCTCCCAGCCTGGATTTTGGACGGATTGGATAAGCGGGCCAAAGGAGAGATCCGGGAGCAGGTACCCGTCTTTTTTAGCATTGTGCTCGCGCTGGTGGAGGCAGGAATGCCGCTGCAATCAGCGGTCAAGGAGACGGCACAGCGTTTCGATGCGAGGCTGGGTCATGAGATGGCTCGCCTGGAAATGGAAGAGCGGCGTCTTGGGACATGGAGAAAGGCTTTGGAGGAGCTGGCCTTTCGCTGGGAAGTAGACGCATTGACGACGATCGCATTGGAGATGAACGAAGCGGTCAACAAAGGTGTAAGCATTGCCGGCATGCTGGCCGTACAGGTCGAGGAGCAGGTACGGCAGCTGGAGGACGAGGCGGCGACGCGGATGAACCGTCTGAATATCCGGCTGTTGCCGTTTGTCATTGTTTTGATGGGGGTTCCGCTATTGTTTTTGGTGATGGGGCCGGCTTTCATCGGGATCGAGGAACGCTTGTGAAATATTTTTGCGGGGGGCACTGTCTTTTGACAAAGTGAAAGAAGAAAGCCGAACACGAAAAAAGGAGTGAGCGCGAATGGCCTGGTTCAAAAAGTATGCCCAGCGGTTTTGGCGGGAAGAGGAAGGCGTGACCATTGTGGAGATGGTGATCATCGTAGCCGTGATCCTCATTTTGATTATCCCGACCTTGGCAAGCCTTGGGGAAGCCGAAGACGCAAAGCTGTCCGAGCTGCAGGAAAAAATCAGCAAATGAATGGCGTAATCCTGTTCGCGCTATTGGTGACAGCAGCGTTCTATGACTGGCGCCGCCGCAAGGTTCCCAATTGGCTGACGCTTCCGCTGATTGCCGCCGGGCTGTGGGAGCAATGGCAGGCAGGTACAGTTTGGACGGCTTTGGGAGGAGTAGCCGGGGCGTTTTTGCTTACGGTCGGCCCTGTCGTCTGCAAAGGAATGGGTATGGGCGATCAAAAGCTGCTCATGGCGATTGGCGCGTGGAGCAGCTGGTCGGAGGTATACCTGCTGTTTCTGTCCGCAATCTTGCTCTGCCTCATTTCGATTGTGCTGCTTCCTCGCGTTTGGGCGCCTCTGCGGGACAACTTGCAGAGGCTTGCGGCCGGCTGGTCCGCACATCGACAGCTGTGGCTGCCTGGCAAAGACGAAGCGGCGATTTCATTTCCGTTTGCCGTTTTTTTGCTGGGGGCATACGGTCTGCATCAGCTGCCGCCACTCATGGGGGCCGCTTCATGAGTGGCGGCTGGCGTCGAAAAATGTGCGCGTTGTTCCAGGACGAGCGCGGCAGTCAGATGCTGGAGTTTGTTTTGGTCTTTCCGCTGGTGTGGCTGTTGATTGTGTTTGCCTTTGATCAATTCAGCATTTTGTACAACAAGCAAAAGGCGCTCGCTGCTGCATACGAAGCCGGGCGAATTGCAGCTGTACAGCCCAATTACGGCTTGGCCAAGTACCATGCCAGGGAACGGGGAGAGGAAGAGCTGAAGGCGGGGCTGGGCGTTGCGGATCACGACGTTCGGATCGAACTGGCAGACGGGCGCTGGAAGAAGGGAAACCATCTCCGTGCGGAAGCCACCCTCTCCTTTTACTTGCTGGCCACCGGGCAAAAATTCGAGCTGACCGAAAGCTATTACATGATGATTGAGAATGCGGAGGAAAAGAAATGATTCGCCTCTCTGGCAGATGCGGCTCCAAGCTGAGGGATGAACGAGGCGTCATCACGGTGACCATGATCTTTTTTCTCTTTTGCCTGGGCGGGCTGCTGTCCTTGTTGTTGTTTCTTGAGCAGACACATTTGGTGAAAATGAATGTCCAGCAGACGGCAGACCTGATCTCGAAAGGGGCGAGGGCGGCGGGGAAGTGGGAGTATATTGACGCAACGGGAGAGAGGCAAACCCGGTTGTATGCGACGACGGAAGAAGCTCTTCAATCCAAAGCGGACGTCATTCGGGGTGCAAGAGAGGAAGCAGAGATTCTCTGGAATCAGAACAGGGCATCTCTGGATGGTAGGGCCGGTCAGGCACGCATTGTCCATCAAAAGGGTGAAATGCAGCACTTGTACAGGCAAGGGATTTACTACGTCTGGATTGGCGTGAAGAGCACTCTCTCCCTGTTTTGGGGAGAGGACGAAGTGGAGCTTGAGCGCGTTTCGCAATCAGGCGCTTATGACTAAAGGCTTATGTAAGCATGACACTCCGTTATTTTTGTCCTAATCCCCTGTGGTAATTTTGAAGTATCTACCAAAAGTGGGGATAGGAGTGAATGGGCGATGCCTTCCAAAATAGTGGAGCGGTACAAGCGAATTCTAAGCGGAGAACAAAAGCGTTTCTCCCCGTACGAATTTGAAGATGCGCAGTATCGCAAACAAAAGATTCAGCTGGTTGTGCGATATGCGATCGAAAACGTGAAGAAGTGGACTCCCGAACAAGCGCGGCGACAGCTTAGCGTGAAGGATGTCAAGGATCTGAAGCTCCATCTGGTGCGCGAGTATATCGAGCCTCCAATCGAGGCCAAGCCTGATGACGTTTATTATATCGTGGAGTATGCGTATCCTTATTTGCCGCGGCCTTCGGAAGAACAGCGGGTATTGTGGGTCTATCAGGAAGTGCTGTCAGGAATTCGCCGCCACTTTCCGCCCTTGTACTTTCAAAGCCTCAAGGGGGAGGAGCGGGCAAAAATCTGTGTCGATTACATGTGCAGCCACCTGATGAAGCTGCCCGATGTCAGCCATTTGCCTAAAATATTCGGGAAAACAGAGAGGGCGTACAGCCTTCTGAAAAAATACAAGCTGAAAATTCTCGTGGATACGCTGTATTTCTCTCCCTTTGACATGGTGACGGAGATGTATCCGCACCTGAAAGATCCCGCCCTGTGGGAAGAGTACTAAAAATATTTGCGTAAGGCCTCTGTCTTTTTTTACGGTAAGAGTAGTTTCATTGGCTTATAAGCACATGAAACGGCCGTACTCTACAGGTGAGAGAAGGAGGCGTTGCGAATGGCAACAGTAGAGGCTCACCAAGATTGCTCTGCGACGACAGCAGAGCAGCTTCTCGGGCGGAGGGTCCGCTACCAGAAGCACAAGCCTGGCAGACATCTTTCAGTGGAAAGACTGCCGAAGGAAAGCGTCCAGATCGAGACCGTACATCGCTTTGGATGCAGGATCGTGTTCAATGACGGGATGATTGTGATGGAGAATGCTCCGACCGTCATGGAGCGAGGGGGCAGGATCGCCCTTCTCCTCGCCACCGGGGAAGAACTCTATTTGCTGACAGAGTGATCCCGAACCGATCGCTTTGCACGGCTGCGTGCAGAGCGATTCCCTCCAAAAACAAGCGGAACAGACATAGATGAAAAAAGATTTGACGAGTGGCGAAAGATGTTGCAAAATGTCTATTAAAATATACAAATATGTAAAAATTTGGGGGTATTTTGTCGTGTTAGCAAAGAGCGCTATCGAATTGGTCAACCTCTGCTACGAAGAGACAAACACCTTGGTGTCGCTGGAAGAGCTGAAAGAATCGTTTATTGTCTATGTATTCGGAAAGTACCAGGATGAGTTTTTGACAGAGTACAGCCTTGAGGAATTTTACGAGCATCTGGACCTCCTGCAATTGACGAACTGCAGGAGAGATTTTGACAAGGCAGTGGAGGAATGGTTTGTCGTCCAGTATGGCACGGTAGCCAAAGACGCCAACTACCACGATATTTTATTTACCCTCGTAAAGGAAGCCGTCGTTCAGTACCTGCCGCAGAACCGTGATGACCTGATCCGCGGCGTAACCAAACTGTTGACGATCCCGAGCGAATTCATTGCCCGATGGAAAAACGGATTGATGCGCGAGCGGACGACGCCCTCGTACTTCAAATACTTGATGAAGCTCGGCATACGCTCTCATGAAGATATCGAAGCGCTCGTAGACATGTGGCTGCTCGAATATCCAAACGCCTTTGACAAAAAGCAGCAGCAGTTATTTGCAAATCCGCCGCGGCGGGGCAGACCGAACAACGTGGAACTGGCTTTGCTCATCGAGATGGCATACGAGTTTAAACCGGAGATGACTGCGCAAGAACGCGAGCGATTGCGCAAAATCTACTACTATCATCGCAAATCCCTTACCATACGCGAGATGGTCGGAAAGTTCAAAAAATATATAAACGGTAAGAAAAAATCTGACGACTCACAGGTTGGCTAATGATGTTTCATCAAATGAACCGTTTTGTTACCCGGTTTCGTGACCTGGAACAAAGGGGACTTTCGCAAACTCCCGAGGAAGAGCGGCAATGGAAGTCTTTGAAGGACAAGCTCGCCATGTCACGGGGAGAAGAAGAGCATCAGCCAGTCTGCCAACGCCGCTGCATAGCCGTTACCAGCATGTATGCGCAAGCGGGAGCGAGCTTCATCGCCTCCAATGTCGCATATGCGTGGGCGGGCCAAGGCTTTCCGGTCACGTTAGGCGAAATGCCGGGGACCATTTCCTACTTTTACTTTGCGCTGGACTATGAGCGAAGGGTAAACCGACAGAATAATCCGTACACATCCGCACCGAAGCTCCTCCTGCAGAACAGTTATCTGCGCATCCAGATTGACCCCCCGTTCCAGCAAGATAAATCTTCCTACTTCGACGCAGCCCATTGGTTACTACGAACATGCAAGGAAAGTTCCATAGTCGTGATTGATGTTTCCTCCCATTGGAGAGAAGCCGTGGCAAAGCAAATACTGGAGCTGGCTGATGAAATTTGGGTGGTTTTTGACACCGATCTCGCCCGGCTTACGCGGTTGCTTTTGGTCGAACCTGTCCCTTCCTGGTGGACTTCTGAAAGACACAAAATCAAGTGGATTGCAAATAAATGGAACCAGCAGCTTTCGCGCAGCAGCGTGATGAAAAAGATCAGTGGGACCTTATCGCTCTGGGACCCAAAGAGCGGCCCCGTCGAGATCGAATACGTTGTTCCGCTGATCAATGTTGAAAAGGTCGGAGACGCCCAGGCAAGGGCAAGCCTGCTGCTTGAACAGTTCCCTGAAGAAGAGCATGAGTTTCAATCATTGATTCACTCCTATAAAGGAAGGATGCCATGAAAAAGCAAACCTTGTTTTTGATCTGCCTGATTTCCTTTCTGTTAGCAGGCTCATCTTTCTATGCAGCTACGCAATATATCGATGCAATGGCGGCAGAGCGTTTGTTTGCTCCCGTCGTCAAGGTGGCGCAGGGCAAGGAAATCTCACCATTTGAACCCATTACGCGGGAAGATGTCGTTCTCGTATCAGAGGAAGTCGACGAGATTTTGCCTGATGCCGCCCGAGACCTGGAGAGCGTCATCGGGAAAAGGAGTGTCCAGAGCATTTATGAGGGAGAGCAGCTGCTTATAGGCAAGCTGACAGATACCCAGCTGTTACCGGAAAAAGGGCAGGCCAGATATGAGTTTCCCCTGACGGATATTCAGCCATTGACGGAATTGCGAAAAGGTGACCACGTGAAAATTTGGGTGAAGTATAAACCGGTTACAGAATTGCAAGGCTTGCCGGAACCTGCCCAGTTTACGAAGACGAACGACACGGCGGACCTGTTGTTTGAAAGTCAGTTGGTTAGCGTCAGGGACAGCAACGGGATTGAAATTTACACCCTAAAGCCAAGCACATTACCTTCGCCTGACCACATGGATGCCGTTTTTAACGGTTCGCGGGAGAAGCCGCTCCAAAATGGAGAGAAACGATACCGTGACTACCGTGTGCAGCCCACAGCATTGCCAGCCTTTATCGGCTTTAATCTGACGGACCGGGAATACGTCATCCTCTCGGAGGCAATGTCATATGGAACGTTACAGGTTGGCCAGATCATGGTTACGAAGGAGCAAGCTTCATGAAAATTATCGCATGTTATCCCATGAAGTCGTTAGCAAAAACGTACATGCCGGAATCAAGCGAAGTGCTGGTAGCCGAATCTTCAGAGGAGTTTTTCCGCTACGTTCGATTGTACCAGCCCGATGCCGCAGTGTTGTTTTCAGAAATGTTTACGGCACCCCCCTGGGAGTGGCTGCCTGCGGCCAGGGCATCTATGCCAAAAGAAACCCCGCTCATTATCGTCCCTCTTTACCGCGATGAGATGCTGGTGGGAAAAGTGACAGAGGAGATGGGTTTACCTGGTGTATACACCTTGTCGGCGCAGCTGTCTCAGGAGGAGATCCGCGAGCAAATTTGCCTCATTCTCGGATTGGTGGGAGGGTCACAGGAAAGCGAGCGGGCGGAGAGTAGCGGACTCGTTTACTCGCTTATGAGCTACGGGTCATCCGGGGTCACTACCTTTTGCATTAACTACCCGATCATTTTGGCCAGACGGAATCCCCAAAAGCGGATCGCTGTGCTCGACATGAACGAGGCGAAGCCTGATCTGACACGTTTTTTCAAACTGCAGAAGCATCAACTGGCGCTTTTCCGTCCTGACTTTTTGGACGAGAGCACGGCCAAGCGGCGAAACTGGGTTCAGGTGTGCAAGCAAAGTGTGCACATGCCCAATCTGTATTACGCCCATGCGGCGAACAAGTGGAAGAGCGCGGAAATAACCAACCTGATCGCGGCGTTTCGTCAACAGTTCGATTTTGTTTATGTCGATTGGGGGTACTGCTTCCCGGAGTCGGAAGCCATGCACCGTCTGCTCTTTTCCGCTGATCGCAACCTCTTATTTGTTCGTGCAGATCCTTTCAGTATTGAAAATGCCAAAGAGTGGATTCGCGGCTGGCGGGAAAAAGGTGTCTCCTGCGAGGTGCTGCTCAGTCATTCGGACAAAGGACAGCCATTTCGGATTGGCGAGGAGATTTCTTTGTACGGCGTCGTTCCGCGCATTTCCGAAGGGAGGCTCATGCAGTCTCAACGCAGCAATAGTGTGCTGGTCGAGGAATTCTTTCCGCCGAAGCCTTATGTGGTCAGCCTCCGGCAGATCGCTGACGCGGAATACTCTGAAAAAAGTGCGGTGTTGATCTGATGCGTACGTTGGAACAGCCATGGGCACCGGCGAGGATGCAGGAAGTGGAGGAGCTCAAGCAGGCGGCCAGAGATTATCTCAATCACCTTGGCGTCACGCGTGAAGAAAAGCTGGAGATGCAAAGAATACTGGCTTCCGTGGAACAGGGAAACAGGGACAGCCTGAATCGCATTATTCTTCATCTGCAGCACTATTTTGAGGAGGTTTTGAAGCGGCCTGTTACAGAAGAAATATTGCCGCATGTCAACGGCTATGAAGGCCTGGCTTTCGCTACGTACGGGTGGGGAATTCTTGATGCCGTGCTCCATTTGTCACCGTGGGTAGAGGAGGTCCGCATCTCGGCGAACAGGAAGGTAGCCTATATCGAGTCGGGAGTGAAAAAGTCACTCGCTTATATTCCTACATGGCGGGAGGTGGAAATGCTCCAGCAAAAGCTTACCAACGCCGCCGGTCTTTCCTTTAACGAGAAGAAACCGCGCCTTAGCGGGTACCTCGATGCATTAAAGGCAAGGCTGACCATGTTTACCTTCCCGTATTCCCGTGTGCCAACTATTTTGGTCAGGAGATTCACGACTCCATCCTTTTCGCTGGATAGCCTCCGGACGCAGGAACAGCCTGCCTTTGATGAAAAGGTGCAGCTGTTGCTAGAGCAGCAGGTGTACGGGCGCGGAAATGTGCTGGTGATTGGGCCGATGGCTTCGGGGAAGACCACCTTGATGCTGTGCATGCTCAAGCTGAAAGACCCGGAAACGGAATACGTGACGATATTTGAAAGCGAGCATGAGATGAGATTTGGCGACGTCTGGGACGGTGAAGTGATCGAACTGCAAAACGTAGAGGAGATCGGGATTGAACTGGGCCATTGCTTCAAAGACATGTACCGCTCGACTGCCAATACGATTCTCATCGGGGAAATCAGGGAGCCGATCGAAGCCTACCATTTCATCAATGCGGGTGTCAGGGGGACAGATGCCACGATTGGGGCCATGCACGAGAGGTTCCCGCACAAAGCGCTGCAAGACTTGACCGACCTTGTCTACCAATACGGGGGACGAAGTATCGAGCTGACGCAGGAGCGGATCAGCAGAGCAGTCAACTTTGTCAATTCTCTCACTTACCGCAATAACGGTCATCGGTTCATCGATGGGATATACGTTACGGAGTGGAATGAGACTTTTGGGCGAGTCGAATCCGTACCGCTTGTCAGCCACAATGTCCTGACGGGAGAGTACGAGTGGACGGGTAAACAAATATCGCCGCACTTGATCGAATACATGTGCTATGTAGGGAAGGCGGATTTAGACGTGTTAAAAGAGTTGAATCTGACGGATTTGGGCAGGCATCTATGAAGTACGCACTGCTCGTTCCGATGCTGCTGTGCATTTTCAATGGCTTTCTGTTCCTTGGCCTTCATTTGTACAAAAGCTGGTCCTCACCAAAGGTATTGATACCCCGCACAATCGAGGTATGGAGAGAAAAATTTCTCCATCATGCGACTCGACGCAAGCTCTACAATCGTTACAACAGATGGTGCCAGTTGGGGGGAGGAACTCCGGAGGCACATTTGCTGGTCTCCTTGATCGGGGGAGTCTCCGGCTTTGTATCCGGGATTTTGCTAGGAAATGTGATCGTTTCCCTTTCATTGTTTCTGTTGTTTCTCTTGTTGCCGACCTTGCTGCTCTACGCCCGTTTTACCGTGCGCATCAACAAGAAAATTCATTCGTTTTGCCGCTTTGTGGAGCTGTTTTCCCGTTACTACAACAGCCGCAAAAACATCATCCTGACTTTTCGGGAGATCGTCGGCGAGTGTCCGAAAGAGCTTTTGCCGGAGCTGTTGCTCGTAAACAACAGCCTGGCAGACGGCGGCGATCCGGTGCTGGCTGTTGAACAATTTGCAGAGCGGCTGGACCATCCGTGGGCGTACGATTTTGCGATGTACATTACGAGCGGGCTGGAAGGGGAAACGGAAGACATCCAGGCGCCGCTCAACAGGCTGACCAATGAGATGTTCGTGCAGCAGGACGAAAAGGAAGAGCGCGATAGTGAAATCTATTCGATCTGGATCAGCTTGCTCATTGTCATCGTCATTTGTATTTGTTTGATTCCGTACAACCAAAGCCTGCTAAAGGACTCCTACCGCCTCTACTTTTATACGCCGGATGGACAGGCCATTCTTGCACTCGCGGTCACTGTTTGGGCATTTTCGATTTTGCTAGCTTTCATTTGGGGAAGGAGATATCGCTGATGCCATTGGTTGTGATGTACAGCTACCTTGGCTTGGGGGCGCTCTTTGTCTTTGCAGCCTCGTTTATGGCCGGTAAATGCTTTTTCAGCATACAGCGTCCCAAATTGTTTGTATCAAAGGTGTGGTGGAGGAAATGGGAGCAAGTCGTGCAGGCAGAGGAGGACGAACGATGGCAGCAACTGCTCAATCGCGCTGGCAGACCATTCGGTTGGGGAAAAGCGGAATGGGTATTTGCCCAACTGGTGGCCGGGAGTTCAGTTTGCTTTCTGATCTTGCTCTGGGCAATCATAGACGGGTTTGAATCTGTCCCTGTTTTCTCGATGTGCCTTGCTTCCGCCGGGGCCTTCATGCTCCCTTACATAGGCTTGAAGATGTGGGCGGGGCATAGGGAGGATGTGCTCAGCACTGACATAGCCCGATTTATTAACCGATACATGACGCTTTTGGAAAATCAGGTACCCATTTATAGCGCCATGGTAAAGGCAGCACGGCCGACCAGAAAATTAAAAGAATACATCCCGTCGCTATCGGAATGGAACAAGGACCCGGACGAAGCTTTGGAGGGCTTCAAACGGAGAATCGGGGTAGATGATGGAGTCATTCTCGTGTCGAGTATGCGCACGGTCGAAAGCCTGTCGCCAGAACAGATCAGCGTGACTATGCAGCGCATGGAATGGGCAGTAGACCATCGCAGGATGTTCCGTCATCGCAAAAAGATCAAGTCATTGGGGATCGCCTACAGCGTCATCGTTTATCCCGCCTTTTACATCGGGCTGCTGGTTGCCATGTTTCCCTGGTACAAACTGCTTTCCGAGATTCTGAACAAATATTTGACCTGACAAGGAGTTGTCCATGACAAAGCTGCTGTCCATCATTATGTGTATCGTGTTTACCCTGGGAATCATCGTCTCCAGTCTGTCCCAGATCAATTATTCGGTCGTCAAGGATAGCGGACTGCGGGATCGCGCGGTCAGCTGGATCGATCAGGCGATACCGTGAGCGTTGTTACACACTTGCCTGTGCTGCAAAGCTGTTCGTGGGTTCCTTCACCCCATTTCCTTTCTGAAAAATCTACCTAATTAAAGGAGAGTGTCTTTCATGTCAAAAATGTTTTTTATATTCCTGGCATGCGTCATGGTGCTGGGGATCGGCGTAAGTTCATACGGCAATCAACTTAGCCCTGCGGCCAACGACTCGGCGGAGAGCATCAACAACTCGATCACCTCTCTCAACTACGATACGAAAAATGAAAATATCAACTTCCGTACGCAAAACGGAACGCCTTACACGTCCAACTGATGCTGACCCAACACGTCTTTCTCATTATCTTGATCATGGTAGGGAGTCTCTGTTCGGTTTTGTGGGGGATGCACCCGGAAGAGCAGCTGCGCCAGTCGCAGCAGGAGAGGGTACATCGAGTAGCGACAGTCATCTTCCATTAAAGAAAGGCGGCGCGTGCAAAAAGACATGGCAAAGCTCAAGGTTTTCATCATTAGTCTGACGGTTTTGCTTCTCGTCTTCTCCGCGTTGGGGGCTTATCACATGTACGCCATGGAGCGGGCGATTGCTCGCAGCATTTACGCCGACCTCCTTGACGATATGCAGGACATCGGATACCTGGATGCTGCGCTGGCCGACTACTATCTCCAGGAGATGGCGGATCTGGGGTGGGATGTGTCAGGCGATGTGTTCGCTGGCAGCATGCCGCGTGCAGAAAGCAAGCGAGCCAGAAAAGAGCGGCAGGAAACGGTGACGCTCGCCATGACGGTCACCCCGTCCAAAGTTGCGCAATGGCTGAACCGTTTTGTAGAGGGGCAGGTCGCGTTTACCTTTGTGGGCAGCCGTCCTTCCGAATACTTTGATCCGGGGTGGTAAGGGATGAACAAACTGATTGCAACATTGGCTTTACTCGTGCTGGTGCTGCCGTTGACCGTGAATCTGCTGCTGACGGGACCGGACAATCTGATGTCCGCGTGCACGCAGTTTTTTGGTGAACTGCTGGGCAGCGTGACCCGTTATGGAGCGAGCTGATGGGACAACTGATTGCCGTCATTCTCAATGTCATGGTGCTGCTCCTCCTGCCATTGGGCATTTTGCAGATCCACACGGTCGTTCAGGCGAAAAACGAATTGTTGGAGGTAAGTGCGGCTGCTGCCAAATACGTCAGCAATCACGGAGGAGCGAATGAGGCAGCGATCCAGCAGGGGGTGCGGGAAATCATAGCAAACGAGCTTAGGGAAAAGCAGTTCTCTATATCTGAAAGCGAGCTGAACGTGAGCATATCCCGCACGCTTTCCGCAGATCCCGTCCTGTGGAGCCACGCGGATGAATTTGAATTAAAGCTGGAAGTCCCTTATCCCTGCTTTACCGACCTGTTTCCCACCCCGTCTGAAAAGCTGCAAGTAACCCGGCACGGGACCGTCAACGTCATGGATTACGACCTGTAACAACCAATTGCCAACGGTCTGAGAACCAGCGACGACCGGTATGTAACTTTTCCAGTGCTGCAGGAGGAAGCCGGCACGCATCCAACCAATCATCATCTGGGATACACGCAACACAATAAAAACGTCAACACAAAACCTGATCATCACGAACCAATCACCACCAAAACAACACCGCCATTTAGGGGGCTACTCATACGGGTATCAATGTCTTGTCCATTTCGACCATCCTTTTCTTTCTGCTCGTGGGGATGTTTGTGGTCGATACAGATATGGCGATGCAGAAAAAAACGGAAGTAAAAATGCTGCTGGAGTTGGCCAACCATCATGCGACGTTTGCCGTCGATCCGATTCTGAAAACAGAGGGGGTTATTGATCTTCTGGAAGACGAAGCGATGGAGCGGTTCGAGGAACGGATGAACGAAAATGGCGGGTATCACCGGGAGCAGCAAACGTTCGTGCCGGGAGAAACCAGCGTGACCACCGATCCGCTGCCTTTCACGCGCTATTATGTTGACTTTCGTGCGTGGCAGCAAGATTTGGAGCTTTACTTGCGCTACAACGGAAAGGATTTGTTGCAGGAGCGTGTAGTCCCAGGAGCCGTTCGTCCGGGAGGCGGGCATTTGCAGGTGACTGTCGTGACGCCGGAGGGGGAACAGCTGCATCTGGCACCGAAAACGATGGTGGGTCCATCTCATGTCGTAGTAGCGTACGTGGACGAGCGGCCGTTTCTCCCGCTGCTTCCGGGGCACTCGTTTCCGGTCGTTTCTGTAGAAGAATTGAAGCATTAGTCAGAGTTATTTACAAATTGTGAATATATTTGGTAATATGAAGGAAAGTGCTTAGCCAGCTTGCGAGTGTGAGGAAGTAGCTCTCCGATCGTCCCGCAAGGCCGGTCCGTTAAGTACATAAGGTGAGGTTTTCAAATTGTTTGACAAAGATACCATTTATATCGTTGGCGATGCGCAGTCTTCCTCAAACAATCCCATTACCCAGCAGTTCAGCGCATTTTTTATAGGACTGGTCGTCGATACGACGAACGACAAGATTGTGGAAGCCGCGTGCTCTTCTACTGTTCAGTTGACGTCAGATTTTGCGAGGTCGATCTTTGTTGGTCACTCCATTTATGCGTCAGATGAAATCGGCGAAGAGATTCGTTATCGATATTTTGGATCTTCCCAAAAGACGTTGATTGCTGCGTTCAAAGACGCTCAAAAGAAGTACAAACAGGCTATTTCTGTACGAAACAGCAGACTTGGAGTAGCGGTAAGCAAGGAGTGCGGAAAATAGAATATTCGCTGCTTTATTTATTCGTATGTACACGACATACACGTAAGTAAAACCCAGCAAATGCTACAGCTTTGTGCATTTGCTGGGTTTTTTGCTTCTACAGAACAAGAATGGCTTACACTCCGATCAGCGCCCCAAACGGTTGGCCTCGGCTTCGCCGGCTTGCTCCACAATGATTGACCGAGAAGGAGGAGATTCTTTGCTATCCTTTGTCTTCCGCAGATTTATCTCCATGATCGTCACGCTTTGGCTCATTATTACGCTGACCTTTTTCCTCATGCACGCCGTACCAGGCTCTCCTTTTGAAAAGGACGGGAAAGGGCTGAATGAGGCAGTAGCCGCCAACCTGAATGCCTACTACAACCTGGATAAGCCGTTGATTGTCCAATACGGACTGTATCTGAAGCAGCTTGTTCAGTTCGATCTCGGTCCGTCCATTGCCAACAGCTCGGACACGGTAAACAAGATGATTGCTCGCGGCTTCCCGGTTTCGTTCCAACTGGGGATAGTGGCGATCCTGTTCGCGATTGTGACCGGGATTGCCTTGGGCGTGGTTGCTGCGTTGCGGCACAACCGTCTCATTGACTACATCGCGATGATCATTGCTGTCGTGGGCATTTCCGTTCCCAGCTTTGTCGTCGCTTCCCTGCTCATCAAATATTTGGCGGTGGAATGGAAGCTGCTGCCGACCGCGACCTGGGGCACCTGGCAGCACGTCGTCATGCCTGCGCTTGCCCTCGCGTTCGGGCCGATTGCCATTATCGCCCGGCTCACGCGCACCAACATGCTGGAAGTGCTGACGCAGGAGTACATCGAGACGGCCCGTGCGAAAGGCCTGTCTCCGGCGACGATTGTCATCAAGCACGCGCTGCGCAACGCTATATTGCCTGTCGTGACCTTGCTCGGGGCGCTCATCGCCAACGTGCTGACCGGAAGCTTCGTCATCGAAAAAATTTTCGCCATTCCTGGCATGGGCAAATACTTCGTGGCAGGGATCAACAACCGCGATTATTCGGTCATTATGGGCACGACCGTTTTTTACAGCGCCCTGCTCATTTTCATGATGTTTGTCGTCGATGTGCTGTACGGAATCATTGATCCGCGCATCAAGTTCCACGGAAAGGAGAGCGAAGGATGATTGTTTCTGATGATTTGTTTGTCCCGATGCGAAAAGACAGCGTCAGTACAGAAGCGATTGTACGACCTCAACTAACCTATTGGCAGGGGGCCTGGCTCCGTCTTCGCGGCAACAAGCTGGCATTGGCCGGGCTGGTGATCATCGTGCTGCTCGGCGTGATGGCGGCAATCGGTCCCATGATCTCCGGGCATGACTACGCCAAACAATCCATTATTTCCAAGAACAAGCCGCCGTCCGACATGTACTGGTTCGGGACGGACGAGTTTGGCCGCGACGTCTTTACACGCGTGTGGTACGGCGCCAGAATTTCGCTGTTCGTCGGTCTGATGGCAGCGCTGATCGACTTCTTCATTGGCGTGCTGTACGGGGGCATTTCCGGCTATTTGGGCGGCAGGATCGACAATATCATGATGCGCTTTGTCGATATTTTGTACGGCCTTCCGTACTTGCTGGTGGTCATCCTGCTGATGGTCGTCATGGGCCCGGGCTTGCTCACGATCATCGTCGCTCTTAGCGCTACAGGATGGATCGGCATGGCGCGGACCATTCGCGGCCAGGTGCTGCAAATGAAAAACGCGGAATACGTGCTGGCAGCCAAGACGATGGGGGCAAAGCCCTTGTACATCATCCGCAAGCATTTGCTGCCCAACACGATCGGGATCATCATCGTGTACGTGACGTTGTCCGTGCCGACCGCGATTTTCTCCGAGGCGTTTCTCAGCTTTCTCGGGCTGGGTGTCCAGGCTCCCCAGGCGAGCTGGGGCGTCATGGCCAACGACGGGCTTTCGACGATCTTGTCCGGGCATTGGTGGAGACTCTTTTTCCCGGCATTCTTCATATCCTTGACGATGCTCGCATTCAACGTGCTCGGGGACGGTTTGCGGGATGCGTTCGATCCGAAGTCGGGGAGGTAGGTCGCCATGGAAAAACGGGAAACGTTGCTGGAAGTAAAGGGATTGCGGGTCACGTTCAAGGCGCACGGCGGAGAAATCAACGCCGTCAGGGATGTCAGCTTTACGTTGAACAAAGGGGAAACGCTCGCGATCGTGGGCGAGTCTGGCTGCGGAAAGAGCGTCACGGCAAAGAGCATCATGAGACTGGTGCCCGAGCATATCGGCAAGATTGCGGGCGGCAGCATTTTATTCAAAGGAAAGGACCTCGCGACGCTGCCTGAAAAAGAGATGCGGGAAATGCGCGGCTCGGAAATCTCGATGATCTTCCAGGATGCGATGACTTCCCTGAACCCGACGATTTCCATCGGGGAGCAGATCATGGAGGGGATCGTCCGCCATCAAAAAGTGCCCAAGGCGGAGGCCAAAAGGCAAGCGATCGAGATTTTGCAGCTGGTCGGCATTGCGAATCCCGAAAGCCGGCTGAAGCAGTATGTGCATCAGTTCAGCGGGGGGATGCGGCAGCGGATCATGATCGCCATTGCGCTGGTGTGCAGGCCGTCCATTTTGATCGCCGACGAGCCGACGACGGCGCTGGACGTGACGATTCAGGCGCAAATTATCGACTTGTTCAAGAGCATTCAGAAAAAGACGGGCGTCTCCATCATTATCATTACGCACGATCTGGGGGTCGTAGCGAAAATCGCGGACCGGGTCAACGTCATGTACGCAGGAAAGGTCGTCGAGTCGGGCCCGGTGCGGGACATTTTCTACAATCCGCAGCATCCGTACACCAAAGGGCTGCTCGCCTCGATGCCGCGCCTGGACGCGGATCGCAACATTCCGCTTTGCCCCATTCCCGGGACTCCGCCGGATCTGTTTGCGCCGCCGCCCGGCTGTGCGTTTGCTGCGCGCTGCGATTACGCACTGGAAGTATGCCGCAATTACCAGCCGCCCGAGACGAGTGTCCACAGCAGCCACGCCGTCTCCTGTTGGCTGCAGGACCCGCGGGCGAAAAAACTGCTCGCCTCCATCCAGACGCCTACCGGTACGTGAATCTTCCCGGTCGCGTTCAGCGGCGGGCGGGGTATCTGCGAGGCAGGGGCATACGCTTTGCATCGCAGATCATAGTTTCGTGTAAAAGAGGGTGTCGTCAAGCGGCGCTATCCTTTTACGACATAAAAAGGTTAAGGGGGAAAACAAGTGAAAAAGTTAACGACGATCCTGTTGTCTGCTTCACTGGCGGCTTCCATGCTGATCGCCGGATGTTCTTCGGGACAGTCCGCAAACAACACGACGCCAGCGCCTGCGAGTAATGAAACTGCTCCAACGCCGCAAGATCAGGCAGCCAAGCTCTTGCTCCTGAACAATATCAAGGAACCGACCTCCCTGGACCCGCCGATCGGCTTTGACGAGCCGTCGTACAACATCCTGAACAACCTGATGGAAGGTTTGACCCGTCTGGATGCGAATCAAAAACCGCAGCCGGCAGCAGCCTCCGAGTGGAAAATATCTCCGGACGGAAAAGTCTACACATTCACGCTTCGCGACAATAAATGGTCCAATGGAGACCCGGTGACTGCCCACGATTTTGAGTACGCATGGAAACGCATGCTCGATCCGAAGCTGGCATCGCCCGCAGCGCCGCTCGCATACATTATTGAAGGGGCAGAAGCCTACAACAGCGGCAAGGGTACTGCGGATGACGTAAAAGTAAAAGCGCTGGACGACAAGACGCTGGAAGTCACCCTGGCCCAGCCAGCTTCCTGGACGTTGCTGCTCGTCTCCAATCCGGCGTTCTTCCCGGTCAACAAAGCAGTCGACGAGAAAAACCCGAAATGGGCAGCAGAAGCATCTACGTTCGTCGGGAACGGCCCGTTCAAGCTGACGGAATGGTCGCACGACAGCGAGCTGAAAATCATGAAAAACGAGAACTACTGGGATGCAGCGAATGTGACGTTGGCTGGCGCCGTCTGGAAAATGATTGACGATGAGAACACCGAATACCAAATGTTTACGAGCGGAGAGCTGCACAGAACGACTACCGTTCCGTCCGACATGGCAGACCAGTTGTTCAAAGAAGGAAAAGTATTTGTTCAGGACGGAGCAGGCACCGAGTTCTATCGCTTCAACGTAACCAAAGAGCCGTTTGACAACAAAAACATCCGCAAAGCCTTCAGCATGGCGATCGACCGTCAAACGCTCGTAGACCTCGTCCTGATGCGCAAGCAAAAACCGGGTACGGCTTTCGTTTCCTACGGACTGCCAGACGCCAACAACGCAGGTCAATTCCGCGAAGTAGGCGGGGATCTGGTGAAATACGATCCACAAGAAGCGAAAAAACTGCTGGAGCAAGGGATGAAAGAAAAAGGCTACACGACGCTCCCGGAAGTGACGCTGACGTACCGCAGCGGAACCAACTACGAAAAAACGGCGCAGGCGCTGCAGGAAATGTTCAAGCAAAACCTCGGCGTCGATGTGAAGCTGCAAAAGGTCGAGGGCAAAGTATTGACCGACATGCAAAAACAGCTGCAATTCCAAATGGCGCGTTCTTCCTGGCTGCCTGACTTTGGCGACGCCATCAATTTCCTGGACATCTTCCAGTCGAAGAGCCCAAGCAACCGCACAGGCTGGAGCAACCCGCAATACGACAAGCTGATTCAAGATGCGTACAAGGAAGCGGACGATGTGAAACGCATCCAGATGCTCCATGAAGCAGAGAAAATCTTGATGGACGAAGCGCCAATCGCACCTCTGTACTTCTACAACACGTCCTTGCTGCAAAGCGACAAGGTGAGCGGAATTGTGAGCACTTCTCTCAGCTACACCGACTTGAGGAAGGCTGTTGTGAAGGAATAGGCAATTGCCGGGAGAAGTCATTTCAGGGCATATGGAATGACTCTCCCCCTTTTTTGCCGATTGTTTCAATAGTGCTATAATATTTTATGATTTAATCAAACAATTGCGCGAAGACAACGAGAAAACGCATAAGCGAAGATGGAGGAAAACATGATTATTCAAGCCATCGAAGTAAAACGAATTTCTGTTCCGCTGAAAAAACCGTTCAAAACAGCGTTGCGCACAGTGGAAAGCCTGGAATCCATTCTGGTGAAAATCACTTGCGACAACGGCATGGTGGGCTGGGGCGAAGCGTCGGCGACCGTCGTGATTACGGGCGACAGCATCGAGAGCATCGAATCCGCCATCTTGAATACGATGAAGCCGCAATTGATCGGCTTGAACCTCATCGCTTACGAGAATGTCTTCCATACGCTTCATCAATCGATGGTCGGCAACAGCAGCGCCAAGGCTGCAGTCGACATCGCGCTGTACGACCTGATTTCCCAACGCGCCGGCATGCCTTTGTACCAGTTCCTTGGCGGCTACCGCAACGAGCTGGAGACCGACTACACCGTAAGCGTGAATTCGCCCAAGGAAATGGGAGAAGACGCGGCAGCCTATTTGAAGAACGGTTTTAACGTCCTGAAAATCAAGGTGGGCAAGGACAACATCGAGGATGACATTTTGCGCATCCAGGAAATTCGCAAAGCTGTCGGCGACCAGGTGAAGATTCGTCTTGATGCCAACCAGGGATGGAATGTCAAGGAAGCTGTCCGTTCGATTCGGAAAATGGAAGATATGGGCCTTGGCATCGAGCTGATCGAGCAGCCTGTAAAAGCTCACGATCTGGAAGGGTTAAAAGTAGTGACCGACTCCGTAGATACGCTGATTATGGCTGACGAGAGCGTGTTCTCGCCTGCACAAGCCTTGCGGGTATTGCGGGACCGCGCTGCGGATCTGATCAATATCAAGCTGATGAAGGCAGGGGGCATTTTCAAAGCGCAGTTGATCAACCAACTGGCAGAAGAACACGGTATTCCATGCATGGTTGGCAGCATGATCGAATCTCGCCTTGCTGTATCGGCAGCCGCTCATTTTGCTGCCAGCAAGAAAAACATTACCCGTTTTGACTTCGATGCGCCTCTGATGCTCTTGCGCGACGGAATTGACGGCGGCGTGACGTACGAGGGACGCCGCATGACTATGCCGGATGCGCCAGGCTTGGGTATTCGCGCCATCCATTGGTGGGAAGGGAGAGAATAATCATGAAATCCGCGATTGTAGCCGTCTCTGTAGCGACCGTATGGACGAATCCGGAGTCTCCGCGCGACCTCGATCGGGCTGCCTTGGCGGTACCGGCAGATCCTCGGGGCTGGCTGTCGTCCCTTTCCATTGACGATAAGCTCGGGTTTTATGACAACAACATGATCCAGACGCAAGCGCTGTACGGCACGCGCGTACTGGTGGAGGAAGAGCAGGGCGGCTGGTCCAAGGTCCTCATTCCCGATCAGGCATGCCGGAAAAATGAGCTCGGCTATCCGGGCTGGATTCCGTCGAAACAGCTGGCACCGTGGTCCGAAGTCTTTGACGTGCAGGCCGGGCAAAAGCTGGCACAGGTCACGTCTGATACGGCGCAGCTGTATACCACTGACAAAAAAGCGGAGTTGGAGCTGGCGTATTTGACCCGACTGCCGCTCCTGTCCGAAACCGAAGACGGGGTGATCGTGGCGACTCCGGCAGGCGAACGGTTTTTGCGCACGGAAGACGTACAACTTGTTCGCGCACAGGAGCCGCTCGAGACAGTGGTCAACCGCGGCGAAGCGATCGTGCAGAATGGAAAGCGTTTCCTCGGCCTGCCTTACCTGTGGGGCGGCATGTCCTCGTATGGCTACGACTGCTCCGGCTTTGCCTACAACATGCACCGCTCCGTAGGAATCGAGATTCCCCGCGATGCTTCCGATCAGGCGCGTGCGGGCGAAATGGTGGAAAAAGCAGACCTGCTTCCGGGCGACTTGCTGTTCTTTGCTTTTGAAGAAGGAACAGGCAGAGTGCATCACGTAGGCATTTACATCGGCAACCAGCACATGATCCACTCTCCCGATTCGCGGGGCGCGATAGAAATCGTCAAGCTCGACGACAGCTACAAATTGATCAAGGAGCATTGCATCTCCAGAAGATATTGGTAACCAAGCGACAGGAGAGGAGCGGCCAGATGCAAAGAAAGAAGCTGGTCCAGGTAAAAAACCTGACGAAAACCTTCACGCTGGCAAAGGGCAGACGCTCAAAGCAGCCGATAATGTCTCCTTTCATATTTATGAAGGTGAGACGTCTCCTGAAATTCGACATCTTTTGCAAACAGCCACCCTTTCGTTCCGGGGGTGGCTGTTTTGCGTACAAGCCCCGGAGTCATCCCCTTTTCGCGGAAACGATGTTAGCAGCTTTTCTTGTTCACTAATGTTAATATTCTGTAAATAGGGAGGAATTAAACGACTTTTGTCGAAATACCGATACAATAAACATCGTGGTAACAACTAGGCCTGCCTTCATCGAATTTCCATTCCTGAGAAGTGAGGGTTGCATATGACTCTGAGTAGATCCTCATTCCAATCGAACCCCCGTCGTTGGCGGGAAGTCGAAACACAGCTGGGAATTACCGTGCCCCGGTCGCTGCGATCTGACACGTCTGCCCTGTTGTTTTTGGAAAGCGTCGCTGCAACACCCATGTTGGACAAAGAAGAAGAGCTGGAGTGCTTGGTTCGCTATCAACAAAACGGCGATCTCGAGGCCCGGGAAACTCTGGTGCGGGCGTATTTACGCTACGTGGTAAATACGGCTTTGCGTCATTTGCGGCGCGGCATGCCGTTTCTGGATTTGATCCAGGAAGGGACCATCGGGCTGTTTACCGCCATTGACAAGTTTGATGTGAGGCGAGGCGTTCGTCTCTATCACTATTCACACTGGTGGATCTCGCAGGCCATCACGCGGGCGATCAATGACAAAGCCGCGTTAATTCGCATCCCCGTACACATGCATGAACAGATTCGCCAATACCAAAAGCAGGTGCTGCAACTCGTGCAAGCGCTGAACCGTACGCCAGATCGGCAAGAGATTGCAGGTTTGCTGGACATTCCGCTGGAAAAAGTGGATGCGATCGAGCTGGCTTTGACGATGAAGGTGGAGTCCCTGGACGACGAGCTGCACAATGAAAAATGGCTGGCCGGACAGGAAGACGAGATGCTGTGCTACGCGGAAGTCATGGATGATGGCGTGTCGTCCCTCGATGAATGGATCGAAAAAGTTGATCTGCGATCCCAGATGCGCGCTGCATTGGAGAGGCTTAGTCCTCGCGCGCAGGAGATCATTTCCATGCGGTACGGCCTCTACGACGATCAGGTGTATACCTTAGAGGAGGTTGGCAAGATGTTCGGCCTGACTCGCGAGCGCATTCGCCAGATCGAAGCAACGACCATCGACCGGCTGCGCACACAAAAGGCCTCCCGTGTCCTGAAAGACTATTTGACCTGATAATAATGAGTGATAGATGACTGGCACCCCCTTCGCGCAGGAGGGGGTTTTTCGTGCGCCCCAAAAGTGTGAGCGAACACCTGGAGGCAGGCGTAGTCTATAGTACTTGTGGTAAACTGTATAGATAGGTCTTGCAGACTTTTGACTTTTGTTTACGGTGAAAAGGAGGATCGCCTGATGAGCGATTATTTGATAAGAGCAACCGGATTTAATGGACACGTGCGGGCTTTTGCGGCGCGGACGACCACGGCTGTAGAAGAAATGCGCAGACGCCACGACATGTGGAACACGGCGACAGCGGCGGCAGGGCGCACATTGACCGTCACGCTGATGATGGGCGCGATGTTAAAAGGAGACGAGAGCCTTTATGTCAAAGTAAAAGGGGGAGGCCCGATCGGCCAAATTATGGCAGAGGCCAACGCGCATGGAGAAGGCGTCGCCTACGTAACCAACCCGCATGTTCATTTTGAGTTGAATGAAAAGGGCAAGCTGGATGTACGGCGTGCAGTGGGCACGGAAGGTTTCGTCTACGTGACCAAGGACCTTGGGTTGAAAGAGCCTTATCAGGGCAGCTCGCCGATCGTCTCGGGTGAGATCGGGGAAGACTTTACCTACTACTTCGTGACCTCGGAGCAGACACCGTCTGCCGTAGGGGTAGGCGTTCTCGTCAATCCCGCCGATCGTTCGGTGCTGGCGGCAGGCGGGTTTATTCTCCAGTTGATGCCGAACACGCCGGACGAGGTTGTTGCCAAAATCGAGGAGCGCCTGAGCGGACTTCCGCAAGTGTCGCGCATGATCGGGGAGGGCCTGACGCCGGAGGAAATCCTGGCGAAGGTTCTGGATGAGCCGAAGTATTTGAGTCGTACGGAAATCAGCTTTACCTGCAAGTGCTCGTCCGAGAAGGTGAACCAGGCGCTGATCAGCCTGGGGCGCGAGGAAATGGAGAGCATGATCGCAGAGCAGGGTGAGGCGGAAGTGCACTGTCATTTCTGCAACGAACGGTACCATTTTGACAAGTCCGCGCTGGAGGAGCTCTTGAAAAACATGTAAGGCGCGGTGATCGTTCCGGGGGAGAGGATGGCATGACCAAAACAAAGGGGTTGTGGGCATTCAGCGGAGCGCTGGTTGTGCTGCTAATGGCCGTGACGTGGGCGTGGTACCAGTCCTCGGCCAAGCTGCAGCCGGCAGCGGTCGTCGGAGACAAAATGATCAGCGAGGCTGAATATGTAGGCGCACTGAAGCAAAAGTTTGGAGCGCAGGTGCTGCAGGACATGATCGACCGGGAAGTCGTGTTTCAGGCCGCTCGGAAACAGGGCATCACCGTCGACCAGAAGCAGCTGGATCAGGAGATTGCCGCTATTCGCGAGAGCTACGGCAGTGAGAGCAAGAGCGATTTTCAGCTGGCCTTGAGCAAGCAGGCGGGGACGACGGAAGAAGCCCTCCGGCAGGAGATTACGTACCAGCTGCTGCTCCGCGCTCTGGCTGTCAAGGACGTCGTCATTCCGGAAGACCAATTGTTCGCCTACTACAACAACCATCCGGATCGTTACGCCAAACCGATGCAGCTGCATGTGTTGCAGATCGTCGTCGCATCTTTGGAGGAGGCCAGGCAGATTCACACCGAACTGGAGCAAGGCGCCGACTTCCAGGAGCTGGCCAGGCAGCGGTCGATCGATTCGTTGACGGCAAGCAACGGGGGAGATATGGGGTGGGTCTCGCCAAACGATACGAGGCTGCCTGATGATGCCCGTGACCTCGTGGCGAATTTGGGCATGAAAAAAATCACCGACCCCGTCAAGCTGGGGGACAGCTATGTGATCTATCAGGTAGTCGAGCGCAGGGAAGCCCAGCAGCAGACATTCGATCAAGTCAAGGAAGACATACGCGAGGAACTGGCGTTTGCGCAGATTGAATCCCTCGACAAGGTGATGGAACGGCTGCGTCAATCCGTCGGCGTCAAGATTTCTGAGCAAATGCAGCATTGACCAAATGGGCTGAGGTTGATATAATCAAACCAACAAAACCTAGCATTTTACTCGGCTATCAAAACAAGGGGGCAGAACAAATGCGTGTGGCGAATTCGGTTACGGATCTGATTGGGTATACTCCTTTGGTAAAACTCAATCGTGTAGTTGGTGAGGATTCTGCAGATATTTACTTGAAGTTGGAATTTTTCAACCCGGGAAGCAGCGTCAAAGACCGGATCGCGCTGTCCATGATCGAAGCGGCGGAAGCGGACGGCAGCCTGAAACCGGGAGACACCATCATTGAGCCGACGAGCGGCAACACCGGGATCGGCCTGGCAATGGTCGCAGCTGCCAAAGGCTATCGGGCCATTCTGGTCATGCCGGAGACGATGAGTATCGAGCGGCGCAATCTGCTGCGCGCTTATGGAGCAGAGCTGGTGCTGACTCCTGGCAGCGAAGGCATGGGCGGAGCGATTCGCAAAGCGGAAGAGCTGGCGAAAGAAAATCCTTCGTACTTCATCCCGCAGCAATTCAAAAACAAGGCAAACCCGGCTGTTCACCGCGAAACGACTGCCCGTGAGCTGCTCGAGCAAGCAAAAGAAATCGGCGGCGTAGACGCGTTCGTTTCTGGCGTGGGAACGGGCGGAACGATCACAGGTGTCGGCCAGGTGCTGCGTGAGCACTATCCGAACGTGAAAATTGTAGCCGTCGAGCCTGCGGCCTCTCCCGTCCTCTCCGGCGGCAAGCCAGGCCCGCATAAAATTCAAGGGATCGGCGCGGGCTTCGTTCCGGAAATTCTCGATACCCAAATCTATGACGAGATTATCAAGGTAGAGAACGAGGATGCGTTCGAGACGGCACGCCGCGTAGCTCGTCAGGAAGGAATCCTTGGGGGCATTTCCTCCGGAGCGGCGATCTTCGCTGCATTGAAGGTGGCAGCCGAGCTGGGCAAAGGCAAGAAAGTGGTCGCGATCATTCCTTCCAATGGCGAACGCTACCTTTCCACTCCGCTGTATCAATTTGAAGACTAAGTTGTAGCAAATATTACCGGGACCACGCAGAGCCGGATTTGGCCGCGTGGTCTTTTCATTTTGTATCAGTCAACTATATAATGGACGGATAATCTACCCTAACAAACCGGAGCGTGAGCAGATTGTCGTTCCCAACGTTTACTGACTGTCAGAGCTATGCAAGATCTTATCCTTTGATCCCGATTGCCATTCGCAAGGAGTGGCCCGCCCGCCTCGATCCGTGGCAAGTGCTGAAGGCGCTTCACCCTTCCCTGCAGGAGGCAGTGCTGCTGGAGAGCGGACGGGCAGGCCGCTATACCTTCCTCGCTTATCAGCCTGTCGCTGCCTTGCACAGCAAGCGGGGAGAAACCGTCGTTGCTTACCGGGACGGGCGCGTAGACAGCATGAGCGGCAACCCTTTGGATGCTTTGCGCAATGTGCTTCGGGCATATCGGACTCCGGTCATTGACCAGTTTCCAGACTTTTCTGGCGGGGCTGTCGGCTACATGAGCTACGACATGAACCGCATTTTTGAGCCGAGCCTGCCGCAGCTCGCCGCAGACGACTTACAGTTGCCCGACCTGTATGTTATGATAATGCAAGACCTTCTTGCCTTTGATCATGTGACACGCGAGATGATATTTTTGACCCATGTGGCTTCAGACCGGTTGAACGAAGACACCTATCGACAGGCAGTAGAGGTGCTCGAGCAGCGGGCACACGCGTTGGAGGGCCTCGTGATGGCTGCCGATGACAGCGACTGGGATGCCTTGCGGAAAAGGCCGCTGACACAGCAGACGCCGGCCAGTGTCTCCTTTGGCAAAGATCAGTTCGAGGATGCCGTTCGCCGGGTACAGGCGTACATCGCCCAGGGAGACGTGTTCCAGGTCAATCTGTCCGTTCGGCAGAGCAAGCCGATGAGCGTGACAGCCCCCGAAGTATACGATGTCCTGCGCAAGCTGAATCCGTCGCCATACATGGGGTACATCAGCTTTCCCGAATTCCAGTTGGTCAGCGCTTCGCCGGAGCTGCTCGTCAAGGTGAAGGGCGGCGAGGTGCACACGCGTCCCATTGCCGGGACGAGGCCACGGGGACAGACGGATGAACAGGATGAAGCGTTGGCGCGCGAGCTGATCGACAACGAAAAGGAACGCGCCGAGCACGTCATGCTGGTCGATCTGGAGCGCAATGATCTGGGTCGTGTCTGCCGCTATGGTTCTGTGGAAGTGAGCGAGTTTATGGTGGTGGAAAAGTATTCCCACGTCATGCACATCGTCTCCCATGTCAAAGGGGAGCTGGCTTCTGACAAGGACGCTTTCGATGCCGTAGCCGCTGCTTTTCCGGGCGGGACGATCACAGGTGCGCCCAAGGTGCGGACGATGGAGATCATCGAGGAGCTGGAGCCAGTCAAACGCGGCGTATACACGGGTTCGATCGGGTGGTTCGGCTTCAATGGCGAAGTCGAGGTCAATATCGCCATCCGGACGATGGTGGTCAAGGACGGCATGGCTCACGTTCAGGCGGGAGCAGGGATCGTGATCGATTCCGTGCCGGAGTCAGAGTATGCAGAGTCGCTGAAAAAGGCGGAAGCGTTGTGGAAAGCGTTAGAGCTTACTGAGCAGAGAATGATGAGTCGAGAGGAGAAGAGTGTGCGATGATTTTGATGATTGATAATTACGATTCTTTTACCTACAATTTGGTGCAGTATGTGGGAGAGCTGGGAGAAGAGCTGCAGGTGTACCGCAATGACAAGATCACGCTGGAGGAAATCGAGCGCCTGTCTCCGGACTACCTGATGATCTCGCCGGGGCCGTGCACGCCGAATGAAGCGGGGATCAGCATGGACGCCATTCGCCATTTCGCCGGAAAGATTCCGATTCTGGGCGTCTGCCTGGGGCATCAGTCCATCGGGCAAGTGTTTGGCGGCAAAGTCATCAGGGCCGAGCGTCTGATGCACGGCAAAACGTCCGAGGTCTTTCATGACGGAAAAACCATTTTCCAGGACATTCCGTCCCCGTTTACCGCTGCGCGTTACCACTCCCTGATCGTGGAGGAGGCCACCATGCCGAGCGAGCTGGAAGTGACTGCGCGGACGGCAGAGGGGGAGATCATGGCGATACGTCACCGGGAGTATCCCATCGAAGGGGTGCAGTTCCATCCGGAGTCGATCATTACCGAGCACGGGAAGCAGCTTTTGAAAAACTTCCTGACCGCTTATGCGCGCCATACCACAGGTTGACGATAGAGACATTGGAAGCAGAATGCCGCCTTCTTTTCGGGCGGCATTTTCTTGTCGCCCCTCCTCTTTGCCATCCTTGCCGCAAGCGCGGGAGGGGAACTGCGCTGTCCGTCTAAGTATGATATGATGCACTCGACTATGTTATCGGGAGAGAGCGAGTATGCAAGTGTATGTAAATGGAACGATCTGTCCGGCAGAGGAAGCAGCGGTCTCCGTGCTGGACCACGGCTTTTTGTACGGAATTGGCTTGTTTGAGACGATGCGCGTTTACGACCGTCGGCTGTTTCTGTGGGATGCTCATTACGCCCGGCTCTGCTCGGGACTTTTGGCGCTTCGCATCACGCCTGCCTGGACGAGCGAGGAGCTGGCAGATGCAGTCCTGCAGACGGTGGATGCCAATGAACTGCAGGATGCGTACGTGCGCCTGAGTGTAACGGCCGGACCGGAAGGCGTGGGACTTGTATCGGACGGCTACGACCGGCCTTCGCTTTTTGTGTTTGCCAAGCCAGTGGCGCCGCTGGCAGACCCGCCCCGGCCAAAGCGGCTGCAGACCTTGAAGCTGCCCCGCCAGACAGCCGAGGGATTCCGGCGCTTCAAGTCGCACAATTATCTCAACAACGCCCTGGCCAAGCAGGAGACAGGGGCGAGTCCGGATGTCGAAGGCTTGTTTTTGACGCATGACGGCTACCTGGCAGAAGGAATCGTCAGCAACCTGTTCTGGCTGCAGGGCGACTGTCTGTACACGCCTTCCCTGGACACCGGCATTTTGGACGGCGTGACGCGACAGCACGTCCTCACGCTGGCCAGGCAACTCGGCCTGTCGACAGCAGAAGGCAGGTTTCGACCCAAGGCGTTGCAGGAAGCCGATGAGGTATTCGTGACGAATTCGGTGCAGGAGATTGTTCCGGTGCTGGACATCGACGGACATGCAGTTCGCTCGACCTACGGCATGCATACGCAGGAACTGCACCGCGCGTACCGCAGTTCTATAGCGGCAGGGAAGTAAATTATGGTATGCTACTATTCAACATGTGATGACGGAAAAAGGGAGCAACGCTCATGAAGTACAATCCATTTCTGATCCATGCAGCGACGCGCAAGGAGCTGGCTGCAGAACTGTCCAGGCGCGGCGTTTTGCCTGCTGAAATCGACCGTTTGGCGAAGGCCTGCGGAAATTTGCGGATTCATGTGGAGGGTGTAACGGAGAGGGAGGCGCAGCAGCTGCGACAAGACATGCTGTCGCTCGGCGGCGAGGCGGTCATCTCCAAACAGCCGGGGACAGCTTCCTCGTTTACGGCGCTGCTTCTGCTGTCGACACACACGCAGGCCGAAGCGCTGCTGGCGCGGCTGCAAGACACGGACTTGCATTCTCTTTCCGCAGAGCTGCGGGAAGTGCTCGACGCGCCGGAGCGGCTGCGCGCTCAACGAGAGCTGGTTTGCCGCTCCCATGTTCTGCCCTTGGGGGAGCGCACGCTGGTGATGGGCATTCTCAATGTGACCCCGGACTCCTTTTCGGACGGCGGTCGTTTCGTTGATCTCGACCAGGCATTGGCCCAAGCTCGTGCCATGGTGGAGGCGGGAGCAGACATCATCGACATCGGCGGCGAATCGACTCGGCCGGGAGCGACCCCTGTCGATGAGACGGAGGAACTGGACCGGGTGCTGCCGGTCATCCGCAGATTGTCGAAAGAGCTGTCTGTGCCGTTGTCGATTGATACGTACAAGCCAGGGGTAGCCGACCGGGCGATTGCTGCCGGGGCGCACATCATCAACGACGTTTGGGGAGCGAGACGGGACCCGCAGATGGCAAAAGTCGCTGCCCGCCATCGCGTCCCGATCATTTTGATGCACAATCGCCCGGATACGGATTACCGCGACTTCTTCGCCGATTACGTGCGGGATTTGCGGGAATCCGTCGCGATTGCACGAGCGGCCGGTGTAGCGCAGGATCAGATTGTCCTCGACCCGGGCATCGGTTTCGCGAAGTCGTTGGAGCAAAATCTTGAAGCGATGCGCAGACTCGACGACCTGGTCGCACTGGGGTATCCTGTGCTGCTGGCGGCCTCGCGCAAAAGAATGATTGGCTACGTACTGGATCTTCCGGTGGATGAGCGGGTGGAAGGTACAGCTGCAACTGTCGCTCTCGGTGCGGCCAAAGGCTGTCATATAGTGCGGGTGCACGATGTCAAGGAAATGAAGCGCGTAGCCAGGATGATGGACGCGATGCTTGGAGGAGGCGTCTGAAGATGGATAAAATCTACTTCAAAGGCATGTCATTTTACGGCTACCACGGCGTGTTTGGAGCAGAGGCCGAGCTGGGCCAGCGCTTTTACGTCGATCTCGTCCTGTCCATGGATTTGTCGCGGGCAGGCGCGAGTGACGATCTCGCCGACACGGTCAATTACGCGGACATTTTCACCTGTGTCCAAAAGATCGTGGAGGGCGAGCGGTACAACCTCGTGGAAAGGCTGACCGCTGTGATTGCGGAACGGCTCCTCAGCCAGTTTCCGCTCGCGCAGGTTCAGGTGAAGGTGACCAAACCGAATCCGCCGATCAACGGGCATTACGATTCCGTAGCGATCGAGATGATCCGCCGAAGAGAGGATTTTGGATCATGACAGTCATGGCATACCTTGCGCTCGGTTCTAATATGGGCGATCGCGAGCAGACATTGCGGGAGGCAATCAGGCGGCTGCACGGACGGCCGGGTATCCGCGTGGTGCGGATATCGCATGTTTACGAGACAGACCCGGTTGGCTACGTCGATCAGGCAGCGTTTCTCAACATGGTCGTGGCTGTCGAGACAGAGCTTTCCCCGGACCAGCTGCTGGAGGCGGCGCTGTCGGTGGAAAAAGAGCTGGGGCGGGTGCGCACCATTCGTTGGGGGCCGCGAACGATCGATATTGATTTGTTGTTGTACAGTGACGATACCATCCAGACCGAGCAACTCATGATTCCGCATCCAGCGATGACAGAGCGGGCTTTTGTCCTGATCCCGCTTCGCGACGTATGGGAGGGCAGAGCTTTGCCTGTGTACAACCAGACCATTGATCATTTTTTAATGCCAATGGCTGAGGATCTCAAGGGGGTACGTAAGTGGGGAACAATCAATTGGGAAATCGCATCCGGTCCTTCCGGAAGCTGAAAGGGTATACACAGCAGTCTCTATCGGAAAAATTGGGAGTGTCACTCTCGTTCATCGGTTCGCTGGAGCGGGGGACGAGGGTGCCGACTGAGCCGGTGCTGCGCAAGATCGCCAGCACTTTACAGGTCGACTACGATGAATTATGTGCTATAAATAAATAATGACTTGTTGGATAGGTCAGTCCTCTCCAAGCACCCCGCAGGCAGCAGAACGGTCGTTGGTGCTGCGGGAGACAGGAGGTCGAAATAGATTGAAAATCGGAGACATTGAACTGAAAAACAACGTGGTGCTGGCACCGATGGCCGGGGTCTGCAACCCTGCTTTTCGCCTGATTGCCAAAGAGTTCGGCACGGGGCTCGTCTGCGCCGAGATGGTCAGCGACAAAGGAATCGTGCACGGCAACAAGAAAACAATCGAAATGCTCTATGTCGACGAGCGCGAAAAGCCTCTAAGCCTGCAAATTTTTGGCGGTGACAAGGAAACGCTCGTGGAAGCGGCGAAGTATGTAGATCAGCACACCAACGCGGACATTATTGACATCAACATGGGCTGCCCGGTGCCGAAGATCACGAGCTGTGACGCGGGTGCCCGCCTGCTTCTCGATCCGAACAAAATCTACGAGGTCGTGTCGGCTGTCGTCGATGCGGTAGAGAAGCCGGTGACGGTCAAAATGCGCCTGGGCTGGGACGAGGAGCATTTGTACGCAATCGACAATGCCAAGGCAGTCGAGCGCGCAGGCGGCAAAGCGATTGCCGTCCACGGACGTACGCGTGTCCAGATGTACAAAGGCCATGCTGACTGGAGCTGGATCGGTCGCGTAAAGGAAGCGGTCTCGATTCCGGTTATTGGCAATGGCGACGTGGCGACGCCGGAAGATGCGCGCCGCATGCTGGATACGACGGGCTGCGACGGCGTGATGATCGGCCGCGCTGCACTGGGGAATCCATGGATGCTGTACCGGACCGTTCAGTACCTGACCATGGGCGAGCTGGTATCCGAGCCGACAGTGCGTGAGAAGATTGAGATTTGCCTCTTGCATGCGGAGCGTCTGATCGCGTTGAAGGGCCCGCGTGTAGGTGTTCTGGAAATGCGGAAACATGCCGCCTGGTATTTGAAAGGGCTGAAAGGCTCTACCCATACCAAGAACTTGATCAATGGAGTAGAGACCGAAGCAGAGTTGCGCCGCGTTTTGCTGGACTACGTCGATTGGGTAGAAAACTACGCAGGAAACGGCGAGGAACCATTGGAAGCAGCGCAAAACGAAGCGGTCAGCTACTGACTTGCACATAGGTATTCCAAACATTGACAAGGGTTCCTTCATATCCTATAATACTCCGTAATATTGGGAGCCAAGCTGCCAGTTCACGCTGGCAGCTTTACCTATGAAAGCTCACATGTGGCCATGATCTGCTGTATATTGTATAGAACAACTACATATAATCCTTTGTACTTTACCCAGTGAGAGTGGAATTATTTTTTAAACGGGGGAATAGAATCATGTCGGAAAAAGAAGTCATCCTTACACCAGAAGGTTTGGCAAAACTGGAACAAGAGCTTGAAGATTTGAAAACGGTTAAACGCAAGGAAGTGGCTGCCCGCATTAAAGAAGCGATCAGCTATGGTGATATTAGCGAGAACTCCGAGTATGAAGAGGCGAAAAATGAGCAGGCGTTCATCGAGGGACGCATCCTGACCCTGGAAAAAATGCTGCGCAATGCCCGCATCATCACAAACGAAGATGTCGATACTGGTGTCGTCAGCGTCGGCTCCAGAGTGAGACTGAAAGACCTGGAATTCGGCGACATCGTCGATTACACGATCGTAGGTTCCGCGGAGTCCGATCCGATGAACAACAAGATTTCCAACGAATCTCCGGTAGGCCAGGCGCTGTTGGGTAAAGCAAAAGGGGCTATCGTAGATGTCAACGTACCTGCCGGAGTTATCCAATACGAAATTCTCGATATCAACCTGTAAGCGGCAAACAAACGGGCGTACCTTTCCATAGGTACGCCGTATCACTATTTATTCGACCTGCGCAAATTTGTCAATGCAGGCATTTTTTAGAGGAGTGAGTGAAATGTCTAACGAGCAAGACTTGCAACAAGAACAGGAAGAGCAACTGCACGAGCTGCTGAAGGTGCGCCACGACAAGATGGATCAGCTGCGCGAATGGGGTTTCGATCCGTTCGGTAAAAAATTCGAGCAGACCCATCATGCCGATGAAATCATTAAAGCGTTTGCGGACAAGTCGAAGGAAGAGCTGGAAGCAGAAGAAAACGTTGTGAGCATCGCGGGACGCCTGATAGCGAAGCGCGCGATGGGGAAAGCGAGCTTTGCCCAACTGCTGGACCGCTCCGGCCAGATTCAGATTTACGTCCGCCAGGATACCGTAGGCGAACAGCTGCACAAAGTGTTTGATTTGAGCGATATCGGCGACCTGATCGGCGTGAAAGGCGTCGTGTTCAAAACGAAGACCGGCGAGCTTAGCGTCAAAGCAAAAGAACTGACATATCTGACCAAATCGCTGCGTCCCCTGCCGGAAAAATACCACGGGCTGAAGGATATCGAGACGCGCTATCGCAAACGTTACGTGGATTTAATCGTGAATCCGGAAGTGCGCGACACGTTTATTACTCGCAGCCGGATTTTGACGTCCATGCGCCGTTATTTGGACAACCTTGGCTACCTCGAGGTGGAGACGCCTACCCTTCACGCAATTGCCGGAGGTGCGTCTGCCCGTCCGTTTATTACTCATCACAATGCGTTGGACATGCAGTTGTACATGCGCATTGCGATTGAGCTGCACCTGAAACGACTGATCGTCGGCGGTTTGGAGAAAGTGTACGAGATCGGCCGCGTCTACCGCAACGAAGGTATTTCCACCCGTCACAATCCGGAATTTACGATGATCGAACTGTATGAAGCGTACGCTGACTTCCAGGACATCATGAAGCTGACGGAAGAGTTGATCGCGCACATCGCCCAGGAAGTTCTGGGAACGACGAAAATCCAGTACCAGGGCAATGAGATTGATCTGACTCCGCAATGGCGCCGCGTGCACATGGTTGACCTGATCAAGGAAAACCTTGGCGTCGATTTCTGGAAAGAGATGAGCGACGACGAGGCGCGCGCGCTGGCGAAGGAGCACGGCGTGCAGGTTGAGCCGCATCATACTTTTGGTCATGTGGTCAACGAGTTCTTTGAGCAAAAGCTGGAGCATACCTTGATTCAGCCTACTTTTGTGTACGGTCACCCGGTTGCCATTTCGCCATTGGCGAAGAAAAACGAGCAAGATCCGCGCTTTACGGACCGCTTCGAGCTGTTCATCGTGGCGCGTGAGCATGCCAACGCTTTTACCGAGTTGAACGACCCGATCGATCAGCGCGAGCGCTTTGAAGCGCAACTGCTGGAAAAAGCAGCAGGAAACGACGAAGCGCATGAGATGGATGAAGACTTCATCGAGGCGCTGGAATACGGCATGCCGCCGACAGGAGGTCTCGGTATCGGGATTGACCGTCTGGTGATGCTGCTGACCAACTCCCCGTCGATCCGCGACGTGCTGCTGTTCCCACACATGCGTTCCCGCGATTGATTTGCCAAGAATGAACGAAAAAATCCACCTGGTGATAATCGGGTGGATTTTTTAGTTGCATTATAAAAGGTTTGATGATATATTACTTACTGTTCTTCATGATACACAATCGCTCACGAGCGGATGAGAAATTCATACTTGCTTTGCAGGGTGGTTTGTGATATATTGATTAAGTCGCTGTTAAACATGATGATAAAAACATGTTGACACGAAATGGACAACCTGATACAATGTAGAGGTTGTCGAAAAATGCTCTTTGAAAACTGAACAGCGAAAGCGTTGATGAGTCTATCATTTAATGATTTGCCAGCTTGAAAAAGCGATGAACCAGAAACAAACTTTATTGGAGAGTTTGATCCTGGCTCAGGACGAACGCTGGCGGCGTGCCTAATACATGCAAGTCGAGCGAGTCTCTTCGGAGGCTAGCGGCGGACGGGTGAGTAACACGTAGGCAACCTGCCTCTCAGACCGGGATAACATAGGGAAACTTATGCTAATACCGGATAGGTTTTCGGGTCGCATGATCCGGAAAGGAAAGGCG
>NZ_JBHUJW010000023.1:0-333339 GCF_042683565.1 Brevibacillus sp. GCM10020057
TTCCTCTTCTGCACTCAAGCTCTGCAGTTTCCGATGCGAACCGGGGTTGAGCCCCGGGCTTTAACACCAGACTTACAAAGCCGCCTGCGCGCGCTTTACGCCCAATAAATCCGGACAACACTTGCCACCTACGTATTACCGCGGCTGCTGGCACGTAGTTAGCCGTGGCTTTCTCGTCAGGTACCGTCAAGGTACCGCCCTGTTTGAACGGTACTTGTTCGTCCCTGACAACAGAACTTTACAATCCGAAGACCTTCATCATTCACGCGGCGTTGCTCCATCAGACTTTCGTCCATTGTGGAAAATTCCCTACTGCTGCCTCCCGTAGGAGTCTGGGCCGTGTCTCAGTCCCAGTGTGGCCGGTCACCCTCTCAGGTCGGCTACGCATCGTCGCCTTGGTAGGCCGTTACCCCACCAACTAGCTAATGCGCCGCAGGCCCATCCGTAAGTGATAGCTTGCGCCACCTTTCCGTCTTCTCTCATGCGAGAGCAGACTCTATCTGGTATTAGCATAAGTTTCCCTATGTTATCCCAGTCTTACGGGCAGGTTGCCTACGTGTTACTCACCCGTCCGCCGCTAGCCTCCGAAGAGACTCGCTCGACTTGCATGTATTAGGCACGCCGCCAGCGTTCGTCCTGAGCCAGGATCAAACTCTCCAATAAAGTTTGATAGCAATCTGACTTCAGTAAAACACAAGCTTCTTGCACAGATTCATTCTATCCGGTTTTCAAGGAGCATCCTGTTTTCCTCGTCACCACTAGCAGAGGCGACGTTTTTTAATATAGCATAGGCTAAAACGGATTGCAACAGGAAATTATAATTAAGTTTGAAGTTTTTTTGTGTCTTAAAAATCCCCGGGCATCGCCGGGTTTTTCAAAATAACATGGACATCCCCGGTGAATCCAATGGGTATTCCGTCCATACTAAATACAAACATACATCACACGATAAGGAAGTCGAGTATGCTTCGAGCAGTCAGCTACAATATTCATAGCGGGCGCGACCTTTTCTGGCGCAAGCGTCTCGTACAAATGGCCCAGACCTTGCAAGAGCTACAGCCGGACATCATCGGGCTGCAGGAAGTACATCAAAACAGCAAGTACGGCGATCAGGCCGCTCATATCGCGGAACAGTTGGGCTATGAGTATGTATTCGCTCCGTCCATTCCGCTGGCCGACGGGTATTATGGCATTGCGCTGCTGACCCGGCTGCCGGTCGCAAGCTCCCAAGTCATACCGCTCCCGGCCAAGCGTGAGAAACGCACCTTGCTCACCGTGAACGTCACTTGGGCGGGCCAAAACATCTCGATTTGGAACACCCATTGCAGCCTGAATCAGGCGAGCCGCAGATACCAGCTGCAAAGACTGACAGAGCTGACTCGCGCTCAACGGGACATCCCCCGTCTGCTCATGGGCGATTTCAACTCATCCGCGATATCGTTTTCCCCGTATTATGTGGATTGCGCCAAGGAGCTCGGCAAAGAAAGCTTGCACACGATTCCCGCTTTCCGCAGAAGGCTCGACTACATCTTCGCTTCCCATCACTGGCAAGTATGCAGCTACGAGCTCTCCCCCGTCTCCTGGTCCGATCATTTGCCTGTCATCGTCGACTTACGGCTGCTTGACGCCTAGCTCTTGCAGGATAAAATCTTTCACATCGACCAGCCTGGCCGGTGTAGGGAAGCGCTGGGCGGCGCCGACAACAAGCAGCGGAATGATGGAATCCTGCTTGTGCAAGGAGCCGTGGCTCCCGCCGCCCAAGTGAGTAGGGGCACATTCCGACAAAAATTCATACCCGATGGCCGCACTTACGACAATTACGGGTGCCGTTTGCGAAAAAAAGGCGCCATACAATCGCGAAAACGCATCCGGAAACGTGTCGAACAGGAGCAATTCTCCATCCGTGGCCACATCCAGCACGGCGAGCTCTCCCTCCACGCTCCAGCGTCTACCGTACACGTCCCGATACGGACCGCCGCGCCAGAAGCGCATCAGCCGGTCCGTTCCTCCACGCCGCACTACGATCTGACTGTCTTCGCGCCAGGCAATCAGGTCGATTCGCTCGTCTACGGAAACTGCCTCCACGATCGGCAGCAACTTGCTCTCGTCGGTCGGGTACAGGTAAGACATCCGTTCATTGTTGCAGATCACCACATCCATTTGCGGGGTTACTTGCGCCCCTAACGGCTGAATGGAAAAGCGGGAGAGCAGGCTGTCCAAGCGAATGTTGTGATCTTCACTCTCTCCAATCAACGTCTGCCCGTGGTCGCTGATCAGAATGCAGACGTTGCGCTCCAGTACCTGCTCCCACGAGTCGAAGCTGTCCAAAAAGCGGACCAATTGCTTGTCCACATCAGCCAAATGCGAAATCGCATCCAGTGGCGATTTGTGCAGCTTGTGATCGTTTTCGGGTAAATAGACAAGGGTAAAATCCGGTTGGTTGCCGCTGCGAATGACTTCAATCAGCACATCGATCGCATACGTGTCGTTGATGCCGTAGCCTTCCGATAACGTCTGTGCCATATTCCACGTAATCGGACGAAAAATAGGCGGCCGAACCAAAGTTCCCAGGCTCATGATCGTCGGGCCGCTCACCTTTTCCCGCAGTTGAAAGGCTGTCAAGGCATCGAGCAGCGGCGGGATATGTACCTGGTGCTGCTTGTGGCCCCGATGTGCGATTACGTTAATGGAGCCGGAGACGAGCTTGTTCTCCTCGAGAATTTCGTGGATGGTCGGCACATCCTTGCTCAAATGCCGTTCGTTCAAATCAAAGAGCACATTCGTGGCACAATGCGTGATCCCTAGCTTCTTGACAGGAATGGCCCCATTAATATAGTTGTACATCTTCCCTTTCGCAGGATCATACCAGACCAGCCCGGGAACTTTGTGTTCATCCGGATACACCCCGGTAATCAGCGAGCAGTCGATCGAAGCGGTCATAGTCGGAAAAACGGTGACACAATCAGGAATATACTGCCCTCGCTCCATCAGAAATTGCATAGCTGGCGCTTTTTTCGCGGCGATGCATCGCTCCAGGACGTCCGGCATCATGGAGTCGATCAGGAAAAGAATTACCTTTTTCATCCGTCTGCCATCCTTAGTCTGACATGTCATCGTACATGCTAGTGTTCGATTTCTATTCCCCTGCTATTCGCACCGCGCGAAAAAGCCCGTCCGCCACATTCACTGGCAGACGGGCTCTGGCCGCTCTCTTACCTTCCCTGGTATACAAGCGTATTGACGCCATCTTTGCGTTGAAGCTGCAAGACAGGATGGCTTTTCAAATAAGGAGCAAGCGCAACGTAGTCTTTCTCCCCGATGGACGTATCCCCCAAAAGATGCTGGAGAACGGCTGCTTTGATCTGCAGTCCATCGGCTCCCTGCTTGAACAGCGGATCGACAGTTGGAAACGGCACCCCGTTGATGACCGTATCGCCGTTTTCATCACTCAGTTCCCACGATTTTACATTCAAGGAGCGGAGAGCTTCCACGACCTGTGCGGCATAGTCCTCGACGACCAGATCCGGCGTGAGGCCGATGTGGTTGACGACGGTATGCTTCGGCGTAAAGTATTCGTTCAAGGTCAGCTTCAGGGCGTCTCCATCTGAAAGCGGGATTACTTGCTGTGCGCTGCCTTTTCCATACGTCTTGGTGCCGACCAGCTTGGCGATGCCGTGATCGCGCAGCGCACCGGACAAAAGCTCCGACGCGGAGGCCGTGCCGCCGTTGACCAGGATGCGCACCGGAACCCCGATGTCCCGCCCGTTGCGAACCCATGTCTCTACTTCCACCCCATTGCGGTTCGTCGTGTACATCAGAAGGCCTTCTTCCATGAACAGGCTGGCAATGTCGCGGGCCGTCGACAAATAGCCGCCGCCGTTATCACGCAAATCAAGGACGAGACCTTTCAACGCTTGGCCGGAGCGCGCAAACTCTGCCAGCTTGTCCCGCATCTGGACGGCCCCATCGGAACCGAACGTCTCGAGGCTGATGTAGCCAATCCCGTCTTTGGAAAACATCTGTCCTTCGGCTTCCGGCAGCGACATCATGGCCCGCTTCAGCTTCACCTGAAATTCGCGTTGCTCGGACGGACGATAAACGGTGAGGATGGCTTCGCTGCCCGCCTCGCCTTTCAGATAGGCGTACGCCTCCTCGAATGTTTTGCCCAAAAGTGAAATATCTCCGACCTTTTTCAACTGATCGCCCCGCTTGAGCGGGGAAGAAGCTGCGGGAGAACCGGGGACGATCTCCCGGACAATCAGCCCGTCGTTTTGCATGCGCAGCCTGAACCCGAAGCCTACGAACTGGTTCTCTACGTCGGATTGAAACAGTTGCAGCTCGTCAGCCGTAAAAAAGACGCTGTGCGGGTCGTTCAAAGTAGAGAGCATGCCGTCGATGGCCCACATGTTGACAGTCGCAGCATCCCATTTTCCTTTGGCTTGCCATTCTGCCATGCGCTGCTCCAGCTCCGCCAGCGTATCGTCTTCCGAAGAAACCGGAAGCGACAAATGCGCTTTGGCCTCTGCCTGCTCGCTGATGGCTTGCAAAGCCCCTTTTACCAGCTGTTTGGCCTCCGGCTTGCTCAAGTGGTTCGTCATGACGTGGTAAAACACTTCTTCCGTCTCCTGGTAAGGGCTGTCTGCCGCATGCACCGGAAGCGCGGTGGCGACGAACAAAAGCGCAGCAATGGCCCATTGACTCAACCGTTTCATCGTGTCACCTCTTTCCGGACTGAACCCGGGATGAATACTTTCACATTTGCCGACAGATCATAGTGGTCTGTACCGGAGAAGGCGACGTACTCGCCGCTTTCATACAGCTCCTCATAACGCCACACATGCTCGATCAGCTCGTCGCTCTCGCGGTCAATGTAGTATTTATTCATATAAAGCGGAACGTTCTTGATCTTTCCTCTGCCCAGCGACACGCTCTTCGCCTTGGCCTCCAGAGACTGGCTCGGAATCCACTCCGTGATGATGTCGTAGCGGCCGAACGATTGCTTGTAATAGCGGGCCCCCAGCTCTCTCAGCCGCTCCTGAATGCTCTTGGTTCCGACCCACTCATGCAAATAGTCGATGACTCCTGTTTTGCTCGCATACCAGCCCTGTTTGTCGGAGTCGTAGTTGTACTGAAGCATCTTCTGCCCGTCTGTATACGTCTCCAGCTTGTCGGAGACCAGTTGCTGCGGAGACTGGTAGAAGCCGATAGTATGGCTGGTGTTTCTTTGCGCATCCACGTCCTGCGCGTACTTGAAGGCGTAGCCGCTCAGGAGCGCCTCCCCTTTTACCTGATAAGACGAGGCATGATCCAGACGGCGCAAGGTAAAGGCCAAATCTGTCGCGATAGACGACTGCTGTTGAAGCGATTGCAGATCTTTGGCCAGCAGCTTGACAAGCTGAACCATCCGCTCGTCCGATACCTTTGGCTTTTGCTTGACGAGCAGGTTCTGGGCATCTTCCGTGCGACCTTCCTGCACCAGGTAGTACACGGAATTCAGCAGCGCCTCCGGATGCCTGGACGCGAACGACTGGTACCGCTCCAACGCTTTCTCGGTATGGCCCGCCTTGACCTCCAACGCCCCGAGATAGATGGACAGCGACTCCCATTCTTTCGTTTCCCGCTTCAGTTTCTGCTCGTAGGCGGACAGGCGCTGCAAAATGGTTTCGTATTCATCAGGGTCGTTTGCTCCCATCTGCAGGGCGATGTCGTACACGTTGGCAGCGAGCAGGCGCAGCGTATCAGGCAGGACGACCTTGTCCTGGAAATACGCATCAATCGCGCGGAACGCCTCGTCCAAATTGGCTTCCAAGGGCGTGGAAGGGTCCCAGCTCAAGTAAAAGTGCACACCAATCTGATTGGAAAAGGAGTTCTCCGCCAGCTTGGTCAACTTGCTGTATGTCTCGTCTGTATCTTCGTGATTGCGAATGGCTTCAACCGCATCGACATACGTCTGCTCGTCAGCCGTTTTCGGGTCTGTATACGTCACGAACAAAGGAAACAGCTCCTGAATCTCCGGAACCATCGGAAACTTTTGACCGTCGTAATCGAGCAGCGGCAGGATCGTGTCCTGCATCAAATAGTTCATCAACCGGTCAGCCGCGACGGCAGCCTCGCCACGCTTCAGCAGATCAGTACGCTCGCCATCGAGCCAGCCCCAGCCCTTCACTTCCTCCCACGCTTGCCCGCTGTCGCCTGTCATCGTGAACATTTGCAGCAGCTTGGCCGCTTCTTCCTGGGTGATCGGCTGGTTCGGCTTCATCAATTCGCCGGGAAACACCTGCTGGATGGCATTCGGTCCGTACAGCCGGTCCATCAGATAAGAAACACGCAAAGTCGGGGCGTACATCCACGTCAGACGATCGACGTCCTTGTAGGGAAGGTACGGTTCATCAAAACCTTCTCCCCTGTTCAAATCGGCGTGCTCGGAGAGGAAGGTCAACGGATAAAGCTGAAACTGGCCTCCGTTGTACAGCCGGTCAATCAGAGCGACAAACTCCGCTCTCGTCATCGCGCGGTTCGGGTAAAACAGCGGCGCTTTGCTGCCTGCCGCAAAAAGCCCTGCCTGCACCCCGCGAATGATCGATGCCTTCGCCCAGTGCCTGCTAATATCTCCATAGGGCATGAATCCCCCAGCCGCAGAGGTAAGGCCGGGGGTCATCAGAGAAGCAGCCAATAGCACACTAGAAATCGTTCGGAATAGTCTTTGCACATCAAATCCTCCTACACTTCAACTGGCAGGCAAGAGCCTCCTTGAGGTCTTTCCCTGTTCACCTAAACAAACTGGAACGGATCCGTGTGCACATCAGATGCGACGACCTCCGTCTGGTAGCCGTTCGCAATCAGCTGCTCGAGCAAATAATGCGCCAGCTTTTGCTTCATGATCTTTTCGATATTGTGGCCGGCATCGATGATCGAAAGTCCTTCCGCCTGCGCATCGTGCGCGGTATGATACCCGATGTCGCCGGTCAGAAAAACGTCTGCGCCCCTGAAAATTGCTTTGGAGACAAACGAGCTGCCATCGCCGCCGACGACCGCAACCTTTTTCACCTGTGCGTCCAAATCTCCCACGACGCGCACGCCTTGCAAGGAGAACCGCTCCTTTACCAGCTCCGCCAGTGCGCGTAGCGTCAACGGCTCCGGCAGCACGCCAATCCGGCCGATGCCAAAGCCTGCCCCCGCCTGCTCCAGCGGAATGATATCGTACGCCACTTCCTCATACGGATGCGCGGACAGCATCGCCTTGATGACTGTCGATTGGCGGGATGCTGGCACGACCATCTCCAGTCGGACTTCCTCGACGCGCTCCAGCTTGCCTGCAGCGCCTATGTACGGATTCGCTCCTTCTCTCGGCAGGAAAGTCCCTGTACCTTCCGTCTGGAACGAACAATGGCTGTAGTTTCCGACCCAGCCTGCGCCTGCTTCGGCAACCGCCTGAAAAACGGCATCGCGGTGGCTCGCAGGAACAAACACAACCAGCTTTTTCCACATGTCGCGATGGAGAACGTCCAGCACATCTACCTTGGTCAGGCCGATCGCCTCTGCCAGCCAGTCGTTCATCCCGCCGACCGCTACGTCCAGATTCGTATGCGCGGTATAGACGGCGATGTCGTGCTTGATCAGCTTTTCAAAGACGCGTCCCGCCGCCAGATCGGTGCGGATGTTTTTCAGCGGACGATAAATGACGGCGTGGTGAGCGACGATCAGGTCCACCCCTTTCGCAATGGCTTCATCCACGACTGATTCCAGCACGTCGAGCGCGACCATTACTTTTTTTACCGGTTTTTGCAGCGTGCCGACGTGAAGGCCGATCTTGTCTCCTTCCATCGCCAGCGACTTGGGAGCCAGACGCTCCACATATTGAATCACGGTCTGTCCGTGCGCAAACATGCGATCACCCCATCTATCCATTCAACTTCCGCCTTGATTTCACGGATTCGTGTTGCCGCCTCCGGCTTGTCCGAGCGGTTCAGCTGCGCGAGGACCTTCTCCCACTTATCCCGCTCATTCTGCCATTTTTTCTTTAGGGCAGGCGGTTTTTGCTCCCACAAAAACGGCCCGATTCTGAGCAACTCTTCTTTCGTGCGGTCCTTGTGTTCGTAAGGCAGGTCCGGATTCCCCCGCTCCGCCACCAAAATTTCGTATAGAATCCCGTCTTCTTCGAGAATCGTCTCTGCGATCAGCTGCCAACCGTGGAGAAGCAACCAGCGGCGGACGATTTCCTCGCCGACATTCGGCTGCAGGATCAGCCGCGTGACCCCTTCCAGCTTGGCGATTCCTGCTTCCAGTATGGACGAGATGAGCTGGCCGCCCATCCCCGCAATACAGATGACATCGACCTCACCCGGTTCCAGGACAGCCAGGCCGTCCCCTCTCCTCACCTGGGCGCGGTCCCGAATCTGCAGCGTATGTATTTGCCGAAGCGCAGCCTGATACGGCCCCTCATTCAGCTCGCCTGCAATGACATGCGACGCAATTCCCTGCAGAAGCAAATAAGAAGCCAACAACGCATGATCCGATCCGATGTCGGCGACGCGGGCTCCTTGTGGGCAATAGCGGGCAATCGTTTCCAGACGCTTGGAAATTGTTACATATGTCATGTTTCTCTTCACCTTCCGTTAGCCTCTATTCTACCCTATTTGGGAGCGATTGCCTAATCTTAAATACCTGACAAATCGTAAACAAAGAACGACAAAATCCCCGCCGATCAAGCAGCGGGGATTCGCCAAACAAATGGGATCAGCACCCGATCTCGCGGGCGATGATGTTGCGCAGTATTTCGGATGTGCCTTCACCGATCTCCAGAAGCCGGGCGTCGCGGAAAAAGCGCTCTACCTGATATTCGCGCATGTAGCCGTAGCCGCCGTGAATCTGGATCGCCTGATGGGTGGCGGACATGGCGACTTCTGAAGCGTACAGCTTTGCCATCGCTGCTTCCTTCGTAAAGCGGCGGCCGTTGTCCTTGAGCCACGCTGCCTTGTACACCATGTTCCGCGCCAGCTCGATCTGCATCGCCATATCGGCCAGCTTGTGCTGGATCGCCTGGAAGTGGCTGAGCGAATTTCCAAATGCGGTCCGTTGTTTCGCATATTGCAGCGCTTTGTCGTACGCAGCTTGGGCGATCCCCACCGCCATGGCACCAATGCCGATGCGGCCGCCGTCCAGCGTGATGAGAAACTGCTTGAAGCCCTCTCCTTGCTTGCCCAGAACATTTTCTTCCGGAATTTTCACATTTTCGAGTATGAGCTCTGTCGTGTTGGAACTGTGCAGACCCAGCTTTTCGTAATTGGCCAGCACGGTAAAGCCCGGAGCATCAGTCGGAACAATAAAGGCGGTAATTCCGCGCGAGCCTTTCTCTTTGTCCGTAACTGCCGTCAGTGCCAGGAACGAAGCGTGTGAAGCGTTGGTAATAAAACATTTCGAGCCGTTGAGCACCCATGACTGGCCGTCGCGCACCGCCGTCGTGCGCGTACCGCCTGCATCCGAACCAGCCCCTGGCTCTGTCAGGCCGAAAGCGCCAAAGCTTTCACCGGAGCAAATTTTGGACAAATACGTACGCTTCTGCTCCTCTGTCCCAAACATGGCAAGCGGTGCACCGCCCAAGGAAATATGGGCGGAGTAGGTGATGCCCGTCGAGCCGCATGCACGGCTTAGCTCCTCCACCACGATGGCAAAGCTGACTGTGTCTGCCCCTGCCCCTCCGTATTCTTCTGGAAAAGGCAATCCCATCAAATTCAGCTCCGCCATTTGCTTGAAAACATCTACCGGAAATTGCTTCGTCCTGTCGCGTTCATCCGCTCCCGGCGCCACGACTTCATCGGCAAATTCCCGAATCATTTTTTTCAGCATTTGCTGTTCCTGGCTCAAATCATAATTCATGTAAAATCCTCCTTGTAAGCGCTTAAGCGTAATGGTGAAGAGCTGTTCACAATTTCGACTGAGCGTTTGTTCAGATTTCTCACTCCATTATACACCATCCCTTGCCTCCTGTGTGTGAATCTTGAAAAAGTTCGCGCTTCACAGTCATTACGAAAAACCCCCTTTCTGCACCAAGGAGCCTTGGTATTGAAAAAGCACGCCTATTTCTGGCGTGCTCCGATGATAATCGCCCCGGTAAAAGAAAGGGCTCCCAATATGTACCCTACACTGTAGGTTTTGACACCCATAATCTGCGCAGCCGTTTCTCCGCCAAGGAAAACGGCTGCGAGCAAGATCCCGATCAATACTTGCCACCTGCTGCTCACCCAATCACCTCTATCCGCTTTCCAGCTATATTGTAGCAAACAGCGATTGCAAGGGAAACAGGCTTTTCCACGGCCGGCAGTCATGCGAACCTACAAGCGCAGCCATGCATACCAATAGCGACGGGTGAAGAAAAACAGCGCCGAAGCCAAAAACACTTTGATGAAAAGGAGCAGTTGAATGACATCCCGCTTCGCCTCATGGATGTAGAGCGCTTGCACCTCTGCACCGAAAAAGGTTGCCAATCCGCAAAAGGCAAAGACACCCGCCCACTTCGGATTGCCGCCGCTCATGAGAAAGCCAAGGCCGGTCAGCAATCCCGCCAAAGGCACCCAGTACAGTTCCGACTTCCACCACGTATAGTCGAAGCTCACCCGGTCAACGGTCGCAAAGCCGTACAGCAGCGCCAGCCCAAGCATGCCGCAATAGAGCAAATACGAATACCCGAAAACAAACGCGCTGGCACAGAGCAGAACACAGATCAAACCAAGGTAAAACAGGATGAACGGGAGCGATCCGCCAAGCTGCTGAATGCAATACACCCCGCCAGCCAGCAGGATTACAAAGGAAAAGACTAAAAACAGATGCGTCAGCGGGGGCGCAGAACGGCGGAAAACTAGCCCCAGTATATAGAAAACGAGAGCGAAACAGGAAAAGATGGTAATTTGCATTGGGGTCTGAAAACGGTTAAAATGAAAAGCAAGCAAGATCAATCCCGCGATGATAAAGGCTCCAAGAAGCCAAGCCATTACCATTTTCCCGGTTACGGGAGAAAGTCGACTAGGGTCGTACGTTGAGGAAGCTGCGGCGAATTCGTTTCCCGCCCCTCCCAGTCTGGCATCCGTCTTTTTTCGACCGCCTCCTGTGGCTGCTGGTGCCGACGATGGCGGACGATCTCCTTCGGTATACAAATTCAACAGGAAAATGCAGTAATGTTCAGGCAGCAGATTGTTCCTTCGCCAATTTTCGATCTCCGCTATGATGGTTCGTTTGCGCTGGTCGTCCAACGCGGCCCCTCCTTACTATCGACGGCAATGGTCGGGATTGGTCGAAAAAGAAAAGCCTACGTAGGCTTTACGTAGGCCACATATTCTATATATCGGTTATTCCAGAAAATCTTTTAAGCGCTTGCTTCTGCTTGGGTGGCGAAGCTTACGCAAAGCCTTTGCCTCGATCTGACGAATCCGCTCACGGGTCACGCCAAATACTTTTCCCACTTCTTCCAGCGTACGGGTGCGACCATCGTCGAGACCGAAGCGCAAGCGCAGTACGTTCTCTTCCCGATCCGTCAACGTATCCAGTACGTCTTCCAGCTGTTCTTTCAACAGTTCATACGCAGCCGCATCGGATGGCTCCAGGGCATCCTGGTCCTCGATAAAATCACCCAGATGGGAGTCGTCTTCTTCCCCGATCGGCGTCTCCAGCGAAACGGGTTCTTGCGCGATTTTCATGATTTCCCGCACTTTTTCCGGCGTGAGATCCATTTTTTCCGCGATTTCTTCCGGCATCGGCTCGCGGCCCAACTCCTGCAGGAGCTGCCTGGATACCCGAATCAGCTTGTTGATCGTCTCCACCATGTGCACAGGAATCCGGATGGTACGTGCCTGGTCGGCAATCGCACGAGTGATCGCCTGACGAATCCACCAGGTGGCATACGTACTGAACTTGTAGCCTTTGCGGTAGTCAAACTTTTCCACCGCTTTGATAAGACCCATGTTCCCTTCCTGGATCAGATCGAGGAACAGCATGCCGCGCCCTACATAGCGCTTCGCAATCGATACAACCAGACGCAGGTTGGCTTCTGCCAGACGGCGTTTCGCTTCCTCGTCGCCCTGCTCGATCCGTTGAGCCAGTTTGATCTCCTCTTCGGCGGAAAGCAGAGGCACACGCCCGATTTCCTTCAGGTACATCCGTACAGGGTCATTGATCTTGATTCCGGGTGGAACAGAGAGATCGTCAAAGTCGAATTCTTCACTGTCCTCGTCCTTCATGATCATTTGATCGACTTCATCGTCATCGTCGCTCTCTGTGTTATTGATTTCAATTCCTTGATCACCCAGGTACTCGAAAAATTCATCCATTTGATCAGAGTCCTGCTCAAAGCTGGAGAGGCGATCCGTAATTTCCTTGTAAGACAGCACACCGCGTTTCTTGCCTAATTCGACCAATTGTTCCTTCACTTGTTCGATGGACATTGCTTCCATGTCTGAAGTGATGTTTTGCTTGTTCATCTACTATCCCTCCTTCCCCGGGAATGATCTGATGCTACCCTTCTCTTAAAGCATTTTCCAATTCAAGAATATTCATCCCTACGATGGCTGCTTGAATTTCCAGTTGTTTGCGCGCATCCTCGCTGTCCGCTGCGGCCGCCTGGAGGTGTAAGCTCCGCTGCTCTTCGCGCAATCGTTCCAACTCGGCACGCTTCGGGTAGTTATTCACTTGTTTGATGTAGTCACTGATCTCCAAATCAGATACGTCTTCCTTATACTCCATCATGGCCAATCCCGAGGCTAATTGCTTTAACGATTCGTCTTGCACGTAATGTATAAACTTTCCGGGGTCTTCCGTGTTACCCTCTGCGTAGTATGCGTACAAGTAAGCGGCCAGCGCATCGTGTTCGTCCACTTGAAAGCGTGCGCCGCATTCCTGCTGCACGCGGAGGGCGATGTCTGCATTCCGCATCATGTAAAACAGCAGCTTGCGTTCGGCCGTGTAATACGCGGGCGGCAGTGTTTTCGCGAGCGTAACTTTGCCATTATTTATACTATTATTCCATGCTGGCGATACTTTATCCCTTTGGCGCTCACTTTTTTGCTGTCTATAAGCGCGTTTTGACTCCCATTTCAAATCGCCCAGAGTCAGGGAATACTCTTCTGCCAACTGCCGCTGGTACAGGTCCCGCTCAATCGGGCTGTCCAGTTCGTTGATGATTTCGATCGCCTTGGAAATCAGGCGGGCCTTGTCTGTCTCATCCTGTATTACGGACTGGCTCCGCAAATGTTTCAAGCGGAAAGCAGTAACCGGCATTGCCTGCAGTAAGACTTGCTGGGAAAACGCTTCGGGCCCATGCTGGCGGATGTAATCGTCCGGGTCGGTCCCCTGTGGCAGAGGAGCGATCCTCACTGTCAATCCCGCCTGTTGCAAAACGTGAATCGCCTTGCTCGTAGCTTCCTGACCGGCTGCATCGCCGTCGTAACAGAGCACGACCGAATCCGTATTCCGCCGAAGGATTTGGGCCTGCTGCTCGGTCAGCGCCGTCCCCAATGTGGCTACCCCTTGTGTAAAGCCAGCCTGCCACGCAGATACCACGTCCACATACCCTTCAAACAACAACGCCTGCTTTTTCCTGCGAATATGCGCGCGAGCACGATGAAGATTGAAGAGGGTGGCACTTTTGTTGAACAGCAGGCTTTCCGGACTATTCAAATACTTGGGCTGCTGTGACTTGGGCTGGCTGTTGTCCAGTAACCGTCCGCCGAATCCGATGACATTTCCCTGTGAATCGTGGATGGGAAACATGACGCGACCGCGAAACCGGTCAAACACTTTTCCGCTCTCGCTCTTGGCCAAAAGCCCCGCTTCTACCATCTGATCCAGAGAAAAACTCCGCTTCTTGAGAAACTGTGTAACGAAATCCCATGAATCCGGGGCAAACCCAATTTGATACTCGGTTAACGTCTGCCTCGACATCCCGCGCCGCGTAAGGTATTTCATCGCCTCCGCGCCGTACGGGGTCTCTGTCAGGACGTAGTGATACAGCCTGGAAACAAGCTGATGCGCTTCCAGCATCGCCTGTCTCGCCCGCTTTTCCGGAGAAATCTCTTCTTGCTGCGGCGCGGGCACCTCGATCCCGGCGCGTTCTGCCAGTTTGTGGAGTGCCTCCGGGAATGTCAGCTGCTCCAGCTTCATTAAAAAGGAGAAGACATCCCCGCCTGCTCCACAGCCAAAGCAATGAAAAAACTGTCGCTCCGCATTTACGTTGAAGGAAGGGGTCTTCTCTGAATGAAATGGGCATAGACCGAGAAAGGCACGACCGCTTTTTCTCAGCTGCACATACTCTCCAACAACATCTACGATGTCGACAGCAGAACGCACCTGGTTCACAAACTCATCAGAAGTGGGACCTGCCATCACTATCCACCTTTTCAGGAGAATGAACGACGAGAATATTTAGTTCGTCAAAATTCGCCATTTTCCTTCTTGGGTTCGCACTTCTTTTCTTCTTTTCTACTTTTCCACATTTCCGTTAGCAATAAACGCTCGTTGCTGCGGAGAACGTGATTGTCGCCCTATTTTCGTTTCTACAAAAAACGCCAAATTCCTTCCTTCGACCTATTTCTTTTCATTGCGCAACTTGTTTTTGCGAATCATCTCGAGAATGATGTTGGCCGTCTCCTCAACCGCCTTCCTGGACACATCAATGACCGGGCAGCCCAAGCGCTCAATGATCTTGTTGGAATACGCCAGCTCTTCTTCGATCCGTTCCAGATTGGCGTAGTTCGCCTGCGCTGTCAGCCCAAGCGCCTTCAAACGCTCGGTGCGAATACCGTTCAGTTGCTCGGGATTGATCGTCAGCCCGATACAGCGCTCCGGCGGCAACTGGAACAGCTCCTCCGGCGGCTCCACCTCGGGCACCAGCGGCACGTTTGCCACCTTCAGGCGCTTGTTCGCGAGGTACATGGACAGCGGTGTCTTGGAGGTGCGCGAAACGCCGATCAGAACCACGTCGGCGCGCAATAGTCCACGCGGGTCGCGGCCGTCGTCGTACTTCACGGCAAATTCGATTGCGTCCACTTTGCGGAAATACTCTTCGTCCAATCGGCGCACCAAGCCCGGTTTACCGCTCGGCGGCACCTGCAGAATGTTTTGCAGCGTCTGCATGAGCGGGCCCATGACGTCGATAGCCGGGATGCCGTGCAGGGCTGCCTGCTGTGTGATGTACGCGTTCAGTTCGGGAATGACGAGTGTAAATACGATCATCGCTTTGGACTCTTTGGCGGAGGCGATGATCTCGTCGATGGATTCTTTGTCTTCTATGTAAGGATACTTCTGCACGTCAATCAAAAAGCGGTCAAACTGGCTGGCTCCAGCGCGAACGACAAGCTCGGCCGTTTCGCCGATGGAGTCCGAGACCACGTAGATGAGTTGTCCTTGTTGATTTGCTTGCATCGCTTCTCCTCCTACACTTTCGGTTCGCTGCCGAGTTCTACAAACGCCTTGGCTATCGTCGTCTTCGTTACCCGCCCGATCAGTTCCATCTGCTTCGGCTCATTCTCGGCGGGGCGCACAACCGGCAAGGAATCAATCTGAAAGTCGATCAGCTTTTTCGCTGCTGCGTACAGCGTATCCTCGGGCCCGCAGGTAATGATATTGGGCATCCGCGACATGATGATGCTGACAGGAACATCTTCCAGCGTCTTGTTGCCGAGCGAAGCCCGCAGCAGGTCTTTCCGCGAAATGACCCCGGCGAGATACCCCTTCTGATTCACGACGAACAGCGTGCCGACATCCTCCAGGAACAAAGTCACGATGGCGTCATACGCCGAAGCTGATTCGGACACAACGATAGGAACCGCTTTGTAGTCATTGACGAGAAGCTTGTGAAGCCGTTCACTAATGGCTGAACTGGCGGGTCTGCCGGCATAAAAATACCCGACCCGAGGTCTGGCTTCTAAGTAACCTGACATCGTGAGGATGGATAGATCGGGGCGCAGCGTCGCACGGGTCAAATTCAAGCGATCGGCGATATGCTCTCCCGTAATCGGCCCTTCATCCTTCACGATCTGTAAGATCTGCTCTTGTCGTTTGGTAAGCTCGATGACCAATCACCCCGGTTTACGTCTGTCTACCTCTTCCTAGTATTACTCTATTCGACCGGATATTCCTTCTTTCGCATGGAAAAAAGCTGCCCCCGTCGCGTTCGGACGGAGGCAAGCTGTTTTTTTATGCAAACACGAGCTTGGAGAAATCGGCGTATGCGTAGATGAGGCGGGAGAGACGGAGCAAAAGTCCCAATCTGTTGGCGCGGACAGCCTGATCTTCCGCCATGACCATCACGGAATCGAAGAACGCTTTGATCGGATCGCGCAAAGTAGCCAGCGTAGCCAGCTTCTTGTCCTGGTCCGTCAGGTTCTGCACTTCCTGCTGGACGGACAGGTACGCCTGATACAGCGCGCGCTCCACGTCTTCCGCAAAGACGGCTTCGTCTACGGCGTCGGCTTCCGCTTTTTGCGCCAGGTTGTTCACCCGGTTGAACTGCTCCACGATCAGCTTGAACTCCTCGCCTTCGACAGCGGCCATCAACGCTTTTGCTTTTGCCAAAATGTCCGGCACGAAGGACAATTCCGCAGACAGGACAGCGTCTACCACGTCGTAGCGCACGCCGTTTTCCTGCAGGACGTTTTTCAGGCGAAGGGCGAAGAAATCAACCAGGTCTTTTTTCACTTCGGCTGCCGTCCGCTTGTTCACGCCTTGCGCAGCGTACGTCTCGAGAGCCGCATCCCACAGCTGCTCCAGGGAAAGCTGCCAGCCCCGCTCCAGCAAAATGGTGACGATCCCGGCGGCCATCCGGCGCAGTCCGTACGGGTCCTGGGAGCCAGTCGGCACGATGCCGATGGAGAAAATTCCTGTGATCGTATCCAGCTTGTCGGCCAGGCTGACGATCGCGCCTTGGGCGGACTTCGGCGTCATGTCTCCGGCAAAACGCGGCAGGTAATGCTCGAACACGCCGTTCGCGACGATGTCGCTCTCGCCTGCTTTACGGGCGTAGTCAGCACCCATGATCCCTTGCAGTTCCGGGAACTCCCCGACCATGTTCGTCACCAGATCGAACTTGGCAATCTGGGCGATCCGGTCAACCTGCTTCGCTTCTTCCTGGCTCACGCCGAGCTTTTCCGCGATTTGCGCTGCCGTCTTGCGCACCCGGCGCACCTTGTCGCCGATCGTGCCCAGTTCTTCGTGGAAGACGATGGTTTCCAACCGTTTCAGGCAGTTTTCAATCGGCAGCTTCTGGTCTTCTACGTAGAAGAAGCGAGCGTCCGAGAGACGGGCGCGAAGCACTTTCTCGTTTCCTTTGGCGACATTCTCGAGCGCACGCGCATCGCCATTGCGCACGGTGACGAAATGGTTCAGCAGCTTGCCCTCGGCATTTTCCACCGGGAAGTAGCGCTGGTGCTCGCGCATGGAGGTCACCAGCACCTCGCGCGGAATGGACAGGAACTCCTCTTCAAACGTCCCGTACAGAGCCGTCGGATATTCCACGAGGTGCACGACTTCGTCCAGCAGTCCTTCGTCCATCGGAATGGTCCAGCCGTTTTCCTGCTCCATCCGGCGGATTTGCTCGACGATGGCGGCACGGCGCTCATCCGGGTCGACCATGACGTGCTGCTCGGCCAGCTTGCTCGCGTACTCGGCCGGGTGGTTGATTTCCACTTCGGTTCCGAGGAAACGGTGCCCGCGGGTGATACGGCCGCTCTTGACACCGGCGATCTCCATGTCGATCAGCTCGTCTCCGAAAAGGGCGACCAGCCAGCGGATCGGACGGACGTATTTCAGATCATAAGCGCCCCAGCGCATGTTTTTCGGGAAGTTCATGCCAGCGATGACATCGGCGAGCTGCGGCAACAGTTCTGTCGTCGCTTTGCCTGCTTCCGACTTGCGGGCATGGACGTATTCCACGCCGTTCACTTCTTTCAGGTACAGCTGATCCGGCTCCACGCCGTTGCTGCGGGCAAATCCGAGCGCGGCCTTCGTCCAGTTTCCGGCTTCGTCCTGGGCGATTTTGCGGGCAGGTCCTTTCGCTTCATCGTTGCGGTCCGGCTGTTTTTCCGCAAGACCGCTCACCAGCACGGCAAAGCGGCGCGGCGTTTCCATGGACGCGATTTGCTCAAACGGAATCCGCTCGGCTGCCAGCCACTTCTCCACTTTTTCTTTCAGCTGCGCTGCCGCGGCTGCGACGAAGCGCGCAGGCATTTCTTCCAATCCCACTTCCAAAAGCAGGTCACGCTTACTCATTTGCACCCTCTCCTTTCACGGCAGATCCACCAGTCGTTCCTTTTTGCAGGAGCGGGAAGCCGAGCCGCTCGCGCTCCTTGTAGTAGGTCTGTGCCACTTCGCGGGACAGGTTGCGCACCCGTGCGATGTAGCCGGCGCGCTCCGTCACGCTGATGACGCCGCGTGCGTCGAGCAGGTTGAACGTATGCGAACATTTCAGCACGTAGTCGTAAGCCGGGTATACCAGATTTTCTTTCATCAGGCGCTTTGCCTCTGCCTCGTACGTGTTGTACAGGTTGAACAGCATGTCCACATCCGACAGCTCAAACGTGTATTTGGAGTGTTCGTACTCCGGCTGGAGGAAGACGTCGCCATAGGTGAAGCCGTTCACCCATTCCAGATCGAACACGTTTTCTTTTTCCTGAATATAGGAAGCCAGACGCTCCAGACCGTACGTCAGCTCTACAGCGACCGGCTTGCACTCCAGACCCCCGACTTGCTGGAAGTAGGTGAACTGGGTAATCTCCATCCCGTCGAGCCATACTTCCCAGCCCAGCCCCCAGGCTCCGAGACCGGGGTGCTCCCAGTTGTCTTCGACGAAGCGGATGTCGTGCTCCAGCGGCTCGATGCCGAGCTGGCGCAGGCTGTCCAGATACAGCTCCTGAATGTTGTCAGGCGACGGCTTCATGATGACCTGGAACTGGTGGTGCTGATACAGGCGGTTCGGGTTTTCCCCGTAGCGGCCGTCCGCCGGGCGACGGGAAGGCTCTACGTAGGCGACGTTCCACGGCTCCGGGCCGATGGAGCGCAGAAACGTCATCGGGTTGAGCGTACCTGCCCCTTTTTCTACGTCATACGGTTGCACGATCAGGCAATTTTGTTTCGCCCAAAAGTTTTGCAGCGTCAAAATGATGTCCTGAAAAGTCATTTTCATGCTCTGTCCTCCTCAACAAAATAAAAACCTCCCGCCGCCTACACCGTCTGCATGAGACCGTGTAGGGACGAGAGGATTCTCGCGGTTCCACCCTACTTGGCGAAAAACTTCTTCGCCCACCTTGGAATCAAAAGATTGCTCCGGAACGCCCTTCATCAGCTTGGTGACCGGGCTTTCACTCTCCCCGGTTCGCTTGTTTCAGCCAGCGGCCGACTACTCCTTTCCTTCATGGCAACATTCGGTATCAAGTTTGGTACTTATAATAGCGAAAAGAAATTCAGATGTCAATTGTTCGTATCCGGCATCGGCATTCGCTCCAATTGTTCCAGAAACGAGCGACTTTTCAGCCGAAGGTCGAGATGCTCGTCCATGTAGCTGCGCAGGATATGCTTGAGCTGGCTGCGCGTCGCCGGCTTGACCTCGATCTCGCCGAGCCGCTCCAAATCAAATACCTGGAACAGCCGCAAAAGCTTCCAGGTCGAAGGCGTCACCGTGATGGCATACGGATCGGACGGAAGGCAAACCGGGCACAAAAGTCCGCCCTGCGACACGCTGATCGCATATGGCTCCCGTTCTGCGCCACAATTTGCGCAAGCGGATAATTGGGGAGAAATTCCGGCCACGCTAAGCATCTTGGTCTCAAAAATCCGGCAAAGAATTTCGGCATCGCGCCCCTCATCCAGATACCGGAACGTATGGAGCAATAGCTGAAACAGGTACGGATTTGGTTCCCGCTCGTGTGTGAGACGATCCAGCAGCTCTGCTATGTATGCGGCATAAGCCGTCGCATGGAGGCTTTGCCGCAAATCCCGGAACGATTCCATGATGTCCCCCTGGGAAAGATCAGGCATACCGCTGCCGGGTCCTGCCTTGCACAAATAGTATCCGTGTGAAAACAGCTGGGAGACGGCGGCCAGACGGCTCTTGGTCTTTTTGGCACCACGCGCCATGATGCCCAGTTTGCCGTGCTCCCGGGTAAACAACGTCACCACTTTGCTGGACTCCCCATAGTCCACGCTGCGGATGACAATTCCTTCCCACTTTACAAGCATGCCTGCGAGTCACCCAATTCTTCCTGGGCGAGATCAAAGGAGGCCTCCTCGTCAGCACCATCCATTTGACGGTGATCCCGGTAGAGAAGGTAAGCATGGATGTCACCGGTTGAAGCGAAAACTCTCCAAGAAAAGTCACGAAGCATGGAGCATCATCCTTTCCTGTATCGGGTCAATCCACTTCCTTCTTAGAATCACCTTTGCCCGTTATTCTATCCCTTGGAAAAATTAACACGTAGGCGCAAAACCTACTCCTCGTCGTAAAAACCGAAGTTGCGCAGCATCCGCTCCTGGTTGCGCCAGTCCTTTTTCACCTTGATCCACAGCTCCAAAAAGACCTTGTCGCCCATCAAGAGCTCGATGTCCTTGCGCGCCCGGCGGCCGATCTCCTTGAGCATCTGTCCTTTTTCCCCGATCAGGATTCCGCGCTGCGAGTCGCGCTCGACGTAAATGGCCGCGTAGATGTACAGCGTCTTGCCGTTCTCTCCGCGCTTCATTTCCTCGACGACGACCGCGATGGAGTGCGGCACTTCTTCGCGCGTCAGATGCAGCACTTTTTCCCGGATCAGCTCGGCCACGACGAAGCGCTCCGGATGGTCCGTCACCTGATCGGCCGGGTAGAACATCGGGCCTTCTTCCATCTCGTCAAAAATGGCTTTGGTCAGAGCGCCGGTGTTGTTGCCCTCGAGCGCGGAAATCGGGATGATCTGCTTGAAATCGTACAGCTTGCGGTAGTCGTCAATGATCGGCAAAAGCGCCTCCGGGTGCACCTTGTCAATCTTGTTGATGACCAGAAACACCGGCGTCCTGACTTGCTTCAACCGTTCGATGATGTACTCGTCGCCCGCCCCGCGCTTCTCTGTCGCATCCACGACGAACAACACGAGATCGACCTCGTTCAGCGTATTTTCCGCGACCGTCACCATGTAGTTGCCCAGCTTGGACTGCGGCTTGTGAATGCCCGGCGTATCGAGGAAGATGATCTGCCCTGCCTCTGTCGTATGCACCGCCGTAATCTTGTTGCGCGTCGTCTGGGGCTTGTTCGACATGATCGCAATCTTGTGCCCCACGACATGGTTGAGCAGTGTCGACTTTCCGACGTTCGGCCGTCCCACGATGGAGACGAAGCCGGATTTGAAGCTTTTTTTGGTCTTGCGGTTATCCACGTAAATCCTCCTTGGCAAACGCCCCTGGGAGCAGGGCGGATACTGTCGTTTCCCAAACATCGCCGCTCAGGTTGGTCAAATAGACTGGCATGTCCGGCGGGCACAGTTCGGCCATCACTTGCCGGCACGCGCCGCATGGAGACACCGCTTTCGGGGTATCAGCAGCAACGGCCAGCGCCTTGAACTGTTTGTCCCCTTCGGAATACGCCTTGAAAAGGGCCGTGCGCTCTGCGCAGTTGCACAAGGAATAAGCGGCGTTTTCGATATTGCCCCCCAGGTAGACCTTGCCTTCCTCCGTCAGCAGGGCAGCCCCGACCTGAAAATTGGAATACGGCACATAGGCCAGCTTCCGCGCTTCGATCGCCTGCTGCAGCAACGCTTGTTTATCCATTCTCATCATTCCACCTATCGTTATTCTCTAATAGCGCTTAGCGGAATCTTTGTCCGCACAGACACCAAGAGACCAGGCTTCTCTCGTCGAGACAGCATCTGGTCCACAGTAGCGTGATTCAACTCGTTTCAGCACTTTGCCCGGGCGCGAGCCAGACGAGCCGCGCTTGCGTCAGGCCAGCAGCCAAGCAGCCAGCTTCTGGTACAGCGGAGGTCCGAAGATCATGACCCCGATTACCGCAGAGACGACAGCCGCGACGAGGACCGCCCCGGCGCTCGCATCCTTGGCGATTTTGGCCGTACCGTGCCATTCGGGGGATGCGAGGTCCACTGCCGCCTCGATCGCCGTATTTACCAGCTCCAGGGCGATCACCAGCGCGATAGAAAAAAAGACCAGCAAAACATCGCTGCGTGGAATGTGCAGCCACCAAGCCGCCGCCAGCACGATCACAGCGGCGGCTACGTGGATTTGCATGTTTCGCTGGGTCTTCACCGTATGGACGATCCCTTGCAGGGCGTACGAAAAGCTGCGCACAAGGCGGTCCCACTCTTTCACGGGCATCTCCTACCTCGTCAAGCCGATTTGCTCCAGTACCGCTTCCTGGCGGGAAAACATTTCCTTTTCCTCTTCTTCGGTGCCGTGGTCGTAGCCGAGCAGGTGGAGAAAGCCGTGGACAGCCAGGAAACCCAGCTCTCGGTCCAGCGAATGTCCGTAGTCTTCCGCCTGCTCCTGAGCTTTGGGCAGCGAGATGATGATGTCCCCGAGCATGTTCGGAAACTTTGCGAGTTCGCTCTCGTCCATATAAATTTCCATCTCTCCCTCGCCCGGTTCATTCATGGCAAAAGACAGCACATCTGTCGGCCGATCCACATTCCGGTAGTCGCGGTTCAGTTCGTGAATCCGCTCGTTGCTGACGATTGTGACCACGACTTCTCCGTTTACATCCTCCTGGACTGCCGCCGTTTCCAGACATTTGACAATCAGGTTTTGCAGGCGCTCCTCGATCGGCTCGATATCTTCATGAAGAATTTCAACAGCTAACACGGACGCATGATCTCCTTTATCCGAAACGATTTATCGATATGGATGATCGACTTCTTCCTTGGCGTACGCCTGGATGATTTTTTGCACCAGGCTGTGGCGGACGACGTCTCCCTCCTGGAAGTGGATAAAAGCAACATCGGAAATCGGGCTCAAAATGCGCTCTGCCTCGCGCAGACCCGACTTTTTCCCTTTGGGCAAATCCACCTGGGTGACGTCACCCGTAATGACCATTTTGGAGCCGAACCCGAGACGAGTCAAAAACATTTTCATTTGCTCGGGAGTGGTGTTTTGCGCTTCATCCAAAATGACGAACGAGTCTTCCAGCGTGCGGCCGCGCATGTACGCCAGCGGTGCGACCTCGATCAGACCGCGCTCCATCATTTTGGCTACCTGTTCATTGCCCAGCATGTCGTACAGGGCATCGTAGAGAGGCCGCAGGTACGGGTCTACCTTTTCCTGCAAATCCCCAGGCAAAAATCCGAGACTTTCTCCCGCTTCCACAGCCGGCCGGGTCAGGACGATTCGCTTTACCCGCCCGTTTTTCAGCGCGTTAACCGCTGTGACGACAGCCAGATACGTCTTCCCTGTTCCTGCCGGTCCAATTCCGAAAACGATGTCTTTCTTTTTGATTGCCGATAAATAGTGGCGCTGCCCCAGTGTCTTCGCACGGATGATCTTGCCGCGCTGGGTGCGGGCGACTTCTTCATCGTACACTTCCAGCAGCTGGGCTGCCTCTCCCTGATTGCTGAGCATCATCGCGTACGAGATGTCGCGTTCAGACAGTGCCATCCCCCTGCGGATCAACTGCAGCAATATCCCGACCAGTTCGGCCAGCTTATCCACTTCCGGCTTGTCGCCTGAAATGACCAGCTCGCCTTCCCGCGTCATGATTTTGGCGGAACTGTTTTCTTCGATCAAGGTTAAGTACGCGTCCTGTGGTCCGAACAACAGCAGGGCCTCAGATGCGTCTGCAAACGGGATTCTTACCTCATCGTGTTGGTGCAACAGGCTTCCATCTCCTTGCAACGGTAATCAAAAAATACGTCACCGGTTGCCAGCTTCAGCCGGCGGCTGGGTCACTCCCACGATCGGCTGTTCAACGGCAATATCTTCAATGACGGAAAAATGAATGCTCAAGTAAACTTTACCATTCTCTGTAGTGCTGTGCAAAACTTTTTCGTCAGAAATCGTCGCATCCTTGCCAGCCTTGCGCAAGATGTCCTCTCTGGCGAAGCGTTTGGCCAGCTCCGTTGCTTCCTGCACACTAAGCCGGTACTGCACAGGCTCCGTCTCGGAAGCGTGTACCGTCTTCCAGCCAAGCGGGGAGATGAAGCCTGCGTACGAAGGAACAAAGCGCGATTCGGTCTGTTCAGCATGGGCAAACGTCTGCTTACTCCAGGGCCATACCTGGACAGCGTACGGCCCAACGAGCAAGTATTGCCGCTCCTGCTTCTCGCCGGTCAGCCGATACATCGTCTGGGTCAACGGGACGGAGACATCGCTGACGTACCACACTTCGCCTCTCACCTTGCCGCGCGCCGATACGGCCTGCTGTCGCGTTTCGTTGCCGATAATGCCGGAGATAAGCACTTGCCCCTTTTCCACGAGTTGGTTGACTGCCACCTGGCTTCGCCCGACTTCCGGCAAAATCGTGGAAATAACGGCCCGCTTCTTGGCCACCAGATGACGAGGGCTCGTCGGCAAGGGCTTGACCGGCGCATCTTTCTCCACGACCTGCAAGCGCACTTTTGTCCCTTGAATCTCTACGCCCACCCAGGTCACTTCAGGCAGCAAGCCCATCAGTTCTTTTTGCATGACGAGCGGTTCTTTTAGTTTGACCTTCCATGCCCCTTCTTTAATCCCGACCTTTTCTGCCGCTTGCAGCACCTTCTGCGGGTCCATATGGCGCGTGCCGCTGACCTCTACCGTCCAGACGAACGAAGACAGCATGTACAATCCGAGAAAAAAAAGAAACGCCCCGATAACCAGTCCGGCCCGCTTGCGCAATCGGATGAGCCAGAACGGCAAGCCCCCCCTGCCTTCCACATGGCTGCGACAGCCTGTCTCCCGAAGCAGCGGACGCAGTCGGACGTAATCGCGAATGAGAATGTCGCAGCGGGTCAGCTCCTCCCCTACCCGGCGAATATTCCAGATCCGAAATCCATTCCGTATGGCCATATTCAACAAGCGCTCGAACCGCTTCCCGCGCACCGTGATGGTGACATGGCCGTCCACCCACTCTTTCAGTCCGTTTCGCATGCAGCTTCCCCCTTCCTCATTGTTATGAGCCCTGCGGCCCGGTCTCCAGAAATTTTACGCCTCCGATTCTTCCTTCCAGCAGAACCTCCTCCGGCAAAATCGCCCGGATGACGAGTTGTTCGCCCGATACGATCATCTGCCCATTCGTGAGCAGCAAGCGAAGCTCTTTTTCGCTGAAATGCAAAACTCCGCGATGGTTTTCTATGTACATTTGCAAATGACCGATCATCGTGATGCGCGGGACCTCCAGGACAACATCTTGCGGCAGCTCCAAAACCCCTCCCGCCAGTTGGCGCAGACGGCGGCTCCAACGCTTCATGGATAAGCCCCCTCTCTTACTAGCGCTACTGCGCCGAATATGCTTCCTCTTTCGCTGCGGCAGCATAGGTACGGTGACCGTGCAAAACCGTTCTTACCTATGCGTATGCTCCTGGCGGGAATGTCATTCATAGGAATCGCTGCAGGCTGCCGCAGCTTTTGGAAACCTTGTCCGCCCCATGCGATTGCCACCATAGAACACAACTGCGCAAAAAGACCCTTGCCGCCATTTCAAAGAGCGACAAGGGTCTCGTCGGTTAATCGGTTATTGTTCATCCGGTGAAAGTGCTGCTGCTTCATTGCGTGTGACAAGCTTCCACTTCTTCATGACTCGCTTGACTTTTTCCGCCGTGCAGCCGCACGCAATCGCCGTCTCGTAGATGGATTTCTTTTCCACGTACACCAGCCGGATTACTTTTTGCCGGAAACGCCCCATTTTTTCAAACGCTTGTTGATTCATCGCGCGTCCTCTACTCCTTACTCGAGATTGAAACGTAATTCTATATCATCAGAATAGTCAAGCGCAAGAAACGGTACAAGACAAGTTATTCGCGATCTTTCGACAAAGACTTGCGCAAAAAGCTGCGAAGCAAAAAACAGGCACCCCGTATCATCCGGGCTGCCTGTCTTCCATGCGACTATTCGTTTCTTCGCGCGGCCGGAGAGCGATGCGGCGCTTTGGCGCGCGGTTCTCCGAAAATGATGGCCCACTTCATCCCTTCGCGGGGATCGAGGAACGGCGCAGACGAATCGGCTGTCTCCCGGACAGCGGGCGGCGGCGATACGCGCTCGCTCTTGGGCATTACAGAATGGTCCGGCTCTGCATACGCCCACTCCTGCTCGATCCCGACGCCTTCCAGCGATTCTTCGCGAGCCTCTGGCTCCTCTGGCTCATACCGGGATGAGAAGGGCTCCTGCTGACTCTCATCCCGCGCTTCCGGCAGAGGGAAGCCTCCGTTTTCCACCGGCGTCAGCACGCGGCGGGGCTTGCCTTGGGCCATCTTCCTGGAGCCCTTTCCGAAAATCTTGTACCCGATCCACGCCAGGATGAGCAGCCAGAACTTGCCGATCAGGAAAATCATCCAGCCTAGGAGAGTAAAGAGCAGATCGATGAGAGCATCCATGGCGATTGCCCTTATTCCTGTCCGCCAGGCGGCGTCGTTTTCGGTTTGTCGCTGCCTGCGCCGAACGATTGACGCATTTGCGTGTCAGCGGCAATGTTTTGCAGGTTGTAGTAGTCCATGACGCCCATTTTCCCGCTGGACAACGCCTCGGCAAGGGCGAGCGGCACTTGCGCTTCGGCTTCCACGACCTTGGCTTTCATTTCCTGTACGCGGGCTTTCATCTCCTGCTCGTGGGCGACTGCCATCGCGCGGCGTTCTTCGGCTTTAGCCTGGGCAATCCGCTTGTCTGCTTCTGCCTGGTCTGTCTGCAGCTGGGCACCGATGTTTTTGCCGACATCCACATCCGCGATGTCGATGGACAAAATTTCAAAAGCCGTCCCGGCATCGAGTCCTTTGTTCAAAACCGTCTTCGAGATGAGGTCAGGGTTTTCCAGCACGTCTTTGTGGCTGGTGGAAGAACCGATTGTCGAGACGATCCCTTCCCCGACACGGGCGATGATCGTCTCTTCGCCAGCCCCCCCGACCAGTCGGTCAATATTGGCGCGCACCGTCACCTTCGCCTTGGTCCGCAGTTCGATCCCGTCTTTCGCCATCGCAGCGACGATCGGAGTCTCGATCACTTTCGGGTTTACGCTCATTTGCACGGCTTCCAGTACGTCGCGTCCCGCCAGGTCAATGGCAGCCGCACGCTCGAAGCCGAGCGGAATATCCGCACGCTGTGCAGCTACGAGGGCATCGACGACCCGGTCTACGTTACCGCCTGCAAGGTAGTGGCTCTCCAGCTGGTTCGTATCCAGCTCCAGCCCTGCCTTGCGCGCCTTGATCAGCGGATTCACGATCCGCGACGGAATGACGCGGCGCAGACGCATGGCCACAAGCGTAATAATCCCGATGCGCACCCCCGATGCCAATGCCGAAACCCACAGCATGAAGGGGACGAACGAAAAAAATACCGACAGAACAATGATGGCTATTGCCAGCAGAAAAATAAGCGGAATCAATCCCGACATGTACGTCTCACTCCTTTTTTGCGAATTCTTGCTCCTGTACGACAATGCGCGTGCCTTCTACCTGGACCACGACGACAGGCGTACCTGCCGCTATATAGCCGCCTGCGCTCACGGCATCGACGCGTTTGCCATCCACTTTCACCATACCCGCTGGGCGAAGAGGAGTCAAGGCAACTCCCGCTTTGTTCATCAGGTGCCGCTGATCCTTCTGCGCGACGTAACCTTCTTCATTGCGCTGGACGTCTTTTAGAATGAACTTCCTGAACAATCCGTTCACCCCGAATCGTTTCACGAGCAGGACCGCGACAATCACCGTGATCAGTGCGGCGATGCCCAATGAGGCAAGTCCTTGCTGAGTGTCGTAGGCTGCCATAATCAATCCCGTCACGATGCTGATGAAGCCGATCGCTCCAACAATGCCTCCTGGCAAAAAAATCTCCAGGACCATCAATAAAATCCCGATGAGAAACAGTGCGATATGCAGCCAGTTGGCAAAGCCGGCGACAAAGTGTCCGAAGAAGTACAAGCCAAAGGAGACAAGCGAGACCGTACCTGCCACACCAAAGCCTGGTGCGAAAAGCTCCACCACAATGCCAACCAGTCCAACGATCAACAGCACGCTCATGACTACCGGGCTGGTCACCCATCTGGCGACGCGTTCACCTGCCGTAGGCTCAATCGTCTGAATGTCCGCAGCCTTCACGCCAAGCTGCTGGAACAGCTCTTCCTTATTGGCGACCAGGCGATCCGCATACCCGACTTTATGGGCGGTCAGGGCATCCAGCGAGAGCACCGTTCCCTTTCCTTTTAGCCCGGGAAAGTCTGTGTCAATCTCCACCATCGCCCGCGCCACTTCCGGGTTGCGGTTGTGCAACTTGGCTACGCCCTGCATTTGCTCGGACCAGGCGGAGATGATTTTCGCATTCGCCGCGTTTCCGGCCAGATCGATCGGCGCCGCTGCCCCCATGCTGCTGCCGGGGGTCATCACAATCTCAGTGGCATTTAAGGCAATGTAGGTCCCCGCCGAAAACGCCTGATTGTCAATATAGGCGACGACGTGCATCGGGGCTTCCCGAATCAGCTTGCCGATCTCGCCGGCTGCCCTCACTTCCCCGCCCGGCGTATTGATGTCGAGGATGACGAGGTCCGCATGCTGCTCCTCCGCCTCGGCGAAAGCCCTTTTCAGGAAGCTTTCCAACCCTCGCTCGATCGTGTTGTCAACGGGAATCCAGAACGCTTTTTGATAGGTCGCTGCGGCGGCTGTCTGGACGGACAAGCACATCATGAGACCAGCCAGCACGCTAAGCAGCGATAGCACGACCCGCAAGCGGCGCATGGCCTTCCAGGCAGTGTTCATCGATTTCCCTCCTCTCTACCACCAGCTTCAACGAATGGCTACTATGGTATACGGAATACAGAGAAAGGGGTTTCAAATTTTTTCATAAATAACCAAAAGAAAAAACCCAACCGCGGAACGGCTGGGTTTTCCTGTTCGTATCTATATGAGGTGTTTCTCGTCTACGATGGTAGTTCCTCAGATACAATCTTTTGCACGAGGCTTCCGTCAGCTCTGCCCTTCACCTTCGGCATGATCGCGCCCATTACTTTGCCCATCTCTTTTTTCGAGGTGGCATTGGTGGCAGCGATCGCTTCCCGAACGATTTCGCGTACTTCTGCTTCGCCAAGCTGAGCGGGTAAGTAAGCGGCGAGCACGTCCATCTCTTCGCGCGCTTTCGAGGCGAGGTCCACGCGGCCTGCCTTTTCAAATTCGTGGAGGGATTCACGGCGTTGTTTTAACTCACGAGTCAAGATGGTCAGCACTTCATCGTCAGACAAAAGTCTGCCTTGGTTAATCTCTTCATTCTTTAACGCGGCTTTCACCATGCGAATAACAGAGAGTTTGAGAGCAGCCTTGTCTTTCATTGCCTGTTTCATATCTTGATCGAGTCGCTCCATTACACTCATGATGGGCCCTCCGTCAATTAGTACTTGCGTTTGCGAGCTGCTTCGGATTTCTTCTTGCGTCTAATGCTTGGCTTCTCAAAGTGGCGACGTTTACGCAGCTCCGCCAACACCCCGGATTTTGCGCTCTCACGCTTGAAGCGGCGAAGTGCGCTATCCAAAGACTCGTTTTTCTTGACTCGAATTTCTGCCATTTGTCTTCCCTCCCTCCGCTAAAACCGTGGGACGCCTGAATCGAAACGTACGAACAGACTGTCACACTTCATTATAGGATAATTGACTGGAGAAGGTCAACCTTTAGTTCACTGTTCTTTATGAAAGCCTGCCAGCAGATGGTAATGAATGTGGAAGACTTCCTGCCCGCCTTCTTTGCCGCAGTTGTTGATCAGGCGAAATCCTTTCAGATCCAGTTTTGCCGCCAGCTTCTGGGCAACCGTGTGAATATGGCCGATCAGCGGCAAATCTTCAGCCTGCACATCCATGAGGGTAGGGATTGGCTTGCGCGGGATAATCAACAAATGTACCGGCGCTTGGGGAGCGATGTCGTGAATGACGATGACCTGCTCGTCCTCGTACTCCACGCGGGCAGGAATCTCGCCCTCCATGATTCTCGTAAAGATGCTTTTTTCCATTTCCGATCACCTTTCGTCTGCGTTTACAATCGTTTATGTAGCAAAAGATATTCCCATGATAGCGGACACTTCAAAGGAAAAGCAATCTCTTCGACAGCAAAATCCCCTTGCGGCGGCAAAGTGTGCGTGTTAGCATGGCTTCGAGGTTTGGACCTATTCCATCGCAAAAGGAGCTTGTGGACATGAAACCAATCGCATTGAAACATGCGGTCATCAAAGCGGAAGGGATGCTTGTCGCAGGCGATCCGGGCTTGCTTTTGTCTGCCGTTCACTTCGATACGCGCCAGCTAGCGCCCGGAGCCCTGTTCGTCGCCTTGACCACAGGCGCCAGAGACGGCCATGACTTTCTTCTGCAAGCTGCACAGCAAGGCGCCGTTGCAGCGCTGATCTCCGATGAAAGCAAGGTTCCGCAGGGCTTGCCACAAGGATTCGGGCTGATCCTGGTCAATGACACGCTGCGGGCTATGCAAAAGCTCGCAGCCGCATACCGCAAGGAGCTGACGATCCCGCATATCGCCGTCACTGGCAGCGTCGGCAAAACGACGGTCAAGGACATTGTCGCGCACGTGCTCGGGAGCCATTTTCCCGTCTATAAGACGTATAAAAACCTGAACAACCATATCGGCGTGCCGTACTCCCTGCTGCAGATCGAGGAAGAGCATCAAGCTGCCGTCCTGGAGCTGGGGATGAACCATGCGGGCGAAATCGACCTGATCGCTTCGCTCGTGAAGCCCGAGATCAGCGTCATTACCTACATAGCCGACTCGCACATTGAACATTTCGGCTCGCGGGAAAAAATCGCCCTCGCCAAAGCCGAACTGCTGCCTCACACGTCTTTGGACGGTCTCGTTCTCCTGAACGGCGACTCGGCGTACTTGCGCATGATCGCCCACCTTTATCCGGGGCAAATCTCCTTTTATTCGGTGGAAGGACCTGCCGACATCTGGGCAGAGGAGATCCGCTCCGCTGAAGACGGCATGCACTTTACGGTGTGCTTTGCTTCGGGAGAGCGCTTTGCCGCCTTCCTGCCGCTGTATGGCAAGCACAGCGTACTCAACGCCCTCCCGGCTGTCGCCATCGGCAAACGGCTCGGGATGAGCAACGCGCAGATCACCGACGCGCTCTCGACTGTCAAGCTGTCCGCCATGCGCTTCGAGCAAGTGAAGTCCGCGCACGGCCCGGTGTACATCAGCGATGCGTACAACGCCAGCCCGACGTCTATGAAAGCGGCCATCGGCACGTTTGCCGAGCTGTTCCCGGATCGGCAAAAGGTGCTGGTCCTCGCCGACATGTTTGAACTCGGCCCGGACAGCGACGCCATGCACGCCCAGGTTGGGGCATATGCAAATGGGCTGCGCGACCGTTTTTCCCTCCTGGTGACGGTCGGAGAATATTCCCGCCATATCAGCGACGCGTACGAAGGCGACAAACTGCACTTCGCGACCAAGGACGAAGCCGTCGCCGCTCTCCTGCCGCTGCGCGACGCCCGGCACGCCTTTTTGTTCAAGGCTTCCCACGGGATGGAGCTGTGGACGATCATCGGCGATCTGGAGAACCGGCCGTAGTCCCGCTTCACGCGACAAGACGCCGCTCCTGCGACTAGCGCAGAATAGCGGCGTCTTTTTACTCCTCCCACAAGCGCGTGACGTCCTTCAAGGCATCCCCGTCAAAGGTCAGCCTGTACACATCAGGCTGGGTCGTCTGCTTCCAGAACGCGAAATCGTACCATTCGTCGAAGTGACCCATGATGAGTGTCATGATGGGCTCACTCCGTTCCTCACCCTCAATATTTTTCGGAGGCGACGTACGAGTCATTTTCAATCACTTGATAAAAATGAGACAGCTTTTCCGGTGCAAAATCGGAAAAGTGAATGGATGACCAGTCCGCGACGTAAAATGATTTGCCGTCTTTGGCCCAGCCGATCAGGCGTACGTTGTCCTTTTTGCTCAAGAACGGACTGTACTGGCTCGCGCCCACTCCGCCAAAGGGAAGTGAGTATTTCGGCGCTTCGCGATAATACTGGAGAATACAATAGGCATCCTGGCTGTTGGATGGGCGGAAAAATTTCTCAGCAGCAAAGGCGTGACCGGCAGGAGACCAGGAGAGGAAGCTCAAGTTTCCTTCCGTGATCGGCTGCGCCTGCTTTAGCAGCATCACCTTTTTCCCCGTCTGCAAATCCAGCAGGTACTCTTCCTTCTCCGTCATCACATACCGGTACTTCATGTCCGCTGAATACGAAGGAAACGAAGTCAGCTTGTGCACATACTTCAATCCTGTCGGCAGATCCAGTTCCTTGATTCCACCCTGCGTGCAGTAGAACAGCTTTTTCGAGGTAGGCAGCCAGTAGAATTGCTCCTCGCCTCGCGAAGCGGGAGGCTCCCAGGCAAAGCGGTCGTTGATTTTCATCTTGCCTGTCGGCAGGTGCTGCAGGTACAGATGAGTCGCCGTGCCGTGGTCGACGCTTTCCAAATCTTTGCGCAGAAAGGCCATGTACTGCTCATCCGGCGAAACGAGAAAATCGAGCACGGGATATTGCGGATCGGCTGCGACGAGCACAGACTTCGTGCCATCTGCCGGATTTACCAGGATGATGCCCCCTTTTTCCAGGATGTAGAGCATGTCCCGTTTCGGCGACCATTTGGCAAAACCGCTTAGCTGCGTGAGCTTTTTGGTCTGCAGGTTGTACAGGTAAGGCACCGTGGGATCGGTCTTGCCGTAGCCGATGCGCTCGGCATACAGGTAGCGCCCGGATGGTGAGATGGCGCCCCTGTGCATGTAAGGCAGCTGTGCCACAACTTTTTTGGAAGTGCCGTCGGCGGCGATCTGGTAGATGACGGACGGCTCATGAGTCTGTTGGACAGTCTGGTCTGCCGCGGCAGCTCCTGCCGGCAGGACAGAGCCAAGCAAGCCCAGCGTGAGGAAGCACGCGAAAACAGCTCGTTTCACTCAAAACACTCTCCTGATTAACGGAATAGCTTGAAGGTATGACCATTATTTGACGACACACAGGTGCCTTTTGTTGCGGCCGACTTTTCCCAAAATGGGCGAGTAGGCATGAGAAATGGCAACGATGCAGCATACTGAACACGCAGAAAAGGATGCCCTCATGCTGGCATCCTTTTCTGTCTCCTATGGTAACGCGGCGGGCAGCGATTCACTCCAGCTCTTCCGCTTCCACGATATTGCGCTGTTTGTCCGCGTGGCGCTCCAGCCCCAACTGGACCAGCCTGTCGATCAGTTCGCTGTAGCTGATGCCGGATGCCTGGAACAGCATCGGATACATGCTGAACGGGGTAAAGCCCGGCATCGTGTTGACCTCGTTGATGTACAGCTTGTCGTTTTGCTCATCCCAGAAAAAGTCCACGCGCGAAAGGCCAGAGCCGTCCAGGACTTGGAAAGCCTTCTTGGCAATCTCGGCGATTTGGGTGGACACGTGCTCAGGTATATTCGCCGGAATGGCCAGCTCTGTTCCGGCCCCTTTGTATTTCGCTTCGTAGTCGTAAAATTCTTTCGCCGCGATGATCTCCCCGACTACGGAAGTAATCGGCTCTTCGTTGCCCAGCACGCCGATTTCCAGTTCGCGGGCGTTTACGAATTCCTCAACGATCAGCCGACGGTCGTACTTGGCAGCAATGTCGAGGGCGTGCGCCAGCTCTTCCCGGTTTTTCGCCTTGTTGATGCCGACGCTGGAGCCCATATTGGCAGGCTTCACGAAGCAAGGATAGCCGAGCTCCTGCTCGATTTTGTCCATACTCTCTTCCCGCTGTTTCTCCCATTGCGAGCGAAGCAGGCCGACGTATTTCACCTGCGGCAACCCCGCCTGGGCAAAGACCGTTTTCATCATCCATTTGTCCATGCCGACCGCAGATGCCATCACACCCGTCCCTACGTACGGCAAGTTCGCCAGCTCCAATAGCCCTTGTATAGTACCATCTTCTCCGTTCGGTCCGTGGACCACCGGAAAGATCACATCCACCTGCTGACCGATTGAAAACAGGGAAGCAGGCTTGGAGGAAGGAACCAATTGCTGTCCTGTCGAGTCGTTGTCTGCCGTGATCTCTTTGTTGCCTGGCGACAGCCTGAGTGCATCGATTCGCTCTGGCAATTGTCCGGCGATCGCATCCCCTTTCACCCATGAGCCATCCAGCTGAACGTAAATAGGCGTCACTTCATACCTGTTCGCGTCCACCGCCTTCATGACGGACAGGGCCGTGCGCAAGGAAACCTCATGCTCCGAGGATTTCCCACCGTAAATGATACCCAGACGAATCTTCCCGTTTCCCATCTTCCTTACTCCTTTCCTCTCTGCTGCGGCAGAGAGCCTGCCGAAGTATCTTTCTCTCCCATGCTATGCAAAAGCCCAGCTTTTGCTCTTTTTACCGGGCCAAGCCCACCACTCAGCATACACAAACCGCCCCCCGATTTCAAGCGATTCACCTATGGACGCCATCCGTCATATCATGGCATATAAACTTCCTTTCATGGAGCTATTTATGTTGGGGGGATGTCCATGAGAGATTATCTGGTCTACTGCACGTACTGCTCGAGCTATACGCTCTTGCACAGCTATGACAAAGACAGCGGGTCATTTTTAGGAGAATACTCCCTCTTGCACAACAATTACACGCGAAATGCCGTCATTCTGAACAAATTTCTGCTCGCTCATCTCGGCCACGCCATCCGCCCCATTCCCTCCCAGACGGAAGACTACCGCAACATCATTTGCACCGCTTCGCACTTTCTGGAAAACGACATCGACAAATACGTCGAGGAAAGCCTGGAAAAGCGGAAGTACAGCGAACGTGACCGGCGAAGCGAGCGGGAAATCGGGCAAGTGCAACTGTATTTGGTCGAACACCTGCTGACCCACGAGCTGCAAATGATGTCGCAGGCTCGAGCTGCTACGCCGGCAGAAGGACAAGTATTGCTGGGCAAGGAACTGGGGTTAAAACAGTCCCTGGAGCTGGTCCGCCGGGTCAGAAGCGACAAGCAATTCGCGTGAGTTTGCAGGCAAAAGAACCCCCGTAGCCAAATTACGGGGGATTGTTTTGCTCCTATTTCCGATCCCGCACTTCAAAGATCGCAAATTTCAAGTAATGCGCCTCGTCCGCGCCAGTGATCTGCGGGTGGTCTTTGCCTGCTCCCCGCCACTCGATCAGGCGGAGAATCTTTTTCGCGTCCACAGCCGCCTCCTGGATGGTGTCGAGGAACAGCTCGGGCGACATGTGGTACGAGCACGATGCCGTCACGAGGAAGCCTCCCGGACGCACCAGCTTCATACCGTTCAGGTTGATGTCCTTGTAACCGCGAATGGCGCCTTTGACGGCTCCCCGCGATTTGGCGAAGGCTGGCGGGTCGAGGATGACGACATCCCAGCTGCGGCCGGCTTCGACGCTCTCGCGCAAGTAATCAAAGGCATTGGCTACCACAAATTGTACGCGGTGCAAATAGCCGTTCAAGGTGATGTTGCGCTTCGCCGTCTCGATGGCGTGCTCGGAAATGTCCAGGGCCGTCACCTTTTTCGCGCCGTGTTTGCAGGCATTCAGCGTAAATGAGCCTGTATGGGTAAAGCACTCCAGCACTTCGGCGCCGTCCCAGAACGGATTTTTCACGACCTTTCCCCGTTTGTCTACCGGGACGAGCTTTTGCTCGCCGTCTACATCGACTGATTGCAGCGAGATGCCATGCTTTTCTCCCCATCCCTTCATCAGCGGGGCGATGGACGCGCGATTTTCCCGCTGGTCGTAGAAAAATCCGGTCTTTTGTCCTTCCACGATGTCTACGTAATACTTCAGTCCATTTTCCTCGATCAGGACTTCACGCGGGCACTCCCCGTACAGGACTCCCTTCCCCTGGTCCAGACCTTCGAGCTTTCGCACCGGCACGTCATTGCGCAAATAGATGCCGACTGGCGCAAAGACTTCCACCAGCGCGTCGCGAATCCAGTCGAGTCGCAGCTCCATTCCGAGCGACAGCACCTGCACGACGAGCACGTCCTCGTACCGGTCCACGATAAGGCCTGGCAAAAAGTCGGCTTCGCCGTAGATGACCCTGCAGGCGCGCGGGTTGTCTACAAAGCGCGTGCGGAACTGGGCGGCCTGCCTGATTTTTCGCAGGAAGAAAGCGTAGTCGATCTCTTCGTTCGGATCGTAGCTCAAGATGCGGACGATCATCTGGGATGCGGGGTTGATGTAGCCTTTTGCGAGAAAATGGCCTTTGTGGTTGGTCACTTCCACGATTTCTCCCGGTTGAACGTCTCCCTGAATTTCCAGCACTTCTGATTGGAAAACCCACGGATGGCCGGATTCCAGCCGTTTTTTTCGATGTTGATTCAAATAGACTCTTGCCACAGTTATGGAGCCTCCTTGTCATGCTCGTCTCGGTACAGGCATAGCGTATAAGTATCGTCAGAAATTTTCCTCTCCGTTCGGGGAGGGCGCATGTATGTCCAGGGAAGGAGGATTTTGCTTTGTGATCGTGTCCATCCTCGCCCCGTTCACCTTTGGGCTTAGCTTGTTTCTGTGCGGTATGTATGCCATGCGGGCCGGCTTTCAAAACCTCGCCGGCAAAAAAATGGAACAGTGGATGGGCAGGTTTACCCAGACGCCTGTCCACAGCTTTTGGATGGGGCTTTTGTCCACCTTTGTCCTGCAAAGCTCCAGCGCTGTCACTGTACTGACAATCGGGCTGACCAACGCCCGAATCATCGGGTTCACGCAGACGGTCGGCATTATTCTCGGTACGAATCTCGGCACGACCGTCACGACTGAGCTGATCGCCCTCAAGCTGGAATCATTTGCCATCCCCATGCTCCTGATCGGAACAGCTCTTTGGCTCATGCCGCGGCGCAACATTCGCTGCACGGGCCTCGTCGTCGCAGGCTTCGGGCTGATTTTTCTTGGAATCGACATCTTGAAGCTGATGGGAGCGCCGCTGGAACAGTCGCAGACGTTCCGCTCGCTGTTCATGGAGAGCCGCCACTCGATCGGGGTCGGGCTGCTCACCGGAATCATTTTTACCGGATTGATCCACAGCGGGTCAGCTACTACCGTCATCACGATGGGGCTCCTCTCGCACGGCGTCCTGTCCATGGAGACTGCACTGGCCATCGTGCTGGGGGCGAACATCGGCACCTGCTTTACCGCCGTTATCGCCAGTATCGGCACTAATACCGCCTCCAAGCAAGTGGCGTGGTGCCACACGCTGTTCAACGTCGCAGGCGCCATTGTCTTTTTGCCCCTTCTCCCACAGCTTGCCCTGGTCAGTGCCCTTTTAACGAGTAACCCTTCCATGCAGATCGCCCATTCTCAAACGATCTTCAACCTGATCTGCTCCCTGGTCGCGCTGCCGTTCACCAGCCAAATCGCCGCCTTCATCCAGTGGCTCATTCCGGACAAGCGAAAACGAGCCTAGACAGACGGGCTTTGTCAAAAAGAAAAGGGAATCAAATAAATCGAGGTAATGACGCCTGCCACGATCATCGCCACGCTGGAAGCCGCTGTCTGTACAGGGGAAATCCGGTTCAGGCTGGCCGTTCCGATGGCATGGGCACTCGTGCCTACGGCGATACCGATGGCCCAGTCTTCCCGGATGCCGCCCCACTTCAGGACAGGGCGCGCGATCAACACCCCGATCATTCCCGTCAAAGCCGTAAATAAAGCAGTCAATGCGGGCACCCCGCCGACAGAGCGGGACAGCTCGATGGCAATCGGCGTCGTCACCGATTTGCTAACCATGCTTTTTACGAGCAGCTCATCAGAACCAAGGCACCAGTGGATGGCGTAAACGACGAAGATCGCCGCCGCACTCCCGACGGCCACGCCGAGCAGGACGCCTTTCCAGATCTGGGCGAATTCCTTGATCTGCTTGGCCAGCGGAACCGCCAGCGCGACGGTAGCCGGGCCCAGCCAGAAAGAAATCCACTGGCCGCCGGCTGCAAATGCCTCCCAGTCGCCGCTGACCAGCCACCACAAGAGGCCGACGACAACGACCGCCACGATGAGGGGCTGGAGCCGCGGAAGGCGTGCCGTGATCGCGGTCGCTCCCCTGTAGCCGATGAGCGTCACAACGATCGCAAACAGCTGACTAAGCATCGATGGCCCTCCCTTCCTGTTTCATGGAAGGCTCCACAAGCTTTTGCTGACGCTGCAAATACCATTGAACCACGCGCCCGGCAACCAGCATGACCACCAGCGGACCGAGCACCATAGAGAGAACGATCGTCCACGGCGCTTTGACGATCCAGCCCATGTACGAGCCGACACCTACAATGATCGGGACAAAAAACAGCATCATATGCCGCACCAGAAAAACGCTCGCTTGCTCGACCCACTCCATACGAATCCAACCCGTACACAGGCACAGCGTCAAAAGCAGCATCCCCAGCAAATTGCCCGGCAATGGTATTTGCAGCCATCTGTTCATCAGTGTGCCCGCTGCGTAAAAGACGAGCAGGATCAATACGCCCTGGACGATCTTCATCCCAGCTCCCCCCTATTTCTCCCTCGAGCTTCTCTTCCCAGAATACCGATCTACTATAAAAAGTATAAAAAGCCCGGCCCATCCTTGGCCAGGCTTTTCTAGCTCCTAGTAACCGCTGCCTGTCGTCTTCGCTCCTGTGACGATGGAAACGCCAGAGCTGGTTCCAATGCGGGTCGCACCGGCTGAAATCATCGCCGCAGCCGCTTCCGCATCGCGTACGCCGCCCGAAGCCTTGACACCGATATCAGGACCTACTGTCTTGCGCATCAGCGCGATATCTTCGACTGTCGCTCCCCCTGGCCCGAAGCCGGTGGACGTCTTCACGTAGTCGGCTCCTGCTTCAACGCACAGCTTGCAAGCAATTTCTTTCTCTTCGTCTGTCAAAAGCCCGGTTTCCAGGATGACCTTGAGCAGCACAGAGCCTGCTGCTTCTTTGACCGCAGCCACATCGCGCTTGACAGTCTCCAGATCGCCGGATTTCAACGCGCCGATGTTCAGCACCATGTCTACCTCGGTCGCCCCGTTCGCGATGGCGTCGCGCGTTTCCGCCGCTTTCACCTCTGGCGTATTCGCTCCCAGAGGAAAGCCGATCACCGTGCAGACTTTCACGTCCGTACCCGCCAGCAATTGGGCGGAACGCTTCACCCAGTATGGATTGACGCAAACCGATGCGAAGTCGTGTTCTTTTGCTTCCGCGCACAGCTTATCGATCATGTCCGCCGTCGCTTCCGGCTTTAACAAGGTATGGTCGATATATTTATTGATATTCACCCGTTACACCTCTATCCCTAATTGTTGGAATGCCAAGAGGAACACATTGTCGTTGTTGCGATAGCCGCGCGCCTGCTGGAGCTCCCATGCTTCCGCTGCCGGATGCCAGTGGACATCGTTGATCTCCTCCAGCTGCACGGTGATCTCGGTATTGTACGCCTCGACCAGATAGTAGTGGACTTCCTTGTCGACGTGCTCGCCTGTCACCGGATGCTGGTAGACATACGTGATCGTGTCCAGCTTGGCACCCAAGCGGCCGGCCACGCCCGTCTCTTCCAAAACTTCTCGCAACGCCGTCTCCTCGATCGTCTCGCCGATCTCCTGCTTTCCTTTTGCCAGCGTCACCTTGCCATAGCGGTCTTCGATCAGGAGGAGCATGTAGACTCCATCCTGCTCGCGATATACGACCCCTCCTGCCGAAATTTCCTTCATATGGCTCGCTCCTTCAAAAGGGGCAGCTGCTCATCTTCCAGCACACGAACGAAGGTCCCTTTGCAGTATTCAGAGCCTGGTTCATCCAGTCGCACCTTGCAAATTTTTCCGATCATGCTCTCATCGCCGGGGAAGACGACGTTGAGGTAGTTGTCGGAGTAACCCATCAAGAGGCCGCTCTCCGGCGCTTCCTTGTACGGACGCTCCGGAATGACCTCCAGCACGTCGCCGACAAACTGCGAGGAGTAGGCGAGCGTGAGCTGTTGGTTCAGCTCGAGCAGCCTGGTGACGCGCTCGTGCTTGACTTCTTCCGGAATCTGGTCGGTCATGCGGGCAGCCGGTGTGCCGGTGCGCATGGAGTACGGGAACACGTGCAGCTCGGCAAAGCCGATCTTTTTGATAAACTCGTAGCCGTTCATGAACTGCTCCTCGGTCTCTCCCGGGAAGCCGACGATGACGTCCGTCGTGATCGCCACGCCTGGCAGGGCCTCGCGCACTTTCACCATTTTTTCGTAGAATTCTGCTGTTGTATACTTGCGGCGCATGCGTTTCAGCACATCGTCATCGCCCGCCTGCAAGGGCACGTGCAGATGGCGCACGACACGGTCGGAATGGTTGATGACTTCGATCACTTCATCGGTGATCTGGCTCGCTTCGATCGAGCTGATGCGGATGCGTTTCAGTCCGTCTACTTGATGCAAGTCAACCAGCAGCTTGGCGAGGTTGTAGTCTTCCAGATCTTCGCCGTAGCCTCCGGTGTGAATCCCGGTCAGCACGATCTCCAGATAGCCTGCCTCTACCAGCTTTTTCGCCTGTTCCACGACGCTCTCCGGCTTGCGGGAGCGCATCAGTCCGCGCGCCCAGGGAATGATGCAGAACGTGCAGAAGTTGTTGCAGCCTTCCTGAATTTTCAGGGAAGCGCGCGTGCGGTCCGTAAAATTGGGAACGTCCAGTTCCTCGAATTCACGGGCTTTCATGATGTTTCCGACGGCGTTGATCGGCTGCCGCTCCGCTTTGATCTGGTTCACATATTCGAGCAGCTTTTCCCGCCCTTGCGTCCCTACGATAATGTCGACACCAGGGATTTGCGCGATCTCACCCGGAGAAGTTTGCGCATAGCAGCCCGTCACGGCGACGATCGCGTCCGGATTGCGGCGGATCGCCCTGCGGATCACCTGGCGGCTCTTTTTATCTCCTGTATTGGTAACGGTGCACGTATTGATGACGTAGACGTCGGCTTCATCCTGCTCAAAGTCGACGCGCTCGTAGCCTTCGTTTTTAAACAGCTGCCAGATCGCTTCTGTTTCATAGCTGTTTACTTTACAGCCCAATGTATGAAAAGCAACGGTAGACATTGCGATTCCTCCTTTCTTCCTGGTCAAACTTGGCGTGGTGCCGGAGTTATCCGTTCAAACTGGTACGAGGCGCAGGAGAGAACGTACTGGCTGGCCGTTTCCGTGCGCAGGATGCGCGGACCGAGCGAAACGGAAAGGAAACCCTTTGCCTCTGCTTGTGCCACTTCCTCCGGGGAAAAACCTCCTTCAGGGCCAATGAGGACAAGCAAGGAATCGTCTGCCTGCATGTCCGACAGCACATGATGCAAGGAAGCGCCGCCTTCCTTCTCATAAGCGATGGCGCGGCGGGTATACTGTTCTCCCGCTTCGAGCGCCTCGCGGAACGAGACCGGGGGCAAAAGCTGCGGCAGCACGCTGCGATGGGACTGCTCCGCTGCTTCCTTCACGATCTTGCGCCAGCGCTCCAGCTTCTTCGCCTCTTTTTTCGCATCCAGCTTGACGATGGTACGCTCCGATGAAAACGGGAAAAAGGAGTACGCTCCAAGCTCCGTCCCCTTTTGCAAGATCCACTCCATCTTGTCGCCTTTGGGAAGCCCCTGGCCGATCGTCACGCGAATCGGCAATTCCCGCTGCTCCGCGAGCATTTCGACCACAGTCGCCCTTACTTCCTTGGCAGACAAATAGACAAGCCTGGCTACAGCAGACCTGCCTGCTCCGTCAGAGACGAAGATTTCTTCGCCTTCTCTGGCCCGCATCACATTTACGATGTGGTGGACGTCGTCTCCGACAATCGTGACTTCCTGTTCGGTAAAGTGGTCTGGCAGGGCAAAATATCGTTGCATCTCGCCAACCTCACTATTCTATCTTTTTTTCGAGACAATTGCTACCCAGTCGTCGATCATAATCGTTTCCACTACTTCCAGACCGGAATCGGCCAATGCCTTTTTCACGTCGGCTTCGCGCGCCTGGATGATGCCCGACGCGATGAACACGCCCTGCGGCTTCAGCACGCGATACACGTCATCGGTAAAGCGGACGATCACTTCCGCCAAGATGTTGGCGACGACGACCTCAACCGGCTCCTCGATGCCATCCAGCAGGTTGTTTTGTCTCACGGTAATTTTCTCGCTGACGCCATTCAGCTCGGTATTGGTCTGGGCAGAGCGCACGGCGACTTCGTCCAGATCCATCGCCAGCACGTGCTCGGCGCCGAGCTTGGCGGCGGCAATGCTTAGAATGGCAGTGCCTGTCCCAACGTCATAGACGCGGTCCCCTTTGACGAGGTACTTTTCCACGGCGCGCAGGCAGAGGATGGTCGTCGGATGGGTTCCGGTGCCAAACGCCATCCCCGGGTCCATCTCAATGATGATCTCTTCCGGATGACGCGGCTCGTACTCCTCCCAAACCGGCTTGATCGTCATCCGGTCGGTGACGTGCACAGGCTTGTAATACTTTTTCCAGGCGTGGGCCCACTCGTCTTCGTGCACATCGTTTACGGCAATGGTCGCCCCACCGATGTCCAAACCGTACTCGGTCAACTGGGCCAGCTGTTCCTTTAATTCCTCAACGACATCAAACAGCTCGCTGCTGTCAACCGGCAAGTATGCTTTGACGAATACGCCCTCGTCCGGAAAATCATCAGGAGAGAGCTGGTAGATTTCACCAAACGGTGTATCCCACTCACGATACAGCACCTCCGGGTCTTCGATGACGACCCCGTTGGCACCCATTTCATACAAAATGCTGGAAACCGCCTCCGTAGCCTCCGCTGTTGTATGGATACTGATTTCTGACCATTTCACGAATCTACCACTCCCTACGTGTGCTCCCTAGTTTACCGATGCTGTCCGAAGCGGACGAAACCGCGGCTGTTACTCGCCGCGGAATGCCCGTTTCATTTTTTCAAAAAAGCCTTCGTCTTCCCCGCCGTGCTGGCCGGGCTTTTCCCCCGACAATTCCGCCAGTTCCCGCAGCAGTTCTTTTTGCCTGTCGCTCAGTCTGGTCGGCGTGATGACGCGCACTTTGACGTGCTGATCGCCTCGTCCGTTGCCGCGCAAATGAGGAACGCCCTTGCCCCGCAAGCGGAAGAACGTATCGGTCTGTGTCCCTGCCGGAATCTTCAGCTTCACACGTCCATCGACCGTCGGCACCTCGATCTCGTCGCCAAGCGCTGCCTGCGCAAACGTGAGCGGCACTTCACAGTAAATATCATTGCCTTCGCGCTCGAAAAACTCATGGCTCTTCACGCGCAGGACGACGTACAAATCTCCAGGAGGTCCGCCGTTGATCCCCGGTTCGCCTTCGCCGGCGACGCGCAGTTGCGCTCCGTCATCCACACCGGCCGGAATGTTGAGATGAATTCTGCGGCGCACTTTCACGCGGCCACTGCCTCGGCAGGTCGTGCATTTTTCCTTGTACACCTTCCCTTTGCCTTCGCACACGGAACATACTCGTCGGTTGACGATCCGGCCAAACGGCGTGTTCGCCGCCACTTCCTGCTGTCCGGTCCCGTGACATGTCTTGCAAGTCTCAACGCCCGTACCCGGTTTGGCTCCAGAGCCGTGGCACGTATCGCACTCCGCTTCCTTGGGAATTTCCACGTCGGTTTCTTTCCCGAAGACCGCGTCGATAAATTCGATGCTAAGTCCGTATTGCAGATCGGAGCCTTTGCGCGGCGCATTCGGATTCGACCGCCGACCGCCGCCGAAAAACATATCAAAGATGTCTCCGAAGCCGCCCATGCCGGAGCCGTCGAAACCGCCTCCGAAGCCCTGGTTCGGGTCCTGATGGCCGAAGCGGTCGTACTGGGCGCGTTTTTGCGAATCGGACAGGACATCGTACGCTTCCTTTACTTCCTTGAACTTTTCTTCCGCGTCCGCGGCTTTATTTACATCCGGATGGTACTGGCGCGCCAGCTTGCGGTACGCTTTTTTAATCTCGTCATCGCTCGCGTCCTTGCTGACTCCCAGCACCTCGTAATAGTCGCGTTTCATCTCCTAGTATCACTCCCATGACAGTCAACTGTTATCATAGCATGCGGCAGACTTGAAAAAAAGTCAAAGTCAGCATTCCGTGACTTTGACTTTCATGGGTCACATCGCGGGGAGGCAAGGGGAAAACTCCCCCTGCCAGACTCCAACGTGATTACTTTTTATCGTCTACGACTTCGTAGTCTGCATCAACCACGTTGTCCTTCTTCGGCTCCTGGCCGCCTGCCGTTCCGCCTTGCGCAGCCTGGGAAGCTTGTGCGGCCTGCTCATACAGCTTCACAGAGATTTGTTGAACGATCTGGGCCAGTTCGTCTTTTGCAGCCTTGATCTCGTCGTTGTTGTTGCCCTCAAGCGCTTTTTTCAGCTTGTCTTTGGCTGCGTTGGCGCGATCGATTTCGCCCTGATCGACTTTGCCTTCAACGTCTTTCAGCGTTTTCTCGGACATGAATACGAGCTGATCCGCTTCGTTGCGGAGTTCTACCTGCTCCTTGCGTTTTTTGTCCGCTTCGGCATTCAGCTCCGCTTCTTTCACCATGCGCTCGATTTCTTCATCAGAAAGTCCGGAGCTTGCAGTGATGGTGATGCGTTGCTCTTTGCCGGTGCCCAAATCTTTCGCACGGACGTTTACGATCCCGTTCGCGTCGATATCGAAGGTTACTTCAATTTGCGGTACGCCGCGCGGTGCCGGCGGAATGTCCGTCAAGGTAAAGCGGCCCAATGTTTTGTTGTCGGCAGCCATTTGGCGTTCGCCTTGCAGCACGTGGATTTCCACGCCTGTCTGGTTGTCTGCTGCCGTGGAGAACACTTGCGATTTGCTGGTCGGGATCGTCGTATTGCGATCGATCAGCTTGGTAAATACGCCGCCCAGCGTTTCGATACCGAGAGAGAGCGGAGTCACGTCAAGCAGAACGACGTCTTTTACGTCACCAGTCAGTACCCCGGCTTGAACGGCAGCACCCAGCGCTACTACTTCGTCCGGGTTTACGCCTTTGTGCGGTTCTTTGCCGGTGAATTTTTTGATCGCTTCCTGTACAGCCGGAATCCGGGTAGAACCGCCGACGAGGATGACTTTATCGATTTCGTTCGGAGTGAGGCCTGCATCTTTGAGCGCTTGGCGGGTAGGACCCATGGTGCGCTCTACGAGGTGAGCAGACAGCTCTTCAAATTTCGCGCGGGTCAGGTTCATTTCCAAGTGTTTTGGACCTGTCGCATCTGCTGTGATAAACGGCAGGGAGATAGTCGTCGTCAGTACGCCGGACAAGTCTTTTTTCGCTTTCTCGGCAGCGTCTTTCAAACGTTGCTGTGCCATGCGGTCTTTGGACAGGTCGATGCCGTGTTCTTTTTTGAACTCGCTTACCAGGTAGTCGATGATGACCTGGTCGAAGTCGTCCCCGCCCAGCTGGTTGTCACCAGAGGTCGCTTTTACTTCAAAGAAGCCTTCGGACAGCTCGAGAATGGACACGTCAAAGGTACCGCCGCCAAGGTCAAATACGAGAACGGTCTGGTCATCCGACTTTTCCATACCGTATGCGAGTGCGGCTGCCGTTGGTTCGTTGACGATGCGCAATACTTCCAGACCTGCGATTTTGCCAGCGTCCTTGGTCGCCTGACGTTGGCTGTCGTTGAAGTAAGCAGGAACCGTAATAACTGCCTGCGTCACAGGTTGGCCCAGATAGCTTTCTGCGTCTGCTTTCAGCTTTTGCAGGATCATCGCAGAAATTTGTTGAGGGGTGTACTCATTGCCTTCCAGCTTTACTTTATGAGAAGTACCCATGTGGCGCTTGATGGAAATTACCGTATTGTCCGGGTTGGTAATGGCTTGACGTTTCGCCGCTTCCCCTACGATCCGCTCGCCGTTTTTGAAAGCGACGACAGACGGGGTGGTGCGGTTTCCTTCCGCATTGGCAATAACGACAGGCTCTCCGCCTTCCATGACTGCCACACAAGAGTTGGTAGTACCAAGGTCAATTCCAATTACGCGACTCATACTAAATGTCCTCCTAACGCATCACTGTCTAATGATATAGAGAAATGGATTTACTCGTTTACTTTGACCATCGCCGGACGAACGACGCGGTCTTTGAACATGTAGCCTTTTTGCAGCTCTTCTACAACGACGCCGGATTCAAATTCCGGGTCCTGCGCTTGCATCACTGCCTGGTGCACATGGGGATCAAACGGCTTGCCTTTTGCTTCGATCGGCGTCAGGCCTTCCTTGTCAAATACTTGCACCATCTGGCGGTAAACCATGTTCACGCCCGTCAGCAAGGAATCCAGCGTCATCGATTCCTTGTCGGCTGCCAAGGCGCGCTCGAAGTTGTCCAGGACCGGCAGCAGCTCTTCCACGATTTTCAGGGAAGCGTACTTGGCCAGGTCTTCCTGCTCCTTGCGTACACGTCTTCTCAGGTTTTCCATGTCAGCCAGGGCGCGCAGCATCCGGTTCTGGTGCTCTTCTGCCTGGGCCTTCCAATGGGCCGCTTCCTGTTCCCAGTTCACTTCTGCCGACTCTTGCTGCTCGGTCGCTTCTGTCTGCTCCTCTTCAGCAGTCGGGTCTTGCGTGATCTTTTCCTCGCTCAACGTCGATACCTCCTGCGGCTAACCCCGGCTACTATCCCGGGAGCCCTTCCTTCCATTTATTTCTCAAACTGCGAAGTCAGCATGCGCGAAAGGCCTTCCGCCAAATAGTTGAGCACGGTAATGACCTTGCCGTATTCCATTCGCGTCGGGCCCAGTATCCCTACCATTCCGACAGGCTTGCCGCCCAAGGAATACGAGGTAGTGATGATACTGCATTGCTTGATCGCGTCCAGCTGGTTTTCCTGACCGATGCGCACCGTGAGACCGTTTGTCGGAGTCCCGAACAGATGTACAAGCTGGTCACTTCGCTCCAATAGCTCCAAAATGTCCTTGACCTTTTCTACATCCCGGAACTCCGGTTGATCCATGATTTTGGTGGCACCGCGCAAATAGACACGGTCCTCTTCCTGTTGGACCAGTGATTTGTCGAGGAGATTCAGCATTTCTTCATACTGCTGTGTATGGCGGCGCATCTCGCCCGAAATCTCCTGGTAGAGGCGCTGGCGCAGTTGCCAGAGCGGCACGTCGGTGAGCTTGCTGTTGAGCAGATTGACGAGACGCTCGATCTCGGACGTCCCGATGCCATCCGGCAGCTCGATCAGCTTGTTCTCCACCCGGCCGGTGTGCGTGACCACGATGGCCACCGCCTGTTTTTCGTTCAGAGGAACGATCTGGATATGTTTTAACCGATGCTCAAAAATCTCCGGCCCCAGCACGACGGCCGTGTAGTTCGTCAGCTGGGAAAGCATTTGAGCGGTGTATTCCACTACCTGCTCGATATGCAGAATACGCTCGGCAAACAACTGTTTCAGCTTCCCCAATTCAGCTTCATTCAACAGGTGCGGCTGAATCAGGTTGTCAACGTAAAAGCGGTACCCTTTGGTAGAAGGGACGCGTCCCGCTGAAGTGTGCGGCTGTTCAAGATACCCCAGCTCCTCCAGGTCGGACATTTCATTGCGGATTGTCGCCGAGGACAACCCGATGTCTTCCCGTTTGGAGATCGTGCGGGAGCCAACAGGTTCGGCTGAATGAATGTAATTATCGACGATCGCATTCAAAATCAATTGTTGACGGTCAGATAACATAAATGTCTTTCGCCTCCCTGTTGTTAGCACTCATCGCCATCGAGTGCTAATTCTATTTACTAAGGTATCAATAGTAGAAGGATTTGTCAACGGACTTCATGTGTTCCGCCGTCAAAATGGTACAAAATTCGCCGCGGCAGAAGCATCACCGCAAAAAGCGGGCAAATACCTCATTGCCGAGCGGCAGCCCTCTTTTCGTCAGGCGAAGGAACCCGTCCCGCTCCTCGAGCATCCCTTTGGCAACCTCTTCTTCGATTATTTTTCCAAATATATCGTGTACAGATACGCCAAAACGCTGCGCGAACCGCTCCAGCTCCACGCCTTCCGTCAAGCGCAGGCCGAGAATCATCTGCTCCTCCATGGCGTCCTCGCGGGGAACGGCAAACTGTTCGACGCGCGGCAGCCCTTCCTTGCTCATCTGCATGTAGACCGCCAGCGGCCCCGCGTTTACATGCCGCTCGCCGTTCACGTAGCCGTGGGCCCCTGCACCCAATCCATAGTATTCGTTATTGAGCCAATAGGTTTTATTATGTTTGCTTTCAAAGCCTTTTTTTGCAAAATTGCTGATCTCGTACTGAAGGTAGCCGCGTTTCTCCATTTCCTCGATCAGGAGCATGTACATCGCCAGCTCTGTCTCCTCCGAAGGCAGGGGAAGCTGGTCTTTTTGGTACAAGGTATGAAACAGCGTGTTTTCCTCCACCTTCAGGCTGTACGCCGAAAAGTGGGTCGTGCCGAGCGCAAACGCCTTCTCAAGCGTATCGCGGAAAATCTCCATCGTCTGGTCAGGCAGCCCGAACATCAGGTCGATCGTAATATTTTCAAAGCCGACCTCGCGCGCATTGTCGATGCTGCGGTACACGTCGTCCGTATCGTGGATGCGGCCCAGCCGCTTCAGCAGAGCGTTGTCGAATGACTGCACGCCGAAGCTGAGGCGATTGACCCCCAGCTCGCGCATGACGCGCAGCTTTTCCACGTCCGTCGTGCCCGGATTGGCTTCCATCGTAAATTCGAGATCGTCCGTCCAGTATGCCCCAAGGCAATTCTGCACCGTCTCCAGAAACATCCGCATCTGCGCGCGGTCGAGAAACGTCGGAGTCCCTCCCCCGACAAAGACCGTCTTGACCGGCCCCGGCGGCTGGCAGGAAAAGGTCCGTTCCATCTCCTTTTTCAGCGCCTCGAGGTAGTCCCAGACCAACTGCGGATTGTTGGTGACAAATGAGTTGAAATCACAGTAATAGCACTTGTTGGTGCAAAAGGGAATGTGGATGTAAACCGATTGCGGCTGCATGTCCCTTCCCCTCCTTTTCCGTTAACAGAATGGAAAAGACCTGACACATGGTCAGGCCTACTTCTTGTCATCCATGCGCAACACAGCCATGAAGGCCTCCTGCGGCACCTCAACGGAACCGACAGATTTCATGCGCTTCTTACCTTCTTTTTGTTTTTCAAGCAGCTTGCGCTTCCGGGAGATGTCCCCGCCGTAGCACTTCGCCAAAACGTTTTTGCGCAGGGCGCTGATCGTCTCGCGGGCCACGACCTTCTGGCCGATCGCCGCCTGAATGGGCACCTCGAACTGCTGGCGAGGAATCAGTTCCTTCAGCTTTTCGCAAATAACCTTGCCGCGCGCGTACGCTGTATCTTTGTGCACGATGAAGGACAGGGCGTCCACCATCTCGCCGTTGAGCAAAATGTCCATTTTCACCAGCTTGGACGGTTTGTAGCCGCCAAGCTCGTAGTCGAACGAGGCGTATCCGCGCGTGCCGGACTTCAGCAGGTCGAAGAAGTCGTATACGATCTCGGACAAAGGCATGTCGTATTTGAGCTGCACGCGGTTTTCGCCCATGTACTGCATGTCAATGAAGTCGCCGCGCTTGCCCTGGCACAGCTGCATGACGTCGCCGACGTACTCTTTCGGCACCATGATCGTGGACATGACGTACGGCTCTTCGATCATCTCGATCTTTTGCACTTCCGGCATTTTCGACGGGTTGTCGATCTCCAGCACTTCGCCGTTCGTCTTCGTGATGCGGTAAATAACGCTCGGAGCAGTCGTAATCAGGTTGATGTTGAATTCCCGCTCGATCCGCTCCTGGATGATCTCCATGTGCAGCAATCCAAGGAAGCCGCAGCGGAAGCCAAAGCCGAGCGCCTGCGAGGTCTCCGGCTCGAACTGCAGGGAAGCGTCATTCAGCTGCAGCTTTTCCAGAGCTTCGCGCAGGTCGTTGTACTCGTTCGTCTCAATCGGGTACAGCCCGCAAAATACCATCGGGTTGATCTTGCGGTAGCCTGGCAGCGGCTCGGCGGCAGGACGGCTCGCATCCGTGATGGTATCCCCTACGCGCGTATCGCCCACTGTTTTAATGGAAGCGGCCACGTAGCCGACATCGCCGACAGTGAGCTCTTCCACCTGCGTCTGGCGCGGCGTGGACGTCCCGATTTCCGTCACCTCGAACGTCTTGCCCGTCGCCATCATTTTGATTTTCATGCCTTTGCGCAGCGTCCCGTTTACGACGCGGATCGAAGCGATGACACCGCGGTACGCATCGAAGTAAGAGTCAAAGATCAAGGCTTGCAACGGCGCATCCGGATCTCCCTCCGGCGCCGGCACTTTTTGCACGACGGCCTCCAGCACTTCCTTAATCCCGATGCCCGCTTTGGCAGAAGTGAGCACGGCCTCGCTGGCATCCAGCCCGATGACGTCCTCTACCTCTTGCTTCACGCGCTCCGGCTCTGCGCTTGGCAGGTCGATTTTGTTGATAACCGGAATGATCTCCAGGTTGCTGTCGAGTGCCAAATAGACGTTAGCCAGCGTCTGTGCTTCGATCCCTTGCGCTGCGTCCACGACGAGGATCGCCCCTTCACAGGCAGCCAGGCTGCGGGACACTTCGTACGTAAAGTCGACGTGTCCGGGGGTATCAATCAGGTGCAGGATGTACTCCTCACCGTCATCAGCTTTATAGTTCAAACGCACGGCATTCAGCTTGATCGTAATGCCGCGCTCCTTTTCCAGCTCCATCGTATCCAGAAACTGGGCTTCCATCTCACGCTCAGTGAGCGCGCCGGTCAATTCCAGAATCCGGTCAGCCAGCGTAGACTTCCCATGGTCAATGTGGGCAATGATGGAAAAATTTCGTATCCTTTTCTGTCTTTCACGGCGATCCATGTGTTGTTCGTTCCCTCCCACGCGAATCCATCCAAAACGTCCCGGATTGCGGTCGCAAAAAAATACACTAACGGTAATTATATCAAACGCATCACTTTGGGCGCAACAAAAGAGAATGGGGCATTTGTCTCGAGACTGCAAGTTCCCCAGCAAAAAGAGGGAAAAAGCAGGAGCATTGCCGCCACCGTGCCTGAGAAAAGCAAAAACGGACCTTCCTGAGAAGGCCCGCACCTTTCAACTTGATGACCCGGGTTTCGCCGCATTCGTCTGCCTAGCCAATGACGGTCAAGTTTTTCGGGAACTGCGTCAACACTTCGACTCCTGTTTCCGTCACGAGCACGTTGTCCTCGATCCGTACTCCGCCGAGACCTGGCACGTAGATTCCCGGCTCGATCGTAAACACCATGCCAGCGCGCAGCGTGTCCTGATTTTCTCCATGAACAGAAGGATATTCATGTACTTCCATGCCCAGTCCGTGACCAAGGCGGTGTATGAAATACTCTCCGTAGCCTTTCGCCGCAATCACGTCGCGGGCGGTCTTGTCGAGATGGGCAAACGTGACGCCAGGACGCACTTCGGCGATCGCCGCTTCATTCGCGGCCAGGACCGTCTCGTAAATCTCCCGCAGCTGGTCGTTGATCTCCCCAACGGCAAACGTCCGCGTAATATCAGAAACATAGCCGTTTGCCTCAACGCCGATATCAAACAGCAGCAGGTCACCTTCCTGCACCTGACGCGTACCCGGTTTTCCGTGCGGCAGCGCGGATTTTTCACCTGACAATACCATCGAAGTGAAAGACGGCCCTTCTGCCCCCAGACGCTTCATCTGGAACTCCAGTTCAGCCACGAGCTCCATCTCGGTTACACCCGGCTTTGCCTTTTTCAACGTCTCGCGCAGCGAATCCTCGACCAACCGGATCGCATGCTTCATACGAGCGACTTCATCCGCAGACTTGATCAGACGCATTTCGCGGATGGGCTCCTCCACATCCACGTAGCGGGAAGCCTGAACAACCGCGTTCATCGCTTCGTATCGTTCGACAGTCATGTGGCTTTTTTCAATGCCCAGCTGCCTGATATTCGCAGGCAAGGTTTGCTTCAAGACTTCGTACGGGTTTTGCGTATCCGTATGGGTGAAAATCGTTTGGACGGAAGAAGCCGCTGCTGCAGCTTCCCGATCCAGTGCAGGCACGATCAGCGACGGTTCGCCATGCGCCGGAATGATCAGACCCAGAAAGCGCTCATGGGGATCTGTAAAGAAACCGGTCAAATAGTACACATGCTTGGGAGAAGTAATCAGCACCGCATCGAGTTGTTGTTTGACGAGAAAATCGTGCAGCTTCTGAATGCGTTCCTGGAACAAGTTCGTCACCTGGCTTTCCCGAATGTAGTCTACTGCGAGGATACCATTTCACTCTGAAAAAAAGAAGCGTATTCCGGAAAATTTCAATACAATCATAATTTTATCCAAAAAGTGAACAGCGAAAGCGGGAGGGGAATATTCTCCCTCCCGTTGATTTGCCTTTTAGTTTTTCATCCTTGGATCGAGCGCATCGCGCAAGCCGTCGCCGATCAGGTTAAAGCCAAGGACCGTAAGCATGATGGACAAGCCCGGAAAAATGACCGTCCAGGGCGCTTTCTGGATGTATTGGCGGGAGTCCGACAGCATTTTGCCCCATTCCGGCTCCGGCGGCTGCGCCCCCAACCCGAGAAAGCCGAGAGCTGCCGCTTCGATGATCGCAGTCGCAATCCCCATGGTGCCGGTTACGATGATCGGCGCCAGGCTGTTCGGCAAAATATGCTGGAGCAAAATCCGCGAATCTTTCATCCCGATGGCCCGCGCCGCCATGACGAATTCTTCTTCCTTCAGGCTGAGGACTCGTGAACGGACGAGACGGCCAAACGTCGGGATGTTGATGATCGCGATGGCGAGCAGCGCATTTTGCAGCGACGGCCCCAAAATGGCGACGATCGCAATCGCGAGCAAAATGCTCGGAAACGCCAGCATGATGTCAAAAAGACGCGAAATGAGCGTGTCGATCCACTTGCCGTAATAGCCGGCCAACAGCCCAAGGATCGTACCGGCGACAACAGAACCAATCACGGAAAACGTACCGACCCACAAGGAGATGCGCGCACCGTACACGACACGGCTGAATACATCCCGTCCGTTGTAATCCGTGCCGAACCAATGCTCTCCTGACGGCGGCTTGTTCTTCATCACCAGTTCGCCTTCGTCGTACGGGTACGGCGCGATGAGCGGAGCGAACACGGCGACGAGAATGAAAAACAAAATGATGCACAGCCCGACCATCGCCAGCTTGTTTTTCCGCAAGGTCCGCCAGGCTTCCTGCCAAGGCGAAAGAATCTGTTCGTCCTTCACTTGCAAAGGTACAGTTTGCGCTTGAGTATTTGCCATGTCTCCTGTCCCCCTAGCGATATTTGATGCGCGGATCAATGTAGGCATACAGGAGGTCGACCAGCAGGTTAATCAGCACGAAGATCGTGGCGATGACCAGAATGCCTGATTGAATCACCGGGTAGTCGCGATTTCCAATAGCCGTAAAGATGTAGCGGCCTACCCCCGGCCACCCGAAGATCGTCTCCGTAAGCACGGCGCCCCCCAGCAGCAAGCCTGTTTGCAAGCCGATCACGGTCAGGACCGGGATCATGGCGTTCTTCAAGGCGTGCTTGTAGACGACCCAAAATTGCGCCAGACCTTTTGCCCTCGCCGTTCTCACGTAGTCCGCACGCATGACCTCCAGCATGCTGGAACGGGTGATGCGGGCGATGATCGCCATCGGGATGGTCCCCAGAGCGATTCCCGGCAAGATCAGATGTTTGATGACCTCCCACAGCTGATCCCACTGTCCGGCGATAAGCGTATCCAATATATAGAACTGCGTAATGGCCTCCACGGGATTACGCGAATTGTCACGACCAACTGATGGGAGCCACTTCAGCTCTTGTGCAAAGAGCCACTGCTCCATCAAACCAAGCCAGAAGATTGGCATGGAGACGCCAATCAAGGCGATCAGCATCGCACAGTAGTCAAACCAGGAGTTTTGTTTCCACGCTGAAAGAATACCTGCATTTACACCGATAATGACTGCGAACAGCATGCTGACGATCGTCAATTCCGTCGTCGCCGCCAAATAAGGACCAATTTCTTGCGTAATGCTGGCACCGGAGTGCAAGGATACCCCCAGGTCTCCGGACAAAATCTGCTTCAGATAATCAAAGTATTGAATGTACCACGGTTCATTCAGACCGAGCGCTTCCCGCAAGTCGGCGATTGCCTTTGGACTTGCTTTCTCCCCCAAAATCGTGAGAGCCGGATCACCTGGGATGGCACGTATAATAGAAAAAACGACGATGGACATGCCCAACAGAACGGGGATGAGCATGAGAATTCTTCGGATGCTGTAGGATAGCAACGCCATCTCCTCGCTTTCCATAGTAAAAGACTTGCGATGCTACAGAGCAAAGCGTTGAAAATACATAGGGAAAGGGCAAGAAGAGGGATGCTCTCCTCTTACCCTTTCAGCAAGTTGTTTTCGATTTGCCCTATTCTTTGAAATCAACCTTCTCCAAGCTCTCGGAGCCTTTTGGATGCGGTTTGTAGTTGATGACGTTTGCTTTTGCAGCCAACGCAGGAGTGGAGTGCGCCAGCGGAACCATCGGTACATCCTTGAAGATGATTTCCTGTACTTGCTGGTACAGTTTCTCACGTTCTTCCTTCGTAGTTGCAGATTGCGCCTGCATCAGCAGCTTGTGGGCTTCTTCGTTTGCCCAGCGTGTACGGTTGTTGCCGCCGATGTTGTTTTTGTCAAGCAAGGTAGCGAGGAAGTTGTCGGGGTCTCCGTTGTCACCCGTCCATCCAAGCAGGAACATTTCTTGCTCGCCCGCTTTGGTTTTTTCCAGGTAAGTAGCCCATTCCATGGTGACAATCTCGGCGTCGACGCCGATCTTTTTCAAATCTTGCTGGATGGCTTCAGCGATCTTCACGCCATCCGGCATGTACGGACGAGGTACAGGCATCGCCCAGAACTTGATTTTGAAGCCGTTCGGATAGCCTGCTTCTGCAAGCAGTTGCTTCGCTTTGTCCAGGTTGAACTCGCGATCTTTGATGCTGCTGTTGTAGCCCCAGATAGAAGGCGGCATCGGGTTGACTGCCGGTTCGCCCAGTCCGGCGAAGAACGCTTCAATGAGCGCCGGTTTGTTAATCGCATAGGCGATTGCTTCACGAACTTTTTGGTTGTCGAGCGGTTTTTTCTCCACGTTGAAACCGAGGAAACCGATGTTCATGGACGGACGCAAAATCAGTTGCAGGTCTGGATTGTCCTTCACTGTTTGCGCGTCATCCGGGTTCAGGCCGTCCATCAGGTCGATCTCGCCGGCGGTCAGGGCAGTCAGGCGAGCCGTGTTTTCAGGAATGACCTTGAAGACGAGCTTATCCACCTTCGGATAGCCGGCGTTCCAGTAATTCGGGTTTTTCTCCAGCGTGATCGTGTCGTTGCGCTTCCACTCCTTGAAAATGAATGGACCCGTCCCGACAGGGTTCTCATTGAACTTCTCTGGTCCCATCTTTTGCACGGCGGTCGGCGAAGCGATCGCGAAGCAAGACATTCCCAGGTTTTGGATGAACGGAGCCAACGGACGGTTCAGCGTGAATTTCACCGTCAGCGGATCGACCGCTTCCACGGATTTGATCACGTGATCCTTGTCGCCTTTGTAGCCGCCGAACATGTCGTTGTAGTATTCATAGCCTTCCTTGTTGTGCTGCGGATGGTTTTTGTCCATCCAGCGCTCGAAGTTCCATTTGACCGCTTCCGCATTGAAATCCGTGCCGTCATGGAATTTCACGCCGGAGCGCAGATGGAAGGTATAGGTCAGGCCGTCCGGGGAAATCTCCCATTTTTCCGCGAGGGACGGAACGACTTGCGTGGTCTCTTCCTCGTAGCCTACCAGGGTATCGAATACGTTTTCCGTCACTTTAAAAGATTCGCCATCCGTTTGCTGGATCGGGTCCAGGCCGACGGAATCGCCGCCGCGACCTACAATCAGCTGCTTGGGACCGGATTTTGCCGGTTCTGCTGCAGGCGTTGCTGTTTCTGTCTTTGGCTGCTCTGCCGGCTTTTGCGCCGTTTGAGATCCGCTGCATCCAGTCAGCAGCATGGCGATCGCCAGCAGGCTGGTCATGGCAGCAGAGAGAACTCTCTTCTTCATGAAATAAATCCCCCTCTTCTAGGTTTTCAGATTCTTCTCTTGGCAGAGAACAGTTTGAGTCGCTACTGCTTCGCATCCCCCCTTTGACGAGGCACCCGACGGCTCGCACGCTGGACGCCAGCTATGATTTGTACAGATGGCAAGCCACGAAATGTCCGTCTCCCACATCCTGGAAGGCTGGCCGCACGGTGCGGCATTCCTCTGTCACGTGAGGGCAGCGCGTATGGAAGGTACAGCCACTCGGCGGGTTGGCCGGGCTGGGCACATCTCCCTGCAGGATCACGCGTTCCCGAACTGCGTCCGGGTCCGGCGTCGGCACAGCCGAAAGCAGAGCTTTGGTGTACGGGTGAAGCGGCGTGCTGTACAGCTGCTCGCTGCTCGTCAGCTCCACAATGCGCCCGAGATACATGACCCCGACCCGGTCGCTGATATGCCGGACCACGCTCAGATCGTGCGCGATGAACAAATATGTAAGACCGAGGTCGCGCTGCAAATCTTGCATCAGGTTCAGCACCTGGGACTGGATCGACACGTCCAGCGCCGATACCGGTTCGTCTGCGACGATCAGCTTGGGATTGAGCATCAGCGCCCGGGCAATCCCGATGCGCTGGCGCTGGCCGCCGCTGAACTGGTGCGGATACCTGCGCGCATGATAGCTGCTCAGTCCGACGACTTCCAGCATCTCCTCCACCCGTTTTTTCCGCTCAGCTGCTGTGCCGATCCCGTGGACGACGAGCGGTTCTTCCAGAATCTTTTCAATATTGTGACGAGGATTGAGAGAAGCGAACGGGTCCTGAAAGACGATTTGCATATCGCGCCGCATTTTGCGCATTTCGTCCGCAGAGAGCGCCGTTACATTTACCCCGTCAAAATGCACTTCTCCTGCAGTCGGTTCGATCAGCCGCAGCAGGGAACGCCCGGTCGTCGATTTTCCGCAGCCGCTCTCTCCTACCAATCCCAGCGTTTCTCCCCGTTTGACGGAAAACGAGACATCGTCTACCGCCTTGACGACCCCAATCTCCCCTCCAAGGACACCGCCTGTGATCGGGTAGTATTTTTTCAAGTTTTTTACGACGAGCAGTTCTTCAGTCACCTGCATGCTCCTTTCGGGTTATTGGCTTATCCAGCAGCGCGAGCGATGGTTCTCTCCCACCGTCCTCAGCTCAGGCATCTCGGAGCGGCAGCGATCAGTCGCCTGGCCGCAGCGAGGCGCAAAGCGGCATCCCACTTTGAGCGAGCCTGGAACGGGCACGTTCCCTGGGATGGAATATAGACGCTCCTGTTGTTTGTCCAGCTTGGGCAACGACTGCAGCAAGCCGAGCGTATACGGATGCTGCGGATTTTTCAGGATTGTCCGCACATCCCCTTCTTCGATCACGTTTCCGGCGTACATGACAACGACCCGGTGGCACATCTCCGCCACAACGCCAAGGTCGTGAGTAATCAGCATGATCGCCGTGTCTGACTCCCGGTTGCACTGCCGCATCAGGTCCAGAATCTGCGCCTGAATCGTCACGTCGAGCGCTGTCGTCGGCTCGTCCGCAATCAGCAGCTCGGGATCACAGGCCATTGCCATGGCGATCATGACGCGCTGGCGCATCCCTCCGGACAACTGGTGCGGGTATTCGTCCAAAATAGCTTCCGCGCGCGGGATGCCCACTTTTCTCAGCATCTCGACCGCACGCTGCCTGGCTTCCTTTTTGCTCGCCTTCGTATGTAAACGGATTGCCTCCCCGATCTGATCCCCAATCGTAAAAAGCGGATTGAGCGAGGTCATCGGTTCCTGAAAGATCATGGCAATTTCATTTCCGCGTATTTCGCGCATCCGTTTATCATCGGCCTTCACCAAATCCTCTCCCTTGAAGCGGATCGAGCCGCCGACGATCTTTCCGGGAGGATTGGGCACCAGCTTCATGACGGAAAGGGAGGTCACACTTTTTCCACACCCGGACTCTCCTACGATGCCTACGATTTCACCTTTGTTTACTGTGATCGTCACACCGTCAACAGCTGGAATCTGGCCGCGGTCCGTAAAAAAGTGCGTCTGCAAGTTTTCGATTTGTAGGACAGGCTGTGACACGGGGCGCACCTCTCTTGCCGATATATTCAATAGAAATAGTTCTATCAGTAGATATTATGCCATTAGTACAATTTTTTGGCAACACAATAAATTCAAATAATTATATCTTGACTGACTATACAAAACATTGTTTTCATATCAGGGAAAGAGGGGATTTTTTCTCGCCCACTGCCTTTTGCAACGAAAAAGACCCGCGTCTGCGGGACTTTTGGCTATCGCTGCTCCTCCCAGTTATTTTTTTGCTCATAAACAAATCCTTATGGTTCAAAGAGACTCCCTACCCAGTCGACGAAGGTTTTGGCGCCGCTTTTGATCGTGGACCCCAATGTCATCCCCATGTTGCTCATGTAATTGACTACTTTTTCCGGCCCCGCTGTCTGCACTTGTTTGCCCATCACCGCGATTTCCATTTTCCCCTGATCCATTTTCTTGATGTAAAAGGTCTGCGGCTCTTGCTCGGGCAAGCCGCTCACCTTGGCAATCCCCCGTTCTGCCGTTTGCAGGCCCAAAACGACTCCGATCAGCAGGACGATCAAAAGCCCTGTCAATTTTGCAGTCACGTTCATGTCCGTCACCTCTTCGCCGGCGCATCCGATGCCGGTTTGTCCACTTTTTCCGCCTTCAGGTAGTAGGCCGCAAACACATCTGCCAATGCTTCTGCAGTGTTCAGACACTCCTGCAAGGTGTTTTCCGTGCCGCCTATTTCCATTAACAGGCTTCCCGGCGAAATGGACTGATTATACTCCCCGTGGTCCGTCTTTGCCCCTTTTTCCATGACGCCCCGGGAAAGCTCGGGGTACATTTCTTCCATCAGCTGGTGCAGTTCGGTTGCAAAGGCTTCGTTTTTTTCGTAGTTTTTGTTGCGCTTGCCGATGACGAACATGACGCGCGCGTACGTTTTTCCTTTAATGGTGACGGTCGTCCTGTCCCGCGGAGCCGTATCGCGGTGCAGGTCGAAGAAGTAGCGCAGCTCCCGGTTGTTTTCCACTGCCGCCTTGACCACCTGCAGCGACTGCGCATAGGACAAGGCATAGTCTTTGTTTTGGTTGAGCAGCTCCTGGTAGATGTCGTCCTTGCTCGCTTCGGCGCCGATACCGCGTTCGTTCAACGCTTCGGCAAGGTGCTTGCCCACCAGCGAAATGTTGCGGGTCGGGTGATCGACGGAAGTTCCGACCGGCTTCGTCTCGCTGTACCACGATTCGCGATTGTGCGTGTTGTATACGTACACGATCTTCCTGCCAGCTGTATCGGGCTTTGCGACGGGCTCTGTCTGCTCTTTATCCGGCTTGTCCTGCGCTGCCGGTACTGGTTCGGACGTCAGCGGTACGGCATCGGAAGCGTCTATGACCTGTTTTGGATGCGGGGGGTACTCGATGTAAAAGTCGGCGAGTGTCGCTCCTTTGCCTGCTACCACGAAACGGGCGTCGTCGGCCGTCACCATGCCTGGCAGCTCTCTGCCCAGCAGGCTGCGCAAATCGCCGGGCTGGATACTGGTGGCGAGTTGGAACAAAAAACCGGAAACACTGTTGGTCCGGCGTTCTGGCGAGGCTTGTACGATCTCGCCGAGCGCCGGGATCTCCTGTCCCATCCAGCCGAGAATGGCGAGGCTGGATACGCGGGCAGCGGCTTGCTGGACGGTCGAGGAAGCGATCATAAGCTTGTTGCCCCCGAGTGAGAAGACTCCGGTCATGACAAACAGGAAGGCCGTTATAAACGACAGAATTGCGAATTGGCGCTGGATCAGGGCAGCCATCTGGCTCACACTCCTCATGCTGCAGCATTGTCGCGGGACGTTCCATTTCCCTGCCCGCTCGTCTATGCTTTAGCCTATGAGCCTCATAGAGACGATAGAACCCTTTCCTAGCATTTCTCTCAAATCGCTACGCCCGCTCTTTTTCACCTGCCCTGATGCGCCTAGTGCGTGTACGCCCCGCTGTTGTTTTCATTCACCGCCCTGTGCAAGGCACGGTTCAGCCCTGTCGCGATGACGTTGGCGACTCCTTCGATAAAATCGTCCACTTCCTTTGGCGTCACGACCAGATCCTGTCCCAGCGGGCGGAGCACTTCGTGGATCAGCTGGCGCTTTTCCTCCTCGGGCAGCGAGCCTACCAGCCCCATGAACGTCTTGCGTGATTCCATATCCGGCAGGTCATCCTCGGTGTACGGTTCCTTGCGCTCCGGCAAAGTGCTCATGCTCAGCTTGTTGAATGCCCGCTTGCTCTCCGCCATCGATTGCCCGAAGTGTCCGAGCAGGTATGTGATCGCATCGTTGACGATCGTGGACGCGAAGACAACGGTTGGCACGCCGATCGCAATGACGGGAATGCCCAGCGTGCTTTGATCGATCGCCTTGCGCTTGTTGCCGACACCCGAGCCCGGATGAATACCGGTGTCCGATATTTGGATCGTCGTGTTGACCCGATGCAGTGCCCGGGAGGCGAGCGCGTCGATGGCGATGACGAAGTCCGGCTTGCTTCTTTCCACGACGCCAAACACGATCTCGCTCGTTTCAATCCCCGTAATGCCGAGAACTCCCGGTGACAGGGCGCTCACCTCCCGATAGCCCTCTCCAACCGTTTCCGGGGCGAGCTGGTACAGGTGGCGCGTCACCAGCAAATTTTCCACCACCAACGGGCCAAGGGCGTCAGGGGTCACATTCCAGTTGCCCAGCCCGACGACAAGCGCTTTTTTGTCCTCCGTAATCCCCATCTTTTCGAGGAAAGCGGCAAACTCCCGGGCGAACCGCTTCGTTACCTGTTCTTCGATAGATGTATCGTTGTCGCGCAGCTTGGGCACTTCTATCGTAAGGTAATGTCCCGGCAGCTTGCCGATGGCTTTGCCCGCCTCCTCATTCTGGACGTGCAGCCGGGTGACCTTGATATTGGGCTCCTCGTCGTCGGCCTGCAGCCAGATGCCGGGGATGTTGCTCTCGTTTTGCTGCTGCGCCAGCTCGTGCGCCTCTACTGCGAGATCCGTGCGAATCGAATAGCCAGACAAGTCAATGTTATGTTCCATAGTTCGTTGGCTCCCTTCTCCAATTTGTTCCTGCTACTATGTTGCTTGAATCCGCTATTTTTATTCCGAATCCTTTCTTGCAAATGGATTCCGCCCATGCTAGAATTACTTTGTTGTATGACTGTATGTCTATGGTCGTCTAAGGAGGTGACACACATGCCAAACATTAAATCCGCGATTAAGCGCACCAAAACCATTGAAAAGCGCCGCGCACACCGTGCTTCTCAAAAGTCTGATCTGCGCACTTCCCTGAAAAACTTTGAGAAAGCTGTCGCCGCTTCCGATGTAGCATTGGCGAAATCCACTCTTCTGGTGGCTGTGAAAAAGCTGGACAAGGCCGCTTCGAAAGGTCTCATTCATAAAAACGCAGCAAATCGTCAAAAATCTCGTTTGATGAAAAAGTTCAACGTGCTGACCGCTCCTGTAGCGTAAGAGACCAAAGTTGCAAAAAAACCCCGCGAACCTGGTGTTCACGGGGTTTTTTCCTTGTTTGTCCACGTAGAAAGCTCCGCAGAAATAGCTCATCCGCTCATCCGCTTCCGCTCCTCGTGGGCGCGGGCAATAAACAGCTCCAGTGCCAAACGCTTGTCCACCTGTCCGGACTTCATGCGGAAATCGTCCTCGGCAAGCATCAGCAGCAGCCTTTTCAAGGACTCCTCTGAAAAGTAGCGGGCCTGCTCCATCGCTTTTTTCACGGCGTACGGATGCATCTTGATCATGCCGGCGATCTGCTGCTGCGAATAGCCCCGCGGGGCGAGCTGCCTCACCTGCAGGAGCATGCGAAATTGCCTCGCCAAAAGCGCCAGCAGCTTGATCGGCTCCTCGCCTGTTTTCATGCTGTCGTAGAGCATGCGCAATGCCCGATCCAGCCGGCCAGTGGCCACCTGTTCAATGAGGGCGAATACGTCCTGCTCCAGCGTGCGTGCGCCGAGCTGTTCGATGACCTCGTCCGTAATCACGCCGCCGTCTCCCACGAACAGCGCCAGCTTCTCCAGTTCCTTGTCCAACAGCCGCAGCTCGCTGCCTGCCCTCTCCACCAGCTTCATCGCCTGCTCTCGCCGGATCGTCGCCTTGTACTTCCCGGCCTGGCGCTCGACCCAGCCGTACAGCTCCGCATCCTTCAGCTGCATAAACGGGATGACTTTGGCTCTTTGCTGCAGCGTCTTGACCAGCTTTTTGCGCTCGTCCAGCTTTTCCGCCTGGGTGTGCAGGATGAGCGTGGTGTAGTCCGGAGGGTTTTGCATGTAGTCGAGCAGCGCGTCCGGATTGCTTTCCACCTTGGTCTGCGGTTTGCTGCCCGTCAAAAAATACGCCTGTCTGGCGATGACAAGCCGGTGCTCGCCCATAAACGGCAAGGTCTCTGCATCTTGCAAGATGTCACCAAGACTGGTCTCCGTACAATCGTAAACGCTCACGTTGAGATCGCTGAAGTCGGGATCAATCATTTCCCGCTTTGCCAGCGTCAGAAATTCTTCTGCGAGAAAGGATTCCGGACCGTATAAGACGTAGACGGGGGCGTACTGCTTTTGCCGTATTTCCCGTACAGCCGACACCAATGGCATGGTTTTCCCTTCCTTTCTTTGCCCTGTCGTGCGTTATTATAGCACAAAACGGCTATGACGGTTTCGCTGACCGCAAGCGGCAAAGTTCCCTTCCCCGAAAAATCGCAAGGCGCTCTGTTTCCGGAAAAAAACCCGCCTCCTTGAAAAGCGGGAAGCGGGTTTCCTTATTCTGGCACCTCTATGTAAACGTTTGGGGAAAAGCCCCGGGATTCCTCCTCCCCAAACGGTAAGCAGGGGGTGCTTGATACTGTACTATACGCAACGCTCCCCTGTTCGGTGCCGGTCCTTATGTGAAATCCATGTTTGCCAAGCGTAACTTTCACTTCAATCTTCTTTGTCTTTGTTTTTCTCTTTGCTTTTCTTTTCTTTTCCTTTTTCACTGCTGCTTTCCTTTGCGTTTTCCTTGCTCTTGTCCTTGTTCGAGTCACTCTCTCTGCCGCGATCGTTGTCCTTGTCCGATTTCTCTTCCAAGCCGTAAGGAAATGCTGGCGGCTTTTCCTCTCTGAAGACAGGTTTTGGCTTGGCGGTCGGTTGGTGAGCAGCCGGTTTCACAACTGCCGGTTTCACGGGCTGTTTCGGCTGTCCGGACGAGGAGACCTTCTTCCCGCTCTGCTTTTTCGCAGGGGGAGTCGTTTTCGTCTCTTTCTTTTTCTCCTCCTCCTGGGTATTGGATGAAGGGAGATTAGTGCTGGGAGGAGGTACGGGCGGACCCACGAGCGGGGCATTGTCCGTTGTCGGCGTTTCCGTTCCTTGCTGGAGCAGGTCAGGTTCTACCTTTTTGCCGTCGCTGCCCGTAAACATCATGCCGATCAACAGACAGGCTGCGACCGCAGTGCTTCCAACAGTAGCAAGCCACACTTTCATCCGCTTCCACTTTCTCGATTCCGACGGCGAGGACGAGTTGCGTTTCACTTCCAAAACAGGAAGAGGTGCTTCATTCAAAGCTGCAGGCTGCGCCGGAACGGCTGCTGCTGATTCCAGTCTGGGCAGGATGGAATCCACGATGCTGAATGAAGGTACGACAGGGGGCAGCTTTTCCAACTGCTCGGAAACAGTTTTCAGACGGTTGAATTTCAATTGCAGATCAGAATCTTTGCGAATGAGGCTGTAGAGCGCCTCCTGTTCTACCGGGGAGAGGTCCCCGTCCAGATCCCGCTGCATCCATTCCCAAATTTCTTCGTTGGTCATCAACCGATCCCCCCTTTCTGGTAGTCGTACAAAAGTTCCTGCAACTGTTGTCTGGCCCGGAACAAATACGACTTTACCGTGTTAAGCGGCAAATCCAATGCTTCTGCGATCTCTTGGTAGGACAAATCCTCCAGGTAGCGCAGCACTACGACCATCCGGTACTGCCTTGGCAGCTTGGCGATGGCTTCCTGGATGTCATTCGACAGTCCAGTGAGAAGAATTTCATCTTCCACGTTGTTACGATCAGGGATGATCAGCTCATGCTCGTCTATTGAGACCGTTTCCTTCTTCGCTCGAAATTTATCCATACAAACGTTGCTTACGATTCGTTGCACCCATGTGGAAAATTTCGCCTTTTCCTGATAGGTGTCCAGTTTCCGATAAATGCGAATAAGCACTTCCTGGGCTGCGTCGAGAGCGTCCTGCTCGTTCCCAAGAATATAGTAAGCGCTGCGGTAAACGGAGGTCTCAATGGATCGAAGCAGATCGACAAGCGCTTCATGATCCCCGGACTGCGCTTTCCTGATCAACTCTGCTTCCTGCATATTCTCCTCTCCCCCCTACAGACGGTTCGCAAAAAGAAAAGGTTGCAAACAGATTATGTATTCGATCTTTGGACTTCCCAGGCCATCCCCTCTGGCGAAATAATCAGCGTGATAGCGCCTTGCCGGTCGGTTCTGTACACCTTGGAGCCTATTTCATTCAGTCTTTGCAAAACTTCCGCAGCCGGATGCCCGTAGCGGTTGTGCGCACCGACGGAGATGACGGCAGCCTTTGGGCGCAGTGCCCGAAGCAATTCCTCTGTGCTGGAAGTACGGCTGCCGTGATGGGCGACTTTCAATACATCCACCTCGCGTACGCCTTGCCGCACGACATTCGCTTCCCCGCCGCGCTCGATGTCGCCTGTGAACAACACCGATCGGCCGAATGCCGTCAGTTGGAGCACAACAGAGGCATCGTTGCCGGAAGCATCTGACGATTGGTCCGGCTGTATCCACTTCCACTCTACCCCCGGAGCGTCTGACCAAGTCTGCCCGGGGCTGCCCGTCAAGATCGGGACTCCCTTTTGTTGAAATTGCCGGAGGATTTCTCTCTCTGTTCCTTCCGGTGTGACGCCGCTCACAAGCACTGCCCCGAAGGAAAAGCGGGACACGAGCGCAGCCATACCTCCGATGTGATCCAGATCGCCGTGCGTCATGACGACACGGTCAATTTTTTCGATCCCGCGCGCCCGCAAAAAGGGGAGGACGACTTCTTTTCCCACCTCGTACGGATCGCGTTTTTCCCTCCACGGTTCACGTGCAGGAAGGCGCATCGTCCCACCTGCATCCATTAAGTATACCTTCTCTTTACCAATTTCGACAACGATGGAATCACCCTGGCCTACATCCAGGAAAGTGATCCGCACTTCGTCCCTCCCCGAAAAAGGCTGCCTGGCCAAAGCGACCAGAGCGATATAGAGCAACAGGCAGACAATCACATCTCTTTGCCGATGATAACCCATTCGCCACAAAACGGGCAACATCGCTATGAAGCCTCCGTAGAGCAAAAGCCACCACCACGCCGGGTGTGGCCAGTGCGAAAACGGGATGGCCGCGCTTCTCAGGGCGAATAACGGCTCGTGCAGCACTTTTAGGAGACCGGCGGACAACAGCACGGGCCAGGCAGCCAAAAACGGATGTACCAGCCCTGCGAGCAAGGCGATATACCCCAGGGGCAGGACGACCACGGAAAGAATCGGGGTGACAATCAGATTGACCAGCCAGGAGAGCGCAGAAAACTGGTGGAAATGGTAGATGAGAAAAGGAAACGATACGGCTTGGGCGGCGAAGGTGACAGCGATCAGCGTGCGCAGCCACAACGGAATGCGGACCATGACATGCTGGCTGAACGGCACGAAAATAATCAGCCCGAGCGTAACGGCAAAGGACAGCTGAAACCCGATGTGCCACAGCTGGTACGGATCGGCGAGCAGCATGAGCATGAGCGCGCCGGCCCACACATCCTTGCCGTCCACTTTCTTGCCCAGCCCTTGACTGACGACGCCTGCTCCGCCCATAATGCCCGAGCGCACAGCCGAAGCGCTCGCGCCGACCAACAGGACGTATCCGGCAAGCACGCACACGGCAGCTGTCATGGCCCCTTTTCGCGGCACCCCCAGCCGGGTCATGCCCCACATGAACATGCTGCTGACGAGCGAGACATGCAAACCCGATATGGCGAGCACATGACTTAGCCCCAAATCTGCGTACAAATCCGACAGCTCCGTCGATACGTCTTCTCCCGCGCCCAGCAACAGCGATTTCATGTAGCCGGCCATTTCCGGATCGGAGTATAACTGCTCCACCTGCTCTGCCGCTTCATCCTGCCAGCGCTGAAAGGACGACCACAAGCTGCTGCTTTCGCGGACGCTCGCATCTCGATAGGAAGTGTTCGCGATCGCCGCGACCCCTTGCCAGTGCAGGAACCGCTCGTAATCAAACGCGTACGGATTTCGCGCAGACTCCGGGAGCGACAGCGTCACATAGGCCGCGATCTCGCTTCCCCGCTTCCACGTGTCTGCCTGCAGAGCCTGTTCCTCCGTTTGCAGACTGACACGCACCGCCAGCCGTTCGGAGCGCTCCATGTCCGTCCACTTTTCCCCGTCGTGCGACCATTTGACTGTCTCCATGAAAAACCGCGCGACATCGCCATCCCTTTTTACAGCAGAATCGATCGTGCCACAAACCCACAAACGCTGTTCCTGTCGTGCGTACGGCGCAAGCGCGGAGGAGTGAAGAATCTCGTACCCGTAAAAATAGAGACCTGCTAAAATAGTAACGAGCGTGCAGAAAAGCCAGGGCTGCCGCAGGCTCTTTCGTCTGCGGAAACTGGCAGCAGCCGTTGCAATGCCCGCTGCGGCAAGGAGCCAGGCCGGATGCAGGCAGGCCGCCAACAGCAATCCGGCCAACATCGAAAGGCTCGCTCTGTACATCGTCACGCACATTCCTCCGTCCCTTTGTCGAACCATTCATTCGCATTCCCGAGTATATCCTTCAGGACGGGGACAAAAATAGGAACAGAAAGACTGCGCAGCTTATGTTCTGCAAGGTTCATAGGCATTCGGAGTGATTGCGCTGACTGTCGATACGTGATAGAGTTAGCAGGAGCAATCCAGTGAGAGGAAGAGTCATTTCATATGTGTGGAATCGTATCACTCTATAACAAGCGGCAAATGCCTGCCCAGCAAGAAACGATCAGCGCGATGACCGGTGTCATCCTGCACCGCGGTCCAGACGACGATGGTTTTCATTTGGAAGACAATGTCGCCCTGGGCTTTCGTCGTTTAAGCATCATCGACGTGGAAGGCGGACATCAACCGCTGTTTAACGAAACACGGGACATCTGGATTATTGGGAACGGGGAAGTTTACAATTACAAGGAACTGCAACAATGGCTGAAAGACCTTGGACATGTTTTTCACACCGATTCTGATATTGAAACGATCCTGCACCTCTACGAGGAAGTCGGGACAGACGCACCGAAGCATTTGCGCGGGATGTTCGGTTTTACGATCTACGACTCTCGCAAAAAGCGGCTGTTCGGTGCGCGCGACCACTTTGGAATCAAGCCGCTCTACTACGTGGAAACGGCTGATTCAATCGCGATTGCCAGCGAAATCAAGAGTCTGCTGGAGCTGCCGAAAGTCGCGCGGGAAGTGAATCACACCGCCTTTTATCATTACCTCACCTTCCAGTACGTGCCGGACCCGGAGACGATGTACCGCGGCATTTACCGCGTGCCGCCTGCGCACTCTTTCATCGTCGAAAACGACCAGATCAAGCTGGAGCGTTACTGGGACGTCGAGTTCAAACCGGACGAAAACAAGCCGTTCTCCTACTACGTGGAAGGTACGCGCAGCGTGCTGCTTGAATCGGTGGATAAGCATCGGATGAGTGAAGTGCCGCGTGGAGCGTTCCTCTCCAGCGGCGTGGACTCCAGCAGCATCGTCGCCATGCTGCGCACGTTCGAGCCTGTGAAGACCTTCTCGGTAGGCTCGGATATTCCGGGCTACAGCGAGCTGGACTTTGCCAGACGGACAGCGCAATATCTGGGCTCCGAGCATCACGAGCTGGTCGTAAATGCCCAGCAGTACATGAACGAGCTGCCAAGGCTGATCTGGCATCAGGATGAACCGGTCGCAGACCCGTCGGCAATCCTGCTCTATTTCGTCGCCCAGCTGGCGAGCGAGCACGTCACTGTCGTCCTGTCCGGCGAAGGGGCGGACGAATTTTTCGGCGGCTACAACATCTACCGCGAGCCGAGCGCCTTGAAAATGTTCTCCGGCATGCCTGGCTGGATGCGTCACTCGATCGGCTACATGGCGGAACGCCTGCCCGATCAGATCAAAGGGAAAAACTTCCTGATCCGCGGCTCCAAAACGGTGGAAGAGCGATTCTTTGGAAACGCCCTGATCTTCAACGAGGAAACGAAAAAACGGGTCGTCATGGAGGACATCTCGCGCTCCAGCTCGTACGTGTCTCCTTTCACCATCACCGAGGAGATCTACAAGCGCGCTGCCCAGTACGACGACGTGACCAAAATGCAGTATTTGGACATTCACACCTGGCTTCGCGGCAACATTCTGATGAAGGCCGACAAAATGACGATGGCCAACTCCCTGGAGCTGCGCGTACCGTTCATCGACCTGAAAGTCTTTGAGTTCGCCGCGACCATCCCGACGAAGTACAAAATCGCAAGCGGCACGACCAAGCACGTCCTGCGCGAAGCGATGAAGGACTTCTTGCCGCCGGAAATCAAGACGAGAAAGAAACTGGGCTTCCCGGTTCCGACCCGCCACTGGCTGAAAAACGAATTCTACAAATGGGCGAAGGAAATTATTTTTGAATCGAAAGTTGACGATCTGATCAACAAAGCGTACGTCCTGTACATGCTGGATGAGCATCGCGAAGGCAACGCCGATTACAGCCGCAAAATCTGGACGATCCTCGTCTTCATGCTGTGGCATCAAATCTTTATCGAGCAAAAATACAACTTCGGTCCGTTCGTCAGCCCGAACGTGGATATTCGCCGCAAAAAAAACTCGCTCCAGCACATCGGCTAGAAACCTGAAAGAAACATTTGCACACCCTCTCTTTCTTTTCGTAGCATCGCAAGTAGAGAGCACTGCCTCTCTACTGTAAGTTTTGCGAAAAGCAAGGGAGGGTTTTTTGTGGTGCTGGAATGGTGGGACAAGTATCGGCGCATTCTTTTGCCTGCTGCCGCCGTGCTGCTGATCGCAAGCAGCATCTGGCTCTATCAGGCGCGTGGTACAGGACGGGAAGGCACGACTGGACAGCTGCCGCTGATCCCGCCCGCTTACGCTTCAGAGGAAGGTGTACTTGCTACCGAAGATGGCCACTTGACGTCGGATAAAACAACGGCTTCTGCAGCGGATGCCGGGAACAGGTCTGCGCGTATTGCAGCGGGAGCATCGCAGCCAACGGCACCCGGTCCTGCATTTGGTGCAGCGGATGCGACAAATGCTGCCCATGCGCCGCAGGCGAAGAATGCTCAACCCGCAGACCCGCCTGCCTCCCCGCTGTACGTGGACGTCAAGGGCAGCGTGAGACAGCCGGGACTGTACCGTCTGGAGGTGGGCATGCGAGTAGCGGACGCGATTGCCAAGGCGGGCGGGGCCAAGCCTGAAGCCGATCTCGATCAGCTGAATCTGGCGGCACCGCTCGTGGACGGCACAGCCATCGTCATCCCTGCCAAAGGTTCTGCTCCCCCGTCTCTCGCTGTTGCCGCTTCGCCCGTCAGCCCCGCTGGCGTCTCCTCCTACGACGTCTCCGCGGCCAGTCTCGGCGGAGCGTCGGCCAGCCAGGCGAGAAGCAGCAGTTCTTTCCCCGAACAGCCTGTCCTGCTCAATACGGCAACCTTGGAGCAGCTGATGACCTTGCCTGGCATCGGCGAAGCACGTGCCCGGGCAATTCTGCAATATCGCGAGGAAAAAGGCGGCTTTCGCTCCCCCGAGGAGCTGCAAAACATCGAGGGCATCGGCGAAAAACTGTACGCGCGAATCAAGGAGCGAATCCGGGTCCGGTAAACAGGATCAATCTTTGGTCATGACGAGCGCGATTTGTACATAAAATTGGGAAAGAATCACGGAGGGAGGTATGGACATGGATACGATCGGGTTCATCGGTACAGGCAGCATGGGCAGCATCCTGATCGAAGCGTTGCTGTCTGCCAAAGCCCTGTCGCCGAGCCAGATCATCATAGCGAACCGCACTCCCGCCAAAGCGGAACGGTTGGCCGAACGTCATCCCGGATTGATTGTCGCGCAGAGCAATGTCGAACTGGCTAAAAAGGCGCAGGCGCTGCTTTTGTGCGTGAAGCCTTTGGAATATAGGGTCTTGCTGGAGCAGATCGCTCCTGCCCTGTCGCCGGAGCATCTGTTGATTACGATCACCAGCCCGATCAAGCTCGCCCAGCTGGAGGAACTGGTGCCTTGCGCCGTCGCCAGAGTCGTCCCGAGTATTACGAATGCTGCCCGCAGCGGAGTCAGCCTTTGCGAGTTTGGCTCTCGCGTCACGGAGAGCCAGCGACAGTTTATTCTCAACCTCTTTTCCCAGATCAGCAACCCGACAGTCATCTCCGAATCATTTTTGCGCATCACCTCTGACCTGACCAGCTGTGGACCTGCTTTCATCAGCTACATCCTCCAGCAGATGATTCAGGACGCTGTGAGCGAAACGGGCATCTCCCAAGAAGCAGCTACCTATTTGACGACACAAATGTTCATCGGCATGGCTGACCTTTTGAAATCGGAAATTTTCACTTTGCCCTCCTTGCAGCAACGGGTATGCGTCCCCGGAGGAATCACAGGCGAAGGATTGATCCCTCTGCAGGAGAGCATTCCGGGCCGGTTTGCAGAAGTTTTCCGCCGCACCCATGCGAAATTCGCAGAAGACCAGGAGCTGGTTGCTGACATGCTGTGCCACCAGCCGCAGGAAGCGGCGGGAGAGGGGCAAAGCTGACAGCGCAAGGGCAAAGCAGCGGGACAACACCTGCAGCACGGAAACTGGCTGCGGCTCCATAAAAAGAGCAAAAAAAGGAGCGGACACCCGTCATTTTCAGGGTCCACTCCTTTTTTACATCAGGGAATTTACTTCATCCCGTACAGGTTGCGGCCAAGGCTGTGATAACCTTGGCACAGCCCGTTCGCCCGGTTCCATTAGCGGACGACGATGTTGACCAGTTTGCCAGGCACGGCGATGACTTTGACAATCGTTTTGCCTGCCGTCAGTTCTTTGATGACGGCGTTGCCCAAGGCCAGTTCTTCCATTTGCTCTTTTGTCGCATCGGCGGCGATGAGCAGCTTCTCCTTGTTTTTGCCGTTCACTTGCAGAACGATCTCCACTTCGTCGTCGATCAGCTTGGATTCATCGTAAGTTGGCCAAGCTTCGTAAGCGATCGTCTCGGTGTGTCCCAGCTTTTCCCACAGTTCTTCGGCGATGTGCGGAGCGATCGGGGACAGCATTTTTACGAAGTCCTCCATATATTTCTTCGGCAGGACATCTGCTTTGTACGCCTCGTTGACGAATACCATCAGTTGAGAAATACCGGTGTTGAAGCGCAGGCCTTCGTAGTCTTCCGTCACTTTCTTCACGGTCTGGTGGTACACGCGCTCCATTGCCCCGACATTCGCCGTATCGACGATCTTCTCGTTCAGCTCGCCGTTGTCGTTTACAAACAGGCGGTAGACGCGGTCCAGGAAGCGGCGGGCGCCGTCCAGCCCTTTGGTCGACCAGGCGATGGACGCCTCCAGAGGTCCCATGAACATCTCGTACAGGCGCAGGGTGTCTGCACCGTGGGTGTTGATGATGTCATCCGGGTTGACGACGTTGCCTTTCGATTTACTCATTTTCTCGTTGTTTTCCCCAAGGATCATTCCTTGGTTAAACAGCTTCTGGAACGGCTCCTTGGTAGGCACGACACCGATGTCGTACAGGAATTTGTGCCAGAAGCGTGAGTAGAGCAAATGCAGAACCGCATGCTCGGCGCCGCCGATATAGACGTCGACCGGCAGCCATTCCTTCAACTTGTCCGGGTCTGCCAGCGCATTGTCATTGTGCGGATCGATAAAGCGCAGGAAGTACCAGCAGCTTCCAGCCCACTGCGGCATGGTGTTGGTCTCGCGGCGAGCTTTCAGGCCGGTCTCCGGATCGACAGTGTTGATCCAGTCGGTGATGTTTGCCAGCGGTGATTCGCCTGTGCCGGACGGTTTGATTTCTTTCGTCTTCGGCAGCATGATCGGCAGTTGGTCTTCCGGAACGACTTTCATGGTGCCGTCTTCCAGATGGAGGATCGGAATCGGCTCACCCCAGTAGCGTTGACGGCTGAACAGCCAGTCGCGAAGGCGGTAGGTCACTTTGCGGCTTCCTTTGCCGTTTGCCACCAGCCATTCGATCATTTTGTTGATCGCCTGTTCCTTGTTCAGGCCGTCCAGGAAGCCGGAATTGATGTGCTCGCCATCGCCCGCATACGCTTCCTTGGAAATGTCGCCACCAGCGATGACTTGCTTGATCGGCAGGTTGAACGTCTTGGCAAATTCGTAGTCGCGCTCGTCATGCGCCGGCACCGCCATGATGGAGCCAGTACCGTAGCTGATCAGCACGTAATCGGCGATCCAGATCGGCAGACGCTCGCCGTTCACCGGGTTGATCGCATACGCGCCGGTAAACACCCCTGTCTTTTCTTTCGCCAGGTCGGTACGCTCCAGATCGCTTTTCCGCTTCGTCTGCTCCAGATACGCATCCACCGCTGCCCGCTGCTCAGGCGTAGTGATCAGGTCGACCAGCTTGTGCTCAGGTGCGAGTACAGTATAGGTAGCACCGAACAATGTATCCGGACGGGTCGTGAAGACCGTGAATGTCTCGTCATGGCCTTCGATGCCGAACGTCACTTCTGCCCCTTCGGAACGGCCGATCCAGTTGCGCTGCATTTCCTTGATGCTCTCCGGCCAGTCCAGCTCCTCCAGGTCAGCCAGGAGACGCTCTGCGTATGCCGTAATTTTCAGCACCCATTGCTTCATCGGGCGGCGTTCCACCGGATGGCCGCCGCGCTCGCTCTTGCCGTCGATGACTTCTTCATTCGCGAGGACGGTTCCCAGCGCAGGGCACCAGTTTACAGCCACTTCGTCGATGTACGCCAGGCCGTGTTCATAAAGCTTGGTGAAAATCCATTGGGTCCATTTGTAATATTTCGGGTCTGTCGTGTTGATTTCCCGATCCCAGTCGTAGGAGAAGCCCAGCGCCTTGATCTGGCGGCGGAAATTTTGGATATTTTTCTCCGTAAATTCCGCAGGGTCGTTGCCGGTATCCAGCGCATACTGCTCCGCCGGCAGACCGAATGCATCCCAACCCATCGGGTGCAGCACGTTGTAGCCTTGCATCCGTTTCATACGGGACAGAATATCGGTAGCGGTATACCCTTCCGGATGGCCTACGTGCAGGCCGGCGCCGGAAGGATACGGAAACATGTCCAGCGCGTAAAACTTCTTCTTGCCCGGGTCTTCCGACGTTTTGAACGTCTTGTTTTGCTCCCAGTATTGCTGCCATTTTTTCTCAATGTCGCGATGACTAAAAACCATGGTAAAGCACTCCCATCCTCAATGGTGAAAATAAAGGAAAACTGGTGAAAAATAAAAAAACCCCACGCCCCCATCGATTACGAGAAGGGACGAGAGGCAGTGTTTACTCCCGCGGTACCACCCAGATTGATGAATGTCAGCCATTCATCCGCTTGTTTTACGTCCGTAACGTGGACCATTCGCTTACCCTTACGCAGCTGGCATGCAGCCTTGGGGGCAAGTGCTGGGAGGCGAGTTCAGATCGCTCCGGGTTGACTTGCACCAGCCGTCAACTCTCTACTGCACGGAGTTTACTCCTACTATTCCTCTTTCAACGCGTCGAAATTTGCAGTTATAACACGATTATAGTAAATCTCAACCAGTCATGTCAACGTTTCGGCTTGCGCGCGGCAAAAAACAGGCGCTCGCTCGTTTCCTTTGGCGGCCGATCCGAGTAGTCGGCCGTCACGACGATGTCCGCAAACCCGGCATCAGACAGCCAGCGGATCAGCTGGATCGGCTGGTACGCCCGCTGCAAGTGCTCTTCCTCCACCCGCTCGTACAGTCCCTCTGGCTGGCGGATAAAAAAGGTCAGCTGATGCTCCACCTCGAGCCGGAGCGGGTCGCAAAAACATTGCCAAATGTACGAAACTTCATCGTCCATGTAGGTGAACGTCTCATCGCCAAAAATGTGCAGCATCTTGTACGGGCTGTGCACGTCAAACAGGAAGCTGCCGCCTTCTGCCAGATGGTCGAACACCCGGCGGAACGTCTCCTGCACATCCGCCTCCTCGGTCAAATAGCTGAGGGAGTCGCACAGCGAGATGACCGCATCGGCCTGCGGCAGCTCGAGTTCGCGCATGTCCTGCTCCACCCAGGTGATTTCCACCTGCTCCCGGCGCATTTTATCATAGGCGACAGCCAGCATCTCCGCCGAAAGGTCGACGCCCGTCACGCGGTAGCCGCGCTTTGCCAGCGGAATGGCGATCGTACCCGTTCCGCAGCCGAGATCAATCACATGCCGCGGCTTCTCCCCTTTGGCAAAGTGGCCCTCTACCCAGTCGAGCCATTCGCCGTAGGGAGAGTCCGCCATCAGCCGGTCGTACACCGCTGCCATATGTGCGTATGCCATAGCGATTACCCCTGTTCGGAGAAGGAGACGATTTCGGCATCCTTCCACAGACGCTCCAGGTTGTAAAACTCGCGATCCTCGCGATGGAATACGTGAATGACGACATCTCCCAGGTCGACGAGCACCCAGCGTCCTTCTTCCGCGCCTTCGATCCCCCGAACATCCATCCCGTTTTTGTGTGCCTGATCGCGGATTTCCTTGACGATCGCCTGCACCTGGCGCTCATTGTTACCATGACAGATCATGAAGTAGTCTGCGATCACGGACAGGTTGCGGATATCCATCACGACCAGCTTTTCCGCTTTTTTCTCCTCGGCAGCCTTCACGACCAAACGAGCCAAATCTTCTACTGTTTTAACCATTAAACCCTCCTACTCTCCCTCTGCGGGAAATCAAGTCGTTATATGCCAAAAGCGTCAACGGATACACCGTCTTTTGCTTTTCGATCAAAAACTGTATCGTGCCTCCCAGCGCCAAAGCCAGAGCGGCATCCAGATCGGTTTCAGCCACCTCGCGGATCTTTTCCACACCGGGAAAATTTCGGTTCGGTTCTATATAGTCTGCCACACAGACCACTTTTTCTAACAGCGTCATGCCTGCTCTGCCAGTCGTATGGTAGCGGACAGCCTGCAAGATTTCCGGGTCCGTAATCCCAAGGTCCGACTGAATGACGATCGCTCCTGCAAAGGCGTGCCACAGCTCCTTTTCGCCTTCGAGCAATTCTGTCGGCATGTCGTGCCGCACGAGAATCTCGAACATCTTGTCGACCGGCCAGCATTTGCAGTAGTCGTGCAAACAGCCGGCCAGCTCGGCCTTGTCAGGGTCCGCTCCGTAGCGAACCGCCAGCTTCCGGGCAGATTCTGCGACGCCGAGCGTGTGCGTATACCGCTTTTCGTGCATTTGCGCCCGCACGCGTGCGAGCAGCTCCTCCCGATTGCTCCACTCATTCATAGATTCGGTTCTCCTTTATATAGCGCTCCACCTCACGCGGGACCAGGTAGCGAATGCTCTGTCCGGCCGCCGCTTTGGCGCGGATCAGCGTGGAGGAAATATCCCAGATGGGCATTTGTACAAAGGTCACGTCTTCCAAGGGGGCTTGATGGTTGATCGTACCGGGGCGGTCATCAGCCGGGTCTGCCTGATCGACAACCGAACCGGGCCGGGCCAATCCGATGAAGCGAACCAGCCGACGAAGCTCCTCGTACCGGTGCCACTTCGGGAGAATTTCCACCATGTCTCCACCAATGATAAAGGAAAAGCGGCACTCTGGAAACTGCGCCACCAGCTGCACAATCGTATCGTACGTATAGGACGGCCCTTCGCGCAAAAGCTCGATGTCGGTCACTCGAAACGATTCGTGGTCCGCGATGGCCAGCTCTACCATTTTCAGCCGCGCCGCTGCAGGAGTGAGGCCTGCTCGCGTCTTGTGCGGCGGTATGTGTGCGGGCATGAACCACACTTCGTCCAGCCCTGCCTGCTCCCTCGCCTGTTCGGCCGCGAGCAAATGCCCGCAGTGAATCGGGTCAAAAGTCCCGCCCAAAATGCCTACGTGCTTGATTCCGTCGTTCATGGCATTCGCCTACGGCAGCTCGATCGTCTTGTGTTCCCGGGATTCCTTGTACAGGACGACGGTGTGCCCGATCAGTTGCACCAGCTCCGCTCCTGCTCCCGCCGCCAGTTGTTCTGCGACTTCATGCTTGTCGTCACTGTTGTTTTGCAAAATGGAGACCTTGATCAATTCGCGCACTTCCAGCGCCTCCTTGATCTGGGTAATCATGTTTTCGTTTACGCCGCCTTTTCCCACCTGAAAAATCGGGGTGAGGTGATGCGCTTCTGCGCGCAAAAAGCGCTTTTGCTTGCCGGTCAACATCGGCATGCCTCCTTCGTTCTATTCATCGGATCGATTTATTTTATTCTGCTGTTTTTGTCAATTGTTGCAGGACCGTCTCCCGCATGATTTCCGTCGGCGCCTTTTTCCCTGTCCACAGTTCAAAGGCCAGCGCTCCCTGATTGACGAACATGCCGATGCCGGAATGGACGCGGGCGCCGATTTCTTTGGCCTCGCTGAGCAGCCTGGTCTCGAGCGGATTGTAGATGAGATCGCTTACGATCAGTCGGTCGTGCAGCCACTCTTTGGGCACAGGCATTTCGGTCACGTTCGGGAGCATCCCGATCGAAGTCGTGTTGATCAAAAGCGAAGCGTCGGCAATCGCTTCTTTTCCTTCTCCCTGCTCCACGATCTTCGTCGAGACGATGGATTGCAAGGATTCTGCCAGGATCGTCGCTCGTTCCCGCGAGCGGTTGATGATGCGAATTTCCTTGACCCCTTTTTCCGCCAGAGTAAAGGCTACCGCACGAGCTGCTCCGCCTGCACCCACCATGGTGACGATCTGCTGGTCGAGCTGGATGCCCGTCTCCTCCTCGAGAGAGCGCACGTATCCCATGCCGTCCGTATTGTAGCCGATCAGGCGTCCGTCCTTGATCACGACCGTATTGACTGCCCCGATGCGCTTCGCCAGCGGATCGATCTCGTCGAGCATCGGCATGATGGCCACCTTGTGCGGAATCGTCACGTTGATTCCCACAAGCCCCAGCGCGCGAATCCCCGCGACGGCATCCTCCAGACTGTCTGCTGCGACATCAAAGGCTACGTAGGCAAAGCCCAAGCCCAATTCCGAAAATGCGGCATTATGCATCATTGGCGATTGTGAATGGGAAACCGGATGGCCGAACAGGCCGACCAGCTTTGTTTTACTCGTAATCACGATGCTCTCCTACCCCCTAATGACCTCTTTTTTTCAGACGCGCGGGAACAAGGACGGCGCCTTTTTCTCCGACGGAGCTAGATCAACCCTTTTCTGATCCCTACGCTTACCCCTTTGGGCGCATGAACCACGACACTGGCGTCATGCTTGCCCTGCAGGCTCACCCAGCCCAAACCGGAGATGACGATGTCGGTAGTCATTCCGGTCGGCTTGATTTTAAACGAATGTTTGACAAACGGCGGCAACGCTCTCGCCGCATCTCCGCCTGTCGGCGGAACGAGCAGGGTGCCATGATGCTTTTCCATCACTTCGTCTGCCTTTTCCAGCTTCGTGCGATGAATATACAAGTCGTTGGACACGTAAATGACAAAAGGCTGGCGATGGCCCTGGACGAAATCGATGCGGGCCAGTCCGCCAAGGAACAGCGTCTGGCGGTCGTCCAGCTGGTACACCCTGGAATTGATCCGGCTTCGCGGCGTAATTGTACGCAAATCTGTCGGTGAGATCATATGCCCGATCTGATCCCGGTTGATGATGCCCGGCGTATCGTAGATGGACCGCCCGTCTTCCAGCGGAATTTCGATCTTGTCCAGTGTTGTGCCCGGGAACGGAGATGTCGTGATCTCCAGCTCCGCTGCACCGTAATCGTGCAAAATGCGGTTGATCATCGTGGATTTCCCCACGTTGGTCACGCCGACGATGTAGACGTCACGCCCATTGCGCAGCTCTCCGATGCGGGCGAGCAGCTCGTCGATGTGCTGACCCTTCGCCGCGCTGATCAGGACGACATCCTGGGGGCGCAGGCCGCGCTCCTTGGCCTCGTGCTGCATCCAGTTGCGCACGCGGTTGAGATTGATGTTGCGCGGCAGCAAGTCGACCTTGTTGCCCACGAGCAAAATCGGATTTTTGCCCACAAAACGCGGCAAGCCCTTCAGCCAGGAGCCCTGGAAATCAAAGATGTCCACGACCATGACTACAAGGGATTGCGTAGAGCCGATGCCGTCCAGAATCCGCAGGAAATCGTCATCCCCCATGCTGACAGGGGCCACTTCGTTGTAGTGCTTGATCCGATGGCAGCGCTGGCAAATGACGTTCTTCCTGCCCAGCGCTGACGGCGGCGCATAGCCTGGCCGTTTGGCATCCTCCGTCTGAATCGCGATTCCGCACCCTGCACAGGCAAGAGCCGTCTGATCCATCATGCTTTTCTCCTCCACGAAACCATTCCTTTCCGTTCCATCCAAATAAGAGCCAATCGTTCCATCTGACGGTTGAAACGCGTCCAAAAACCATCTGTCTGGGCTACCGGCACGACCAGAATCGTGTGAAATCCGAGCCGATTTCCTCCCAGCACATCGGTAAACAATTGATCGCCAATGACGACAGTCTCGGCGATGGTCACGTTCATCTGGCGCACCGCCTGCAGAAAAGCGCGGTTAGTAGGCTTACGAGCCGCACTGATATACCCGATGCCGAGGGGCTTGCAGAAGCACTCGACGCGCTGCTGGTTGTTATTGGAGACCACCGTGACCTGTATGCCTGCGTCGCGCAGTCGCGCAAGCCACATCTCCACCTCCGGGGTTGCGAGCGGCCTGTCCCATTCTACCAGCGTGTTGTCCAGATCGGTGATCACGGCACGAATGCGATTACGTTTCAATTGATCTATATCAATGTGGTGGATTGATTCCACGAACTGATTAGGTACCAGCTTCTGTAAAAACACGGGGCACCTCCAAATAATGTGAAGCAATCAACCGCGATTTCGGCACTTACTATACCATAATCGGCCACTTGGTTGCAAAAGAAAAAGCGCCAGCACCGGCGGCAATGACGAAACCCCCGCGCCGCTGTGCGTCGGGGGTTGGGCTGTCATGACTCTCCCTCGACTTTTTCCCGCCGGGACTCCATCAGCCGACGGACAGACTCGCGCGGAGACCAGCATTGGAACCGGTAATGCGGCTGCGTCTCGTACGTCAGCCGCGAGCAGCGATAAGTGACTTTCCCCGCCGCCTTCTCCACGCGAAAGTGAATACAGGACGCGCAGCAATGATACGCATTCGACCCTTCCACCAGCGTTCCTCCCTACCTCCCGTATTTCCAGGGAAACAGCGTCAGCTGCTCGTACCGCTCCTGCTGCGGCTCTGCGAAGTTGGAGAAGCCTACTCCGACCAGCCGTACTCCTGCCGCGTAGTCAAAAGCATCGAGCAAATCGTCCAAGAGCTCCTGCCAGTTCGCGCCGACAGCGGCCTTGTGCTGCTTGGTCCTCTGCGTGAAATCCGCGTATTTGATCTTCAGCGTGATCGTCTGGGGAACGACATTCTCCTGACGGACGTCTTCTTCGACTTCGCGCAGGAGCGAGTGTGCGATCGGCGCGATAGAGTCGCGGTCGTACAAGTCGAATGGCAGGGTCGTCTCCCTGCTCGTCGACTTGTGCGGGCGATGCGGCTCGATCTCCCGGTTGTCCTCGCCTCTGGCCCGATAGTAGAGTGCCCTGCCCAACTTGCCGAACAGGGCGACCACCTCATCCAGCGACAGCTGCCAAAAATCTTCGACGGTCTTGATCCCTTTTTTGGCCAGCAGCTCCTGCGACTTTTTGCCGACGCCATTGAGCGTACCGATCGGCAGCGGGCGCAAGACATCCAGCGCCTGCTCCGGGCGGATGATGACAAACGCATCCGGCTTTTTCAGGTCGCTCGCGATCTTGGCAAGCGACATGTTGTAGGACAGGCCGATGCTGCAGGTCAAGCCCGTCTCCCGCTTCACCCTCCGCTTGATTTCTCTGGCGACCGGAACGGCATTTTCGTAATGGGACACGTCCAGATAGGCCTCATCCAACCCGACCGTCTGGTAACGTCCCGTATAGGCGGAAAAAATGTCGCGCACCTCTGCCGATTTCTCTACATATCTGGGGTAGCGTACGGGCAAAAAAATGCCTTGGGGGCATTTTTTACGGGCCAACGCGACTGGCATGGCGGAACGCACCCCGAACTTGCGCGCTTCGTAGCTGCAAGTGGACACGACTCCGCGGTTGCCTGTCCCCCCTACGATGACCGGCTTTCCCCGCAGCTCCGGTCTGTCGAGCTGCTCGACACTGGCAAAGAATGCGTCTATATCCAGATGCAAAATTTTTTTCATGAGCCGGATACCACCAAACATACATTCTCGTATGCAAGTATTATCCCTGATTTGGAGCGTACGCGCAAGGGACAGGCACCCATCGCCCTCATGCCGGCAAAAGGGGCGTCTCCAAGTCAAAAAACTCAACTTTTTGAGACAACCCCTTCCGCTTTTCTTATTTGTATACCGCTTCGCCTGGCGCGATTTTATGCCGCTTCCTATTTCACCTGTCTAGCTCCCGGTTTTCTATTTCTTCTCGTTGGAAGCGTATTTGAAGTCGATAAAGCCGAGCGCGTCGATTACGACATCTTTTACGCTGTCCTGCTTCACCCAAGCGTAGGTGAAGTAGTAGATCGGCATGGCAGGCATTTCATCCATGACGATCGCATCCGCTTTTTTGAGGATTTCTTTGCGTTTTTCTGCGTCTCCCTCTTTTGCGGATTGAGCCAGGAGATCGAGGAACTCTTTGTTTTCCCATTTCGAGGTATTCAGACCGCCTTTGAATACTTCCAGGAAGTTGATCGGGTCGTTGAAGTCGCCGATCCAGCTGGCTCGCCCGATCATGAAGTTGCCTTCTTTCATTTGCTCGCGGTGTACTTTATTTTCTTTATTCACCAGTTTGACTTCGATGCCAAACGCTTTGCGCCACTGGTCCTGAATAACTGTCGCGATGCGCTGGTTCACCTCTGTCGTGTTGTAGGCAATCGTCAGCTCAGGCAGCTTGGTGATGCCTTCTTCCTTCATGCCTTCCGCGAGCAGCTTTTTCGCTGTCTCGACATCGCCGTCCTTGATGTAGCCATCCGGATTCAGCGCCATCGTCGGAGGCAGGATGTCCAGCGCAACCGTGCTCTTGAACGGCACGACGCTCTCCGTGATCTCCTTGCGGTTGACCGCTGTGGCGAAGGCTTGGCGAATTTTTTTGTTGTCAAACGGCTTTTGTGTCGTATTGAAAATGTACCAGTACGTCCCGGCTGTCGCCTGCGTCTGCATTTTCCCCGAATCTTTGAGGGATTCCAGCGCGTCAAGCGGCAGATCGCCCAGCGGAGAGCCCGCCCAGTCCAGGTCTCCGTTCTCGAACATCGACAGCTCTGTATTCGCATCTTCGATCATGTTGATCGTGAGCTTGGACAGCTTGACGGAATTTTTGTCCCAATAGGAGTCGTTTTTCACGAATTCGATCTTGGATTTGTGCTCCCACGTCTTCAGCACGAAGGGGCCGTTACCCACGTAGGTTTCCGGCTTGGAAGCCCAGTCTTTGTTTGCTTCCACCGCTTTTTGATTGACCGGGAAATACGTGACGGATGCAACCAGCTCCGGGAAGAACGGGGCCGGATTTTCCAGCGTCACGACCAGCGTCTTGTCATCTGTCGCCTTGACTCCGACATCTTCCGCTTTTGCCTTTTTGGCGTTGTACGCTTCCCCGTTTTTCAGATAGTACATTTGATACGCGTAGGCCGATGCCGTCTCCGGATTCAGCACGCGTTTCCACGCATACTCAAAGTCGCGGGCCGTAACCGGGTCCCCGTTCGACCATTTCGCATCGCGCAAATGGAACGTGTACGTCAGCCCATCCGGCGACACTTCGTACTTCTCTGCAATCGCCTCTTTCAGCTCGCCCTTTTCATTCAGGCGCAAAAGGCCATCGAATGCCGCACGGGCAACAGACATCGAAGGGATATCTTCTGCCAGTCCCGGATCGATGGTGTTCGGTTCGCCTGTACTCAGGTTGACTTGCATGGTTTGCGGGGCCGCTGCCTGCTCTGCTGCAGGAGCCTGTTCCCCCGTCGTGCTCCCCTGCGGCGCACCACAGCCCGCAAAAGCCAGGCTCGTCAGCAGCAACGCGCAAAATGACAGTTTCTGTAACCGTTTCATCAAAAAACCCCCGTCTCTGAAATCGTTTGTCTTGATTGTTAGGAGCATGAATAAATCATATTGTCTTGAAAAAAATTTGTCTACATCAGAAAACTTCTATCAAGATAAAAACTTTATCTGAAAGACGATTTGCAGACGGGCATTTGCCGCGGGAAACCTGTAAACGGCCACAGCAGGACTGCAGCTATGCGCTCCCGAATGAGTAATGATCTCGCTAATTTCGTTACACAAAAAAGGAGATGGATCGAATGCTTTCAAGTTTAGCCACCCCCATCGCGCAGTTGACCGAAAAGGCTGGCGGCGACTGGGGCGTTTATCTGGAAGATCTGCATACGGGAGAGAAGCTGGCGTTCAATGAAAACGAGAGGTTCTACGCAGCGAGCATCATCAAAGTCCCGATCATGGTGGCCGTGTTCGCAGAAGCGTATGCAGGCAGGATCGCGCTGGGGCAGACCGTCAAGCTGCGCCGCGAAGACCTCGTGGGCGGAGCCGGCGTCCTGCAGCATATGACACCGGGTACGGAACTCACTGTGCAGGACCTCGTCACGCTGATGATCATTCAAAGCGACAACTCCGCGACGAACATCCTGATCGACCTGGTCGGGACAGAAAGCATCCGCAGCGCCATGCAAAAGACGGAAATGGTCAACAGCCGCTTCTACAACAAGCTGATGGTAGTGCCCGCCGAGCTGGAAGGCTACAACGAACTGACGGCGGCCGACATGGGCTCCCTGTTCCGCTATTTGGCGACGGGAAAAGTTCTCTCCTACGACAGCTGTCTGAAAATGGTGGCAATCCTCAAACAGCAGCAGCACCGCGACCGCATTCCCCTGCTTCTCCCGGACCCGGACGGCGAGTTCATCGGCATGGTGCCGAAATGGGAGTTCGCGAACAAGACAGGCTCTGTCACCAAGATCACGCACGACACGGGCATCCTCTACCTGGGCAATCACGCAGTCACGATCTGCCTGTTAAACAGAGGGCTGGAGCAAAAGCCGGCCGCCGATGTCATGGCCCAGATTGGCCGGCTCGTCTACGATCTGTACCGGCAAGCATAGCGATCCTTCTATCCCCGCCTGATCCGGCGGGGTCTTTTTATTGCTGCCCGACGCGCGAGCGAAAAAAGCGGGTGTTCCTCTCATGCCGAATGAGAAACACCCGCAGATCATTCTATACTATTTTTCCAAAATCAATTGAGATACATTCCATGCACTCGAGAAAGAAAGCTCGGACAATTGTCCCTGGCCTTCGCACCAGTCGCCTGCGAAGAACAGGTTCCGGTAATCTGGCAAAAACGTAGGCATCGGCTTTTGGTTCATGGTCCACTTGATCTCCTGCACGATCGCACGCGCGGAAACACGCGGAACGACCAACTGCTCGCGCCAGCCGGCAAAGTGCTTGTCGTACAGCGCTTCGATTTCCAGCTTGCGTTGCTCGGCGATCTCCTTGTTCCCCACCTCGGACTGGCGCATATACGCAGTCGCCTGCAGCAACTGTCCGCCCTCCGGAACGCAAGTGTGGTCGTAGTAGGAAATATCGGTGATAAAGATGTTGTTTTGCTTGTCGTAGATGTACGAGTACGGCACGTCGATGCGCTCTTTCAGGCCGATGTCGTACACCATGACGACGGTCGGCTCGTATTCGGCGTGCTGGGCAATGGCATGCTCCAGGCGCGTTCCGGCGAACACCTTGACCATCTCTTTCGGCGGGATACAACTGATGAATTCATCTGCCGTAATTTCGCCTTCCGGTGTAACGACTCCCACGACGTGATCTTCTTCTACATTGAATTTTTCCACTTTTGTTTTCGTCAAAATGACGCCGTTGTTCGCCTCGATGACACGGACAAATTCATTGATGAGCGCTTGCCAGCCCCCGCCGATGTAGGCCACAGGCTTGTTCGTCTTGAACAGACGGCTATAGTAGGTAAAGAACACGTCGGACGGAATTTTCTCCGGCTCGCGCGTGAAGAAGTTGGAGGACGCCAGTGTCAGCATCATGTCTTTAACTTCCTCGTTCACTTGCTGCTTCTCCATCCATTTTTGAATGGACATGTGCGGATGGCCCGTTTCCATCTTCAGCATCGTTTTCAAGATTTCAAACGTAAACAATACTTTGTCCATACCTTTCAAAAGCTTGGTCTGGAACAGTCCTTGTATGTTCGCTGGAACAGCCGTCAAGTCGTCTCCGATATCGTACTTCGCTTTTGTCGGATTAAAGTCTTGCCAATCAATGTGAAGGCCCAATTCCTTTTCAAACGTCCGCAAAAATGAGCTGTCCCGGGCATAGATCGCATGGGCGCCAAAGTTGAAATTGAAGCCTTTGATTTTCAATGTGACGGCGCGACCGCCAAGCTGTCCGCGCTCCAAAACTGCTACTTTTTTTCCTTTCGCCGAAAGATAGGCGGCACTGGAGAGACCAGCCAGTCCTCCGCCTACAATCACAACGTCATAGTGATTGGTTGTCATACACAATCTCCCCTACGCTACTCTCAATGTTGATGACATGGTGAAAACACTATCCTAGAATAAGGGATAGATCCCGTGGAAGTCAACCATTATTGAACTGTGTACATTTTTATACTGATAGATACCACTCATTTCCTTATGTGCTCCATGATGACTGTTTCCTCTCCCATCCCGTGCAAGCCCGCTCCCGGAGCAGCTGTCGCCTGTACGCGAGAGCGATGACCTCTTACGCAGTATTCCCTTGCGCGGAAGGTATATCCTGCTGATTATCGCGCGGCCGCTCGCACGAAGCCCGCAAACCCTTGCTAGTTTTGCTCGTTTCTGCGCGTCATTTGCTGCCAGACCGTTCCGCTGGCAGCTACTCCGCTTTCAATTCGCTCTACCGCCATCTGCACCTGCAGACTCACTTCAAATTCCGGATCGTTTTGCGCTGCACGCAGAGCCGGGAGGGCCGATTCATCTCCGACCTCAAACAGGAAGCGCGCCGCCCGCCAGCGTACCAGCTTGTTGCGGTCCGCCAGCGCTTCGCACATCGGAGCGATCGCCCGCGGATCACCCAGATCGGACAGCGTATCCCCAGCCGTCCGTCTGACCGACACGGAATCGTCCTTCAGTGCACGGAACAGCAAGGGAAAAACGGCGTCACCCCCGACCATCCCCAAGTAAACGACTGCCAGCCTGCGAATGGACGGCTTGGCATCCGCTAATGCCTTTTCCAGCACCGGAAGGTCTTCCTCGCTCGGCTCCATCCGTTCCAGAGCAGCGTAACGTTTTTGCCAGTCGGGGTCGTCCAGCATTTCCAGCGTGACCTTTTTCTTTTCCCGTACGATCGGGGCAGGCGCATCCCCTTCGCCAAGCTGCAGCGCCCTTTCGACCAATTCTTCCACGCGGGCTTCGGGATACGCGGCTGTAATTTCCTGCGCGACTTCTTCCCCGATCTCCCGCAAGTCCCCGTAGCGGACGCCATGCTCGACCCATTTGCGCTCCATGATCAGATTCTGCGACGCCGACCCGGCACGCATCGCCGCCTGGCCAAACCGCTCCGGCAGCGCAGCGCGAATCTGCTCCGTCCCCATCGTGACTTTGACCTGCATCGGAATGTCGCGGAACATTTGCACGAATACTTGCGCTTCCCCGAACGCCGCCGCCTCTCCCGCGACAACCACGGGCACGGCCGCCCCCTCGCCTGTCGCAAAAATCTCCCGCGCCTGCGTCAAAATGCGCTGCCAGTCCGCATTCGCTTTGCGCTCCAGCGCGAGGAAGTCAGCGGTGTGAAAGATCGAGGCGACTCCATCAATCGCCAGCAGCTTCCCCATCAGCTCCGGGGAGCTGGCTGCCTTTTCTTTTGTATAGACATGTTGGACACCGTCCGGCAGACGCTCGTCGACGTTCAGCTTCATCACATTCGGACTGGGCGTCGGTTCGATGGACAACAGTTTCATGGCTTTTGTCACTCCTTTATCCGCATGTGGGCGAAAATCCCTTTAATCGTAGCACGGAATTGGGCCGCATATCCAATCTGCGGTGCATTTCCGTACAATTTGCGCGGCTACAGCGGCAGCTTGTAATAGTCGTTTGCCGACCGGACGACAAACCCGCACGATTCATACAGGCCCAGCGCCCCGCTGTTTTCGGAGGCGACCTCCAGCGACATCCGCTCTGCTCCCTGCGCCCGGATCAACTCGATGGTACGGGCCAGCGCGCGGCGGCCGTAGCCTTTGCCCTGGTGATCGGGATGCACGCAAAAACCGTAGATAAAGCCTTCGCCGTCCGTGACCTTGGCGCTGATCTTCCCGATCGGCTTGCCGTCTGTGAAGATCAGGAAGGTCCTCGCGTCAGCCTCCTGCTCCACGCGGATGCTCATTTCCCTGGCGCGAGCCTCGTCCATCTGGAAGCCGTGGACATTCAGCCGGATCACGGTCTCCACATCTTCCGGACCTGCCGCGCGCAGCTCGATGTCAGCAGCAGGTTTGGCCGTCTTTCCGCTGTCCAGGTCCATCCAATATTCTGAAAATTGATAACTGGCTCCAAGCTGCTCCATGCACGCCTTGCCCGACTTAGACGCTCGCTGCACGATAAACAGCTGGTGCGGAATGTTTCGCGTCCGGCAATGCTTTGCGGCGCGCGCTTGCAGCGCCCGAAATATCCCCCGCCTGCGATAGTCGGGATGAACCATGCCGCTCACTTCGGCCTCCCCGCCGTGAAAGACGTACATGCCGAGAAAGCCGACCAGCTGCTCCCCCACATAGCACAAAAAATCTTCCGTATGGGTGCCAGAGCGATTCGCCAGCATGTCCGGGTTGACTTTCAAATCGATGCCGTCGTGCTCGTTGCACACATTTACCAGTTGTTTGACCGCTGCCAGCTCATCTGCCGACAACTTGCTTTTTTCGCTGATTAGATGCTTCATGATTTGGGCCTCCTAAAAATACTGACGTCTGATTTCGGCCGCCACTTCCTCCAGGTTGTTCGCCACCTGCGGAATGGAGTAGCCTATGTAGAGCGGCGAGGTCACAAAGCGCGGCACAGCCTTCGCGATTATCCTGCCGTTGCTGCGGTAGAAGAAAAAATTGTAGCTAAGACAGCGGCGATTGGCGTGATGAAGAATCCAGTGCGCCAAAATTTGCAGGTATTCCGCCATTCGCGGCAATCCGTCCCAATTGGAAAGAATGACGTTGTATTCATAAAAGCCTGCCCGAGGGTGTGACGAGAGGTTCAATTCCACTCCCCGCGCCCGGTCGATGAGGACCCCCTCGAAATCGCTCTCCTTCACCTGGCTGCGATAATCGTACTTGTTCAAGCCGACAATTTGCATATGCGGGTGACGGATGCTGCCGCCTGAATAGGGGCCGTGATTTTTGAAGAACAGAACGGATTGGAAGGCGCCGCTGTCGTCAAGCTCCAGCCACTTTTCCAGCCCGAATGCGAGCAGCTCGTGCGCATGTTCTTTGGAGTAGACGGACCAGTCCCCATCGCAGTCATCCGATTCGATCAGGACGGTCTGGTATGTATCCTGCAAGACCGGAAACTTGTTCATCAGCCAAATCATCGACCCGCGCCGTTCCAATATATCCGTAAGGTTGTCTGTGTCGCAGAACGGACAGGCAGTCTCGCGGTTGGTGATGCTCTCCGGTTTTTTTCGGCCGATGTGCATGTTGAAATGCAAATGCGTCTGCATCATCCGCATAATCCTCCTCATTGCCAATACTCTAACTTTACACGGAAATCATTAGAAAATCATTCCGTATTTTCTTCCCTGTTTTTATGTTATCATCCTCCCAAAAGTAAGTGAAAAAATGCGAGCCAAGTGCCGCTCGCAGACTCTCCAGGAGGTCCTGCCATGATACACGTCTATCCGGCCGCATCCCGTTACACAGCGGACCACGGCTGGCTGAAAAGCAGCTTCAGCTTCTCCTTTGCCGATTATTACGATCCCGACAACATGGGCTTCGGCCCGCTGCGCGTATTCAATGACGACTGCGTAGCTCCGCAGACCGGTTTCGGCGCCCATCCGCACCGGGAGATGGAAATCATCTCGATCGTCCTGCAAGGGCAACTCGCCCATCGCGACAGCACCGGCAACCAGGAGGTCATTCGACCGGGGGAAGTACAGCGGATGAGTGCAGGCACAGGCATCGTTCATTCGGAGATGAACCCATCCGCGACAGAAGAAGTGAAGTTTTTGCAGCTCTGGTTCGAGCCTGCCCAGTACGGACTTGCGCCATCCTACGAGCAGAAGACGTACGACCAGGCGAAGCTGGCGAACCAGCTGCTGCCGGTCGTCTCTGCTGAAGGCGGCGAGCAGATCGCCAAAATCCATCAAGACCTGACTTTGTACCTCTCTCGCCTGGAGAGCGGCAAGACGATTCGCTTTGAACAGGAAGCGGGGAGGCGCATCTATCTTTTCGTCATGCAAGGGTCTTTGCGGCTCAACGGCGACGCCGCGCTCGAGACGCGGGAGGCCGCGCGCATCACCGAGACTGGAATCCTCGACATCGAAGCGGCAGCCGACACGCACTTCATGCTGATCGACCTGCCCTGACCCTCTTTGCCCGCTTTGCAGCATGAACTTTTCTGATAGTCACGCAGCCTATTTTTCATCCAACGGGCTGCGTTTTCTTTTTTTATCTCAAATCTCCCGCATACAATAAATAGTAGTGTATCGCGGAAAGGTGTTGGATGAAATGGAAAAGTCGTTTTATTACCCGGTCAGCTGGAGTGAGGCTCACAAATACAAAGCGTTGCTCGACCAAGAAGGCGTCCCGTACGAAATACAATCCCCCCTGGATTTGCCCATCCTGGAAAAAGGCCAACTGGCCATCGTCTTTCCTTCGATTCCGTTGCGGATGTACGCTTGGGTTCGGACCTTGTTTTACCGGGACGGCCTGCGCTATCCCGACAAGTATTCGTACGACTTCGGTTCGCGCTAGGCGGCACCGGCAGGAGCAATCCCGCAGGAAATAACCCGACGTGTTCTCCCCGCTCACGACAGGCGGTGAATTCCTGAGCCGCGTTCTCCAGTCCTTTAGCCGACAGCAAAAACAACGGCCCGCCTCTTTTCTCCCGAGGCGGGCCTCCTTTACATGAGCCTTGTATTTTTGCCAGCCGCCGCTTCTTTCGGCGGCTCGCTTGGCTCCAAATACACCAAAAACCTTCTGGCTTGCTTGTACATGATCGACAAAGTCAGTTCCCTTATCTTGTTCATCACTTCATCTTTTCGTTCGGGCGGAAGCTCCGCTTCGAGCTTTTCTTCTTGCTCGGCTAAATAAGACATTACCCATTCCGGGTCCAATTTGTAGGCAGGCAACGACAGCGACTCCTCTACTAAATAATCTATTCCAGTCTACCGAAGCCCACCGTCAATTCACAGCCACAATTACTGGCTGCGCACACAGAGATTGGCACTGTCGCTCGCTATTTCCCTTGCTCCAGCTCCTCGATCATGGCAGACAGCTCAGCCCACCGCTCGATGGCCGCTTCCAGTTCGGCTGCCACCTGCTGTTCTTCTGCGTACAGCTTTTCGACTTTCCCGTAGTCGCTGCCAAAAGCCGCAATTTCTTCTTTCAGCCTGGCGCTGCGTTCCTCCAGCGCCGCGATCTTGCCTTCGATTTCGTCCCATTCCTTTTGATCCTTGTAGGACAGCTTCTTCGTCCGGTTGTTGCCGCGATTCGCCTGGCTGCCCGCGCTTTTTTCCTGCGGCGCTGCTGCGGCCGCCGCTTTGCTGGCACGCTGCTCCTCCAAATACTCCGAGTAATTGCCGGTAAACGGACGAATGACGCCCTGCCCTTCAAAGGCAAACAGGTGGTCAACGGTCCGGTCCAGGAAGTAGCGGTCGTGAGAGACGGTTATGACGGCGCCGGGAAAATTTTCCAGGTAATCTTCCAGGATGCTGAGGGTCTGAATGTCGAGGTCGTTCGTCGGCTCGTCCAGGAACAGGACGTTCGGCTCGCCCATCAGTGTGCGGAGCAAGTACAATCGGCGCCGCTCCCCGCCGGACAGCCGCGAGATCGGCGTGTACTGCATCGACGGTGAAAAGAGGAAGCGTTCCAGCATTTGCGATGCCGTAATCGTCTCTCCGTCGCTCGTATGAATGACTTCCGCCGCTTCTTTAATATAATCGATCACCCGCAGCTTCTCGTTCATTTCCACGTTGTTTTGCGTGTAGTAGGCGATCTTGACAGTCTGTCCTACCTCGATCTTACCCGTGTCGGGCTGGATTCGTCCTGCCAGCATGTTGAGCAGCGTCGATTTGCCGCTGCCGTTCGGGCCGATGATCCCGACGCGGTCACCTGGCAGGACGATGTAGCTGAAGTCCCGGATCAGCTGGCGGTCGCCGTAGGCTTTGCTGATGTGCTCCACCTCGATGACCTTTTTGCCAAGCCGGCTTGCACCCAGTGCCATATCCAGCTTGGCGGCAGGCCCTTCGACGACGCGGTCGCGGAGCTCTTCGACCCGTTGGACGCGCGCCTTTTGCTTGGTCGTGCGTGCTTTTGCCCCGCGGCGCAGCCACGCCAGTTCCCGCCGCAGCAGATTTTGCCGTTTGCTCTCGGCCGCCGCTTCGTTTTCTTCCCGCTCCGCCTTTTTCTCCAGAAATGTCGCGTAGTTGCCCTCGTAGCTGTAGAGCTTGCCGCCGTCCAGCTCGAACGTCCGGTTGGTCACGCGGTCCAGGAAATACCGGTCGTGCGTCACGAGCAGCAAAGCGCCTTGGTAGCGGGACAAGTATTCCTCCAGCCACTCCACCGTCTCGTTGTCGATATGGTTGGTCGGCTCGTCGAGAATGAGCAAATCCGCCGGCTGGATCAGGGCACGCGCCATCGCCACCCGCTTTCTCTGGCCCCCGGACAGTTCGCTCACTTTTTGGGAAAAGTCGTGCAAGCCAAGCTGCGTCAAGATCATCTTAGCCTGCGTGCTGCTCTCCCACGCGTCGGCTGCATCCATTTTGCTCTGCAAGGCAAAGACGCGGGCCTGCTTTTTCTCGTCTTCCGGAGCGGTCTGCAGGTCGGCCAGTGCCCTTTCGTACTCGCGCAAGAGCTGAATCAAGGGAGAATCGCCGTAAAAGACCTGATCCAGTACGGAGGACTCTTCCTCGAAGCTCGGGTTTTGCGGCAAATATTCCACATGGAAGCGGTTGGCGTGCACAATCCTCCCGCTGTCGGCGGTGTCGAGCCCCGCGATGATTTTCAACAGCGAAGACTTCCCGGTGCCGTTTACGCCGATCAGACCGATCCGCTGCTGCTCGGCGATATGAAAAGAGATGTTCTCGAATAATACTTTTTCCCCATAGCTTTTGGAGAGATTTTCAACAGATAAGATTTGCATCGTCGTCACCTGAACTTTTCGATTGATTCCGGCCTTGCATTGGTTGCCAGCAAGCTGCATGGGAATGCTACATCCGATCGTACCATGTTTTTGCAGGAAGCTCTAGGGAGGACAAGGGAAAATCAGCGCAAGCAAATGAGAAGAACAAAAAACCAGGGAGAGCTCTCCCTGGTTTACTATGTATGAGATGGTGCTAGCGAAGGGATTTGAACCCCCGACCTGCTGATTACGAATCAGCTGCACTACCCCTGTGCTACGCTAGCACGTTGCTTACAGGAATTATATTAGTATACTCTACGCAAAAAAACAAGAGGAAATTTCACAGATTCATGATTTTTTTTGCCTGCTGCAAGACGGTGCCAATCAGCTGACCAGAAATCACCAGATCAGCGCAATCGTCCAGCCAGGTAGGATCGCGGTTGACGATGACGAGCCTTGCCCCTGTAAACACCACACACGCCTTTGCTTTTGCGACCCACTCTGCCAAAACTTCCAGCCGATCCGTGCGATCTCCCTGCTTTCACCCGTTATCCTGTTCCTCCATATTGTAGTAGAAAGCGGCGCATTTTGCACACGCAGGAGGTTGGCTTGTCCATGACCACTTATTTCGTATCCGATATTCACGGCCAGTATCAGGCCTTTCAAAAAGCGCTGCAGGACGCTTCCTTTTCGCCCGCGCAAGGCGACAAGCTGTATGTGATCGGGGACACGATCGATCGCGGCTCGCAGTCAAAGGACGTCCTGCTGTACATCCTGAATCTGCAACACCAGTATCCCGAGCAGGTTTTTCTCATCAAAGGAAACCACGAGCAAATGTTTGAAGACTGGCTCAGCGGCAGAGGCGACGCTGAAAATTACTTGCGTTTCAACGGCGGAGACGCCACGGTTCGCTCCTTTCTCGGCAGCCACCCTTTGCGCCGCGCTTTCGTGAACGGGGGTCTCCCCTCTCCCCAGGTCCAGGACGAAGCAAGGCGGATTATCCTCGCAGAGTACCCGTTCCTGCTGCCCGCCTTAAAAGCGCTTCCCCTCTACATCGAGCTGCCCGCAGACCCACGTACCGGCGCTCCGGCTGTCCTGCTCGTTCACGCCGGCATCCGGCCCGGCATACCGCTGTCCCGGCAAAACCCGGAAGACCTGCTGTGGATTCGGGAGCCTTTTTACAACCATTACACCGGAGAAATGCCCATCGTTTTCGGGCACACGCCTGTTCCCAAGCTTCCCGGCTACCGCGGCAACGGACCGTGGCGGCGTGACAATCTCATCGGAATCGACGGCGGCGCTGCCTACCGCCGGGGGGTGCTGCTCGTGGAATGGCCTTCTTTGCAGTCGATTTTCGTCCCCGTGCAGGCCATTCAGCCTGATCCCATCATACAGGTCAACGGGCAGGGCAGCAGTTTGCCCAAATGACGTATTGTTTCTTGTCCGTTTTTACACTACAATGGGTAGTGGAATCGGGCATTTCCTCCTTGGACAAGCCCCTTGGCTCTTCCTGCAATTGCAATCTACAACGACGGCACAATATGCTACTATGAGGACGAGGTGTTTATATGAAGCGTCAACAAGCCTTGGAACAAGCCATGTTTGCTTCCTGGGGAGTCGCCTTGATCGCCACGGCTGGCAGTCTCTTTTTTTCTGAATTGCTCAATTACATACCGTGCAATCTGTGCTGGTACCAGCGAATCCTCATGTACCCGCTCGTCATCCTGCTGGGAGTCGCTTCCGCGAGAAAAGATTACCGCATATCGCTGTATGCCCTGATCCTCTCGTCGATCGGCGGCCTGATCTCCCTCTATCATTACTTGATCCAGAAAGTCCCGGCCTTGCACGAGCTGGGCAATGCTTGCGGCATCGTCCCCTGCAATACGGACTACATCAACTGGTTTGGCTTTATCACGATCCCTTTTCTCGCGCTGGTCGCTTTTATCCTGATCATCGCGCTGCAAGTGTTCATTCTGAAAAACGGAAAGGAGAGGTAATTCATGAAAAAGATCATCTTTCTGTCCATCCTCGTAGCAGCGGTGCTGATCGGGGCAATCGTCTACTCCGACATCTCCAACCGCCAGCAAGCGGCCGGCAACCCTTACGGCAAGGCCAATCTCAATCCGGCGACGCTCGCTCAGCTAAACGACCCGCTGTACGACAACCTGATCATGCCCGACGAGCTGAAACAGCGCCTGAACAACAAGGAAGACCTGTATGTCTACTACTACAGCCCGGTCTGCGAGCACTGCCAGGCTACGACGCCCGTCCTCGTGCCGATCGTGCGGGAAATGAAGATCGACATGAAAAAGCACAACCTGCTCGAATTCGCCTCCAGCTGGGATGACTTCCAGATCGAGTACACGCCGACCCTCGTCCACTACAAGGGCGGCAAGGAAGTCGCGCGCCTGGTCGGCGGCCACGAGGCGAACGAATGGAGACAATGGCTGGAAGAGCAGCAAAAATTATAGTGGTTGCAGCAAGCCTCCCGAAATCGCAACGGGGGGCTGTTCTTTTTGTTTGCCTGGTGACATTTATGTGAACGTGCTGGCGATCTCTGGAAGAAATAGCCCGAACGAGTCATGAGGCTTTTTCGGTTATTTGCCTATAATGATGGATGGGGAAGATCCTGGGATATGTTCGGAGGTTGGAACTTGATGCTCACCTACTTGACAGCGACCTTCGGCTTTCGGGCGACGTGGAACCCGGAGCTGATGGTTCTCACCGCATCGATCGGGATTGCTTACTTCGCGCTCATCGGCCCGCTGCGGCATACGTTTGCTCAAGCGACTCCCGTGTCCTTGCGGCAAAAAGCCTTGTTTTGCATCGGCCTGCTGCTTTTTTACTTCGGCATGGGCAGCCCGCTCAACGTCGCCGGGCATTTTCTGTTCAGCGCGCACATGCTGCAGCAATCTTTGCTCTACCTGGTGATGCCCTTGCTGCTATTGGCCGGAACGCCCAGTTGGCTGTTCGCCTCTTTGCCGGAACGAAAGTGGGCGCGGACGCTGCTGCGGCTGACCACCCATCCGATCACGGCCGTCCTGATGTTCAATGCCCTGTTTTCCTTTTACCATATGCCCGTCATCCTCGACATGGCAATGAACAACCTGGCGATGCACAACCTGATCCACCTGCCCTTGCTTTTGACTGCGCTGCTCATGTGGACGCCGGTCATTGCACCGCTGCCGCAGCTCCATCGCCTGACCGAGCTGCAAAAGCTCGCCTACATTTTCGCAAGCGGCGTGCTGATTACCCCTGCCTGTGCCTTGATTATTTTCGCTGGCGCACCGCTGTACGGGACGTATGTGAACGGGCCGACAATGCTCTGTACGCCCTTCTTTTCCGCTCCCGTCGACAAATCAATGCTGGCTGTCCCGCTGCAGGCTCTTGACGATCAGCGACTGGGGGGTATAATCATGAAGCTGATGCAGGAGGTAACATACGGGTCCGTGCTCGCCTACATCTTCGCCCGCTGGTACCGCAAGGAAAAGGACCAGCCGGACGATCAGCTGCTTCCCCATTAACTCACGAAACGAAAGGGGCACTACCGGACATGCCTGAAGCGTCTGCAGCGTCAGCCTTATGGCTCAGGCGGCTGCTGTTGTTACTCCCTGCCCTCGTGCTCGCTGCACTGGTCGCGTCCTGGTTTCGGGGCGGCACGCAAATCGCCGCGCTGCCAGGCCTTACGCTGGAGACAATCGACGGAAAAGCGTATTCACTCGCCCCGAAGCCTGGCCAGATCCGCCTCGTGGAGCTGATCTACACCCGCTGCCCGGACGTTTGCCCGACGACGACAGCAAAGCTGGTCCAGCTGCAAAAGCGGCTAAAAGAAGCGAATCTGATGGGAAGCCGTGTCGAATTTTTGACCGTCACGATCGACCCGCATAACGATACGCCGGACGTCTTGCGAAAGTACGCCAGGCAGCTGGGCATCGATTCGCAAGGGTGGACGATCCTGCGCGGGGACGAGCAGTCCATCCAGACCGTCACCCGCTCGCTCGGGTTCATCGCGAGAAAGACGGCGGACGGCTTTATCTCCCATACAGCCAGCACGTATGTCGTCGGCGCCAACAACGAAGTCGTCCGCAAATTCGGGATGGGCGACGATTTTGATATCGACCAGGTCTATCAGGAACTGGTGACCATGAACAAGGAAGGATTGTAGCTATGAAACGGTATTTGTTTTCCCTGCTCGTCCTGCTCGCGGCAATGACAGCCGCCTGCGGACACAATCATCAAGAAGCTGCGCTGCCTTCTGCCGATCCGGTCGCGGCCGACTTCGCCATTTTGCCGAAGGAACCTGCGGCAGGCAAGCCCATTACGTTTTCGGTCAAGGTGACGCAAAATGGCGAGCCTGTCAACGATGCCAAGGAAGTCAAATTTGAATGGTGGAAGGACGGGCAGGAGCAGCATGTGACGATTCCCGCATCGCTGCAGAAGGATGGCGTGTACACCGCCCGGCAAACGATTGACGAAGCCGGCTCTTATTTCGTTTATTACCACGTAACCGCACGCGATTTTCACAACATGCAAAAGGTAGCCTTTACCGTCGGCGGGCAATCCGCTTCGTCTGCCTCCCCTGCCCACGCGCAGCACCCGGGCGAAGCGACGGCGGAGCATGAGCATGAGGCTGCGGAGCACGCGCACGCGAGCGGCGTCGATTTTCACTTCATGCCGCCAACCCCGGTCCTGGCAGGCCAGCCGACTCCCCTCATGGTTCACCTGATGAAAGACAATGCCAGTTTCACCAAAGCGGCAGTCCGCTTTGAAATTTGGCAGGGTAGCGCGGCAGAGCATACGTTTGTCGAGGCACGGGAAGAGCAGCCCGGTCAGTACAGCGCGGAGGCGAACCTCCCTGCTGCTGGCAGCTACACAGTGAAAGTCCACGTGGAGAAGGGGGAAATCCACGACCACAAGAGCTTTCCACTCGCCGTACAGCCCAAGTAATCACTTCAATCGCTTCATGCGAGCAGCACAAGGCGCAGCTCCGTTTCTGAATGGAGCTGCGCCATTGTTTGCTCAGCACGTAAAATAGGCGATCCGGTCAAGATCCGTACCGTAATATTCCCAGCGATTGCGTCTCCAGCGATACCCCGATACGGACGTGCGGCTGATGTATACGGGATAAAACCAGAAAGAATTTCCATTTCTCATCCACAAGTAGGCATAGCGGTACAAACAAGGATAGAAACTGCCTGCGTCAATCCGGCGCGTACCTCCGTAACCGCTCGAACCTGGGGAACTCGGCGTCCTGCCAGGCGGCGGTCCTGGCGGCGGAGGAGGAAAGCCTCCGGGTGGCGGCGGAAATCCCCCTCCAGGCGGCATGGGCGGAAAGCGATGTGACATGACGTTTCACCTCCTACAAGTCTCCCTATAGGAAATGCAGCGAATGCGGCTATGGCATGTGCGTTTGCCGCCTGTCATTTACCTATTTTTCCGCTCCTGTCTGCTCCGCTGACATGTCATGCCTGTTCTCCCCTGTCCACGGAAAAAGGGCAACGTCTTCACGCCGCCCCAATCCCGCCTGCATCATTCGTTTTCTGACAAGGGAAAGCCGCCCTGCCTAGTACGGTCGTCCGCCCATGATGAAGCGGTACTCCCAATGCGTTCCTTTGAAATCCGTGATCTTGACGCCGCCGGACTCTTTGGAGAAAGTTTGCAGCAGCTTGTCGTCTCCCATGTAGATGCCCACGTGGGTGATGCTCTGCTTCGCGACGTCGATGTTTTTGTAATCGGACTTTTTATAGCCTTTATAGCTCATGAAAAAGACGAGGTCGCCTTTCTTCAGCTTGTTGATGTCCGTCGTATAGGAGCCGTGGCTCTTGACGTAATTGGCCTGGGATTTGGCGCCTCCCTTGCCCATGTCGATGCCCGCTCCATCCAGATAAGCCCACATCGTAAATTCCGAGCAATCCATCGTCTTCTTGTTCGCGCGGGTCGAGCTGTACTCGTACGGCGTCCCCAGGTATTTCAAGCCAGCTTCGATGACCTTGTCGCCGATGCTGGCAGATGGCGTACCCGGGTCAGGTGTTGTTTGACCCGAATCAGGCGTTGTCGTGCCCGAATCTGCCGGAAGCACGCGCCGCGCCCCGAGCAGCTTTTTCGTATAGTCGGCCAGATTTTTGAGGACGACGGCTTTCTGACCTTCTGACGAGTAAACGTATTGACCGTTTCCGACGTAAATCCCCATGAAGCTCGGCGAACCTTTTCCTGTGGAGGAGAAGAACAGCAAATCGCCTTCCTGCACGTCGTTGACAGCGACTTTCTCGCCCGCTTTGTACAGCTTGGCAATCGTGTCGTCGATTTTGATTCCTACCTGCTTGTATATGTACGTTGCCAAACCTGCCGAGCCAAAAGAATTCGGACCCAATGCTCCATATTTGTAACTTTTTCCAACCAATGTCTTCGCGATCTCTGCGACTTCCGTTGCTTTTGCAGAATTTTGCGAATCTAAAGTTTGAGCTGCTGCTGCATGTCCACCTTCCGTAAACATAAGCAGGGAAGCACCCAGCATGACGGCGACACTCGACTTTCTCAACCAATCTCGTTTCGTCATTCTTTCCCCTCCTGGCTGTCTATCCCAAACTATTGGGTACGGAACCAGTTTACTGGAAGAACGGACGCCCTAACAGGCTGTAAATTTTCCCAACAGAGGAATTGAATACATAGACTGATGACCAAAGCCCTAGCTGCTGCCTGGTCGTATGCGGGCTTGTCCATTCCGTCAGACATAGTCAAAAGCGCTCGTCCGCTTCCATGACGAGCGCATCTTGCAAAAGCTGCTTTACTTTCGTCTCTGCCGGATTTTCGCCGTTTCCTTGCACAAAAAGAGGACAGTTTCGCCCATTCTCAGACGGTGGGAGCCTTTTACGAGAAAAGAAGTGTCCGGGCCGATGCGTTTGGCGAGCAGGCGGTGCAGCCTTGTCTTGGTTTGGCAGTGAACGACGCGATCCGCAGGAAACCCCGAGCGGATGGCGCCGCGGGCAATATGGCGGGCGCTTCTTCCCAGCGTGTACAAGTAGTCTACATTTTTTTGGCTCAAGTAGCGGCCGACGTCTTCGTGCGCGACTACCTCGTAGTCTCCCATCTCCAGCATGCTGGCCAGTACCGCGACTTTCGTCCCGCTTGCGACCTGGCACAGCACATCGATCGCCGCTTTGGCAGCGTCCGGGTTCGAGCTGTACGTATCGTCCAGGATTTGCACGTTGTCAGCCAGACGATAGCGAGTCAGCCTTTTGCGCTGCGCCTGAAACGACTGTAACCCTTCGCGAATGGTCTGAATGGAAAAACCGAGCTCGTCACAGACCGCAATGGCAAGCAACGCATTGTACACATTGTGCACGCCCAGCATGGGCAGGAAAAACATCTCCCGCTTCCCCCGCAGATCGCACGTGAAACGGATGCCCTGCTCGTCGACCTGAATGTCTTGCCCCTGGTAATCCGCCTCCTGGACAATGCCGATCGTAATGAACTTCCCTGCGAACGAGCCGGCGTACGGCTGCCCTTTCAGCTTGCGCGAATACGGACAGTCCATGTTGAGAAAAACCGTCCCTGTCCGCTTCATGTGGCGGATCAGCTCTGACTTCGCCATCGCGATGCCGTCCACCTCTCCGCCGAAATTGCCGATATGTGCCGTACCGACGTTCGTGATGACCCCCATCGAGGGCTGGATGATCTGGCAATGCTTTTTGATATGGCCGCTGCCCGTCATCCCGAATTCGAGAACGGCCGCTTTGTGCTCGTCTTTGATCTTTTTGGCGTGTGCGCGTGTGTTGCCCAGGAAGTTTTTGTTGTACATCGATTTATAGATGTTCCACCGCCTGCCAAGGATGGCAGCGATCATTTCTTTCGTCGTCGTTTTCCCGGCGCTGCCGGTCACTGCGATCACAGGCTTCTGGAGAATGAGCGTCTTCGCAGGTGCCGCTTTCGCCCTTCCTCTGGCTTTGCCTTTTCCGGTGCCTCTCACGGTATGATTCTCCCTCCACTCTGCGCGCACTGTTGTCAAGGATAGTGTATGAGTGCGAGAGACAGCCTGTTTAGACCTTCATCTATGAAAACGTTCCGCTTTCATCCAAAACGAGCTGACGCTTTCCCGAATAGAGTAGAAACGAAAGAGGTGAAGCCAAATGACGCGCAAAGCTACCATCGCCGCAGTAGGCGATATTCTCATGTGGCGGGAGCAAATCGAATCCGCCTGCGTAACGGGCACCGGAAAATATTCGTTTGCGGAAATGTTCGCGCCCGTCGCTGCCATCCTGCAAGGCGCTGATTTGACAATCGGCAATCTGGAGACGACTTTTTCCGGCAAGACACAGCCCTATCAAATCGGCTCTGCCCGCACAGGCTACCCCCGGTTCAACTGCCCCGACGAGTTGGCGCGCGACTTGCGGCAAGCAGGCTTCGACGTTCTGACGACGGTCAACAACCACTGTCTGGACGGCGGCCCCCAGGGTCTGTTGCGTACGCTCGACGTGCTCGATCAGCACGGGATCGCACATACGGGGACGTACCGCAGTCCGCAGGAAGCTTCCAGCCACCTGATCCGCGACGTGAACGGCATCCGCATCGGCATCCTGGCCTATACGTACGGCACGAACAAGCAGCAGGTACCTGCCGATCAGCCGTGGCTCGTCAATCTGCTGCAGCAATCCGCCGTGGAGCAGGACATCTCCCGGCTGCGCCCACAGGTCGATCTGCTGATCGTCTGCCTTCACTTCGGCGTAGAATTTCGCTTTACTCCGACGCAAAAGCAGCGCTGTCTGGCGCAAGCCCTCCTGGAGCGGGGTGCGGATGTCATACTCGGCGCCCATCCCCACGTCCTCCAGCCGGTAACCACACCGCTGATCGCCACGGCAACCGGCGGGAAACGGCGCACGCTGGTAGCCTATTCGCTGGGGAACTTCACTTCAGAGCGCATGCTCTCCTACGACCATTCCCAATGCGGCGCGATCCTGCGCTTTTCCGTGGAAAAAAGCGCGCAGGGGCAGACTGCGATCACCGGCATCTCGGTAATCCCGACTTACTCGCAGCGCTATATCGCAGGAGGCCGCGTACGCTATCGCGTCGTTTTGCTGCGCGCGTATTTGCGCAGACCCGATCGGCATGTGACACTGCGCTCCCGGCGCAGGCTGCAGCAGCTGTGGGCGCGCGTGGTGCAGATTGTGGGGAGGCGGTTTCTATAACTTCTTCCCCTATCTCGTAACGGCAAAGCGAAAAATTCGCCCGGATTTAGAAGAAAGCATTCCCAATCGATTCGGTCGAGATAAAAAAAGAGTACGATTGTCAGCACAATCGCACCCTGCCCTTATGAAAAAACTTGTCTGCGCCAAGCCTTCATCGCACTTATCATAGACATGAATCTGGTAACATCACGGAGACACTTTGACGATTTCCCTGGCACTCGCCTGCCTGAGCACCTCTTTCGCCTCTTCGCGATCCAGCCCGCGGACAAGCTCGATCTCGCTGATCAGGTTCAGCGTCGCGTTGTCCAGCATGATTTTGTCGCTCGTCCCCAGCACCTTGTGCTTGCTGAGCGCCTGCAAATCGCGAACGACTTCGGCTCCTGCAATGATGTCGCCGCTCTTCAGCTTTTCCGTATTCAGCTTGCAGCGTTGAGTCCCATTTACGCTCAGGTCGGGTTTCCCATTCCGGAAGACCGCAAGTGCCTGTTCCAACGTCTGTTCGTCGACAATCTTGCGAATTCCCAAAGCGGACATTTTTTCAACAGGAACCATGATGTCAAGCTCCTTCAACAGCATGTGCAGCACAAAATAGAGATGCTTTTCCCCCAGGAACTCTTTTTCCTCCATTGCCTCGATGATGCCTGCACCGTGCATTGGATAAAAAATCTTGTCTCCAACTTGAAACATTAGTCCACCTCCTGTGCTTCCATCCTCTCCATTATATCACGATGCAGAAAATAAAATTATTAATTTTATCATAAACAAATATTTATAGTCAATAAATTTTATTGTATAAATTTCCTGTTCGAGCATTCTTTCCCCTGGCTGGAAAAATAGCAGGCTTCCACGCTCTTTCCGGCTGGCAATGCCGCTTGCAAGCACTTGGCAAAGTGCAGGGAAGAAAAGGATTCCGGGAGGTTTTGCGGAAGTAATGGTCTGAACTTTACCAACAGGAGGAGTGGGGACTTTTGTCAGGGATCAAAACAATCAAACTCGAGATGAAAATGGACAGCGGGGTATTCGTCGTCCATACAGCAGTGCTGTGGGATGAAGCGGGAGCCGTGCTCGTCGATACGGGAATTGGCGGACAACTGGCATTGATTCAAAGCGTACTGGAGCAGGAGGGCATACCTTTCGACACGCTGCATACGGTTATCATCACCCATCAGGACCGCGACCATATCGGCAGTCTTCCTGAAATCGTCGCCGCGCGCGAGGGAAGCATCCAGGTCCTGGCTCACGAAGCGGCTGTGCCGTACATCGCGGGAGAAATTCCGCTGCTCAAAAGCGGGACGACCGTCACTCCGGTAAAAGTCGACCGCGTCCTGCAAGACGGCGAAATCCTCCCCATTTGGGGCGGCATTCAGGTGATCCATACCCCCGGACATACACCTGACCATCTATCGCTGTACCATCTTCCCAGCAAAACGCTGATCGCCGGAGATGCGCTCACCGCCGAGAACGGTGTGCTCCAGCCGTTCAATCCCGTGTTTACACTAGACAAAGCGACCGCCGTAGACTCCATCGCCAAGCTGCTCTCGCTGGACATCGCGACGGTCATCGCCTATCACGGAGGAGTCTGCACAGACCAGATCCAGGAGCGTCTCGCGCAAATCGTCGAAACGACACCCCGCGCCTGACAAAAAACAAACAACCAGCCGTTACACCCTTTTTCGTGTACGGACTGGTTGTTTTTGCTCTTACGCTGTCGCATCCTGCTTCTGGCGTGCGCCCCCTGCTTTGAAGACGACAACGCCACCCGCGATGACCAGCACACCGAGCAGGTGCTGGTACGTGAAAGGAATCCTGCTGAGCCCCAGCCACCCGAGCGAATCCATCAGTAAGGCTGAGCCGAGCTGGGAGGTTAGCACGATTGAAACCGCATATGTCGGCCCCAGCTGGCGAATCGCCTGCATGATACACGTGACCACCCCTACTCCAAGCAGGCCGCTGCACCAGAACCACGGCTGCATGTGAGACAGCGTGAACAGTTGGTTTCCTTCCAGCAGCAGACCCAGCACGAGCGACGCCAAACCGCCCGTACCCAGTACCAAAGCGGTAGTCGTCCAAGACCCGACCCGTTCGTTCACCCGGCTGTTGAAAATATTTTGCAGGCTCACAAGCGAACCTGCGAGCAAAGCCAGCACCATTCCTGCAACCACACATCCCCACTCCTCGTCTCCGTCTTTATTCTCCTGCCTCTTACTCGTACACGTTTTGCCCTGCCAGCGCCCGCAGGCCGTCCCTGTCTGTGATCACGATGGCCCCTTGCTGCCGCTCGACCAGTCCGTCCGCAACAAACTGCCGCAAGACCCTGTTCAGATGGCGATAGCTGGTGCCGATCAAATGCGCAACATCCACCATGTCCGCCGCATGCAGCTGTCCATTCACCTTTGCATCGGTATCGTCGAAGGAGACAGACAACAGGTAGCTCGCCAGCCGCACCTCGACCGGATACAGCAGATTGAAACTCATGGAGGATGACTTCGCGTAAAACTTTTTCGTGATGTGGTCGAGCAAAAATTGTAGCAGTTGCGGGTCCCCCTCCCCGTATTTGCGCAGCCAGCGATGCTGAATGCCGAGCATGAGCACCGGCGATACCGCCTCCACAGTGTTAACAATATCGGTTCCCCGCACGTATTCGATGTCTCCGATCAGCTCAAGCGGCGTCTTGAACGAGAGGATCAGTGTCCTGCCCTCCGCCGATGTCGTATAGATTTTCAGCTTTCCCTTCACCAGCACGTACAGATGCGTCGCAGCTTCCCCCTGCGTGCACACCTTCTCCCCTTGCTCGAAGCTGTACAAGGACAGGTGCGACTGGATTTGCCCGGAAAAGACCGAGTCCATCTGGAAAGCCCGCAAGTAATGACGCACCTGCTCCAAATCGTGATGTTCTTTCATGACTCCCACTCCCTCCATGTCTCCTGCTGCCCGGGCAGAGCCTTTCACGACAGCTTCAGAATCACGATACCCGCGAGCATCATAGCGATGCCGAGCAACTGCGGGAGCCTCATCCGCTGCCGCACCACTCCGAACCAGCCGTTACTGTCGATCAGAAAAGTCAGGCACAGTTGGGAAATCAGCAAAGCCGATACTGTCAGTGTCACCCCGATCTGCTGAATCGCCGTGACATTGCTGAAAACAATGATCGCTCCAAAAGACCCGCCCGTCAAATACAGCCGCTTCACTTTCCGCAAGCCCCGCCAGTCTGTATCCCGCACGAGCAGCATCACCAAAAAGGCCGCCGCAAATCCCGTAAACTGGGTAATCGTCGCCGTTTGCCATGTGCCGATGCTCGCGCTGATAGCGGCGTTCGCTGCTCCTTGCAGGGTGAGCAGGGCACCGGCTGCCAGCGCAAACAAAAATCCTTTCACGCTCATGGTTGTCATTTCCCCCGCGAATTTTCTTTTTCTCTAGTAAAAGATAGAATTTCGTTCGAGGAAAGGACATATGTCCCCGGCATCCTGGATGCACGCAAAAAAGGGCACCTGAAGTAACAGGCACCCCGCCGGCCAGCTGTTCCGTTCGTTATCTCCCTTGCGTCTGTTTGGTGCGGTAAAACTCGTTAAACAGCTTCATCAACGCCCGTTTCTCGATCCGCGACACATACGAGCGCGAGATGCCCAGTTCACGGGCAATTTCCCGCTGCGTCTTTTCTTTGTCCTGATCGAGGCCGAATCTGCCGATGATCACTTCTTTTTCCCGATCGTCGAGGATGTGGATATGCTGGTAGATCTTGTTGGACTCCAGCTTGAGCTGCACCGCATCCACGACTTCATCCGTCTCCGTGCCAAGGACGTCGATCAGGGTAATTTCGTTCCCTTCTTTGTCCGTCCCGATCGGATCGTGCAAGGAAACGTCTTTCTTCGTCTTTTTCAAGCTGCGAAGATGCATGAGGATTTCATTTTCAATACAACGCGCTGCGTACGTCGCCAGCTTGGTGCCTTTTTCCACCTGGTAGCTCTCGATCGCCTTGATCAAACCGATCGTCCCGATGGAGATCAGGTCTTCGCTGTCTTCACCAGTGTTTTCAAATTTCTTGACGATGTGCGCGACCAGCCGCAGGTTGTGCTCGATCAGCTTGTTGCGGGCATACGGGTCGCCTTTTGCCATCAGACGCAAATACTTTTCTTCCTCCGTGTCAGTGAGCGGTTGCGGAAAGGCATTGTTCTTGACATACGCCACGAACATCAGAAGTTCTTTGAAAACCAACGAGAGTGCCGCAATCAGGCTGGACATGGCTGCCACCTCCACGTCTGGGATAGCTTACTCCTATGCTATGTGGGCGGTAGCCTATATGTGCATGTACGGAAAAAAGGACGGCGCCCCCCTGCCTTTGGCGCCGTCACTCCCCGACGATCATCCCTGCCCAGGCAAACAGACACGCTACCAGCACCGAGGCTGTGACATATGCCGCTGCCTTGCCCACTTCCTGCCGTTGCAGCATTTGAATGGTCTCGAAGGAGAACGTGGAGAACGTCGTGTAACCCCCGAGAAAGCCCGTTCCCAGCAAGAGCCATGCCCAATCCGGCAGCATGTGTTGCCGCTGCCAGGCTGCCAGCAAGCCGAGCAAAAAGGACCCGGTCACATTAATCGTCCATGTCCCGTACGGAAAGTTGTCCGGCGCAACTTTCGCCATCCACTTCCCCAGCCAAAACCGCACCAGCGCCCCGAACACGCCTCCGATCCCTGCCAGCCATACCATCTGTGAACCTCTCCTTTCATTTGCTCCGGCTGTGTTGTTTCTCCACTGCCAATCGGGCGCCGATGGCCGCAAGCCCGATTCCTCCCAGCACGCTCGCCGCGACATACCCGGCTGCCAGGCCGAAGCGCGCTTGCTCGATCAGTCCCAGCGTTTCCACAGAAAACGCGGAAAAGGTCGTAAACGCGCCCGTGAATCCGGTCCCGATCCCCAGCCTGATGTACGGAGGAACCTTGAACCTCGCCGCGGTCACGGCAAAAAACCAGGCCAGGAACAAAGACCCCAGCAAATTGATCACCAGCGTCCCCAGAGGAAAACCGTCTGCTGCCGGTATGACAAGCCCGATTGCGCAGCGTAAAGACGCGCCAAAGAAGCCGCCGATTGCTACTGCCGCACTATCTTTCATCCCAAGCTCCTCCCTCGCAAGTCCCGAAAAGCAAACAAACTCCTACCAGCAGCGCTGCGGCACTGGTAGGAGTCATTCGTCACGCCCGGACGGTTCATGGCGAACGCCATCTCCTGTTCGCATTCATAGGTTGATTGTAAAAAAGTTGCACGCTCGGGTCAATGGGGGCCTGCCGTCGCGTTGTTTTTTTCCGCCAAAGAAATACACATCCGAACCTGCTGGTACCAGTGACAGCCTCGATGAGCCGGGGTTCAGAGCAATACGCAATGGGCAGAAACAGTGCCTGCTGGCAGTCTATACGCTGACGGCTGCTTGCTTGACCATGTGGCTGAACCAATGCCCGCTCACCTTGATCTTTCCGTCCTCGCGATAGCCGATGGACTCGTACAGTTTGCGTGCCCGCCCGTTTTCCTCGTCGACCAGCAAAGCTGCTTTCCCAAAGCCGCGTCGTCTGCATTCCTGTTCAAAGGCTTCCAGCAAAGCCTTGCCGATTCCTTTTCCCCGATATTCCCGGCTGACGACGAGAGTGTCCAAATAAAATTCGTCGTCCCTCGCCTCTTTTACAATATGCGGCGCTTTGCCCGTCTTCCTCTCGACATGCTCGACAAAAGGGCGGTCCAAAACCGCAGTCTGGCTGCCATGGTAAAACAGAGCGAGCCCCACCCGCTTGTCCCCGTCCACTGCGACGACTGCATTTTCGTAGCTGAGCCTGTTCCCGGCCTGGGCAAAAAATCGGCGCACTTCCGCGATGGCGCAAGCAGGCTCTGATGTACCAGTCAATGTATATGCAATGCCGCCAATCGCTTCGTAGATCAGCGGCGCTGCGAAGTCCGCATCCGCAGGTGTTGCCTCGCGTATCATGCTGCTTCCCTCCTTCTGTCGGCGCTGCTTCTCCCGGCGTGCTTCACTCCATTGTGCCATACTCCGCTGAAAGGGTCGAGGCACATCCACACCCCTTCCCGACAGCGCAATGAATGAAACCTCTCCCCTGTGAACAGTCTCTTTTTGAGACCGGTTTAGCCGATCATTTTTTCGATGGTCAAATGTCGCACTTGGCGAAGGTCCACGAATTCGCCGCTTTTCCGCACCAGCGGCCGCATCGGTTCATCCTGATGGATCAAAATGACCTCGACCTCATCCCCGTTGTTCAGGCGGGCGCGCGCTCCGACGTACAGCTGGGCAATATAGTGGACGAACTTCGAGACGATCTCGATGTTGAGCTTGCCATCGCACGCCTCCTTCCACAGCACCTGTGCGGCTTCAAACGGTGAAGTTCTGTCCTTGTAGACACGGTCCGAGCAGACTGCATCGAACATGTCGGCGATTGCCAGCACCTGGCATTCCAAAGGAATTTCATTTCCTTTGCGGCCCTGGGGATATCCGCTGCCATCCAGCCGTTCATGATGGAGGAGTGCGCATTGCGCCAGCAGCTCGGTACCGCCATCCATCTCCCTGATCATTTCATAACCGTAGATCGTGTGCTTCTTTACTTCCTCAAATTCGGCGTCAGTCAGCTTGTCCGGTTTCAGCAAAATATCTTTGGGCACCTTCATTTTGCCCAAATCATGCAAAAAACCGGCCATGCCCATAAAGGCAATCTGTTTTGCGTCCCACTTGATGATCCGGGCGATCAGCGAGCAGAGAATGCCTACGTTCAACGAGTGACGATAGGTATAACTGTCGGTGCCTTCCAAAACGTACAAGGAACGGAACAAGCCGAGCCGATTCACGGTCTGTTCAGCAATCTTGTCAAAAACTTCCGAAAATTTATCCAGACATGAAGCTTCATGCTTCCCGACCTGCTCGAACAGCAATCGGGTCTCGTCCAGCGCTTGTACATAGGCCGCGATCGTTTCTACATCTGCCTCCAGCTCCATGAGCTGCGCTTTGATCTGCTCGCCGGACCCTTCCGAGCGAATCTCCCGCACTTCTACAAAATGGACATGCTGCTTGTGAAGCAGTTCTACGTGAGCAGCCGTAATCAGCGTTTCTTCGGGAAGAAGCAAAACTCCGTTATCCGAAAAAAGATCGCTGGCAAGTACTCTTCCCACAAGCGAATAATCAACAGTTGCCAAAGACATAAGATCCACCCTTCAAGCCTTTTTCCTAAATTATAGAAAGTAAGGATGGTCGTTACAATCTATTTTTTTCAAACTGCTTGAACTCTCTTCCCATTCGGGACGTTCAGCGCGCGAGTTACATATGATGAAAGGCGTACGATTGGTGATTTCTAGGAGGGACATCCGTCTCATGACGATTTTGTACATCACTCCGAAAGCGTGGAAGCAAATCGAAAAAGCCGTGAGAAAGAATCCTACAATCGAGACAGGAGGGGTGATGATGGGCTATCCATTGGGCGACGATCGCTGGGTCGTCACTTATGCGAGCGAGCCGGGGCCCAATGCTATCCAAAATCCCAACTCGGTCTTTTTTGACGACGCCCACCTGCGCAAGCTTGTACGCAAGCTAAGCAAGAGCCGCAAGTGGCAATACCTTGGAGACTGGCATAGCCATACGATCAAGCGACTCTCGCCGAGCAAGGGAGACAAGCGTACGTTCTGGGAAAAAGCGTCGCAGTCCATGTACACTTCTCCTTCCCCACTGATGCTGATCGTCGGCCTGGGCAGGCAAAACCAGGTGCAGGCACGCGCTTTCATTCTGGGGAATTCCCTGCGCGAGGTCGCAAGGATTGAGCTGTTTGACCGGCAAGTTCATCAACCGCGCGGCGAAACATCTCGATAGCTTGATTTCTCCCCCCGCTTGGCTGATTTTCTGAGACGATACAGAGCGCAAATTGCGGCTGTTCATACGGCGCGTAGCCGATGAACCAAAGATGGTTCTGCGCCGGGTTTTCCCCCCCGGTCTGCGCAGTCCCGCTCTTTCCCGCCACTTCCCACGAAGCGCCAGCCAACGCTTGCCCGGTGCCATCCGTCACGACTTTTCGCATCATCTTGCGCAGCTTGCTGGCCGTCACGAAGTCAATCCCTTCGGCAGGCAGCGTCTGCAGGGGAAAGCGGTGAAAAGCCTGGCCGTTGCGGTACGCAATCTCCTCGACCAGACGAACCTGCATCGGCTGGCCGCCGCGCAAAATCGCCACAACCATGTTGGCCGCTTGCAAGGGTGTCACCCGGACATCCCGCTGACCGATCGCCGTTTGTATGAGGACTCCTTCGTCGCGGCGGGATACTCCAGGGGCGAAGATCGCGCCTCGCTGCTCGCCATCTATCTGCCGAAATCCGTCGAGCTTGAACAAATGCGCAGTCACATGCCCGACCTGCTCGGACAAGCCCAGCCGTCTCGCGTATTCCTCCAGTTTTTCGCCCCCGACCCGATTGGCAATCTGGGCAAAGGCAATATTGCATGACTGGGAGTAGGCTTCCTCGATCGTCACGCTGCCGTGCCCGTCCTTTTTCCAGCAGGAAAAATGGTACTTGCCGTACTCGCCCGTACACGTAAAACGTTCTGTCGGAGAAACGATGCCTTCCGCCAGCGCAGCAGCCGCTACGACGGTTTTGAAAATCGAGCCGGGCGGCAGCTGCTTGACTGCCCGGTTTTTCCAGTTTTCCGTGGCAAGGTTCACCTTGGTCTGATCGTAGGTGGGACGGCTGACAATCGCACGGACATCGGCTGTTTGCGCGTCGAGGACGACGATGCTTCCTTGCTGCAAACCGGCCTCATCGGCGATTTTCTCCATTCGCCGCTGAATATCTACGTCGAGGGTAGTCGTCAGCGAGAGCGGATAATATTCGTTGTCCTGCTTGGAGTAGCGGATATCCAGCCCGCGCATCGGGTTGCCTTGCCCGTCCACGTAGTAGGACAGGACAGACGGCTCCACGCCTTGCAGGAACCGGTCGAAGCTGCGCTCCAGCCCGGACGCCCCGATCGTGCTGTCCGCATTCATTTTTCCGCTGGCCCATTCATCCGGGTAGAGCGACTGCACCAGAGCCGGATTTTGATTGATGAAGCCGATGACATGTTTGGCGACCTCATCCGGCCGATACCGCTCCGTGACGGCCAGCGCGACAACGCCGGGGATCGCCAGCGCGTTTACTTCATCCGCCTGTCGCTGCGAGAGCACGACGAGCTTCCCTTCCTCATTTCTTAGCAGCAGCGGAGCCTTCGCATTCTCCATCACTTCCGCCAATCGCTGAACAGGCTGGCCGACGATAGCGGACAGGCGTGAAAGTCCGTTCGTTCCCTCCAGGCTGCCGCGAGCCAAGGGAAAGAGGATCAGGGCGCGATGCTCCTCGCCCGTGAACGCGTAGCCGTTGCGGTCTCGTATATCTCCGCGCCCGCTATGCAGCACGATGCTTTGCTGACGCTGTTTGACCGCGCTCTTCACCAGATCGATGTTGCGTTTTGTGAACCGGTGCGTCGCAGCGATCTGAATCCACCAGAGCCGCGCGATCAATCCGATCCAGATGAAGGTCATCCCCATTAATACGAGAAACTGCCTTCGTTTCATCCGCTTCTCCAGCTGCATCGTCTTCCCTCCCTTGGCTTTTTTAGCCAGTATTGCCCTTTTGCCGGGGAGGGAAACGAGTCGCACAAGAAAACTTGGCGATACCAGCTTTTTTGGCCAAACCGCCGTTGCACTTGTACATGCACGCTTCTGGTAATACGAAAAGGGGCGTCTCCCAGTCAAAAAATCGACTTGGAGACAACCCCTTGGAAATGGACGCATTACGTATTGGCAAGCTGCTGTTTTTTCAGCAAAATGTTGCTGATCTTCGTCGACAGCAGATCGAGAGCGACCAGGTTGTAGCCGCCTTCCGGAATGATTACGTCGGCGTATCGCTTCGTCGGCTCGATAAACTGCAGGTGCATCGGCCGCACAACATTCAGGTATTGATTGACCACAGACTCCAGCGAGCGGCCGCGCTCCTCAATATCGCGCGCGATCCGCCGCACAATGCGCACATCAGCGTCCGTGTCCACGAACACCTTGATGTCCATCAGGTCGCGAATCCGCTCGTCCTCCAAAATGAGCATGCCTTCCAAAATGATGACATCTTTGGGTTCAATCCGGACCGTTTCTTTTTTTCGCGTGTGCACTTTGAAATCGTATATCGGCTTTTCAATGGCTTTACCTTCCAGCAAATCTTTCAGGTGTGACAGCATCAGGTCGTTGTCGAAGGCCAGCGGATGATCGTAGTTGGTCTTGTACCGCTCCTCCATGCTCAAATGATCCTGGCTTTTGTAGTACGAATCTTGCTCAATCATGGCCACACTGTCGTTTTGAAACTGGCGGAACAGTTCCCTGGCGACGGTCGTCTTGCCAGATCCACTGCCTCCAGCTACCCCAATCAAAACGGGGTTGCGCATGCTTCATAACCCCTTTCCTGTTTCACATCGCAGCAGCGTGCCGCAGCTTGTTTTCATGCATCATGTCTTGGCCGTATCCCGCTACTTCTTTTTCAGACTGACAGCCAGTCCGTCGCCTACCGGGAGAAACGTCGTTTCCAGATCAGGATGCCCGGCCAGATGCGCATTGAAGGCGAGCAGCTTGTCGATCATGGGACGTTGGCGCTTGGAAGCCTCGTCCGGTGTCGCTACCAGCCCGCGGAACAGCACATTGTCGCTGATGACGAGTCCCCCGACGCGCAGATGCGGCAAATACAAATCGAGGAAAGTCCGATACTGGCCCTTTGCCGCATCGATGAACAGGCAATCAAACTGATAGGATTGAGGCAGCCCAAGCGTGGCGTCCCGCGACAAAATCTCAATCCGCTCCGCACAGCCTGCTTCGGCTACGTTGGCCCGCGCGCGGGCGAGCCGTTCCTCGTCGATGTCCATGGTGACGATGCGCGCCTTGGGTGCCGCCTCTGCCAGCCAGATCGTCGAATAGCCGATGGCCGTGCCTACTTCCAGGATCGACTTCGGCTGATGCAGCAACAGCAGCGTCCTCATAACTTGCGCAGACGGCAGCTGAACAATGGGGATGTTCTCCGCTTTCGCCTCCTGCTCCAGACGCGTGAGCAGCGGGGAGCGCTCGGGAATCAGGTTCGATATATATTCATCTATCGCCGGATTGGTTATCATCTTTTCACTCCTCTATCTTGCAACCGGATTATTATAGCATAACTCTTTTGCTCATTAAAACAGAGGAAACCGTTTAGTTTCCCCTGCTTTTCGCATTATTCGCGTTGTGCTCCTCCAAAGTGCGAGAGAAGTAATGCTCCGATGTGCCGTCCTTTTTCGTCACGTAAAAGAAGTAATCGTGCTTGGCAGGCATGACCACAGCCTCGAGGGAAGCCCGCCCCGGGTTGGCGATAGGCCCCGGTGGCAGCCCCGGATTTTTATACGTGTTGTACGGGCTGTCCACCTTCAGATCCTCAAAGGTCAACCGGTCCCGCTGCTTGCCGAGGACAAACTGGACTGTGGCGTCCGCCTGCAGCGGCCATTTGTCGCGCATCCGGTTGTAAAATACGCCCGCCACGATTGGCCGTTCCTTGTCGACTGTCACTTCCCGCTCCACGATCGAAGCGAGATTGACTGCCTCATCGATGGTCAACTTGCGCGCCTTGATTTGTTCTGTCCACTCCGGCTTCCACTCTTTCTGGAATTGGGCCAGCATTTTGGCCACGATATCATGGGCGGTGGCGTCTTTTAACACTTCGTACGTCTCGGGAAACAAATATCCTTCCAGACGATGCTTGCGTTCTTTGCTTTCAGGAATCTGGGCGACGAATGGAAACTCGGAAAAATCCCCCTCGTCCGCTTCCTTGAGGAAGGCGGCCTTGTCCACGATGCCTTCCTTGTCCAAATGGTCGGCGATCTGCTCGATGTTCCACCCCTCGGGAATGGTAAAGCGCTTCGCGGAGACGATCGCCTTGCCTTCCGTCATGTCCTGAAGCATGGCATCAATCGTCTGTCCGGCCGTAAACTGGTACTCCCCTGCTTTCAGCCCCGGGGCCACGCCTTTATACTTCACATAGTAGCTGAACATATTTGCATTTCGGATCAAACCCGCCTCTTCCAGCAAGCGTCCGATTTCCTTGATGGATGCGCCTGTGGGGATCGTTACGTTCCGGGCGGTTTGTTCGCCTTCGACCGGCTGCAGCTGCTGATAGACGTACAGGACTCCTCCCCCGACGACCACGACCATCAGCAGAAAGAGCGCAGCGATCAGACGGAAAACTCCTCCGCCTCGCCTGCGGCGCATCACACCGGATCGATCTGCCTGACGATCAGGCCTCACTGACATGGGTTTCAAGTGCGAAATCCTCCCTTTAGGGTCTCTACTCTCAATCCTATTTATTATACAGGAGGGATGTCGGGCTTGTCACTGTGCAGCCTATTTTCACAAACCTGGACAGCTTCAACCCTCTTTTGTTTTGCGGGAGAAGCTTGCTTTTCTCAGATAATGGGTTGCAATGACAAACACCGCCATGATTCCGGAATAAGTCAAAAGAACGTTTGCGACGCTCACGTTTCCTCCCCGCCGACGGGGTTGACCTTCTCCCCCGGCTGGTCTCTCTCCTCTCATTTCGCCTATTTCTTTGCCACCGACAGCTTTTCTGCCTTCTGGTCCTGCTTGATTCGTATGTACGCTAAAAGCCGACACCGAACTTTTCAGTCGCGTAACGAACGAAGTCTGATTGATTTGGTACACACCAAAGAGCAGAACGATCACCGTCAAGCCCTGCGCTGCATACCGCAGCCAGGATCGGCTCTTTTTCACGCACGTCATTTTCTTGCACATGTTCAAAACCCACTGCCAATGCAGGCCGACATGGACCCCGACTAGCGCCAGTACCAGGAAGGACACCGAGATATGGGTCATTTTAAACCAGCCTTCATTGCCCACGTGAATATTCGGAAATACGATACGGGAAACCAAAATTCCGCTGACAATAATAAAGGTCATGGAGAGCAGCAACAGCAGATTCAACGCATAACTGCCGCGAACTCTCCACGATAAGCCGCGATCGAACATTTTTACAGTGACTCGCTTCACCCAATCCAAATTCAGAAGAACATGCGTGATGTAGGCAGCAGCAAAAAAGAGACCCGCGATTTCATGAAAGGCTAACCCGCCTAGCACATTTTTGTTGAAGAACAAGACAAACAATACGGCCATGACAACATCAAGCAAAAACTTTACATCATTGATTTTTTTCATTCTCTCCACCCTCCATAATTGCCTGTAAGTACTGTAGCGCTCGAATCTTTCATTCACCTTTGAAAAATTGGATTTTCGTAATAAAATTTATGATAGGCAATTCAAGAGGGATGAATATTTATGTAACGTATACAATATTTGCGCAGCAGCTTAACATGAAGACCATGGTTATGATACAGGAAAAAATAGCGATTTTATCAAGTTTCCCCATGGCAATCCAACTTAACATACCCTCTTGTCCATGTAAGATACCATTGCATAATTGCATGAAATACTCAACACTTTACACGCACATTTAACAATATTTGCCATTTTAATTTAATTTATTTCTCAATAACCTTTTGTATATTTCTGGGAGGGCTGTTTATGAATCCAGCTGATTTTGCGCCGACCCCGCAGAACTTACAGCAAGTCCTGATAAAAGCATGGTCTCTCCAATCAAGCTCAAAGTGGACTCCAAATAACCCTGCACGGGGACAGTGCGGAGTGACAGCTTTAGTCGTAAATGACTTACTCGGCGGCGAAATTGTGAAAACGCCATTACCTGATGGCGTTCACTTTTACAACCGCATTTCGGGACAGCGATACGACTTCACCGAGTCTCAGTTCAGAGAACCTATCGTCTATGAAGATCAGTTATCAAGTCGGGAAGAAGCCTTCCGTGATACGAATGCAGAACAATACAACTACCTGAAACATGCGGTAGTAAATTTTCTGTCCCAATATCTCCCCTGACAAATAAAAAAAGAGAACCCCGTATATAGGGGCTCTCCCGTTTTGGCAGACTAGATACCGTCCTTCTCCAGATCGGCGATCAGCGTCTCGAAAGTGGCTTCGACTTGCTCCCACTCTTCGTCGTCTTCGATCGGCTGGAGCATGTCCGTGCCGTCGTAGCGCAGGAAGTGAACTTCATACTCTTCCTCGTCCTCCTGGTCGACAGGCACCAGCACCAGGTAGCTGCGGTCTTCAATGTCAAAAATGTACATGATGCGGAAGTCGCGTGGTTCCTCGGTTCCTTCTTCGGTCAGGGCGATCACATCGCCCACTTCAAATTCTTCGTGCATCTCTTCACTCATCTTGGGTCACCTCGATTTTGCGTCCAAATATCCCTGGAGGATCAATGTGGCCGCCATTTTGTCAATTACCGTTTTGCGCTTTTGACGACTGACATCGGCAGAGATAAGCATACGCTCCGCAGCCATCGTCGTCAACCGTTCGTCCCACATGTGGACGGGAAGAGAAGTACGTTCCTGCAGAAGCTTCCCGAATGCCTGACACATTTCCGCGCGCGGGCCAATCGTGCCATTCATGTTTTTCGGCAGTCCGACCACAATAGCTCCGACCTGGTACTGGGCGATCAGCTCTTTCAAACGGGCCAGATCCTTTTCCTTGGACTGCCGTTTGATAGTCTCTACCCCTTGGGCAGTCCAGCCCAGCTCGTCGCTGACCGCGACACCGATCGTCTTGTCGCCAACATCCAATCCCATTAAACGTGTCATATTCGCAGGTTTACTTGCGTTCGGACAAGTAAACGGTCACCAACTCTTCTATGATTTTGTCCCGTTCCAATTTGCCAATCAGGCTGCGCGCGTTGTTGTGACGTGGGATAAACGCCGGGTCGCCAGAAAGCAAGTAACCGACGATCTGGGTGATCGGGTTATACCCTTTTTCCTGCAGGGCCTTGTACACCTCTGTCAATGTCTCTTGCACATCCGCCGCATTCGCTTCCTTTGGCACCGTGAATTTCATGGTATTATCCAACGAACTCACAATCAACACCTCGATTTCCTCTGAGACTAATAGCCCTATGGCTTTTTGCTACCCAATGTATTCGACTTCGGACGAGCCTACTCCTTGTCGATTTCAGAAAATAGTTGTCCAGAAGTGTTATTTCGCCACTGCCTGACTTTTTACGAATTCGGCTACAGCGTCCAGCGCTTCCTGCAGCTTGGATGGGTCTTTTCCGCCCGCTTGCGCCATGTCTGGACGGCCACCGCCGCCGCCGCCGCAGCGTGTCGCTACTTCCTTGATGATCTTGCCGGCGTGGATGCCTTGCTCCATCAGGTCTTTGGTGACCCCTGCCACGAGGTTCACTTTCTCTCCATCTACTGCACCGAGGACGATGACAGCGGAGCCGAGTTTGTTTTTCAGCTCGTCCACCATGCCGCGGAGGTTATCCATATCGACAGCCGAGGCACGGGCAGCGAGCACGTTGATACCGTCCACCTGCTTCAGCTGGTCGGTCAGGGAAGCTGCTTCGATATTGCCCAGCTTGGCGCGCAGCGATTCGTTTTCACGCTGCACCTCTTTCAACTGCTGCTGCAGCCCTTCCACGCGCGCAGGCACCTCTGCCAGGACAGGTGCTTTCAAGGCTTGCGCCACTTCTTTCAGCGTCGCGAACTGCTGGTTCAGGAACTGATAGGCAGCACGTCCCGTAACAGCCTCGATCCGGCGTGTACCTGCGCCGATTCCGCTCTCGCTCACAAGCTTGAACAGGCCGATTTCCGCCGTGTTGTTCACGTGGCAGCCGCCGCACAGCTCCAGGCTGTAGTCGCCTACTTTGACGACGCGGACGACGTCGCCGTATTTTTCGCCGAACAGCGCCATGGCGCCCATCGCTTTCGCTTCTGCCAGCGGTTTGTTGAAGATCTCGACAGCGAGGTTTTCCCACACTTTTTCGTTGACAATCGCTTCGATGCGCTCCAGCTCTTCCGGCGCGATCGCGCTGATATGGGTGAAGTCAAAGCGCAGTCTTTCCGGCGCGACCAAGGAACCCGCCTGATTGACATGCGTGCCCAGAACATCCTTCAACGCCTGGTGCAACAGATGTGTCGCGGTGTGGTTTTTCGTAATCGCCAGACGCGCTTCCCGATTGACCTCTGCGTGCACTTCATCGCCTTTGCGCAGCGTGCCTGCTTCGACGATCACGGAGTGGATGTTTTGGCCTTTTGGACCTTTTTGTACGTCCGTCACTCGTGCCTTTACGGCGTCAGAGACCAGGAAGCCTTCGTCGTTGATCTGTCCGCCGCTCTCTGCGTAGAAAGGCGTTTTGCTCAAAACGACCTGAACCGTCTGGCCTTCTTCTGCCTCATCCACCAACTGGTTGTCCCAAATGATCGCTTCGACCTTTCCTGTTGCTACCAATTCAGTATACCCAACAAATTCGCTCGTAACCGTCAGCTCGGACAACGGACCGCCCTGAATCTGCATGCTGTCTACGTCCTGACGGGCAGCACGGGCGCGCTCGCGCTGTTCTTCCATCGCTTTGTCGAAGCCGTCGCGGTCTACCGTCAGACCCTGCTCATCCGCAAAGTCTTCCGTCAGATCGACCGGGAAGCCGTAAGTGTCGTACATTTTGAACACATCTTGACCGGACAGCTGCGTTTTGCCTTCCGCCTTGGCGGTTTTCACCATTTCGGAGAGGATCGCCAGCCCGTCGTTCAATGTTTCGTGGAAACGCTCTTCTTCCGCACGGATTACTTTTTCGATGAACTCGCGTTTTTGCACCACTTCCGGATAGAATTCGCCCATCATGTTGCCGACAGTGGCAGTCAGGCTGTACAGGAACGGTTTTTCCACGCCCAGCTTTTTGCCCATGCGCACGGCACGGCGCAGCAGACGGCGGATGACGTAGCCGCGACCTTCGTTGGAAGGCAGTGCCCCGTCCCCGATCGCAAACACGACAGTACGCGCATGGTCCGCGATGACTTTCAGGGCAACGTCCATTTCCGCGCTCGACTTGTAAGCGACACCGGAGATTTTGCTCGTCTCCTCGATCAGCGGGAACAACAGGTCGGTTTCAAAGTTGTTGTCCACGCCCTGGAGGATGGATGCCATCCGCTCGAGACCCATCCCGGTATCGATGTTTTTCTTCGGCAGCGGCGTGTAGGTGCCGTCCGGATTGTGGTTGAACTGGGAGAATACCAGGTTCCACACTTCCAGATAGCGCTCGTTTTCGCCGCCTGGGTACAGCTCGGGATCGTTCGGATCGTTGCCAAACTCCTCGCCGCGATCGTAGAAAATCTCTGTGTTCGGGCCGCTCGGGCCTTCGCCGATGTCCCAGAAGTTGCCTTCCAGACGGACGATGCGCTCTTCCGGAATTCCGATTTTTTTGTTCCAGTATTCAAAGGCTTCTTCGTCTTCCGGGTGAATTGTGACGGAGAGCCGCTCCGGATCGAAGCCGATCCATTTCGGGCTGGTCAAAAATTCCCACGCCCACTCGATTGCTTCTTCCTTGAAGTAGTCGCCGATGGAGAAGTTCCCCAGCATCTCGAAGAACGTATGGTGGCGTGCAGTGCGCCCTACGTTTTCGATGTCGTTGGTGCGAATCGATTTTTGCGAGTTGGTAATACGCGGATTGTCCGGGATGATGCGTCCGTCAAAATATTTTTTGAGGGTCGCGACGCCGCTGTTGATCCACAGAAGGGACGGATCGTCGATGGGAACCAGAGGAGCACTCGGTTCAATGCGATGTCCTTTTTCCACAAAGAAATCCAGGAACATGCGGCGAATTTGATTGCCTGTCAGTTTCTTCATTTCCATTCTCCTCTTATGAAAAAATAAAAAAAGCCCCCATCCCCTCAGGGACGAGAACTGTTTTTCTCGCGGTACCACCCTGCTTACAGGCTCGCCTTCCGTTCGGGAGACCATGCCTGTCGCTTTCCGGGCCGTTAACGGTGCCAAGCCGCCGGTTTTTTCCCGGTCTTAGGAGTAGCCTTCTGTCGCACTTCTTCTGGCCGCCTTCTCAACCGTGGGGCGTCCTCTCTGTAGAAGGGCTGCGACGTACTCGTTCCCTCATTGATCAAATCCAGTATTGCTTTGTTCGTATTATAAATTTTTTGGGCGATCACTGTCAACTTTCATGAATCATGAGCGCGATGCGGCTGATCACGACTTTGCAGACCGCCAGCACGGGCACCGCCACGATCAGACCGATAATCCCTCCAACCGCTTCACCGACGAGCAAGGCCATGATGATCAGCAGCGGATGCAGATGCAGGGAACGGCCGACGATATTCGGTGAGAGAATGTTGCCCTCGACCACCTGAATGACGATGTTGACGACGAGCACGAGGAGCAGTGTCTTCGTGGAGATCGTCAAGGCCACGACGACCGCCGGTGCTGCCCCGATCAATGGTCCGATGTAGGGGATGATGTTTGTCAGGCAGACGAAACTGGCGAGTACGAACGGATACGGCATATCTACCAGCCAGTAACCCAAATAGGCGAACAGGCCAACCATGAGCGCGACCATCATTTGACCGTGTATGTAATTGCCGAGCGATTCGTTAATATCCCGCAGCACGACAAGAACCTGCTTGCGGTAGGCGCGGGGCACGATGGACATCCCTGTCTCGTGCAGCTCCTTCATATCTTTGAGCAGGTAAAAGGCAATGAACGGGACGACCGCATAGGCGAGCACCTTCCCGAGCGAGTTGCGCGCGTTGTTCACCAGCTCTGTAACCGTATGCGACATCCGCTCGTGCGACTGGATGATGACCCGATCCACTCCATGCGAAATGCTGTCCGGCAAAAAATATTTATGTGCTTCCCACTCGCTCATCCATTTATAGTACCACTCCGACAGCCTTGGCAAATCGTCGGACAGCTCCACCAGTTGCTTCGTAAAGATCGGAATGGCGTTGACTGCGGCAATGGCAATGATGAGGACGAACGAAGCGTATATGAGCAATACGGCTATGAGCCGCGGCATCCTGCGTCTCTCCAGCGCCTGCACGATCGGATGCAGCAAATAGGCAATGATGAGCCCTGCAAGGACGGGCGCCAGCACTTCCTCCAGCAAATGCAGCAGCTGCGACAAAACAGGCCGAAGCAACCACAACAGATTGGCGATAATCAGGATGGCGATGAGCCAAAGGGCTGCGGCGAACAGGCGACTGCGCCGGAGTTCATCCACGCTGACAGACCTCCCTTCCTATTCCCGTATCTCTTAGGCTGTCACAGCCGCACAAAAAACATGTGCCCTATTGACACATCAGAATCCTCGAAGTAGTATGATAATACAAGTGGATATCTCCAAAGGGGAGTAGCTTTTTCGCAACATAGTCGTCATTACGGGAGAAATCCCCGGCTATGTTGGCAACATGTAGCTAATGTTGTAAGCAAGACCTTTGCCTGACAGGTGAAGGTCTTTTTGTGTATGTTCGCGACCTTTTCCTGTACAGGGAAAGGTCGTTTTCTTTTCCCCCTTTTCTGCAGACAACTGGAGGTATCAAGAAAACGGCCGGGGGATTCATACTTTCCAAGGACAAGGAGGAAGAGAAATGGAACTGTTGTTTACCCCTGAATTTTGGTCAGCGCTGTTCGCCATCGTCGTCATCGACCTGGTGCTTGCCGGCGACAACGCAATCGTCATCGGCATGGCCGCACGAAATCTCCCCGCCCATCAGCAAAAGAAAGCAATCATCTGGGGAACGGTCGGGGCCGTTATCATTCGTGCATTGGCGACTTTGGCCGTCGTCTGGCTGCTCAAAATCCCTGGACTATTGCTCGTCGGCGGTCTGATCCTCGTATGGATCTCGCTGAAGCTGCTGGTTCAGGATGACAGTCACGAAAACGTAAAAGCCAGCGGCAGCCTGGGCGCGGCCATCTGGACGATCATCGTGGCTGATGCAGTGATGGGCCTCGATAACATCATCGCGGTCGCAGGTGCGGCACACGGCGAATTCTGGCTGGTCATCATCGGGCTTGTCATCAGCGTCCCGATCATGGTCTGGGGAAGCACCCTGATTCTGAAGATCATGGAGCGTTTTTCGATCGTCATCTACATCGGCTCCGCTGTGCTGGCATACACGGCAGCGAACATGTTCACGTCGGAAAAATTTTTCGCGCCTTTCTTCGCCGCTTATCCGTGGGTCAAATGGGTGTTCATTGTTGCCGTTGTAGTCGGCGTCCTGTTGACCGGACGGATGAAAAGCCAAAAACAGAAGGAAAAACAAAAACGGCTCGCCGAGCAGCCGTAATCCTCTCCACGATTGCCGGCGATAGCAATAGTGTATGCACAAGCGGCGCCACCTGCGCATGGATCAGGTGGCGCCGCGCCATTTGCCAACACCTCCATTCCGGCAGGCAGGCGAAGGCTTCCGGTGTCAAGGACCACAGAACAAAAGGCTGACACCCCGACGAGCAGGTGTCAGCCCTCCATTTACTTCCAAACTACCGAGCGACGGCACGCATCAGTTTGCGTCCCGTTTTCATCATGCGCTGCATATTGCGCATGGAAAAGGGCAACCGGTTCCAGTTCAGGGAAAATCCACTGCGGCGACGCGGGGCCATCAAATAGCCGATGACGGCCACGATTCCGCTTGCGGCCAGGACGCGCAACAGGCTTTTCATTACCATGAGCGTGCCACCTCCAGTTGTTTTGGCCGCTCAGTTACATATTGAACTGAGCGCTTACCGTCTGATCCTCGATAAACAAATCGTTGAGCGAATGCAGCGAACCGTCTTCTTCTACCTGGTAGACAGAGGCAATCTGCTCGCCTGTGACGCTCATCTCTATGAAGCAATTCCAGCAGTAGTACTGATTGGTACCAATCTTTCCTACGTCTTTGGAACTGCAGTTCGGGCAAATGACACGCATTACGCTTATTCCTCCCTTTCACGCCTGGCTACGAACAATGGTCCGGCACGATCAGGTTCTCTTCCCCGACGATGACGGAAGCCGGCGCGGACAGGCGTTTTCGCCCTTCCGTTACATCCGCGAACCAGCCGTTGGACAGTTCGTACCCTACAAGTTTCTCCCAGTTCGCTGAAAAGTAAACGTCTTCCAGTCTGCCCAGGAGTTCTCCGGAAGCGGTAATGACCGCTTTCCCTTTTAATTTTGTCTTTCCCGTCACGATGCCGACTGGTTCCAGCCCGGCGAGATGAGGCAGGGGCGTAATCGCGTCTTTTCCCGATACGGTAAGGCAGGACTCCCCTACCGCGTAGATTCGATCGGCAGGAATGTAGGTACCTGAATGGAACCAGCCCTGTTCGCTCAGCAAGACTCCGCGTACATGCCAAGTGGAATCACAAAGAATGTCACAGACGGTGCCAATCGTCTCCCCAGTCTGGAGGCAGACGACAGGCAAGCCGACTACATCCATTGCCTTGCGCATGTGGGACATCCCCCTTCCGCCCTTTTAGTATCTGGCGAAAGAAAGCGGGGCATGCGACGCAAATGGTTCCAGCTTCACTCGTGCCGCAGCCGCTCTTCCAAATAGCTGTACCGCACGCCTTCCTCATCGGTTTCGACAGCGGTGCGGAACGCCTCCGGATCGCCGCACATGATGAGGAACGATTTGCTGCGCGTGATCCCCGTGTACACGAGCTTGCGTCGCAGCATGCGGTAGTAGCTTTTGACGAACGGCATGACGACGATGGGAAACTCGCTGCCCTGTGACTTGTGGACGGAGCAACAGTACGCCAGCGTCAGCTGATGATACGCCGAGCGTTTGTACGTCACTTCGCGGCCGTCAAAGGATACGACCAGCATCTCTTCGTTCTCTGCGTTTTCGTTCGGGAAAAAAATGGCGACAATTTCGCCCATGTCTCCGTTGAACACCTGTTCCTCTGCGTTGTTTACCAATTGCAGAACTTTGTCGCCTGTGCGAAAAACCGTCTCTCCAAACACGACTTGCCGCTTCTGGGGCGTTTTTGGATTGAACAGCTCCTGCAGCTCTTCATTCAACCGGTTCACCCCGGCATTGCCTTTATAAATAGGGGCCAAGACTTGTACATCTTTTGCTGTATATCCTTTCTTTACGGCCCCGGAGCAAATTTGTTTCACCGCTTCCGGTACATCTTGTGGCGAACTTGTGAAAAATCGCCGATCCGGAGTCGTATCCAGCAAATCCGCCGGTACATGCCCTTTGCGGACGTTATGCGCCAGACGGATGATCGTGGACTCTTCGGCCTGCCGGTAAATCTCGGTCAGCTGGACGAGCGGCACAAGGCCGGAGCGGATCATATCCTGCAGCACGTTGCCCGGTCCCACCGATGGCAGCTGATCCGGGTCGCCGACCATGATGATCTGCATGTCGTCCGGGATGGCGCGAAACAGTTGATTGGCCAGCCAAATATCGACCATCGACATCTCGTCGACGATCAGCAGCCTGCCGCGAATGGGATTTTCTGCATCGTGCTCGAAGCTCTCACCCTTGTAGCCGAGCAGCCGGTGGATCGTCATGGCCGGCAACCCGGTCGTCTCCGTCATCCGTTTGGCCGCACGTCCGGTTGGCGCGACGAGCAAGATCGGGAACGGATTGTCCTCTCCGTACTTTTTCAGATCCAGCGACAGGCCATGCAGCTGCGCGAACACGCGGCAAATCCCGCGAATGACCGTCGTCTTCCCTGTTCCGGGACCGCCTGTGAGCAGCATCAGACCGGACGTGATCGCCTGTTCGATCGCATCCCGCTGCGTCTGGGCGTACGTAATCGCCAGCTCGTCCTCGACGGCGCCGATCGCCCGGTAAAGCTCCGATGCCGGAAAAGACCCGAACTGATCGCGGGTGGATAAATGGCGCAGCCGCTTTGCCAGGCCGAGCTCCGCGAAAAACAGGGAAGGCAGATACACCCGATCGTCCTCCCAGGCGACTTTGCTGTTGACGAACAAGGCTTCTACGGCATAGGTAATGTCTTCCGCCGCAAAGTTGTGACCTCCGCACTCGTCCAGCAACCTCTTCGTTTTTTCGCACAGCTCGTCCACTGGCAAATACACATGCCCTTCCGAATAGGACGCCTCCTGCAGCGTATACAGAGCGGCCGCCTTTACCCGCTCCTCGGACGACGCCGCGATGCCCGTCGAGCGCGCGATGTCATCCGCCCGCTTGAAGCCGATCCCCTGAATATCTTCAATGAGGCGGTACGGCTCTTCCTTCAGCACTGTCATCGTCTCCAGCTTGTACGTCTGGTAGATGCGCAAGGCCATGTTGACGCCGATGCCAAAATCGTACAGGAACACCATCGCGCTCTCCAGTGAGCGATGCTCGATGACCGATTCGTAGATGATCTTGGCGCGCGTCTCCGATATGCCTGGCACCTCCGCCAGCCGCTCCGGATAGTCGGCGATGATCGCGAGGGCGTCTACCCCCAGATGCTCCACGATGCGCTTCGCCATTTTTTTGCCGATGCCCTGGAAAAGCCCGCTCGACAAGTACCGCTCGACGCCCGCGATAGTCTTGGGCGTCTCCCGTTCGTAGCGCTTGGCGACATATTGCTGGCCAAAACGGGCATGCGTCTTCCACTCTCCGTAAAAGGTGTACAGCTCATCCGGGTGAGGACGCGGGAAGTTGCCGACGATCACAACCTCCGATTCCTTGATGGACTCGGTTGTCTCTTCTATCTTTAGACGGATGACTCCGTACCATGTTTCCTCATTATAAAAAATCTCCTGTGTAACAAAGCCGCGTATGTACGTCTCCGCAAACAAGGAAATGGACTGCTGCTGCTCCAACTTGCTCCCTCCTTACCCAGCTCGATTCTCGTTCCCATTCAGGAAGGAAAAAATCCACTTCGTACAAAGTGGATTTTCCCGAAAACTCTTGTTAAATTGTAAAGCGTTTTCCCTGCCATGACAACCGTTCGGCCATTTTCGCCGGCGCGGCGGCTTTTGCTGTGATCTCCTGTGAAACCAGCGAGGGCTCGCCATTTATTGGATTACCCTGTGATGACTGTGGTAGAAACGGGAGCAAAGCTGGCGATCTCCAGAACGACTACGGTGTTCATTGAAATGCTCTGGCCATTCGGTACGGTGATGGCAAGCGATCCGACCCCTGTTGCACCCGGCGTATAAACGGACAGGTCGGCCATCTGCATCACACCGTTGATGTATACGTTATAGTAGGCGTTGTTCGCATCCAGGGTCGGCAATTCCGTAATCGTGTTACCATCGTCCCCCATGAAATCGGCGGCATCGATCGTCAAAGTCGTGGGACCATTCGTGTTGGCAGGTACCTGGTAAAACAGCCTGGTCAACGTGGGTTCCAAGGTTGTCGTCGTCGTCGCGCCTACGACAATTTTCATGATTTCCAGCGCCATGTGAAATCACCCTCCTTTACGCATCTGCTTTTATTTTATGTGGACTTGCTGAAAGCGTGTGGGACGAGTGACACTGCGAAACTCCCCATTTTGACGGACTGTATACAAGCTCACGTTATGTCGCAGGCATGACAATCTTCACGAACTGCAGCATGATGATGACTCCAGCCTGGGGGATGTCCGACGTCTTCACCAGCAGCACCCCGCGCTTCACCTCGTACACAATCGGCGGCTGCAGCATCCCGTTAATATAAAGGTTGATATAGGACACTTGATCGGGGTCAAGGATCGGCGAAGAGTCGTATTCTAACAAGCGGTCCTGGTCCGTAAAGGTGCGTGTCGTTCCGCTGGCAATCGCACAGTAGTAGTATATCTCGGTCTTGAGTAGCCGCTGTTGCTCGACCATTCCCGGAAAAATTTCCGGACATCCGGCTGGCACAGCGAGCGAAGATCCAAGCGACCGGACGTATCGAGGGCGCATATCCTCCCCCCTGTTCACAGACATTTGCTTCCAGAATATGTCGGCACTCTTGAATTGGAATAGTTTCCTACCTACCTGTGCAACGCAATTAACCGTTTGGATGTTTCCAAACGGTTGTCGCTTGCACAAAGCAATATTTTTCAACGTCTGTCCGTAAACTGCGCCGCCTATGCACGCTTGACCAGGCGATAGAAAATCTGTGCGACAGCATGCGCGGCCTTCCGCGCTTCTTCCACCGTATTGGTGATGCCAAAGCTAAAGCGGATGGCGGATTGGGCAATTGCGTCATCCAGATTCATCGCACGCAACACGTGGGACAACTCCAGCGAGCCGGATGTGCAGGCTGAGCCGCTCGAGGCAGCGATGTTCGCCAGATCGAGATTCATGAGCATCGTCTCGGTGTGGGCCCCGATGAAGCTGACATTGAAAATATGGGGCAAGACCGCTTCCGGATGCCCGTTGATACGGTAGGCAATCCCCGTCAATTTCCAGACAGACTCCATTTCTTCCTTCATCCGTCTGTATTTGGCGACGCGTGCATCCATTTCTTCTGCTGTCACCCTCGTCGCTTCTGCAAAGCCGACGATGCCCGCCAAATTTTCCGTCCCGGCCCGCCGTTTGCGCTCCTGAGAGCCTCCATGAACAATTGGGGAGATCGGTGTTTTGCGCGCGAGGTACAGGGCGCCGACTCCTTTGGGACCATTGATTTTATGCGCCGAGACAGAGAGCATGTCCACCGGCAGTTCCCGCACACTTATCGGCAGTACGCCAAACGCCTGCACCGCATCCGTATGGAACACGATCCCCTTTTCCCGCAAAAACGTCCCGATCTCGACAATCGGTTGAATCGTGCCGACTTCATTGTTTCCGTACATGATGGAGACGAGCACCGTATCCGGGCGCACCGCTTCTTGCAAATCAGCCAGTCGAACCATGCCGGTCTTGTCAACTGGCAAGTAGGTGACCTCGAAGCCTGCCTGCTCGAGGTATTCACAAGCGTGCAGGACAGCGTGATGCTCGATCCGGGAGGTGATGATGTGGCGGCCGCGCTCCCGCTGGGCCATCGCACCGCCGATGATCGCCAGGTTGTCCGCTTCCGTCCCACTTCCGGTAAAAATAAGCGACTGCGGTTCGGCATCCATGAAAGCGGCGATCTGGTCCCTCGCCTGCTCCAACGCCTTGCGCGCCTCCCTGCCGAAGCCGTGCACGCTGGATGGATTGCCAAACACCTGCGTCAAATATGGCATCATCGCTTCCACGACACGGGGATGAACCGGCGTAGTGGCAGCGTGATCAAAATACATCATGTCAGACACGGATGTCACCTTCTACGTACTTGGTAGCTTCTAATCAATTGACTTGGGTCAAATGTAAAACATGTAGCTGTCCGAACGGCCATCGTCCTCATAGCTGATCAGGTCTTTCAGCGTCGTGGAATCGAGCACGGCGGAAATGCTGTCGCGGATGCGCAGCCACAGATAGCGCTTCGCTGGATCTTCCTCTTCCGCAAACTCGACCGGGCTGATCGGCCCCTCCAGGACGCGGATAATGTCGCCAGCCGAAATTTCTTCCGGCTGCTTGGCAAGCACATAGCCCCCGTAAGCGCCGCGGATGCTCTTGACCAGGCCTGCGTTGCGCAGCGGCGCGATCAGCTGCTCCAGGTAGTGTTCGGACAAATCGTGACGCTGGGCGATGCTTCGCAGGGAAGTCGGCCCTTCTCCGTTACGGTTGGCCAACTCCATCATGATCGTCAGCCCGTAACGCCCTTTCGTAGAAATCTTCACGTAGCAACTCTCCTCTTTCTGTGTCGTTTCCCCATTTTTTCCTGTTTACATGACTTGGCTCTGCCGGGACACACTAGCATCCAGGGGGTGAAGTATGATGGCGACAAACAAACGGTCAGAACGGGGCCGAAACCACCCGTCTGACACCTTGTACGATCAGCCGGCAGGAACGATCGCTCACAAAGCCCGTTACGGAGCCAGCGAGCAGAGCAAACAACCGAATGAAAACGGCGATTTGCCAAACAAGCCGGGCGGAGATGTCCGCACCTGACGGGTTCCTCCCCCTTTATTCGGGGGAGTTTTTTCTTGTCGGCAACCCGCGTTCATCCAGCTTTTTTCGCTCTTCCTGGAACTTTCGGATATGTCGCTCGTAGCCGTAATCCTTCGGCTGGTAAAAGGAATACTGCACGCCATCCGGCAAATATTGCTGCGGTACATACCCATATGGGTAATCATGCGGATATTTGTATCCTTTGCCATGCCCCAGCTTGGCCGCACCTTTGTACGCGGCGTCGCGCAAGTGAATCGGCACAGGCTTGTGTCCGTCCTGGCGGATGCGCTCCAGCGCGGCATTGATGCCGTTGTACGCTGCATTGCTCTTCGGGGCCGTCGCCAGATAGGTCGTCGCCTGCGCCAAAGGAATGCGCCCCTCCGGCATGCCGACCAGATCTACGGCCTGAAAACAGGCAACGGCGACCGCTATCGCTTGCGGATCAGCATTTCCGATGTCCTCCGATGCGGAGATAACCAGCCTGCGGGAAATGAATCGCGGGTCTTCTCCCGCGTCGATCATGCGCGCCAGCCAGTACAGGGCAGCATCCGGGTCGGAGCCGCGTATGGACTTGATGAAAGCGGAAATCGTGTCGTAGTGATTGTCCCCGCTCTTGTCGTAGCGCACGGCTCTGCGCTGGATAGACTCGACGGCCACCTCCAGCGTTATCAGCACGCGCCCGTCCTTATCTGAGGGAGTCGTGGTGACAGCCAGCTCCAGTGCATTCAACAACCGCCGGGCGTCTCCTTCTGCGTAATGGATCAAATGCTCGGCAGCCTCGGGCGTCAGCGTGACGGACAGATCCCCCAGCCCGTTCACCTCGTCCGTCAGCGCGCGATCCATCACCTGCTTCAGCTCCTCATGCGACAATGGCTGAAGCGCGAAAATCTGGGAACGGGACAGCAGCGCCGGATTCACCTCAAAGTAAGGATTTTCCGTTGTCGCGCCGATCAAAATGATCGTTCCTTCTTCCACATACGGCAGCAAGGCGTCCTGTTGGGATTTGTTGAAGCGATGAATCTCATCGACAAACAGCGTCGTCCGCTGGTTGTCCATGACGAGCCGTTCCCTGGCTGCCTCCACCACTTTCCGAATATCCGCCACGCCAGCCGTGACTGCATTCAACTCGGAAAAATGGGATCTCGTCGACCGGGCGATGACTTTCGCCAAGGTGGTCTTGCCGGTTCCCGGCGGTCCGTAAAAAATCAGGGAAGACACCTGATCCGCTTCGATGGCGCGCCGCAAGAGCTTTCCCGGTGCGAGGATGTGCGACTGTCCGATGACCTCCTGGATCGACTGCGGCCGCATCCGGGCAGCGAGCGGCTTTTGCCTGCCTCCCCCCTGCTGGTCAAAAGCAAACGAAAAGAGATCGTCCATAGGTATCTATCCTTTGATCGGCTGCCAGTCCAACAGGTCGCGCACCACGACGCTCGCCAAAATCAATCCGGCGACAGATGGAACAAAGGCGTTGCTTGCCGGGGGCTGCCGCACTTTGCTAATCGGGGAATTCGGGTTGGTGACGATCTGCTCGCGCACGTCTGAGCGCACGGTCACTGGAATCTCACGGGAATAGACCACTTTCACTCCTTTGTAGATTCCCGCCTTGCGCAGCTCGCGGCGAATGACTTTCGCGATCGGGTCGTAGCTCGTCTGCGAAATGTCGGCCACCTCGAAGCGGGTCGGGTCCATTTTGTTCGCCGCGCCCATGCTGGAGATGATGGGGATGCCCCGGCGCTTTGCTTCCTTGATCAAGTGCAGCTTGGCAGACATCGTGTCCATGGCATCGACAATATAGTCTACCTCATGAGCGAAAAACTCGTCAGCCGTTTCGGGGGTGAAGAACATGTTCAAGGTCAAGACCTCGCACTCCGGGTTGATGGCGGCGATCCGTTCCTTCATCAGTTCAGCTTTTTTCTGTCCGATCGTATGGAGTGTCGCATGGATTTGCCGGTTGATGTTCGTAATGTCCACGACATCCTTGTCCACCAGGACGAGCTTGCCTACACCGGTACGGGCCAACGCCTCGACCGTAAACGAGCCTACCCCGCCTACACCGAGCACCGCAACGCGGCTATTTTTCATTTTTTCCAAACCTTCGGGACCGAAGGCCAATTCACACCGGGAAAATTGATGAAGCATTATCTTGTCACCTTTCATTTCATCAGAGAAATTATTATCCATCGGAAAAGTAGGATTCCAGCCAAAAAAGGAGCCCCATTATGCCGTGTTTCTCCTTAGTTTTGAACCTGCTAATCGCAGGTGGGTGTCTTGCCCAACTATGACAGACGTCCACGCTAACGGAGGCATGCCTTTATAGTTGCGGACGAAAAACTCCCTAAACAAACTTTGTGGCTCAAAACTATCGGATATCACGTACATCGCAGGGCTTCATGTTAGTATTACCACTGTATCAAATCGTCATACGGTTGCGCAAGTCGCTTACGCTTCTACCTTCTCTTCTTTTTCTGCGGTTGTGGCGATATGCAGGTCGGACAGCTGTCTTGGCGCTACGACGTCCGGCGCATTGACCATCAGGTCGGTCGCGCTCGCCGTTTTCGGGAAGGCGATGACTTCGCGCAGGTTGGTGCGTCCCGCCAGCAGCATGATCAAACGGTCCAGACCGAGAGCGATCCCGCCATGCGGTGGCGTACCGTAATCAAACGCATCGAGGAGGAAGCCGAACTGCTCGCGCGCCTCTTCCGGCGTAAAGCCGAGCGCCTTGAACATTTTCTCTTGCACGTCGCGCTTGAAGATCCGCATGGAACCGCCGCCGAGCTCGTATCCGTTGAGTACCATGTCGTACGCCTGGGCGCGGATTTGGCCCGGGTCGGTGTCGAACAGGTGCAGGTCTTCGTCTTTCGGACGGGTGAACGGATGGTGCAGGGCCACGTAGCGCTTCGCCTCTTCATCCCATTCGAGGAGCGGAAAGTCTACGACCCACAGGAACGCAAACTTGCTGTGGTCGATCAGGCCGAGCTCTGCGCCCAGCTTGGAGCGCAGCGCACCCAGAGCGTCTGCCACCACTTTCGGTTTGTCTGCCACGAACAGGAGCAGGTCGCCGTCTTCGGCAGACAGTCGTTTTTTCAGTTCAGCGATTTCTTCTTCCTTAAAGAACTTCGCGATCGGCCCTTTGACCTCGCCGCCGTGGAAGGCGATGTACGCGAGCCCTTTTGCGCCGTAGCGGTTCGCAAATTTTTGCAGGTCGTCTGCTTCCTTGCGGGAGTAGTGTCCGCAGCCTTTCGCGTTGATCGCTTTCACTTGTCCGCCGCCTGCAACGACGTTCGCGAACACTTTGAAGTCGCTGTTTGCTACCAGGTCGGATACTTCGGTCAGCTCCATGCCGAAGCGCACATCCGGTTTGTCGGAGCCGTAGCGGGCCATTGCTTCCGCATAGGTCAGGCGCGGGAACGGGGTCGGGATGTCGATGCCCAAAGTTGTTTTGAAGACGTGAGCGACCATGTTTTCCATCAACGGCAAAATTTCTTCCATCGACAGGAACGAGGTCTCGATGTCCACCTGGGTAAATTCCGGCTGGCGGTCAGCGCGCAAGTCTTCGTCGCGGAAGCAGCGCACGATTTGGTAGTAGCGCTCCAGACCGGATACCATCAACAGCTGCTTGAACAGCTGCGGAGACTGCGGCAGCGCGTAAAACTCGCCGGGATGCACGCGGGACGGCACGAGGTAGTCGCGCGCTCCCTCCGGCGTGCTCTTCGTCAGCATCGGTGTCTCTACTTCCACGAAGCCGTTGTTGTCGAGGAAGTCGCGGAACGCTTTCGCCGCTTTGCTGCGCAGCATCAGGGAACGTTGCATTTCCGGACGGCGCAGGTCGAGGTAGCGGTATTTCAGGCGAACCTGCTCATCGACGTCGATGTCGTCCTCGATTTGGAACGGAGGCGTTTTCGCTTCGTTCAAGATTTGGATGTCGGAAATGTGTACTTCGATTTCACCGGTTTGCAGTTTCGGATTGACCGCTTCCGGTGCGCGTTTGACGACGGAGCCTTTTACGACCAGGACGTATTCGCTGCGCACTTTGTCCGCCAACTCCCACGCTTCCTTGTTGTGCTCCGGATTGAAGACGATCTGCACGATCCCTGTGCGGTCGCGGAAGTCGATGAAAATGACGCCGCCAAGGTCACGGCGCTTTTGTACCCAGCCGTTCAGGACGACTTCCTGTCCTACGTGTTCTGTTGTCACTTCTCCGCAATGTACGGTGCGATATTGCCATGCCATGTTGAGAATCCCCCACTTAGTTCTGGTTTGTATGATGTAGTTTGGCGTTCAGCTCGGAAACGAGGCTTTCCCGTTTGATCTCCTGCTGCTCGCCTGTTGCCATTTCCTTGAGCACGACGGTGCCGTTTGCAAGTTCGCTCTCGCCAATGATCGCCGTAAAACGCGCTGACAGGCGGTCGGCTTGCTTCAGCTGCGCTTTCATTTTGCGGTCGAGATAGTCCAACTCGGCGGCAATGCCTGCCTGGCGCAGCTGATCGACGAGGACGAACGCCGCTTTTTTCGCCTCACTTGTCTGTACGACCACGAAGCAGTCGATGCCGCCGCTGACCGGCAGCTGTACGCCTTGCTTTTCCAACGCCAGCAGCAGCCGTTCGATACTGAGCGCAAACCCGATGCCCGGCATGTCGTCGCCGCCCAGCTCCGCTACCAGTCCGTTGTAGCGTCCGCCGCCGCACAATGTTTCTACCGCGCCAATTTCCGCCATCTTGATTTCAAAGGCGGTCAAGGTGTAGTAGTCGAGTCCGCGGACCAGACGCGGATTGACGTGGAACGGAATGTCAAGGGCAGTCAGATAGCCTTTTACCGCTTCAAAATGCGCGGCCGACTCCTCGCTCAAGTAATCGAGGATCGACGGCGCGTCCTGGGTCAGCGACTTGCACTTCTCGTTTTTGCAGTCGAGCACGCGCAGCGGATTGCGGTCGATCCGGGATTGGCAGTCTTCGCACAGCTGCGTACGCACGCCGTTCAGATGCGCCAGCAAATGCTCGCGGTGACGGGCGCGGTCTTCCAGCGTACCGACGCTGTTCAGCTCGACGCTCAGTCCCGTCAGTCCCAGCTCCTGATAGAGGCGGATGGCGAGGCCGATGACCTCTGCGTCAATCGCCGGATCGCTGGAGCCGATCGCCTCCGCTCCGAACTGCACGAACTGGCGGTAGCGCCCTGCCTGCGGACGCTCGTGGCGGAACATCGGGCCGAGGTAGTACAGCTTGGTAGGCTGGTTCGGCGAGCCGTACAGCTTGTTTTCCACGTAGGAACGGACGACACCGGCAGTCCCTTCCGGACGGAGCGTCAGCGCGTCCGTACTGCGCGGATTGGCGACGCTGTACATCTCTTTTTCCACGATGTCGGTCGTCTCTCCCACGCCGCGCTGGAACAATTCCGTGCTTTCAAAAAGCGGCGTGCGGATTTCCTGGTAGTTGAAGCGGCGGCACAGCTCGCGGGCCTTGGCCTCCACGTAGTGCCACAGCTCGACGGTACCCGGCATGATATCTTGCGTGCCGCGAGGAATCTGGATTCTCGTCATTTCAAAAGGACCCCCCATTCAAAATAAAAAAGCCCCCCGCCTCCTGACATGCAGCTAGGCCACATGTCAGGGACGAGAGACCGGTTTGAACTCCCGTGGTGCCACCCTGATTTGAGCACCCTTTTGTGCAAGCGAAAGGGTACTCCTCTTCATAAGCCGTTAACGTCGGCGCACGCCTGCCAGTTACTGGGGAAGCTGGTCAGCTTCAGCCGTTCACTGCGGTCTTCGGGGATGTCATTCACCAAGTCGTCATACAAAAGCACTTTCAGCCACGGTGCTTTCTCTCTGGTTATCCGGTGCTCGGCTACTTGTTCCCGTCATCAGATCTGATGATGTCAAGTTTGAAAAGATATTGTGAATCATAGCAAACCTGCCATCCGAAAGTCAACAGGCGCTGTCGTAAAACTTTTTTTGCAAACCAGTTATCAGGCCAAGGCTTGCTTGCCCGACTTGCCAAAATAGACGGCATCCAGATCGCGCAGCTTTTCTTCCACAAGCACGCGGTACGTTTCGTTGTACGTCTTGGGGTCTTTCGGGTTCGCCCAGCGCGTCAGCTTGCCGCTGCCCGGCGCCATCAGCTTGGAGACCGCTCCGCAGCCCAGTCCGAGAATCGTCTGGACCTCTTCCATGATCATGATGTTGTAAATGCTCTCCTGACCCGGCTTGGAGTAGCCGACGTTTTCCAGATTGCCCAAGATGTTCTTTTGCCGATACAGGTAGTACGGATCGTAGCCATGCGCGCGCGTCCACTGCGACGCCAGCTCCATCATCTTCCCGATCTCGTCCCGGCTCGCCACCTTGTAGCGCTCCTTGTTCTGCGTCATCTCGGAGGCGCGCTTGAAGGACAAGGTATGCACCGTCAGCGAGGCGGGCATGAGCTTTTCGATCTCGCCCAGGCTGTGGGCCAGCTCCGCCACGCCTTCGTTCGGCAGGCCGATGATCAGGTCCATGTTAATATTCGTAAGCCCCATTTCCATTGCCAGATGGTACTTCTCGATCGTCTCCTCGACCGTGTGATGGCGGCCGATCGCCTGCAGCGTCTCCTGGGTAAACGACTGCGGGTTGATGCTGATCCGGTCGACTCCCCAGCGCTTCATGACCACGAGCTTGTCGCGAGTGATCGTATCGGGGCGTCCCGCTTCCACGGTCAGCTCCCGTACGTCGTCCATATGCGGGAAAGTGCGGTACATCGTCTGGAACAGCCGATCCATGTCCTCGGCGGTAATGCTCGTCGGCGTCCCTCCCCCGAAGTAGATCGAGGTGATCCGCTGATCGTTGTCCGCGAGCCACTTGCCGATCTGCTCCATTTCGTAGTGCAGCCCTTCGAGAAACGGATTGACCGAAGCGGTATGGCTGCGGATCGCATAGGCAGGAAACGTGCAGTACGCGCATTTGGTCGGGCAAAACGGAATGCCGATGTACACCGACAGCTCCTGGTCGATACGGTACAGGTCAGGTACGACCCTCAATTGCCGATCCACGATTTCCTGCAGCAACTGCAGCTTGTAGGGACGCAAAATGACGTCTTCCTGCAGGCGGCGGTGGGCTTCCTCGCGCGGAACGTTCGCCACATTCAGCTGATGCAGCAGCTTGGTCGGACGGATGCCGGTCAAAATTCCCCAGCCTTGCTCGATCCCGGTATATTCTTCCAAAAGCAAGAGCAACGCGTAGCAGAGCGCCTGCTTGGCCGTCTTGCGCATCGCCTTTTCTTCGCGGGACACATATTCGCGACCGACCTGATGCCGGATGCGGCGGACACCGTCATACAGCTCGCCTGTCGCCAGAACACCGTCCTCTCGCCGGGCAAGCTCCAGCCGCAGTCGCAGCCCCGGTTCCTCGGTCCATTCGCTTGTAAAGATCAGCTGCGGATCTTCGTAAAACAACGCGAGAATCAGCGACAACTCCCGCTCGAACGCATGTCCCACACACGATACTTGAATCATTGGTTCACCTGCTTTTCAGTATGCCACACTCCATCTTAGCCGACCGAGATTCCGCCGGTCAACCATCCAAGTGGCATCCCTTCCAAGCAATCCCGTCCATTATTTCCGTTTTCTGCGCAAATGCTGGACATCCCGCACACTGTTCTGGAACTCCCTGGACATTTCCACATCGCCTAGCGTCGATTCCTTTTCCAAAACATCGTGAAAATCGACGGAAAACAACTTGCGGTTCAGCTCCTGGGCGAATGTCTCCTTCTCGGACTGTCTCACGCCGCATTCCTCCTGATGCAATGTTGTCTCCCTAGTATTGCCATTCGAGAGCAAATCAAATCCGCAAAACGAAGCAGAAGTTGTCGGAGAATGCAGGAAAAAGCCGGATAGAACACGAAACATGTACCTTTACCAAAATGATGCAAAAGTTCGCATGGACAATCGCAAATCAGCTGGAAAGGATGTCAAATCGTGTTTCGTCAATTGTTCCTGAGGTCATTCCTGACTATCGCATGCGCCGTTTCCATCCCCGTCACTTCAGCTTGGGCCGCAGGTTCTGTTCAGGTATCCGTAGACAAGTTGAATGTCCGCTCGGGTCCAAGCCTTCAGGATTCCGTTATCACCACTTTGCCGATCAAGACGGTGTTGCCCGTCCTCTCGACCAAAAACGACTGGATTCAGGTGAAACTGCCAAACGGTAAAACAGGCTGGGTCGCCAATTACCTCGTCAAGCAGCAAGGAGCCTCCGCAGCACCGATCTCCCAGATTGAGAGCACCACCACCGATCTCAATGTCCGCTCAGGCCCCGGCCAGACTTATTCCGTCGTTCAGACAATCAATCCCGGGACGCGCTACCCGGTCGTGCAAAAAAGCGGGCAATGGGTCCAAATCCAGCTTTCGGGCCAGAGCAAAGGCTGGGTCGCCGGCTGGCTGGTCAAGGAAAGCACAGCCGGCACGCAAACTGACGGGACTTCCCCTGCCGGCAGCAGTACGGCAAACGCACCGGCAGCATCGGCTGCATCGGCTGCGCAGACGAAACCTTCCGCAGTCAAAGGGGCGAGCCTGACGCTGGACTTCGCGCCCTACGTATATGCGACTCCCGATGCCAGCACTCCGGCGATCGGCCAGCTGCATGCAGGTCAGAACATCACCGTCCTGAGCAAGCAAAACGGCTGGATTCAGTTTCCATATGAAGGTGTCAACGCATGGTTCCCCGCGGAAGAAGGCGCCGTTTCCTCGCTGCCACCTGACACGGGCTTAGGGACCGGCAATCCGTCAGTCCCGGCTCCTGCGGGAAGCGGCAACGTGACCGCGCCTCCTGTCAGCACGCCTGCACCCGCTGCGAAACAGACTGCCAAGCCAAATACGGACGGCCTCAATTTGCGCAGCGAAGCCAATACGACGAGCGCCATTCTCGGGACGCTGCCGCTGGGGAGCACATTGACGGTGCTGGAAAAGCAAGGGGAATGGTACCATGTCCAGACGCAAGAAGGCAAAACAGGCTGGGTCGCAGGCTGGCTCGTGACCGTGTCAGATGCCGGGACTTCCCCGCAGACTCCGGCTCCCAGCGGCCCTTACGTCACAACCATCAATCCCGACACGAACATCCGCTCCGGACCCGGTACCGAGCACGCGGTCGTGTCGCACGCCCAGCCAGGCGAGAAATACGCGATCGTCAGCAAAAACGGCGACTGGTTCCAGGTGACGTTGGGCAACGGAGAGACCGGCTATATCGCAGGCTGGCTCGTATCCGCCAGCGGCACCCCTGCCGTCACCCGCTCGAACGAACTGGTCGGCAAAGTGATCGTAGTCGACCCCGGCCACGGCGGCAATGACACCGGCGCTACCGGCAACAGCTTTTCAACGCTGGAGAAAACCGTGAATTTGCAAGTCGCCCTGCTTTTGCGCAACAAGCTCGAAGCGGCAGGAGCGAAAGTGATCATGACCCGTGCGGACGACCGCAAGCTGACCTTGCAGCAGCGGGTGGATGTTGCCGTGAACAACCACGCGGACATTTTCGTCAGCGTCCACCACAACACCCATCCGAATACGGCTACGAACGGATCGATCGTCTTTTATTACAACCAGGGCAATTCCAGCAAGCTGGCCTCCCTCGTCCAAAACGAGCTGGTCAAGGCGACCAACTACAAAGATTTGCAATCCCGCTTCGGCGACTACTTCGTCCTGCGGGAAAATCCGGTGACAGCGATTCTGGCGGAGATCGGCTTTCTCTCCAATTACAACGAGGAAATCCGCGTCCGCTCGGAAAAGCAGCAGGATTTGGCGGCGGAAGGCTTGTACAAAGGGATCGTTCAGTACTTCTCCGCGCAAAACACACAAGGCAGTTGAACGGCATTACCTTTCGTCAGCAAAAAAAGAACGCAGGAACAGGCTCCTGCGTTCTTTTCCATATCCAGATCAGGCTGCGCCCATGGCTTGGCGCAGCCGGGTTTTCCCATCCAGCCGAAGCAGCTTCCTCAATATCCCGGGCGCTTCTCCCACGGCTCGACGACTCCGACGATGGACGGCTGATCCGCACGAACGGCCCGGATCACGCCTTGGGCGATCTCCTCATTCGTCAGCCACCGCGACTCGTTCCCTTCGAGCACAAAACCGAGAATGATGCGCCGGTACAGTAGATGGTCCGCCACCGGCTCGCGTGGAGGCTCGATCCACGCCCGACTGCCGCAGACGTGAAACAGGCGCCACTCCCGCTGTTGACGTGCAAGTGACTGTATGACCGCTGGCAGCGCTTCGCTTGCTGTACTGTGAATCCAGGCGACGACCAAATCGATAGAGCCACGTTCACAGAGCAGATGCGATAAAGCCTGACGCAGCTTCTCTGTGTCATGATAGTCGAGTGGCAGCAACGTAAACGACTCCGGTGCCACCGCCCCCGAGCATCCCGCAACACGCTCCAAGCGCCGCCGATCGCGGCCAACCACGGTTACGTGATAGCCCGTCTCCGCCAGCCAGCGCGACACTTCGGCCAGCATGCCGCTCCCCCCGATGACCAAAGCTTCTCGTCCCACATACTGCCCCCCTCTTCCTGCACTACGATTCGACGATCAAAGTAACTGGGCCGTCGTTGAGCAGGCGCACGTCCATCATCGCCCCGAAGCGGCCCGTTTCGACACGCAGCCCTTTTTCCCGCAGCTTCGCATTAAACAGCTCGTACAGCGGCTCTGCGTGCTCGGGTCTCGCTGCCGCCATGAAATTCGGGCGCCGCCCTTTGCGGCAATCGCCGTACAGCGTAAACTGTGACACGGACAAAATCTGCCCGCCCGTCTCCTGGACCGAATGGTTCATCTTGCCTTCCGCATCTTCAAAAATGCGCAGATTGGCAATTTTATCCGCGACGAACTCCACTTCCTTCTCGCCGTCCTCATGGGTGATCCCGACGAGCAGCAGCAAGCCGTGCTCGATCTCGCCTACTACTTCCCCTGCTACCGTCACACTCGCTTCTTTCGTTCGTTGTACGACTACTCTCATCTTAAGTCCATTCCCTTCTTTCGTTCACTGCAGACGCTGTGCAAACAAAACACCCAATCCTCGAAGGATCAGGTGCTCAAAATCCGGCGAACCGAATAAATATCTTTGATGCGTTTGATGCGCTCCACGACCTTTTGCAAATGATCCACGTTGCTGATAGAGATCGTCATGTGAATGGTCGCTACGCGGTTTTTGTCGGCCTTGCCGCTAACGGCAGCGATGTTCGTCTTGGTCTCCGCCACGACCTGCAGCACGTCATTGAGCAGTCCGCTGCGGTCACTGCCGGTGATTTCGATCTCCACGTTGAAATTGTGCTTGAAGTCCGTGTCCCATTCGACGTCGATCAACCGTTCCGAGCATTCATCCGTCAGGACGTTCGGACAGTCCGCCCTGTGCACGGAGACGCCCCGTCCCCGCGTGATGAACCCGATGATCTGGTCGCCTGGAACGGGCGTACAGCAACGGGAAATGCGCACCAGCAAATTGTCTACGCCGCGCACTTTGACCCCGGACTCGCTTTTTCCGGTATGCTGCGGGTTCGGTTTGTATTCGGGGATGACCGGGTTTTGTTCTTCCCGCTCCCGGCGCAGCTTGTCGACCAGACGGGTGACGATCTGCGAGGCGGTAATCCCGCCGTAGCCGACTGCGGCAAACATGTCTTCCGCGCCCTGGAAGTTGAAACGGGCAGCAGCTTCCTTCAGGTTTGCCTCCGTCATGACTTCCTTGACCTCAAAGTTGCGCGCCTTGATCTCGGCCTCGATCATTTGCTGCCCTTTGGCGACGTTTTCTTCCCGCTTCTCTTTCTTGAACCACTGCTTGATTTTGTTGCGGGCATGCGCGGACTTCGCTATTTTCAGCCAGTCCCGGCTCGGTCCGTACGAGTGCTTGGAAGTCAAAATTTCCACGATGTCGCCGGTTTTCATCGCGTAGTCGAGCGGCACGATTTTTCCGTTGACCTTCGCCCCGATCGTGCGGTTCCCCACCGCAGAGTGAATCCGGTAGGAGAAGTCGAGCGGCACGGAGCCTTTGGGCAGCTCGACGACGTCGCCTTTTGGCGTAAAGACGAAGACCGTATCGGAAAACAGGTCCTGCTTGAGGCTTTCCATGAACTCCTGCGCGTTGGGCGCTTCCTCGGAGCCGCCTTCGATCATCTCGCGCAAGTTCCCCAGCTTCTCCGCGAACGACCCCTGGACCACGCTCTTGCCTTCTTTGTAGGCCCAGTGCGCGGCGATCCCGATTTCTGCCGTCTGATGCATATCCCATGTGCGAATCTGCACTTCCAGCGGCTCGCCTTTGGGACCGATCACGGTCGTGTGCAGAGACTGGTACATGTTCGTCTTCGGCATGGCAATATAGTCTTTGAAGCGGCCAGGCATCGGCTTCCACAGCGTGTGCACGATCCCGAGCACCGCATAGCAGTCGCGGATGTCGTTCACGATGATCCGCAGCGCAAGCAGATCGTAAATCTCGTTGAACTGCTTGTTCTGCTTCGTCATCTTTTTATAAATGCTGTAGATGTGCTTCGGCCGTCCGGAAATTTCCGCTTCGATGTTGAGCTCGCCCAACTTTTCGCGGATCGTGTCCGACGCTTCATTCAGGTAGGCTTCGCGTTCTACCCGTTTCTTCTGCATCAGGTTGACGATGCGGTAATACTGCTGTGGATTCAGATAGCGCAGCGCGGTATCCTCCAGCTCCCATTTGACGGAAGCGATCCCGAGCCGGTGAGCCAGCGGTGCGAAAATTTCCAGCGTCTCGTCGGAAATCTCCCGCTGCTTTTCCTCGGACATGTGCCGCAGCGTACGCATGTTGTGCAGGCGGTCAGCCAGCTTGATCATGATGACCCGAATGTCCTGGGCCATGGCAATCAGCATCTTGCGGTGGTTTTCCGCGAGCTGCTCTTCCTTGGATTTGTACTTGATTTTTTCCAGCTTGGTCACTCCGTCTACCAGGAGTGCCACATCCGGTCCAAACTGTTCGCGGAGGTGATCGAGCGTAATTTCCGTGTCTTCCACCACATCATGCAGAAAACCGGCGGCAATCGTCACCGCATCCATATGCAAATTGGCGAGGATGCCTGCAACCGCGATGGGATGCATAATGTACGGAACGCCGGATTTCCGTACCTGGCCTTCATGCGCTTTCTCCGCCAACTGATACGCACGGGTAATCAGGTCCAAATCCGCTTCTGATAAATACGTGCTTGCTTTCTTTACTACCTCATCAATGCCGGTAATCATAATTCTCTTCCCTTATCCTCTCGTAAGAAAAACTTCTTTGCAGAAAGAAGCTGGTCCTTTATTAAGCGGAAGTTTACCGCAGTCATACGTTCAGAAAACCTTTTTAACGAGGCCCATTCACGGATGAGCAGCCGCGTATTCGTGGGCTCCTGCTATCAGCCTGCCAGAAAAGGCTGCCGAGGAAACGATGGTATAAAAAAAAAGTCCTGCGAAGCCGTTTCAAAAATCGGTCATGCGATAGGATGGAAAATGAGTATCATGTCTATTTCATATTATTATCTTGCATGTCGTTCGTGTTGTAAAGCTGTATTCCACTGTAAAGTATGAACAGTATTAGAAAATTGGAAACCTTCACCCCAATGGGCAAATAACCACATTTGCTTACGGGCTTTTACGGGTTAACCATATTATAAGTTCTGATCCGGGAAACAAAAAACGGGCACTCAGCCCGTTTTTTGCTCGTTTTGCATTAATATTGCACCAAAGATTTCACCGGAATTTCCCCGATTTTTTTGCGGCCGTCCAGGTAAGACAGCTCGATCAGGAACGCCGCTCCTACGACTTTGCCGCCGAGCTGCTCGATCAGGTTGATCGTCGTCTCGATCGTTCCGCCGGTCGCCAGCAGGTCGTCTGCGATCAACACGCGCTGTCCTGGCTGGACGGCGTCGATGTGTACAGCCAGAGCATCCTTTCCGTACTCGAGGTCGTAGTCCGCCTTGATGGACTCGTATGGCAGCTTGCCAGATTTGCGAATCGGGACAAAGCCGATGCCCAGCTCATAGGAGAGGGGCGCGCCCACGACGAAGCCACGGGCTTCCGGACCTGCGATGACGTCAGCCTGAACTTCACGCGCGAACAAAGCCAGCTCCTGGATGGCGGCGCGGTAAGCCGGGCCGTCCTTGAGCAAGGTCGTAATGTCCTTGAAGCGAATCCCTGGCTGCGGGAAGTCAGGAATGACGCGAATGTACTGTTTGAAATCCATAAATAATTCCTCCTATACGGTGGACACTTCCACCAGCTGATGAAACGTGCGGATCAACTCATCGGAAGAAGACAGGAGCAACTCCGTGGCAAGCTCTGCTTCTTCCTTCCAGGCCATGTATATTTGTGAACTCTCCAGAGGGCGTTTTCCCTTGGGGGTTTGCAGCCGATACTGACCCGGCTCCTCTGCAAGCAGCCCCAGCTCCGCGAAAATGGCGATCATGCCATCCAGCAACTTCCGGTTCCACTTCAGCCTGCGCGCCAAAGCGTCCAGATGAATATGCGGGACAATGGGCACTTGCATGAGAAATTGGTAAAGCTGCTTGAAATGCTCCCTGCCCGGGCAAGAAAGCCTTTCCATTCCCAGGTCCGGATCACCAAACAGGCAGTAGATTCTCTCCGCCTGGCTCACCTGGTGCAGGATCGCTTGCAAGTCGGCGCGGCGCTTGGGCAGGTCGTACAGCATCACGTTTTGCCATACCGGCAGCGGCTCACCTGGAGCCTTTTCCGCACCGGCGTACCAGATGAAACGGGCCTGCTCCGGGGTCGCCCTGGCGTGAAAATATTCGTAGCTCTCCTCGCGAAAGACGACGGTCCAGGAACCCGGCTCGCCAGCGATTTGCAGCCACTTTTCCCACTTGTCCCGGCTGCCGCGCCAATCGAACACCTGCTGATGGGGCACGGACAGGTCGCGAATGGTCAGCTGCGGTTTGCGATTCCCGTTCCACTCGTTGACCGACAGCTCGCCCAGCACGTTGAACCTGGCTTTCGAGGTAACCTGTTTCGTGACATGCGCCCAGTTAAAGCCGATGGCATCAACGGATGTCCCTGCTTTTTGCAAGGTGCATTTCAGATGATTGTCGTCTCGCCCGATGATCCTCAGACCGCTCGCCTCCACGCCTTCGAGCAGGACGAGCGGCGTCGGATTGCCCATTCCGTACGGCGACAGCCGCTCCAGCTGCTCCGCTGCGTCGAGACTGATCTCCTGGATGTCCATGGCGACATCGACCTTGGTCAGCGGGATGAAATCGTCTGCGGTCAGCCATTCGTCTGCCAGCTCGTTCAGCCTTTTCCGCAGCGGTTCGAGATTTTCGACCGGGAGCGTCATACCGGCAGCCATCGTATGCCCGCCGTAATGCGGCAGCCACTCCTTGCACGCGGTCAGCGCCTCGTACATGTCAAAACCGGCGATGCTGCGGGCAGAGCCTTTTGCTGTACCTTTGACAGGGTCGATCCCCAGCACGATTGTCGGCCGGTAAAAATGCTCGACCAGCCGTGATGCGACGATGCCGACGACCCCGACGTTCCAGCCTTCCCTGGCTACCACCAGCACCTTGTTCTCCTCTGGCGGATACTCCTCGCGAACGATCCGGATCGCTTCCTCCGTCATGGACTGGACAAGCTCCTGGCGTTCGCGGTTCAGATTATCGAGCGTCTGGGCGCACTGCTCGGCTTCCTCGGGATCTTCTGTCGTCAGCAGCTTGACTGCCGCTTCTGCCGTCTCCAGCCTGCCGCTCGCATTCAGGCGCGGTCCGAGAGCAAAACCGACGTGGCCTGCTGACAGTTCGCTGTCGGCAAGCCCGCTGACGCGAATCAACGCCTGCAGCCCAATGTTTCTGGTCTGGTTCAACCGCTTGAGACCTGCCCGGGCCAAAATGCGGTTTTCGTCGACCAGCGGAACGAGGTCTGCGATCGTCCCCAGCGCCGCCAGGTCCGCCAGGTGCAGGGGTGCTTCCCCCAGCAAGGCATGTCCTACCTTGAAGGCGACGCCGACACCGGCCAGCATGTCGAACGGATAGGAGCAGCCCGGCTTCTTCGGGTTGATCACAGCAAATGCCTCCGGAATGACAGCCGGAGGTTCATGGTGGTCAGTTACAATGACATCCAGACCCAGTTCTTTGGCGTATTCCACCTGCTCGACCGCACTGATCCCGGTATCGACGGTGATCACCAGCTTGTAACCGCTTTGCTGCAAGTGTGCCAATGCGTCTTTATGTAACCCGTATCCTTCCGTAAACCGGTTGGGAATGTAGTAATCAAATACCGCGCCGAGCTGGCGCATCAAATGTACCATGAGCGATGTCGAGCTGACTCCGTCTGCATCGTAATCGCCGTAGATGCAGATCGGCTCTTTCCTCTCGATAGCCTGCCTGATGCGGTGGACGCTTTGTTCCATGCCATCCAGCAGATATGGATCGTAAAACAACTCCGGGCCTGCCTGTAAAAAATCGCGGGCCTTCTGCGGCGAATCGATGCCGCGAATTACCAGCAGCTTGGATACCAGCGGAGTCAACCCACATTCGGCAGCAATGGCCGTCGCCAATTGTTCGTCATAAGCAGCCACTTGCCAGCGTGATTTCGCTTTCAACATGAGCCACCCCTCCAATCCCCATTCATTATAGAGGATGGAGGATGAGACTGACAACTGCGTAAAGCAAGCGCTTCCCTTACTCGTGTTCCTGCGGCCTTGGATCATAGGGATTGATATGGACAAAAACATCCCTCACTTGCGCGTGCTTCTCCATCAGTTCGCGCTTGACCTGTTTGCCGATCCGATGCCCCGCCTCGACTGTTATGTGCGGGTCCACCCCGACCTTTACATCGACGATCAAGTAGTGTCCGTGCTCCCTCGCCCGCAGCGTATCGATGCGCAATACGCCCGGCACGCTGCTGATCGTCTGCCGCAGCTCTACCGTGTCTTCTTCATGCAGGACGTGATCCAGCGTGCTGTGAATGGATTCCATCAGGATATTGTAAGACATTTTCAAAACCAGCACAGAGACGAAGATCCCGGCAGCGGGGTCCAGATACAGCATCCACGGGACGGACAGCCGTTCGCCTGCAATCGCGCCTCCAATCCCTACCAGCGCAGCAAACGACGAGTAGACGTCTGACCGATGCTCCCACGCATTCGCAATCAAGGATTGGCTGTTCAGCTTTTTGCCAAGGTTGTACTTGTAGCGAAACATCCATTCCTTGACGCCCATGGAGCCGATCGCTGCCCAGACGGCGATAAAACCCGGCGCTTCCAGCGGCGCAAAAAACGACTTGATGGAAGACTGGGCAATCTCGAAGCCGACGACCACAAGCAGTACCGCCACGATAATGGCCGAGATCGACTCCGCCTTGCCGTGGCCGTACGGGTGATCTGCATCGGGAGGCCGCTCTGCCGCACGCAGGCCGATCAGCACTGCCACCGAACCTACCACATCCGAAGCGGAATGGACGGAATCGGCAATCAATGCCTGCGATTTGGCAAGCAAACCGATGACGAGCTTGATCGCAGCCAAGGAGAGATTGCCCACGATCCCCACCCATGCTCCAAACTGCGCTTTCGCGAGACGATCATCCATGATAGCGACGCCCCCTTTTCCCACTTGATTCCTTCGGAGAGCAGAAAACCGCGGGGAATCCCCGCGGCACTTCAACCCTATTTACAAAAAATCATACTGCTATTGTGCTTTCTTTTTGCGCATATTCCGTTCTTTCAGGTTCACCCAAATTTGAGCGGCGATGAAAATCGAGGAATACGTACCACTCACCAGACCGAACAGCAGCGCCAGCGAGAAGTTGCGGATGCTCTCACTGCCCAGCACGGCAATCGCCAATACGGTGAAAAAGACGGTCGCTACCGTATAGACAGAGCGGCGCATGGTCTGCCACAGAGACACGTTGACGAGATGCTCCAGGTCAGGAATGGTTTTGGACTTCATCGTTCTTAGGTTTTCCCGAATCCGGTCAAAAATTACGATCTTATCGTTGATCGAGTAACCGAGAATGGTCAGCAGCGCTGCGATGAACGTCAGGTCTACTTCCAGTCCGAGCACCGAGAACAGGGCGATCGGGATGAACACGTCGTGAATGAGACCGACGACGCAGGCAATCCCGAACAAAAGCTGGAAGCGAATCGCAATGTAGATCACAATCCCGATTGACGCGATCGCGACAGCAATCGCCGCTTTTTTCACCATCTCGCGGGCGATACTCGGGTCCACCGTGGAGACCTGCTTGTTCACCTGATCCCCGAATTTGGCCTTCAGCCCTTGCTCCAGCTTCATCATCGTGTCAGAGGACACCGTCTGGTCAAAACGGGTGAACGCCTGATACGTACCATATGGCGTCACGGGTGTAAAGGCTACATTCGGAATTTCCTTCTTGATGACGGCCTCTACATCAGCCACCTTGAATTCTTTCCCGATGTACAGGTCAAGACGGGTACCCGCTTTGAAGTCTACCCCCAAATGCAGGCCCTGAATCAAAATGAACAGCAAGCCAAGGATGATAATCGCGGAAGATCCGATAAAAAACTTCCGCCGGTTTTTAACGATATCAAAACGGACGACCGTGTCGCGGTTATTAAAGCTCACCGATCTCACTCTCCTTTACTCCGAACCAGAACGGCTTTTTAAACATGTTGGAGCGGACTACCAGCCAGAGGAGGAATCGAGACCCGAACACGTTGGTAATGATACTCACGACGATCGTCATCGCCAGGACGACAGCAAAACCTTGGATGGAGCTCGTCCCAAAGTAGAACAGCACGCCTGTCGCAATCAGCGTGGTGATATGCGCGTCCAAAATGGTGATCAGGGAGCGGCGTTCACCGGAGCGAAATGCCGACAGAATCGTCTTGCCGGAACGAATTTCTTCCTGAATGCGCTCGTACGTAATGATGTTCGCGTCAACCGCGATCCCGATGGAGAGAATGAAGCCGGCAATCCCCGGCAACGTAAGCGTCGCGTCCATCCAGTCCAGGACGAGCAAACAAAAATACGTAAAGCCCGCCAGTGTAATATTGGCAATCATTCCCGGCATACGGTAGACGAGCAGCATGAACAGGAAAATCAAACCGGCACCGATATACCCTGCGTAAATCGTCTTCTGGAGGGCGAGAGCACCCAGCGAAGCCCCTACCGATGTTACCTGTTTCTCAATCAGTTTGGCAGGCATCGCCCCGGAGTTCAGCAGGTCAGCCAGCTCTTGCGCCGATTCCTGGGTGTAATCCCCGGTAATTTGCGCGCTTCCGCCCGTGATGACCGACTGAATGGTCGGGTTGGTCTGCAAGTTATCGTCCAGATAAATCGCCATGCGTTTATGTAGATTCGCACGCGTGACATCTTCCAGTTTTTTGGCGTCAGAGAATTTGACGGTTACCAATGGGCGTTTCAGATCGTCGTAGCCGACAGCTGCGCCGTTCGGAGCGAGGTCGCTGCCGCGCAGAATGGTTTTGCCCGATTCGTCGCGGAACGTCAGTACAGCCGGTTTTCCGATTAGCTCGCGAAGCTTGTCCTGGTCAGCCGATTGTGAAGCGATCTTGACGCGAATCCGGTTTGGCAGTTCCGTGTCGATGACGGGCTCTGCCACGCCGCCGATGTTAATCCGTTTCTCAATCATGTGTGCGGTTGATTTGAGCAATTCAATGTCAACCTGATGTCCGGCTTCCAGCGGCTCTACTTCGTACAAAATTTCAAAGCCGCCTTGAAGGTCCAGACCGAGTGTGATCTTGCCTGCCACCTGCGTGGTCGTCGTTGCGAGCAGCGTGCCAAGCAGCCCCACAACAACCAGGAACAGGAGGAATCTTCCCCATTTTATCATCGCAGTAATACCCCTCTTTCGTAACAGGGTCCCGTCCCTTGACGAGAAACCAGTATGCCCATTATAGCGAAGTATGAAAAATCGTGTCAATTCACGCTGGAAAAGTCAACCATGGTAACCAACCCCTTGCCTTTGACCTTGCATGCGCACTTTCTTTCCTACGAATGTGCGCCGGGGAAGTTTCACTGCGAATTGCGATACATTTGAATCATCAAATAGTTCATGTACTTGTTCGGCTTCAGGGACAGGATATCGTTGACCAGACGGTGCATAGGCGGTATTTCCTTGTAGACGTGGCTGACACATTCCCAAATGTCTTCAGCCGTCACATTCTCGTAGCCGAGCAGAGCAAACTCCTCCGCCTTGCTCTGGCAAATACTTGAAACCTGACGAAACCAACCATCTTTTTCCGCTTGGTCCAACATTTGAATCCCCCCAAACTAGTCATGCCGGGTGCGGCACGTCCATATCCTGTAGTAAATGAAATTCCTCGCAAAGGAGCCTTCCATGAGACAGTCATTTTTTTACGGAACGGTCATCCTCATAACCGCCGGCGGCATCACCAAAGTGCTCGGGTTCGCCCACCGCATCATCCTCTCCCGCATCATTGGCGCAGAAGGGATGGGGCTGTATCAGATGGTCGTGCCCCTCTTGTACTTTCTCATTACGCTGACAACGTTCGGCTTGCCGGTGGCCATCGCCAAGCAGGTAGCAGAAACCGAAGCGGCCAACAATCCGCGGCTGACGCGGCGCTTCCTCGTGCTCGCGCTGTCCGTCACCGGCGCCATCAGCCTTGTCGTCTGCTCCCTCCTGCTGCTGCTTGCAACATGGATTTCAGGCGGGCTGTTCACCGACCCGCGCGCGCACATCGTCATGCTGGCCGCCATCCCCGTCATCCCCATCTCCAGCATTTCCCTCGTGCTGCGTGGCTACTTCCAGGGCAAGCAGAACATGATCCCGACAGCGGTCTCGCAGCTTCTGGAGCAGGTCGTCCGCATGGCCCTGGTCGTCGTCATGACGATCTCGTTTTTGCCTTTGGGCATCGAGTACGCAACCGCCGGGGCGGTAGCCAGCATCATCTTCGGGGAAGCGGCCGGGCTTCTGTACATATTGTGGCAATATCGCAAAGGAAGCAAAAAAACCGCTGCGCTCCTCCTGGAAAAGCCTTTGCTTCAGGCAGTATCAGCGAGTCGTGCAAGCCTTGGCCAATTGATCCGCGTCGCCTTTCCGGTGACCCTGAGCCGCCTCATCGGTTCCATCGCCTACGTGCTGGAGCCGATGCTCGTTCCGCCGGCGCTCGTCATCGCCGGATTTTCGACAGCCACCGCCACCGGACTGTACGGCCAGTTCGCCGGAATGGCCGTGCCGCTTTTGATGTTTCCGACTTTTCTTACGTATTCCTTGTCCGTTTCCCTCGTTCCTGCCGTCGCGGAGGCCGCCTATCAAAATAATGCTCCCCTCGTGCATCGCCGCATCTACCAATCGATGCGGATCACACTCGTAATAGGAGCACCTTGCACAGTGTTGCTGACGGTTTTCGCGGAGAGGCTTTGCGGACTGATCTACGGAAGCCAGTTTCAGGAGGTGGGCTTTCTCCTCAAGGCGATGGCTCCCTTTTCCGTCTTCCTGTTTTTTCAGGCGCCGCTCGCAGCTGCCCTGCAGGGGCTGGATTTCGCCCAGGTCGTGTTCCGCAACACGCTGATCGGCGCCATCGTCAAGACGGCCGCCATGTTCCTGTTTACGGCCCACCCTGCGTTCGGGATTCACGGCGCCGTCATCGCAATGAACATTGGCATTACGCTCGTGACCCTGCTGCACTTCGCCAGTCTGACCAAAAAGATCGGATTTGCGATCGACATCAAGGAGTTTGGCAAGATCGGCGCCGCGATGCTCGCCATGGGCTACTCCGGTTCGTACATGGCCAAACATTGGTTTACGGACGCATCGGCAGGACAGCTCCTGCTCTCCTGCACGCTTGCCAGCACGCTGCTCTACGTCGTCCTGCTCGTGGCCATGCGCGTCCTTGGCAAGCAGGATGTGCGCCGCATCCCGTGGATCGGCGAGCAGCTGGCCGTGTTTTTTCCCCGCCGCTAATGCTACTGCAGCGGCGGTTTGTCTTTTTTGTCCAGATACATGACGCCTCTCTCATCAATGCTGCAGAACGATACTTCCCGAATGTCGCGAATGCCGTACTTGCGGATTTCCCGCTTGAGCCAAAGCTCGTTTTGGCCGATCTTGTGCAGCGCTTCCGTCCGTATCCGGCCGTCGAGGATCAGCGGAATCGGAAGCCCTTTGTAGGAAACAGGCTGCGATTGCGCCCGCTCCGTCAGGCCGATGTCTTCGCGCTTGACCGGCTCCTTTCGCTCTTTCAGAAAGACGCTCATCTGGCCGGTCGGCTCCAGTAAGGCGAACTCGACGTCGGCAATATTTTTCACGTTTTTTTGCCGCAAATGCACCAGCAGATCATCCATGTTCAGACGATTGCGCTGCAGCGCCGCTTCCCTGATCTCTCCGTTTTCAATGATGACATCCGCGGAGCCGTCCACGATATCGCGGACTTTTTTGCTTTTCAGCGAGATGTACGCCATGATAATCTCCAAAACTCCGATGAGCAACATCGGTATGTAAAACAGGATCGCCGGCTTGTCGATTTCCTCAATCGCCAGAACAGCCATTTCCGCGAGCATGATGGAAATGACCACGTCAAACACAGACAGCTTTCCCAGCTCCCGTTTTCCCATCAGGCGCAGCATCACCAAAAGAAAAAAGTACGAAAACAGGGTGCGAAGTAACGCCGTTGTCATATCTTCCAATCGTGCCGCCCCCCCACTCAACATTTGTTAGTAGTCATGTGCATCAGGGGGCGCAACTATTACCGCCAATTACAGCCACTTTCGCTTGCGGAAAATGTGCAGCATGGCAAAGGTCATCGCGAGCATGATGACGAGTGCCACCACCAGCATGTACGGCTCTGCCTGTTCGCCGAGCCAAGAGAAAGTGTTCATCCCGAACAGACCGGTAATAAATGTAAGCGGCAGGATGATGGTGGAAATGATGGTCAGCACGCGCATCGTCTCCGTCGTCTTGGCGCTGATAATCGTGTAGTAGGTGTCCAGCGCACCGTTTACCAGATCGCGGAACGTCTCCGTCGAGTCGGCAATCCGCTCCAGGTGGTCGGTCAAGTCGCTGTAGAACGGAACGTTTTCCTCGGATATGTCGAAAGAATAACGGCCATTGACGTTGGCGAAAATTCTTTTTTGAGGCATAATCACGCGACGAATCAAAATAATCGTTCGCTTCAGCGCCAGGAACTCTTCGGTGATTTCCTCCATCTGGTGCTCGTAGATCTCGTCCTCCAGCTCGTCAATCCGCACGCTGATCCGGTCGATAATCGGGAAGTACTCATCGGTGATCCCGTCCACAATGGCGTAAAGCAAATAGTCGGGGCCCCGGTTCAGGTACGAAATATTGCGATGGCACATGGCCGCAATTCGCCCGATGGTATTCATCGGCGATTTGTGAATCGTCACGATGTAGTTTGGGCCGAGAAACACGTTCAGTTCTACGGTCGTAATTTCGTCGTCGCTCTCTTCATTGTAGCGGAGGGCGTGAAAGACAAAGAAATAGTAATCGTCGTACTTGTCTACCTTGGCACGCGGACTGACGTGCAGACAGTCCTCAATTGCCAACGGGTGAAAGTCGAAGATCTTGGCAATATAGGGAAGTTCGTTGTTTCCTACGTCGTACAGATCGATCCAGAGCAAATCCTCCGGTGATTTCAGCCATTGATCCTTGGTAGACAGATCAACGTCGTGAAACATCTTCTGTTCCGAGTGGTTGTAAAAGTACGTTTTAATCATCTTTCTTCACCCCCGTCTCATTCCCCATCCATCATACGAAAATTCCTTTCAATGTTCAACGCGAAGATGAATACGTCGCCCAAGCCTTTCATATAGATGGTACAAACAGTTGACCAGCGAGGGGGTAAATCGCGTGCGGAGTGCATCCACCTCTGTACTGACAGGTCTTTTGTATACGCTCGGCCTCGTCCTGACCGGCGCATTGCTCGCTACTTTTCTTCTCAGCTTTACCGATCTGCGCGAAAGCTCACTGCCCTATTTTACGTACGTCATCAACGTCATCGGGCTTTTGACCGGCGGATATGTCACCGGGCGGCGCTGCGGCGGCAAAGGCTGGTATTACGGCGGACTCACAGGCATCACGTACTTCATTCTCGTATTGCTCATCGGCTTTCTCGGCTTTGACGCTCCCATGCAATGGGGGATGCTGCTCTTTTTGCTCGGCGCGTTCGTGCTGGCGGGTCTCGGCGGCATTCTTGGGGTAAACTCCAACAACTCCGGCACCAGGCCGAAAGGAACCAAGCCCAGACGGTAGACGCACCGTATCATGGACAGGAACTAAAAAAAGCAGGCGGGCATCCCACCTGCTTTTCCTGTATTCGTCTTGCTTGTTCCGGACGCCGGATTACTTCGCTTCCTCGGCTTCTTCCGCTTTCGCTGGCTCTGCCTTGGCTGGCTCCGCTTTCGCCGGAGCAGCTGCATTGCTGGCGGACACGACGCTGTTGATGGCACCGCGGTCGAACGTCACGTTTACATTGTGTGCGACACGCAGAGTAACCGTGTCATCCGTCAGGTCCGTAATCGTTCCGTGCATGCCGCCGATGGTGATGATTTTGTCGCCTTTTTTCACGGCTGCCAGCATGGCATTACGCTGCTTCGCTTTCTTTTGCTGCGGACGAATCAGCAAAAAGTAGAAAATCGCAAACATGATGATGATTGGTAAAAAGCTTTGCAAGCCCTCCATGTAAATCCCCCTCGATTAAAAAGATCTATCTTCACCCAAACCATATTGAGCGAAAAACTGGTCGCGGAAATCTTGCAAACGGTCTTCGGCAATCGCCTGGCGCACCTGCTCCATCAGCTTCACGAGGAAGTGCAGGTTGTGGTACGTCGTCAGCCGAATGCCAAAGGTTTCCTCCGACTTGACCAGGTGTCGGATGTAAGCACGCGTGTAATTCTTGCAGGTGTAGCAGTCGCAATTCGGGTCCAGCGGCGTAAAGTCGCGCGCGTACTTCGCATTGCGGATCACCAGCCGCCCCTGGCTCGTCATGCATGTCCCGTTGCGGGCGATGCGTGTCGGCAGGACGCAGTCAAACATGTCGATTCCGCGGATCGCTCCCTCGATCAAGGCGTCCGGAGAACCGACTCCCATCAGGTAACGGGGCTTGTTCGCCGGCAGAAGCGGGACAGTGCTCTCCAGCACTTCGTACATCAGGGAGAAAGGCTCCCCTACGCTGAGGCCGCCAATTGCATAGCCCGGAAAATCCATCGAGACGAGATCGCGGGCGCTTTGCGCGCGCAAGTCGTGGTACATCCCGCCCTGGACAATCCCGAACAAGGCTTGTTCGTTCGGACGCGCATGCGCCTTCAGGCAACGCTCCGCCCAGCGCGTCGTCCGCTCCATCGATTTCTGGACGTAATCGTACTCTGCCGGATAAGGGGCGCATTCATCAAACGCCATAAAAATATCGGCGCCCAGCGCATTTTGAATCTGGGTCGCTTCTTCCGGACCGATGAACAGCTTCTCCCCGTTGAGGTGGGAGCGGAAGGAAACGCCCTCTTCTGTTATTTTGCGCAAGTTGCTCAAGCTAAAGACCTGAAATCCTCCGGAATCAGTGAGGATGGCGCGGTCCCAATTCATGAATCCGTGCAGTCCACCCGCCTCACGCACGATCTCGTGACCGGGGCGCAGGAACAAATGATAGGTATTGCTGAGAATAATCCCGGCCCCCATTGCCTTCAATTCCTCGGGGCTCATCGTTTTGACCGTTGCCTGGGTGCCGACCGGCATAAAGACAGGCGTGTCGATCGTCCCATGCGGCGTATGCAATTTGCCGAGACGTGCTCCGGTTTGCTTGCATGTCTTGATTAATTCGTAGCGTACAGCCAACTCTTTGCACTCCTCAAGCTATGTATGTAAGTCCTTCCTATTATAAAAAAATCTCACAGTGAAGTAAACCCACATGACCTGGCAGATATATAAACAAATGCGAATGTCCACAATTTGTCTACAGAATCAGCATGGCATCGCCAAAGCTGAAGAAGCGGTATTCTTCTTCGATCGCGCTTCTGTAGGCGCGCAGGACGTTTTCTTTGCCTGCCAGCGCGCTCACCAGCATGACCAGCGTGGACTTCGGCAGATGGAAGTTCGTCAGCAGGCCATCCAGGATGGAGAACGTGTACCCTGGATAAATGAAAATGTCCGTCCAGCCCGAAGTCGCCGTCAGCTTGCCGCCGTTTGCCCTGCCAACCGTCTCCAGCGTACGGCAGGAGGTCGTGCCCACCGCGATCACCCGTCTTCCCTCCGCCTTGGCCTGATTGACGATCTGCGCCGTCTCTTCCGGAATCTCGTAGTATTCGGCATGCATCACATGTTCCTCGACCGTATCGGCTGCCACCGGGCGAAACGTCCCCAATCCGACGTGCAGCGTGACGTACGCCAGCTGCACTCCTTTTGCCGCGATCTGCTCCAGAAATTCTTTTGTAAAATGCAGGCCGGCAGTCGGCGCGGCAGCCGAGCCCCGCTCCCGGGCATATACTGTCTGATAGCGCTCCCGATCCTCCAGCTGCGCGTGAATGTACGGCGGCAGCGGCATGGACCCGAGCTGGTCGAGAATCTCGTAAAAGATGCCGTCATAATGGAAGCGGACAATCCGCCCGCCGGTCTCCGTCACATCCTCGCACGTGCAGCGCAAGAGGCCGTTTCCAAAGATAACCTCTGTCCCCGGTTTTACCCGCTTGCCAGGCTTCACGAGCGTTTCCCACCGGTCATCCCCCAGCGATTTTAACAAGAGAACCTCGATCTTGGCTCCCGTTTCCGCCTTCTCCCCGATCAGCCGCGCAGGCAGCACGCGGCTGTCGTTCATCACGAGGACGTCTCCCGGAACGAGGTGATGGATCAGGTCCGTAAAACGCTGGTGCGAGATTTCTCCCGTCTTTTTTTGCAAAACCAGCAGCCGGGAGGAGGTCCTCTCCTCCAACGGGTGCTGGGCGATCAAATGTTCTGGCAGTTCAAAATCAAATTGTTGCACATCCACAAGCTGTTGCTCCTTTTATGACAGTTCATGTGTCCTCTCGGCGTTATGGCTCGATGGTCACATCCTGGTAGTAGTGTTGCAAGATCTCTTTGTAGTCATACCCTTGTTGTGCCATCGCTTTCGCTCCGTATTGCGAAACACCCAGCCCATGACCAAAGCCTGTCCCCCGGAACAGGAACTTCTGCGTCTTGCTGGCTACTCGCCAGTCATCCGTTCCGCGGTAGATCAGGAACTCGTCGTTGTAGCCATTGGCGGAAACGGAGTCGTAATCATTTGCGCCCACGACCTGTACATCCCGTCCCGAATCCGGATAGTTCGTGCGCTTTCCGTTCGCTCCCAGCACGGTAAATGTGCCCATTTCCTCGACATCGAACTTGGTACTGCGGAGGGTGCTTCCCCCTTGCTGGAAAATAGAGCGATGGGCGTCAGGAGAAGATACAGCAATCTTCGTGCCGTCCGCTTCCATTTCCAGCACCCGTCCCGACGGCCCGCGCTCCGTCACCCGCAAGCTCTCCAGTGCAGTGGAGACGCGCGGCGCATTGCTCTTGGCCTGATTGGCGTTGATCATGCCCGCTACTTCCGCCGGGGTGTACGGACCTCTCGTCCACGAGAACGCATTTTCTTCCGGTTCCTCCGCCACGATTGTCACTTCTGCCCCGATCGGCAGGGTGGCAAGCACCCGGTGGTAGGCGGTACTCGGTCCGGAGCGAAGATTGGTGCTGTTCGTGCTGACGACTCCCAGCCGCAGTCCGACTGGATTGGTTCCTCCGCTCACTTTCACCAGATCGCTACGAATGTATCCGAGAGAACCGTCGCTAAGGGAAACGAGATACCAGATGTTCGCCTTTTCCAGCGGCTCGGTATCGTCGCTCATGACAGGCCGCAGGTAAGGGACAGGATTGCCCCACACTTCCGTGCCATCTGCAGTCATCCCGCCTGCGTCGGAATAAAACAGCGATTCCGCCACTTTCCCTTTGTAGTAGATGACCTCGCCTTCCGTCTCGTCCACCGCTTCCCGGATGTCTCTGGATTCCTTTTGATAGCCGTAGTAAGCCTGCTCGTACACCGTATCGGACACGTTCGCCACGCCGTACTTGTTGCCTGAGCCGACAGCGCGGGTACGGGCGAGCACAGCCTGCGCCTTCAGCGCTTCGAGAGGCCAGCCCGGTGCCATCTCCGAGCCTACCACGCCGTACAGGTACTCTTCCAGGGAAAGCTCATTGACCAATGTCAGGTTGCCCTTGTATTCAGACAGTTCCATCTCCCCGCGATAGGTGCGCTGCTCGCGCTCTGCGACGCCGATCAACGGGACGGAACCGGCTTTTTTCGGCTCGACAGTCAGCTTCACCTGCGGGGAAAACATGTATTTCCAGATCGTATCGCTCTTGGAGCCGTATACGTCCTGCTTGAGCACGACGTACGACTTCGCACCAGGCTGCTTGTACGTGCCGGGCACAGCCGCAGCCGCCTTGCCCGCCAAGGCGTTCAGCGCATCCTGGGTGGCCTCATCTCCGATCCAGACAGCGTACGTGATTTTGCTCCTGTCCGCCACGAGTACCGGGTACGCGGCAATACCTGCCGCCTCGAACCGCGCCTGCCGGTTCTGCGCTTCCTTCAGGCTGTCGTAACGCCCTGCTTCCAGCCGCAGCGGCCCTTTGACGACCGGCTGCTGTCCCGTCGCCTGCGCGATGGTCTTCGCCTGGTTGGCGGCAGCCTGGTAATTGTTATAGGTGCCGCTGACGATCTGATAGACTACCTGGCCGCCGCGCTTTGCGACCTGAATGCTGCCTTCGTATTTGCGCTGGCTCATTTGCTGCGCGATCTGCTGGGCCAAGTTCCAGTCGCTCGTCTCCGCCACGATCAGATGATATTCGTCGACCCGAAAACGGGCGTCGTCTCCGCCCAAATTCGGCAGCTTTTCTTTTCCATCCGGACCGGACAAGGTAACTTCCATTCCTTTTTCCGACGTAAGCGTGACAGCTGGTACCACGCCCCGATAGCCTTGTCCAGTATCTACAAAGAGGGCCACCCGGATATTTTTGCCAGCCGCTTCTGCAGGCGTGTAACCTGAGAGAAGCACGGCTGACAATACACCCGCTGAAAGGACTTTTCCCATAACTTTCTTCCACATGACGTCCATCGTCCTTCCCTTCCTTAAGTAGTGTCGAAAACTGGCATGAACCCCCATGCTTTTCGACATACCCAGCTCGTTCTCCTTCCTCTTTTCGGAATTGCTTTGTTTTTCGGCAGCATCATGAAAAGGGAACCATCGGGAATGAATCCCCAATGGTTCCCTTTTCATTTAAACAAGCGAAATAGATAGGTCAAAAGCGACAGCACGATACTGATAACGATGCAGGTGACGACAGGAAAGTAAAACTTTACGTTTTCTTTTTCAACCACGATGTCGCCCGGCAGCCGACCCAGCGGCAAAAACCTGCCGCCGATCTGCCACACTAGCCCGATCACAATCAGTACGGCACCGCCGATGACGAGAAGTTTGGCTATCGGATTCACGCTTTCATCTCCCTGCCAAAATGCTGGTACGCGCTGGGGGTCAAGACCCGGCCCCGCGGGGTGCGCTGCATGAAGCCAATCTGCATCAGGTACGGCTCGCAGACATCCTCGATCGTTTGCGACTCTTCGCCGATCGTCGCCGCGATGGTGTCCAGACCGACGGGACCGCCGTCGAAGCGCTCGATGATGGCGAGGAGCAGCTTGTGGTCGATGTGGTCGAGGCCGCACGCGTCCACCTGCAGCCGCTCCAGCGCTTCCTTGGCGATCTCGGTCGTGATGACGCCCTCACCTTTGACCTGCGCGAAGTCCCGCACCCGCTTGAGCAGCCGGTTCGCGACGCGCGGGGTGCCTCTGGAGCGCTTGGCGATCTCCTCGGCGCCGCCTTCCCGGATCACGACTTGCAAAATATCCGCCGCCCGGGTGACGATAAACGCCAGTTCAGGAACCGTGTAAAACTCCAGCCGATTAACGACGCCGAACCGGTCGCGCAGAGGGGCAGACAGCATGCCGGCGCGGGTCGTCGCTCCGACCAGGGTAAACGGCGGCAAGTCGAGCCGCACGCTGCGCGCGCTGGGGCCTTTGCCGATGATGATGTCCAGCGCGAAGTCTTCCATGGCCGGGTAGAGCACTTCCTCCACACTGCGGTTCAGCCTGTGAATCTCGTCGATAAACAGGACATCCCCTTCCTGCAGGTTCGTCAGGATCGCCGCCAGATCGCCCGGCCTCTCGATGGCAGGGCCGGACGTCGTGCGAATGTTGACGCCCAGCTCGTTTGCGATGATTTGCGACAGCGTCGTTTTGCCGAGGCCCGGCGGACCGTACAGCAAGACGTGATCGAGCGATTCCTTGCGCATCTTGGCAGCCTCGATAAAAATCTTCAGGTTTTCCTTGACGTGCTGCTGCCCGATGTATTCGTTCAAATAGCGAGGACGCAGACTCAGCTCCGCCGCATCTTCTTCCCAGTCCATCTGCGTTGTAATGATTCGCTGATCCACAGTCCTACCCCCTCATGAGCAAAGCGAGTCCTTGCTTGATAAGCTTCTCCACGCCATCGCCTTCCCTGGACTTTTCGGCCAGCGCATTTCTGATTTTTTGCAGCTCGCCGTCGGAATAGCCCAGAGCAGTCAAGGCTTCCAGCGCTTCGTTCAGCGACGACACGGCCTCTTCCCCGGCAGTCAGATCGCCGGCAGCGACCGTGAAAATCGCAGACGGCGTGTACCCTGCCAGCTTATCCTTCAGATCGATAATAATCCGCTGCGCGGTCTTCTTGCCGATGCCTGGAAACTTCGTCAAGTACGTCACGTTTTCCTGTTGGACCGCCATGACGAGCTGCTCCGGTGTCGCCGCTGCGAGGATCGCCAGCGCGCCTTTCGGGCCGATGCCGTTTACATCCAGCAGCTTGCGGAACAGGTCGCGTTCGTCCCGGGTGGCAAAGCCGTAGAGCAGAATCGCGTCTTCGCGCACGTGATGATGCGTGTACAGCTTTGTCCGGCTGCCCTCGTAGCGGACGAACTGGTACGGATTGGGACAAAACAGGCGGTAGCCGATGCCCCCCGTCTCTATGACGATGTATTCGGAATCAAGGTAGCACAAGGTCCCTTCTACAAAATCAATCATTTCTGAACTCCTTCCGAAATGGAAATAAACGCGCGGAACTGTGCATGCGTAATGGCAATTCCCAACGCATCCGCCACATCGTCAGGCTTCGGCACTTCCTTTAGCCGCAGAAGCAGCTTCGTCATTTCCTGAATCTGTTTTTTTTCGGCTCCGCCCCAGCCGGTCACTGCCTGCTTGACCTGCATCGGCGTGTACTCGTACACAGGCACGCCTGCGAGTTCTGCCGCGAGCAGGATCACGCCGCGCGCCTGCCCTACCGTGAACGCCGTCGTCACGTTTTTGTTGAAGAACAGCTTTTCCACGGACATTTCATCGGGACGATACGTCTCGATCAGGCTTTGCATAGCTTCAAAGATTTGCTTGAGCCGCAGAGGAACCGGCAAGCCTGCCTCTGTCTGAATGCTTCCGTACTGGACGGGGCGAAGCTGGCTCCCCTGTTTATCCAACACCCCAAACCCTACGATCGCAATGCCGGGGTCAATTCCCAAGATGCGCATGGCCAACTCTCCATGTATGTATTCTATCTTCTACTGTATCACAAAGCGCCCGAAAAGCGAACATGCATTTCCATTCAAGCGGCCGTCCCGGGCGAAAAATGAAGAACCCGCTCCCTGTTGCGAGAGCGGGCCATACGGTGTCTTCGCCTTAGTGTTTGTTCAGTCCCTGCAAATCCGACACATCGTGCTGCATGTGGGCGTACTCATCCACGCCGCTCTGCATCTGCTCATTGATCCTGTTGATCTGCTGGAAATTGAGCTTGTTGTGTCCCTGATTCAATTGAACGTACAAACGCTGGTGGAACTGGTCTTTGTAGCTACCTCTAGGCATCGAAGACATGCTAAAAGACTCCTCCTTCAAAGTTCACCGTATGCCCTCAGTATGGCAAAACCGCGCTCCGGTTATCATGCCAAGATTTACTCGTCGATTGTTTCATCCGGTGGAGACACTATCAGGGTGGAGGTGACCGACTTGCAAATGGTCAGGCTGTGCTTGCTCCAAGCCATCTGGCTGGCTGCCCTGTTCCTGTGTTCAGAGGGCAATGCGGAAGCGAAGACAGAAAACGATATTCTCATCTCTGTATCGGTGTCACCGGATGCCAGATTCGTCTCGACTCTGGAATTTTCTGATTCGCATTCGCTCATCCGCGAGTTGAACCGCACTCCTACGATTCCTGCCAGCTTTTCGCCAGATTGGACGCGCGCCCGGATCAAAGCCGGGAACCGCGATCTCGCCTTCGATTACATGGACAGGCTGCTTGATCCGAAAAAATCGCGCCAATACCTTCTGTCGCAGTCCCTTAGCGCAAAACTGGAGGAACTGGTGCAAACCGTGGAGAAAGCCCACTATGGCAAGGCGATTCACTGGGAGAAGGTCAAGCACTCGTTTGGCAGGATGAAGTACGCGACCGTGATCGACCTGGAGACGGGAGAACGCTTTAACGTCCAGCGCAGAGCCGGCAGCCGGCACGCCGATGTCCAGCCGCTGACTCGCAGCGACACACAGATCATGAAGCATATTTACCAGGGAAAATGGAGCTGGAAGCGGCGAGCGATTCTCGTCGAGGTGGACGGTATCTACTACGCAGCATCCATGCACGGCATGCCGCACGGGGCCGGAGCCATCCAGGGCAACGACTTTCCCGGCCACTTTTGCATCCATTTCACGGGCAGCTCTACTCATCTTCGCAAGGAGCCTGATCCCAGCCACAGCCTGATGATCCTGAAGGCAGCGGGCGCTTTGCCGCACAAAATTTTGGAAGCTGGCCCAAAAGAGTTGGTCGGCTACTTTCTGACCTCCCTCAACGAGCATGACAGCCATTCGCTGCGCATGATGACAGACGCCTCCCGCTTGCCGGCCGGGCTTGGGGACATCGAATCGGTGCGAAAGCCCGAAGACATCTCCTCCCCGTCTGCGGACTTGTTTATGGTGGAGATCCCTGTCCGGGTTGACTACTCGCTGCGCTCCGGCGGTCAACGCTCCGGGCGCTGTCGCTTTCTGCTGCTGCGCTCTGCCCCCTGGGAGCGTTGGCGAATCGTCGATGTCGTCCTACCGTAAGACAAAACAGGCTGTCCGCATCGGCAGCCTGTTTTTCTCATTCGTGGGCACAGTCACTCTGCATTCAATTGAAATTCTCCATAGGTGGACAGCACGCTGTTGTACTCGGCCAGATCCCGCACTCGGATGCCGCGCTTCAAGTTCTCCACTTCCTCCTTGGGCAGGCTCGCTTCCATCTTGGCCGTGTCGATCCGGTAAAAGGTCTGCACGACTTCATGGTCTGCCGGAAGGCCGTGAAACAGCGTGAGCGTCCCGTCAGCGGACAGGCCGAAGTGGCCGTTTTCCTTGCACTCCGGCGAAATGTCGTTTTCCCGTTTCATCAGGATCATTTTCGTCGCATCTGCTGCGACAATTTCCCAGCCTTTGTAATCTGCCATCGCATCGGCAAGATGATTGAGAGCGACCGGTTTGTGTTCTTCATCCCGCACTCCGCACAAATAGCTGCGAGCGAGCACGAATTCGTAGGATTTTCCTGCAGCCTCCAGCGGTTGGCCACTTCCGCCCGCGAGCAGCTGCTTGAGTGCGGCCGACTCTTTGCCGCTGTTTTGCGTAAAGACGACGCCAGCAATCAGTCCCGTCAGCAGGGCAAGCACCCAAGACGCAACCACCATCCATTTTTTGTTCATGATCCGATTGAACCCCTTCACTAGCCTTTTCTTCCTATTCTCGCCAGAAAACGGGGTCTGCATACCTGAACTCTCAAGATTCGTAATTTACTACAAATTTACAAGGAATATCTACCAAACCCGGATTTTTAATGATAAACTTATTTTGCTCGGTTATTATTGTATAATTATGGAGGTAATCCGAAACATGAAAAAAGCAAACAAGCAAATGCTGGCTGCATGTCTGCTCAGCACATCCTTGGTTGTTAGCGCACTCACCTTCCCTCTCACCCCTGTCAGCGCTCAAACCAATCCCTCTCTCAAGCTGCGCCTGCTCGAAACGACTGACATCCACACCAATATCGTCAATTACGACTATTATCAGGACAAGTCCACCGACGAATTCGGCCTCGCCAAAACCGCTACCCTGATCAAAAAGGCGCGCGAAGAAGTCACCAACAGCATGCTGTTCGACAACGGCGACCTGATCCAGGGCAACCCCCTCGGAGACTACGTAGCGAAAATCGATCCGCTCAAAGACGGCGAAACCCATCCGGTTTACAAGGCGCTGAACCTGCTCGGCTACGATCTGGGCAACATCGGAAACCACGAATTCAACTTCGGCCTCGAACATCTCGAGCGCAGCATCAAAGGCGCAAACTTCCCTTACGTCAACGCGAACGTCTACGTCGATGACAAAGACAACAACCCGGCCAACGACAAAAACCTGTTCACGCCATACCAAATCCTCGAACGTACCTTCAAGGACGAGAGCGGCAAGGACGTAAAACTGAAAGTCGGCGTAATCGGTTTCGTTCCGCCGCAAATCATGCAATGGGACAAGAATAACCTGGAAGGCAAAGTCATCGCGAAAGACATTCTGGAAACCGCCAAAAAATACGTGCCGGAAATCAAAGCGAAAGGCGCTGACATCGTCGTAGCGGTCGCTCACTCCGGACTGGGTCCGGTAGAAGCAGCCGCCAACCTGGAAAACGCCACCTACCAGCTTAGCAAGGTAGAAGGAATCGACGCCATCCTGTTCGGCCACTCCCACCTTGTGTTCCCAGGCCCTGGCTTTGAAAATATCGAAGGCGTAGACAGCACAAAAGGTCTCATCAACGGCAAACCGGCTGTCATGCCAGGCTACTGGGGCAACAACCTGGGCGTAGTCGACCTGACCCTGACGCAGGAAAACGGCAAGTGGAAAGTGGCTGAAGCGGCGACCAAAGCAGTTCCGATTTACGATTCCAAAAACAAAGTTGCCCTGACCGGTGTAGATCAAGCCATCGTCGACGCCGTGAAGGAAGATCACGACCATACCGTGGAATGGGTGCGCTCCGCCGTAGGCACCACCACATCCCCTATCTTCAGCTACTTCGCCTTGGTGCAGGACGATCCATCCATCCAGATCGTGACCAACGCGCAGAAATGGTATGTGGAGAAAAACATTCAAGGTACGGAATACGAAGGCATCCCGGTCCTGTCCGCAGGCGCTCCGTTCAAGGCAGGCGGCCGCAACGGCGCAAGCTACTACACCAATATCCCGGCTGGCACCATCGCCATCAAAAACGTTTCCGACCTGTACATCTATCCGAACACGCTGAAAGCTGTGCTGGTGAACGGTTCCCAGCTGAAAGAATGGCTGGAACGCTCCGCCGGACAGTTCAACCAGATCGACGTGAACAAGACAGACGAACAAGCGCTGGTAAATGAAGCGTTCCCGACGTACAACTTCGACGTCATCGATGGCGTGACTTACCAGATCGACGTCACACAACCGTCCCGCTATGCAATTGACGGCAAGCTGGCGGACGAAAAAGCGAGCCGCATCAAAAACCTGTCCTACAACGGCAAGCCTGTGAAACCGGAAGACAAGTTCATCGTCGTGACCAACAACTATCGCGCAGGCGGCGGCGGAAACTTCCCGGGTCTGGACGGCAAAAACATCGTGATCGACTCTCCGGATGAAAACCGTCAAGTGGTGATCGACTACATCCTGAGCGAAAAAACGATCAACCCGGCCGCTGACCAAAACTGGTCCTTCGCGCCGATCAACGCCAAAGTGAACGTCACCTTCACAACGTCTCCGGAGGCCAAACCTTTTGCAGAGAAAATGTCCAAGCTGAAATACATCAGCACGCTGGATTCGGGCTTTGCGAAATTCAGCATCGACCTTTCCAAACCGGCATCCAAATAATGTAAAGAAGCTGATGGCATCTTGCCTTCAGCTTCTTTTTTCGTATGTGCGCCGGGATACGCGCCTGTCGGGGGACCTCTTTTCAACCTACAAAATGGTACTGCCCCCATGGCGAGCGTTGAAAAATTTGTTCCCCCGCCTGCAGGAAAGCCTGCCGTTCGTGGAAGAGCCTTCCTTCCATCTGCACGAGCTGCAGCACGCCGCGCATATGGTATCCGGGCCGATTGCTGTACAGGCCGGTGACTTCCCGCAAAAAGTTGTCCGGGTAGCGCAGCAGCTGGTGAACCATCCAGATTTGCGTGTCGCTTAAATAGTTGATCTTGCTGTACGCTTCTATCGCTTCGACGAACGAGCCAATCCGGTATTCCTGGAGGAGGAGCATCCTCGACATCAGCTGCACAAGATCGACCAACTGCACGTCATGACCGACGGTGTCCAGATCGATCAGGTAGCAGCTGCCTCTCGGCGTCAGCAAAAAGTTATGGCTCGCGACATCCCGGTGAGCCAGCGTCCCTCTCTCCACCGCCGCAAACATTTCCGGCGTCAGCGGCAGCCTGTAAGCAGAATGCAGCAATTGCTGGCCATCCTGTATGATCGAGGGGCTCATCTGCAGAATGATTTGCTCCAGCTTCGTTTGTGGACCGTTTTGTTCGATTTCCCACGTGATTCGTTCAAACTGCTCCAGCCTGCTCTCCCATTTGTCCAGAAGCGCCGCCTTCCCTTCATACGCATACGTGTGCGCGACAGGAAACCCTTGCGCCGCCACGTGGAAACGGGCAAGCGTCTCTGCGCTTTTCTTCACATCGTATAGAGAAGCATTGTCTGCTTCCCGTCCATCGATCATTTTCATAATCGTGTAATAGCGGTCTTCATAGGGAATAACTTTTGCTCCCCCTGCATCGGACACGTATTTGACCGTGTGCAGAAAGCCTCTTTCCCGCAAAGCATCCGAAAGCTGCGTGACCCACATTGCTTTGTCCAGTTGCTTATAGCCCTTGATGATCCAATGACCCCGGTCGGTCTTGAGCAAATTCACATTTCGTTTCGGTTTTACCGAGTGAATTTGACAGCGAAATGCTTTTTCAAGAGATGCTATGAGCCCTTTGTTCATAGCGAAACCGTTCAGTATGACGAGGATTGTTCGTGCCCATCGCCCCAATGCGGCCACAGCCCCGCATCGGGCAAGGAAGTGAACCGCGAAGACGGTGGGAACATCATGTTGTTCGGGTTCACTGACCCGCGGCCTCTCTTGGAGCCGCGACTGGCTTTTCGCTGTCTGCTTTCCGGGGAACATTCACAAGAGGAAGACGAGCAAGACGATTCTTCTACGACTTCAGCCCGGACTCGCGGACGTCGCCTGGGCTGTGGCGGAAACGGCAGCGGCATAGCTCCAGGCGGCATTGGCGGGCAAAACGGAACCATCGGCGGCAGCGGCATATACGGCCCGAACGGCGGCATCGGCCTGATCATCTGTGGCGATACTTGCCCTGGGAACGGCATCGGCATCATCGGCGGTGGCGGGAAAATCGGCCTCATCCACGGAACCGGGAACGGCGGGCACGGCGGTATCGGAAACGGCATCGGCGGACGCGGCCGGACTGTCGCTTGCGGGCGAACCTGCGGCTTGGTAGTTGTCTCTGGACTTACCTGCGGCTTGGTTGTCGCCTCCGGACTCACTCGTGGCTTGGTTGTCGTCTCCGGGATCACCTGTGGCTGCCGTGTCGGCTGTGCCTGGATCGGAGGGTACGTCGGCGGGCACGGCGGGCAATATTGGTTGTACGGAGCCGCTGGTGGAAACGGACTCTGCGTAGGCGCAACCGGCGGCTGGTAAATATACGGGCTCACCTGCGTCGGCGGTACGTTGGGATGCATGTACGGACTTAATTGCGTCGGCGGCACGTTCGGTGGATACAGGTACGGACTTACCTGTGTCGGCGGAACCGGGCGCGGCATCATCGGCGGCTGCTGCACATTCGGAAGCGCGGGCTGGGTCGGCAGCGGTGCAATCGGCCTTGGCGGCTGCGGCAACGCCGGGGTCAGCATTTCCGGCATGACGCTCGGTGTCGGAGCCGCTTCCGCCTTCTCTTTCACAGGCGCTTCCGTAGGCTTCGGTGTGGGACTCGGTGTGGGAGCCTGCGACTCTGACTCAATCTGCATTTCCTCTTCTTCAGGCTCTATCGGCCTGCGCTCGATTTCCTGCGGCACTTCCTGTTCCAGCTCTTCTTCCGTTATCGGTCTTTCTTTAACATGGGGCGATTCGCTTGATGGCGACTGAGATCGTCTTGGCTGGGGACGAACCGGTACGCCTCTGGACGGAATCTTAATTCTCGCCCCAGGGTAGATCGTATCGGGAGTCTTGATCTGACTGTTCAAGCGCAGCAATTCCTTGTAATCGACGCCGTATCTCTTGGCGATCTTCCACATGGTGTCGCCTTTTTGGACTACGTGGATTCTCAAAATTTCTCCTCCCTCGCGTAAAACTCCCTACCATGGTATGCACCCATGGGCGTTTTGCTCCTGGACGAGCCTTTTTCCCGGGAGTAAGAAGGAGAGCAGCAGGATAAAAAAAGAAGCCAGCTCTAGGAGTTGACTTCCTGTCTGTAAAACGGATACGTCCCCAGTTGGCGCACTTGGCAGCCGATCGCTTCGATCTCGGCAAAAGCCCCGGGAAGCAGGACGTCATCCATTTTTTGTTCGATGTCGATGACAAAAAAATAGCTGCCTAACCCTTTCTTGGTAGGGCGGGATTCGATGCGGGACAAGTTGAGCTTGCGCCACGCAAAAGCGGCCAATACCTGATAGAGCGCGCCTGGGAAATCTTCCGGCAGCGTCACCAGGATCGTCGTTTTCTCCCGGTTGGACTCCGGCAAATCCAGCGACTGTTGACCGACCAGGACAAACCGGGTGTAGTTGTTGGAAAAATCCTGAATATGCGGCCGTACGACCTCCAACGGATAGATGTCCGCATTCAGGCGCGTTCCGATCGCTGCCCACAGCTCTTCGGGGTGCTCGCTCACCGTCTGGGCTGCCAGCGCCGTGCTGTTCACATTTTCCACTACGGCTTGCGGCATATGCTCCCGAATGAAATGAAAGCTCTGGGCAATGGCCTGCGGATGCGACATGACCCGCGTGATCGCAGACAAGGGGACTTGCTGTTCGCGCCTGGCCATCAGCAGGTTTTGGGTAATCGGCAAAGCCAATTCCGCCAAGATCGGCAAATCGACTTCGTGAATCAGCCAGTCCAGCGTGGAATTGACGGTACCCTCGATGGAATTTTCGATGGGAACGATCCCGTAATCCACTTCCTCTTTGGCAACTGCATTCAGCACTTCAATAATGCTCGGGTACGGCACGTAATCAATCGGCAACCCGATCGGCAAGGATCGGGCTGCTTCTTCGGAAAACGTCCCACGCGGCCCGAGAAAAGCAAGTTTCTTTGGCATGGCGTTTCTCCTATCCACTTTACTCTACGTCTGATGGATTTCGACCTGTACGCCATGTTCGTCCGGCAGCAAGTTCATCACGCGGTACGAGATGCCATGTCCGTTCATCACCCTGTCGACAAATGTTTGCAGGCTCTCCCGCTGCTGCTCTGTGGAGAAGAAGCACAAGATCGTTGGGCCTGCACCGCTCAACGCTGCGCCCCATGCTCCGTTGGCTGTTGCTCCGTCCAAAATATCTTTCAGGCCAGGGACAAGCGCTGCGCGATACGGCTGATGCAGCCGATCTCCCATCGCTTGTCCCAACAGGTCAAGCCTGCCTTGTGCAAGCGCGGCCACCAGCAGACTGCTATGACCAACATTATATACAACATCCTGCTTACTGTACACCTGCGGCAAGACGTTACGCGCCTTTTCCGTGGACAGTGAAAACTCGGGAATGACGACAAGCGCCTGCAATCCTGTCGGCGGCGCGAAGCGAATGTAAGGAATTTGCGCATCCTCCTCGTCCGGCATCGTTGCCACGACAATCCCCCCGAACATCGAGGCACCCACGTTGTCGGGGTGCCCTTCCAGCCTTGTCGCCATCGCAAACAGCTCGTCGCGGGTAAACGGCTCGCCGGCCAGCTCGTTCGCGGCGACCAAGGCCCCGACGATCGCTGCGGCGCTGCTGCCGAGGCCGCGGGTAAGCGGAGCGTCGCTGGAAGCGCGGATCGCCAGCTCGGGTGCAGGCAAGCCCGCCTTTTCAAACAGCTGCGAAGCCACCTGATAGAGCAGATTGCTCTTGTCAGCAGGGGTCCCTGCCAGTTCTTTTCCCAACAGTTCAATCGTTGTCCGGTCACTTCGCTCCATTTCTACGACCGAGTACAGTTGAAAAGCCAGGCCCAGGGCATCAAACCCTGGACCCAGATTAGCTGTGCTGGCCGGAATGGTGACCCTCACGAGCTTTCCTTTCATGACCGAACCTCGCTCCCTTGTTGGCTGACCAGCGCCATGACGGCTTCGCGAGTGGCAGGAACTGAACGCGGCTCCTCCCCTACCAGTTTGAGGGCGATATTCGGGTCCTTCAGACCGTTTCCGGTCAGCACGCAGGCAACCTTTGCTCCCTGTGGCAGTTTGCCTGCCTCCTTCAATTTCATGATGCCTGCCAGAGACGCTGCCGAAGCAGGTTCGCAGAACACGCCCTCGCTCTTGGCCAGCAATTGGTACGCACGGAGAATTTCTTCGTCCGTCACGCTGTCCACCAGGCCGTTTGACTCGCTGATGGCGTTCAACGCGCCTTCCTTGCTAGCCGGGTTGCCGATGCGAATCGCCGTCGCGACGGTTTCCGGGTTCGGCACAGGCTGCCCGTGCACAAGCGGCGCCGCTCCTGATGCCTGAAACCCGAACATGCGCGGCAGGCTGTTCGATCTGCCTGCTGCCTTGTACTCCTTGAAGCCTTTCCAATAGGCGGTGATGTTGCCCGCATTTCCTACAGGAATGGCGAGAATGTCTGGTGCGTCTCCCAGCGCATCGCATACTTCAAAGGCGGCAGACTTCTGCCCTTCGATGCGGTACGGGTTGACCGAGTTGACGAGGGTGATCGGCTCGTTCGCCGTGATTTCCCGGACAATACTCAGCGCTTCGTCAAAGTTGCCGTCGATCGCGATGACTTCCGCGCCGTATGCGATGGCCTGGGCGAGCTTTCCAAGCGCGATGTTTCCGCTCGGGATCAGCACGATGCAGCGCAGGCCGCAACGGGCGGCATACGCAGCAGCGGCTGCAGACGTATTTCCGGTCGACGCGCACATGATCGTGGTGCTGCCTTCCTCTACGGCTTTCGCAACCGCCATCACCATGCCGCGATCCTTGAACGATCCCGTTGGATTCAGCCCTTCGTATTTCACGTACAGCTCGACGCCCAGCTGCCTGGAAAGGTTGGGCGCGTGAATCAGCGGCGTGTTCCCTTCATGCAGGCTGACGAGCGGCGTTTTGTCCGTTACCGGAAGAAATTCCCGGTAGCGCGCGATAATGCCCGATTGTCGATCATTGCTCATTTTTGTTCTCCCCCTTCAACTCGGTAACAACTTTTCACTTTGGTGACGATGTCCATTTGCTCCATATCGGCCAGCACCCCGTCCATATCCCGCTTGGAAGACAGGTGGGTAATCATGATGAGTTCGGCCTCGCCGTCGTTGTTGTACGGCTGCTGGATCACCTGCTCCAGCGAAATGTTCTTGTCGGCGAGCAGCTGCGTGATTTGTGCGAGCACGCCGCGCCGGTCGGCCACGACGATGCGCAGGAAGTATTTGGACAACTTCTGTTCGTCGTCCTTGAGCACTTTCTCCTTGTATGGCGCGACCATGCCGCGGCCGTTGACACCGAGCTTGCGGTTTTTGACGACAGTCACGAGGTCAGAGACAACGGCGGTTGCCGTCGGCAGTTCGCCGGCGCCCGGACCGTAGAACATCGTCTCGCCTACCGCTTCCCCGTGCACGTACACCGCATTGAACACGCCGTTGACCGATGCCAGCGGATGGGATTTCGGGATCATCGTCGGCTGCACGCTGACTTCGATCGCTTCCCCGTCCCGGCGGGCAATACCCAGCAGCTTGACCTCGTAGCCGAGCTGTTTGCCGTAGGCGATATCTTCCTTGCTGACGGAGCTGATCCCTTTGACATCCACGTCTTCCAGCTTCATCGGGACGCGAAAGCCCAAAGTCGCCAGAATCGCCATCTTCCGCGCAGCATCGAAGCCTTCCACGTCGGAGGTCGGATTGGCTTCCGCATACCCGAGCGCCTGCGCTTCTTTCAGCACATCGGCGTACTGTGCGCCTTCCTGACTCATTTTGCTCAAAATATAGTTGGTCGTTCCGTTGACGATCCCCATCATTTTCGTGATGCGGTCCGAGGCGAAGCCTTCGACCAGCGCACGCAAGATCGGAATGCCCCCCGCAACGCTCGCTTCGTAGAAAACGTCACAGCCTTTATCCTGGGCCTTTTTCAATATTTCCGCACCGTGCAACGCCATCAAATCTTTATTTGCCGTTACGATGTGTTTGCCGCGATCCAGCGCTTCCATGATGAACTCCTTCGCCGGATGGATGCCCCCGATCACTTCCACGATGACTTCGATCTCGGGATCACCCAGAATCTCTGCCGCATCCGTCGTCAGCTTGCCCTCCATAGACGAAATGTTGCGAGATTTTTCTGCATCCTGAACGAGAATTTTCGTGATCTCGATGCCAAGGCCTGTCTGTTTCTGCAAGTCTTCCTGATGGGCCTGGATAATTCGGACCACGCCTGTGCCGACTGTCCCGAACCCCAGTAAGCCCAGTTTGATGGTTTGCTTCTCCATGTAATTTCCTCCTACCCTCTTTCTATCCTCTTCCCACGATCATTGCTTTACGCACGCCGGGGATTTGTTGCAAGCCATCCAAAAATTCCGTGCTCGACACTTTCATATGCGCCATCTCGACTGACATGGATACGGAAGCGACGCCTTGCAGCGGAATCGTTTGATTGATGGTCAGTACGTTGCCGCCCTGATCTGCCATGTAGGAAAGCACCTTGGAAAGATAGCCGGACTTGTGCTCGAGTGATAAGGTAATGGTCATGATCGTCTCGCTCATCATGGAGTTGAACGGGAAAATGCCGTCCTTGTACTTGTAGAACGCGCTTCGGCTCAAACCGACCCGCTCGACTGCTTCATTTACCGTATCCACTTCGCCGGACTCCAGCATTTTTTTCGCTTCAATCGTCTTGACGATCGATTCTGGCAGGATGTCGGATCGAATCAAATAAAACTTTTCTTCCCGTTTCATCCGTAGTGTCCTCCTGAGAAAAACAGTTGTTTCTTCATAGAGGACATTATACCCCTTATCCAGGAGTATGACAATGCTTGTTGCCAACTTTTTTCGTGGGGTCATATTCAGTTCACTCTTGTTTACATGACATGGGCTACTTCCGCAAAGAATAGAAACGATTTACGCCACAGGAGGTGAAGCAGCGATGGCAGGACGCGGAAAGTCGGATAAATCGGAGCGCCGCAACAACCATCCGCCGGGGAAACCGAGCGATCTGGATCAGTTTGGCGCCGAAACCAAGGGCAAGAAGATGGCGCAATCCCCGAACATCGTAGAGGACCCGAGCGGAAACCGCTAGGCGGCGGATGAACACAAAAAACCCGGGATGGATGATTCCCGGGTTTTGCCATGCAAGCAGGATTTTCTTATGCTGCTGATTAGTAAGCCAAAGAAGAGAGACCGTTGATGTGGGACAGGTAACGGATGTTACTTGCTTCTTTCATCAGGGATGCAGGCAGACCTTTCAGCTTGATTTGGCTTTCGCCGATGGTACCGATCGCGTCTTTGCGGCCCAGGCTGCCCAGCGTACCGGAGAAGACAGGTACGAAGGTCTCCATTTTGGAACCGTTGAAGTGTGCGAACAGGTTGTAGCCCACTACTTCGCCCATTTGCCATGCGAGTTGGGCAGTCGGCGGGTACGGACGACCTTCTGGCCCCATCACGACAGCGCTGTCCCCTGCCAGGAACACTTCCGGATGCGAAGTGGACTGCAGGTACTCGGTCACGGTAGCGCGTCCGCGGTTCACTTCAATGCCGGATTCCGCAACGACGTGGTTGCCTTGAACGCCGCCAGTCCAGACCATGGTTCTGGTTTCGATCGTGCTGCCGTCTTTCAGGAACACGGTTGTTTCTTTCATTTCCGTTACAGGTACCCCTGTCAGGAAAGTAACACCGCGTTTTTCCAGGCTTGTTTTTGCACGCTCGACAAGGTCAGGCGCAAAACCAGCCAGAATGGAAGGACCTGCTTCCACGCAGTACATGGACACATCTGCAAAGTCTACGCCATGCTTGCGGCACAGCTCTGGCAGCATGTCCGCAAATTCGCCGACCAACTCGATGCCGGTCAAACCGCCACCGCCGACAACAAAGGTTGCGTCTGCCTTGTCCTTGCTTTGCTTGTACGCTGCGATGCGGCCTTCGATATGCTCGCGCAGACGGTTTGCTTCCTCGACGGATTTCAGCGTGAAGCTGTACTCTTGCAAGCCAGGGATTCCGAAGAACGCGGTCTCGCTGCCCAGTGCAATGACCAATGCATCGTACTTGATGGACTCGCCGCTCGCCAAGGTGACACGCTGCGAATCCAGCCCGATTTTTTCGACGGTGTCGATCACGAGGTCGATGTTTTTGCCGCGCAGCAGACGTTCCAGCGGCAGCGCCACGTTTTGCTCAGACAGATTGCCTACTGCCAGGCGGTGCAGCTCGGTGATGATTTGGTGAGTGGGGAAACGGTTTACAACCGTGATCGTCGCTTCTTCAGCCGTCATGTATTTGCGTGCAGTCAAAGCGCTCAAGAGTCCGCCATAACCGCCGCCCAAGATCAAAATATGCTTCGCCATGCTTGGTCCTCCGTCCTTTTCTTCGTTCGTCAGGTGATTAGCGTTTTTGTTGTTCGCGCTCTGCCAATACTTCCAGGAATGCTTGCGTGAAACGCAACGTTTTTTGCACTTGCGGATCTTTCAGCATTTTGAGGATGCCGAACAAGCCGATGGTCGATGTCTCCACATGCGAACGGTCGCTTGCTTCGATTGCAGCTTGCGCGATGCCTTTGGCTTTGTCCTGGATCGGTTTTACGAACTCCTCCATGCCGCCTTTCAGATCCTGGATCAGGACCTTGTCGTTCGCAACGGTCTGCACCAGGTCATACGCCTTGGTCAGGATCGTGGTCATTTCTGCCAGCTTGGGCAGGTTTGCCACCAGTACGTTGAGCGACTCCTGGATTTCCGGTTTCATCAACTGATCGAGTACGTCCGTTTGTTCCGGCGCCAATGCCGCTGTGCTTGCTACTTCAGCTTGTTGCATAGTTGTTTGTGACATAGGAAAACGTCCTCCTTTGCTTTGGGATAGAGGCCTGATTTTCTCGTTGCCTGCTCATCTGAGTGACGGCCAGTTTTCACCCTGTATCCGATAGTCTTACCTTTTTGTTATATTTTTCACAAAGTGCAGTATGCAAACGGATGGAAATATCAACGTGCAAACTTTCACAAGTTGATACAGCAGGATTGTCGCTCTGAAGGCTTGCTGCAATGAAACAGGCACGATTTAGAACTCTATGCCTATACTATATACTTTCTGGAGACGAACATCAAAGAAAAAAAACCGCTTCTTCAGGAAGAAGCGGCGGACAGTTTATGATAATAATCTTTGATGATCTGATGATGCTTCTCGTGAATATCTGTAAAAATCAGTTCAATGACGGTCTCGTTGTCCTGAAACAACTTTTCGACCACTTTGGCCATGCCGACAATCTCTGTGCGCGACTGCGGCAAAGTAAAGGACAGATGGAGGAAGTCTCCCTTGGACACATAACCGTTGGTGCTTACCACCAGCCTGTACGGAGAGAATTTGAGCAGCGTGGCAACGCCGCTTTCTTCGATCGGCCTTGCTCCCATCAACTTGTACGGAACCTTCACTTGTGAGTCCAACTCGATGAGGCCGTTTTTTCCTTTGCCGATCACGCTCTCCACGCCCACTGCGATCGGGATCAGGGCCAGCAGCTTGACTGGCCACATCGTCTGTTCCTGCACCACTTCCAGGTCGATGGTGTTGATCGCAGCGTCCGTCTCCCACCGCATCCGTACGGTCGATCCGACCAAATCTGACCTGGCTTCATACTTCAGCTCCGTCGAGACAATGAGATAGCCGCCCTTGACGTGTTCCACCATGACTTGCAGGGGTGTCTTTACATGCTTGGAAATCATCATCTGCAAAACGGCACCGCGCTGGAGCTGCTTGTCTGACAGAAAAGGGGAAAGAGATGGAACATCCGTCATAGTCTGCCTCCCTTACTCCACGAATTCAAACTCGAGCCCGCCGATGCGGACGGTGTCTCCGTCGCGGGCACCATGCCTGCGAAGCGCATCGTCCACGCCCATGCTGCGCATGATTTTGGCAAAGCGCTGTGCTGCGTCGTAGCTGTTCAGATTGGTCATCCGCACCAGCTTTTCGATCTTCTCGCCGCTGACGACGTATACTTCGTTGTCGCGGGAAACCTCGAATGGTTCCGGCTCTTTCTCCGCCTTGAACACGACCCTCTCTTCTGCTTCAGCCACTTCTTCTACAGCCGGCTTGTCCGGCAGCGTAGCGAGCAGGTCGCTGATGGCATACATCAACTCCTGTACGCCCTGTCTGGTCGCGGCGGAAATTTCGTACACCGTCACGTCCGGGACTTTTTCCTTGAAGCGCTTCAGATTTTCCTGCGCCTCAGGAACGTCCATCTTGTTGGCGACGACGATCTGCGGACGGCTTTCCAGCTTCATGTTGTACAGGACAAGCTCGCGGTTGATCTGCAGGTAGTCTTCATACGGGTCGCGGCCGTCCACGCCCGCCATGTCGATCACGTGCACGATCACGCGCGTCCGTTCGACGTGGCGCAAAAACTGGTGGCCCAGCCCGACACCCTCATGCGCCCCTTCAATCAGCCCCGGAAGGTCAGCCATGACAAAGCTGTTTTCGCCCACCTCTACCACGCCCAAATTTGGCGTGATCGTCGTGAAGTGATACGCCGCGATTTTCGGCCTCGCCGCCGTCACGCTGGACAACAGCGTCGACTTGCCTACGCTCGGGTAGCCGACCAGACCGACATCTGCAATCAGCTTCAGCTCCATCACAATATAGCGCTCCTGGCCCGGCTCCCCGTTTTCGGAGATGTGCGGGGCCGGATTGGAAGGATTGGCAAAGCGCATGTTTCCTCTGCCGCCCCGTCCGCCCTTGGCGATCACGGCTTGCTGTCCGTGCTCGATCAGGTCCGCAATGACTTCCTTCGTGTCGTCGTCAATAACGGTCGTCCCCGGAGGCACACGCACATACAGGTCTTCTGCCCCCGCTCCGTGCTGCCCTTTGTTGCGTCCGTGCTCGCCGCGCGGAGCCTTGAAATGCTTTTGATAGCGGAAATCTACCAGTGTCCGCAATCCTTCGTCGACGATGAAAATGACATCCCCGCCGCGGCCGCCGTCGCCACCGGCCGGCCCGCCTAACGGGACGTATTTCTCCCGACGAAAGGAGACGGCTCCATTCCCACCGTCTCCGCCTTTTACATAAACCTTTACCTGATCGACAAACATGGTGTCACCTCTTTCATTTACGCGAATGGAATCCGCAAGTTCAAAATCCATTCTTCATCCGTATGTATCCACTCGGTGACCTCCACCGTACTCTGCTCGCTTTTACGTATCAGTTTTTCCAGTTCTTCCAATCCGGATGCACATAGCTTCCCGGCCAGGTCAAAACGAAAATGTACGCCGCACGCATCCGCCGCCAGCGAGAGCTGCATGCTGGCAGACCCGTCGCTGCTCTGGTCTACGTGATCGTTCGCTGTGCATAATATCTCTGACAATAGCTGAAACAGCTCCTGTTCATTCAGCGAAAGCTGCGTGAGATCCACCTGGTTGCAGACCTCCACCTCCAAAAACATTTCCTTGTTCAGCGCATTGAATGTCAGGAAGAAGACAGACAACAGGGAACTGTTGAGACGGGCGACCATGGCTTCCTGCATCGCCATTTCCGCGATGCGCCTAAGGTGCGCCTCACCCTGTTCAGTACGGTTCAAATGCAAATATCCGAGCAGAACCTGAACGTGGTTCAACCAGTCATGCCGCTGCCGGTTCAGTACGGCAAGCAGCTGGTCTGTCTGTTGCGTAAACAGCCTCCGCTCGTGCTTCATCACATTCACCCAAGTCGACAAGATTTCTTTTCAGTATATTGTACCATAAAAGATTCCGCTTGATAGGAGAAAACTTGCGCTCCCTCTGCCCTCATTTTTATCGACACGACCGTATTGGCATGCCGCGAAAAAAAGAAAACCCAGCTGGATGGCTGGGTTTTCAACACTTCCTTTTCACTTACGCTTCAGAAGCTACTGGTTCGATCACAACCTGTTTGCGATCGCGGCCCAGACGTTTGAAACGAACAATGCCGTCTGCGGTTGCAAACAGAGTGTCGTCTCCGCCCTTCATTACGTTAGCACCCGGATAAATCTTCGTACCGCGTTGGCGAACGAGGATGTTACCAGCTGTAACGAATTGACCGTCACCACGTTTCACTCCCAGGCGTTTGGAAATGGAATCGCGACCGTTCTTTGTGGAACCTACCCCTTTCTTCGATGCGAAGAACTGCAGGTCTACAGGAAAACGAAAGTTCATGTCAGACACCTCCTTGCCATTTTGTATCATGAACCGTAACGTATTTGCCGTATGATTCAGCGATCATCAGCAAAGAGACAACCATGCCCTCCGCCAAAAGCTGCTGCTTCTCGCTTACCAGCGGGTCGTCTGCGGGATGCAGCTCCCACTTCAGGAAGCCGCCGTCCTTCTCTGCCAACTGAACATCCGGGTTACTATTGAGCAAAAGATCAGCCGCATTGATCGCTCCCATGCTGACAGCGGAAACGGCGGAACAGACGATGTCTGAGCCGTACTTGCCCGCATTGGCATGTCCCGAAACAGTGATGGCTTCAATCTCATTTTGCTCATTTCTTTGCACTTTTACGGTAATCATCGCATTCGCCAAAATTAAGCGTTGATTTTTTCAATCACAACTTTGGTGAACGGTTGACGATGACCTTGTTTGCGACGGTAGTTTTTCTTGGCTTTGTATTTGTACACGATAATTTTTGCTTGTTTACCGTGTTTTTCTACTTTACCAGTTACCGTAGCACCAGCAACAGTCGGAGCGCCTGCAGTTACTTTGCCGTCCTTATTTACCAACAGAACTTTGTCAAAAGTAACAGCCTCGCCTTCGTTGCCAGCCAGTTTCTCGATGAAGAGAACAGTACCCTCTTCAACTTTGTATTGCTTTCCACCGGTTTCGATAATTGCGTACACTGTGTGCACCTCCTATACTCAGACTCGCCTTGACAGGTGCGCCGCAGAGGCGACGACTTCTGTACCTGATTCGAGCGGTTACAGTATGCACGAGGCATATCTGCATGACAAACATTAGGTTATCACAGCAGCAAACGCCCAGTCAAGTCATTTGCGATTGATTTCCGTACAGGCGTGCCGCTTCTTCCTCACGTCCGGCGTATAAAATCCGGTACTCCTCCGCTTTTCCTTGGGGAGCGTTCAGCAAAAACAGCTTCGCCGGCCACTCTTTGAGCCGTTCTCCGTCCAGCTCGCTCATGACGCGATAAAGCCGCTGGGGCAACTCCAGCAGCACCGCTTCCGCCTCCTGGCCTTTTGCCAGAGCCGCGACTTCCTGCCAGAGCCGCTGCTTCATTTCCTCCACTGCCAAGACTCTGCCGCGGCCATCGCATGCCTCACACGCTTCCGTCAGCCGCTCCGCCAGGCTGGCCCTTGCCCGTTTGCGCGTCATCTCGACGAGACCGAGCGCCGTCATGCCCAGCACCGTGGTCGGCACCGGATCGCGGGCGAGCTCCCGCTTGAGAGCTGCCAGCACCCGCTCTTTGTTTGCCGCCTCTTTCATATCGATAAAGTCGATGATGATAATGCCGCCGATGTCGCGCAGCCTGAGCTGCCGGGCGATCTCCACTGCTGCTTCCAGATTGGTCGCCGTAATCGCCTGCTCTCTTTGCTGACCGCCTTTGCCTGTGAACGCTCCGGTATTGACGTCGATGACTGTCATCGCCTCCGTGCGGTCAATGACCAGATGGCCCCCGCACTTCAACGGAACGTGGCGCTTTAAGGCCTTCTGCAGCTGTGGCTCGACGCCCAGATGGTCCAGCAGCGGCTCCTTCCCCTGATACCAGCGCAGCTTGTCCGCAAATTCTCCTGCGAAAACTTGCACAATCTCCTTCACGGCCTGAAAGGTGGGGCCATGCTCCACCAGCACTTCCTCTACCCCTTGCGCCGCCGAGTCGCGGATGACGGCTTCGAGCAGCGACAAGTCCCGGCTGACAAAGCCTGGGCCTGACAGCTTCTCTGCCTGCCCCTGAATGCCCTTCCACCGATTCCGCAAATACGCGAGTTCAGCGGAGAGGCTGCTCTCTGCGGCATCCGCCGCTTCCGTCCGGACAATCACGCCCTCTCCCGGGGCAAGCCACGCTGCAAGCGTCTCCATCAGCCGCTGTCTGACAGCGGCGTCCGCGATCTTGCGCGAGAGGGACACCCCTGCTTCCTGCGGGAGGTAGACCAGGTACCGGCCCTGCAGACTGACGCGCGTAGTCACTTTTGCTGCTTTCAACTCTGTCGCTTCCTTGCTTACTTGTACGATGACCTTTTCACCGACCTGCACCCGCTCGCTGATGGTTGGCTTCCCCGACGCAGTGCCGTTTCTGGGCAGGGCGTCGTCGACGTACAGGTACGTATTTTGCCCGCTGCCGATATCGACAAAGGCTGACTGGATGCCGGGCAGAACATCCGCCACCTTTCCGCCATATATATCTCCCGCAAGCACATCCGTTCCTTCATTTTCCACCCGATATTCGCAAAGACGGCCGTCCTCCAGCCACGCTGCCCGCAACCTTCCTCCGCTCCCGCTGATCGCTACCTGTCTCACGCCCTCACGCTCCCGTCTCCCGTACGAACTATACCCGGAACAGGACATTCCGGACTCACAGGAGTAATCTATCACAGGCACCCGGAAAAGGAAAGGGAAGCGCATGAAGCTGCCATGCGAGGTTGCTCCTGGCTTATGGCGTGGAAGTGCCGACCGCTGATTATTGACTTGTTGACCGTTGCCGGCGTCTTATACGAGCTGCCCAACGGCTTCATCGTGCTTCTGTTCAAACAGCAGGGCGTGCAAGAGCTGTTCCTCCGCAAGCAGTCCTGCGCCCTGGACGTAAAACAGATGAGAGCAGCCGCGGCGCAGCTTGTGTGCGACCTCGAGAACTGTCTCTGCCGGATGGACGCTGACAGCGTGGACGGTGTATTCTTCGGGCTGTCGCACATATTTTTCCATCAAAAAACGCAAGAACTGGTACGGAAAACGCAAAAACGTCTGGATATTCACCGCCAGCAAATAAAGTCCGATCACCAGCACGTTCACTTTCAGCTCCTGTCCGGACACTCCTGCCATGATCGCCGCCAGCAGCGTGCTGACGCTCATGGAGACAATCGCCGCCTGGCGGTACGGCATAAACCAGCAGAGCACCGCCTGGACAATGCGCCCGCCGTCGAGCGGCCAGATCGGCAGCAGGTTGAACAAGGCGATCGTTACATTGCTGACCAGAAAAAACCTCGCCCACTCCTCCGTCCACACCCCGCTGTACCAAAGCAAATACGAAAAGGCCATCATGACGAGGTTCAAAAACGGCCCCGCCAGCGCCACGACGATTTCATCCAGCGGATCGGTCGCATAGGCGTCCTCTATGGTCGCTACCCCGCCAAACGGCAAGAGTTGCACCTCTGTCACCCTCCAGCCCAGCTCGCGCGCCATCGCCACATGTCCCAACTCGTGAATGAGCACGATCACGAACAGGGTCAGTACCTCCAAAAAATGGCCTGTCATGACAGACAGGCCAATCACCGCCCAGAAAAGCAGATGTATCCGGATGCGGATGCCAAACCAGATGTTACTCAAACGGGATCACATCCAAGGGGTTGACGAACTGATCCTCTGACTTGACCCCCAGGTAGAGATGGCGGGCCGTACTGCTCACCGCACGGGCTACCCCGATCTCCTGCCCTGCCTGCAGCACCTCGTCTTTTGCCACCATGACTTGCTCCAGATTGCCGAACCACACTTCACGGCCTTTTGTCAGCTTGACAATCACGGTCGTGCCGTAACCAGGCTGTTCGCCAACGTATGTGACCCAGCCAGTCTCTCCTATCGTCACCACGTCCTTTGTCCCTGTGTTAAGCACGACCTTTGCGCTCTGCGGCTCAAACGACTTGACTACCTTCCAGCTGGCCGGCAGCTTCCATACTGTTCCTTCTTTCGTTGTCGTCCCGGCGGCAGGCACGGAGCTCGGGCCATGTAGGGACGGCAGCAGTGTCGGCAGCGAGCCGAACCGCGCCTCGTACCAGTCGGCGACTCCCGCGAAGTTGAAATCCCGTGTCATGACCTCGCTCGCTGCGTTTTTCCACGCAGCAGGAATGAACGAGGTCTGAAACAGCAAGTATGCCATGCCGACCAACCCCACGGACAGGAGAATCTGCAGTCCCCACGTCTCGTGCGAATCGCGGCGTTTTCCCGGATCTTCATCCCTCAGCGGCGAAAAGGCGAATGGCTCTTGGGCAGGCTCTACAGGGTCCTTCCAGTCATCCACAAAAGGTGAAAAGCTGTCGCGCGATTGCAAGCGTATCCGTTCCAATCTCTCCCGTCTTCTTTCCTTTACCCGATCCACTTCACGAAACATCCTTATCCCCTCCGCAGGCCAAGCCTTTGTACCATCCTATGACTTGTCTACCTGCATTATGACGTCGCAGCTGGTCCCACCGACGGAGGAGAGAGGAATCGGCTCGCACCATCCGCTGCTGGGCGGCAAGGTGAAACACAGATATGGCCAGCTTCTTGCCATACACCCTTTTGAACAGCAAAAAAGACAGCCTCCCGATCGAGAGACTGCCTTGAATTGGCCGAAGTTTACAGTTTTACTACGCTAGCAGCTTGAGGACCACGGCTACCTTGAACGATTTCAAATTCAACCTTTTGACCTTCGTCCAGAGATTTGAAACCTTCTGCTTGGATCGCACTGTAGTGTACGAATACGTCGTCGCCACCCTCAACTTGGATGAAACCGTAGCCTTTTTCTGCATTGAACCATTTTACGATACCTTGTTGCATGAAACAAAACCTCCCTGAACATTCCGCCCCACGAGGCGCCAAAGTGTTGCGTCAACCGTTTTTTACAGAAATGCTTTTTGCGTCAAGGAAAAAAGTCGTACACTATCGAATTTGACAAATGGCTCGTCACACTCAACCGGTACGACTCCATCACCAATCCATCAAACACTATTACTTGTAAAAATGGTTAACTTAGGATGATTTTATCACAACGCGAGCCATTTGTCACGTATATTAGTCAAATCTGAGCTTGTCTTTGCGCATGCCAATATTGACGACCACACCGATGATCAGGAAGTTGGTGATCAAGGAGCTACCCCCGTAGCTGATGAAGGGGAGCGGAATCCCTGTGATGGGCATCAGCTGGATCGTCATGCCGATGTTCTCGAATACCTGGAACGTCAGCATCCCGACCACGCCCGCCACGACGTATGCCCCGAACGGATCTTTGGCCTCCATGGCAATGCGGATCATCCGGTAGATCAAAAAGAAGAACAGGATCATGAGCAGCCCAGCGCCGACAAAGCCCAGCTTTTCCGCGATGACCGTGAAAATAAAATCGCTCTCCCCAACTGGCACCCAGCCGAAGCTCGCCTGCGTCGGAGTATCGATCCCTTTGCCAAACAGCTGGCCCGACCCGATGGCAATGAGCGCTTGCTTGAGCTGAAATCCCCGGCCCATCGCCTCCAGGTCAGGGTTCATCCAGAAAATGATCCGGTCCCACTGGTACGGCTTGATGATCTTGAAGAAAATGTCCTGCTTGTACTGGTACAGCAAGGTCATCACAGCAAAAAAGCTGCCGACCAGCCCTGCAGCGTACATTACGTGCTTGAGCCGAATCCCCCCGACGATCAGCATTGTCGCCAGCATCCCGGTGTAGACGAGCGCAGTCCCCAGGTCTGGCTGGATCAGGATCAGCAGCAGCGGCACGCCGACGAGCATGGCCACCGGGATCAGCTTGTAAAGGTAGTAGAACTGGTCCGGATCGTCTGCGCGCTTTGCCATATATCGCGCGACTGTCAAGATCGTAAACAGCTTCATCGGCTCTGACGGCTGAAACAGGACAGGGCCAAGGTCGTACCAGCTCGTCGTATTGTTGATCGGCTTGGTCTGAAATACCCCGATCAACAAAATCAAGCCGATCGCATACAGCACGTACGACATGTTGTGAAACAGGCGGTAATCGAACAGCAGGGTACAAGTCAGCACCGCAAACCCGACGATATACCAGACGACCTGCTGATGGGCCTTCTCGATTCCTGCGGCAGAACCGGAAATCCCCAGATAACTGAAGATTCCCAGCCCCAACAATATCATGATGATGGTCCAGTCGACAGTTTTGAGATGTCGTTTTTCCAGGTCCATATTCGTCCTCCTAGAAAACGTGGCTCCCACCTAGAAGACGGGAGCCATGCCTTACCTATTTCAAGCCAAAAAACTTGCGCATCTTGTGGAACACACCTGCTTTTTCCTCCAACGGCTGCAGGGGTACGGCATCGCCCAACAATCTGCGGGCGATGTTGCGATAGGCGATGGAAGCGCGGGACTCGTGATTCATCACGGCCGGCTCCCCCTGGTTCGCCGATTTGATAACATGATCATCATCCGGCACAACGCCGATCAAGTCAATGGCGAGCAAATCCAGAATGTCCTCGACATCCAGCATATCACCATTTTTCATCATATGCGAACGCACGCGGTTGATCACCAGCTTGGGCATTCCGACCTTTTCCCGCTCCAGAAGTCCGATGATCCGGTCCGCATCGCGCACGGCCGCCTTTTCCGGCGTTGTGACGACAATCGCCTGATCCGCGCCAGCCACTGCGTTGCGGAAGCCCTGCTCGATTCCCGCCGGGCAATCGATAATCACGTAATCGCACTCCCGCTTGAGCTGGGTGACGATCTCTTCCATTTGTTTAGGCGTGACGGCCGACTTGTCCTTGGTCTGGGCAGCCGGCAAGAGCGACAGGTGCTCAAACCGCTTGTCCTTGATCAGCGCTTGCTGCAGACGGCACGCACCTTCCGCGACATCGACGAGATCGTAAATGATTCGGTTTTCCAGTCCCATCACTACGTCCAGATTGCGAAGTCCGATATCGGTATCTACCATGCACACTTTTTTCCCCAACAGGGCAAGTGCTGTTCCCAAATTGGCGGAAGTAGTCGTCTTGCCCACGCCGCCTTTCCCAGAAGTTACGACAATTCCTATCCCCACGTCCGTTCCTCCTCTTCACTCAACCATTACGCTTGCTTTTCGCCCAGTTCAGGTCGAATCCGCAACAAGTAGTTCATTTTCGCCACCAGCATCGTATCATTTTCCAGATAGGCGAATTCAGCCCCCCCGGAATTGTTCGTCCATTCTTCCCCCGGCTTGCTGATCACATCGGCGATCCGCAACTGTGTAGGACTCATGACGGCCGCGGCAATAATGACCTGTCTGTCGCCGGATATACCTGCATGAGCGTATCCGCGCAAATGACCCAAGACATAGATGTTTCCCGTACAGCGAACGATTCCCCCCGGGTTGACATCCCCGAGCAGGAGCAGGTCTCCCTCATGCTCGAGGACCTGCCCCGAACGAACTGTATTCACCTTGACGGAAAAATGGGTCTTTAGTTGTTCGGCAAAAGCCTCTTCTTTTGTAATTACATCCGCCTCGACGGTATGAATGACCAGATTTCCCTTCTGCCGGATGATCCGGGTCAACTGTTCCTGTTGCTCGGGCGACAAGTAGCGCTTGCCCAATTTAATGGAGACCCGAATGAGCGGCCCGGACAAAATCTTTTGATGGCTATGCTCTATTTTTTCACGCAAATCGGTCAGCAGTTCGTCGAAGGAACAGGTATCGTCCATGAAGAAGACGAGCCCTTCCTTTGTTCCTTTGATTGTGACCTTGCTTTTCACAGTCGTCACCTGTTTCACCTCGACCGATACCATTCGCCATACGGAAACTTTTTTCCTGCTCTGCTTGAAAAATTTGCCGAAACGGGTCAAATGACGCCGGAACTCTTGTTATTGCTTGGTTGGAGTGGAGGTGGCAGAAGCATTCGCAGATGCTGCTGCCGGATGCAAGACACCAGGATTCAGTTCATCGTACGCTTCCAGCAAGCGGCGGGCGATCGGGCCAGTTGCGTCCGAACTGGAGGTGCCGTCCTTCAAGCTGTTCGGCGCTACGACAACAAATACGATTTGCGGATGTTCATACGGAGCAAACCCGACGACCAGCGCGTTCTCTGCGCGGCGTCCTGTTTGCGCCGTACCGGACTTGGCTGCCACCTTGTACGGCAAGCCGGTAAATGCTCGGGATACGGTACCGCCCGGCTGGGTAACCATGTACATCCCTTCTTTTACCACCTGGATATATTTCGGATCGATATTGACGCGGTTCAGCACTTGCGGCTCGATCAGCGTCAATGTCTGGCCCTGCTTTTTCGGGTCCGTCGTCCCTTTGCGGATTTCCTTGACAAGATGGGGACGAATCCGGTAGCCGCCGTTGGCGATTGTCGATACGTACTGCGCAATTTGCATAGGGGTGAACAGGTCGTACTGCCCGATCATGGCATCGGCCAGGTTCCCGTAGTACAGGTTCGTGTTTTCCCAGCCTGTTTGTTCTCCGGGCAGGTCGATCCCGGTCTTCACCCCGAGGCCGAATTGGGCATTATAGAAATCAAGCACGGAAAACTGTTTTTCCCAGCCTTGCGTCCCTTTCTTCGACAGGCGGATCGCCATCTCGTACATGTACGTGTTGTTGGACACTTGCAGGGCGCGCCGGGCGTTGACCGGACCATGTCCGCCCGCCTTCCAGTTGCGCTTGTACGACGTCCCCACTTGCAGGCCCCCCCGGTCGTAGATGGTCTCGTTCGGAGTGGTCAACCCTTCCTGCAAAGCGATCATGACGGACAGCGGCTTGTACGTGGAGGCCGGCGGGTACGGAGTGTAAATAAAGCGGTTGGACTCGTTCGGCAATATCAGCGACGAGTACACCTTGTTAAACGCTTTGCGGTCATAGTACAGGTTCAGGTTGTAATCCGGATAGCTGGCCATCGCCAGAATTTCACCTGTGTTCGGGTTCATTGCCAGCACGTGTGCATCCTTGAATTCCTTCGGAGTAGACGGCCGCTTCTTGTACGCTTCGACCTCTTCCTTCAGAATCGCTTCCACCTTGCTTTGGAAGCGCCAATCCAGAGCGAGCACGAGATCGTTGCCCGGCTCCGGCGCCTGACGCATCGTTTTTTCCACGGTTTCCGAGTTTTTGTTCACGTGGACGTCCATAATGCCGTCTTTTCCCCGCAGGTACCGCTCGTAGTACGCTTCCAGTCCCGTCACCCCTACGCGGTCGATGGCATTGTAGCCCTGCGCTTCGTACTCTTTGAGGCTCTCTGGCCGAATCGCGTTGATGTAGCCAAGGAAATGCGTGCCAAACGCCCCGTCGCTCAAGCCGTCCGGATCTTGCATAATCTGCCGCACCGGCTCCATCACGACGCTGATGCCCGGCAACTCGGTCCGTCTTTCTTCAATCTGGAACATCTCCTGCTGCGAGATGTTCACCTTCACGCGCCTTGGAATATAGCTCGCCATCTGCGGAGAGCGCATCTCCTGCAAAAGAGACAGCTTGTGCCACTGGAACTGGCGCTGCTGGTCCGTCAGCGGCAAGGGCACATCCAGATCAAACAGCGATGCGTACCGCAGCAAATCCATATCCGACTTGTCCGACAGCTCTGCTGGCGTCGGGAGCGTTCTAAGCTGCGCCTTTACTTCCTTGATCAGATCATCCCTGTCTTCCTTGTCGAGCACAAGCGGGAACTGCACCTTCGCGTTGATCGCAGCCTTCAGCAGTTCCAGATCGGATAACCCGTCCAGAGCGGTCGCATTGGCGTTTTTCGTGGCAGTCTTCAGCTTGCTGAGCACCGCCTCCCGCTCTTTATCATCGAATGGCGAACGCACTCGCAAGCCGACGTACAAAGCTGTCTTGACAAGATCGTAGTCGGACATCGCGTCGATCTGCTCCTGCTTTGGCAGCTGCTGCAGCTTCGGCGTAATCAGCGCCTTTAGTTCATCCGTTTTTTTGGCGTCAAAAGCAACAGGCAGCGTGGACCGCAGCTCGATCGTTTTTTTCAACAGCTCTTTGTCGGTCCCCAGCTTTTCACCGTCGGGAATCAAAATCTTCGCCAGGCGATCTGCCACTTTTTCTTCATCAATGTCCTGTCCCTGCTCTTCTACATATTGCACCGTATATACCGGCTTGTTGGAGACGAGAACCGTCCCGTTTTTGTCGAGAATCCTGCCGCGCGGCGCCGATATGGGCAGCTCGCGAATGCTGAATTTCTCCAGCTCATGCCGGTACTGCTCGCCTTCTACCAGCTGCACGAAGGCGAGACGCAAAATAATAGCGGCAAAAAACAGGAATACGATCAGAAACAAAACGTTCAGCCGAAACGGGATATGTGATTTCGGCTCATTCGTTTCCTCCACGACTTCTCCCCTCCTTCCAGGTACGTCGTATTTACGCTATTCCGGGTGCAAGTCTCTTTTTCTCGCCTGAATCTTGTCGCACATTCTCATCATCGGGACATACACCAGCAAGGCAAACACGATGTTGAAAATGACGCTGGGCAAAATTTGGCGGGTCAGCATCCATTGGACGTCGCTCGGAGCGTTGGAAAACAGCCGAAACATGCTGTAGAGCAGCCATTCATGGCCAAACAGGATGACGGCGCTCGCCACGAAAACCATGCCAAAGCCTCGTTGGAACAAGAGCACGATCAGACCGGCAAAATAGCTCGCCACCATCATGGACATGGTGTAAATGCCGATGACCTGGCCGTACAATACGTCCTGCAAAAAGCCAAAGGCAAGGCCGTAGTAAAGCCCTTCCCGCCGCCCCAAAAACATGGAGATGAAAATGCAGCATACCAGCGCAAAGCGGGGTACTGTCGTCCATGACAGACCCCACGTAGATGCCGCAAACACCTGAACGACGGTACCTTCCAGAATAAACAGAAGCAGCACCGTCAACGTCAGTACAAAGCGCTGCATTACTGTCCCCCCCCAACCGAAGCGGTGGAAGAGGTTCCCGCCTTGTCAGCGTTTGGCATTGTTGTCGTCGTCTGGCCAGCCGCTGTGCCCTGGGGGATCAGCTCGCCGTTTGGGGAAACAGCGAAGCTGCGCTCGACGATCATAACTTCATTCAACTGGGAGAAATCAGCGCTCGGCTGAATGTACGCTGTCTGCGTCAGACCGTAATCGTCCGGCTCGACCCTGACGACGTAGCCGATCGGCAAGTTGCGCGGAACGACACCGCCGAGTCCTGAAGTGATGACCTGCTGCTTTGCTTCAATTTTCTGTCCCCATGGAATTTTCCGCATGACAAGCAGCCGCTCCTGTGGATCGTACTCCTCAACGACGCCGCTCACTGGATGGACGGTTGTCTGCCCGTTTACCACCTGGGTCGTCTGAATCACGGCAGAAATATGATCGAGCCGCTCGTAGCTGGTCAACAGCTCGACTGTCGACGAGAAGTTCGCCACGCTCTGCACCCGACCGATCAGCCCTTTGGACGTAATGACAGCCATGTCTTTCCGGATGCCCTGGGTCAAGCCTTTGTCAATAGTAATGACGTTGTTCCACGTATCCGGGTTACGCGCCACTACTTCTGCGAAGCGAAGCTGATACGATTTGAGCGTGTCCTTCGCTTGCAAGGCATCGCGCAAACGGGCATTTTCCGCCTGCAAATCCAGCAGTTCAGCTGACATTCGGGCGTATTGATCCAGCCCGGCTTTCAGCGCCTTGTTTTCTTCATAGACGTTGTAAGCATCGTTTACTTCCTGAAAAAAGCCGGAAACAGCCTGGGCAGGGCGATAAAAAAAGCCCTGCACCACGCTGAAGGTATCCTTGAAAAACATTTCTGGCCACGTCAGCCTCACCCGCTCACGAGAAGTAAAACCAACTACGGAGATGAGGAGAACCAGGCCGACGAGTACGATAATAAGCCGCTTGTTCCCGAAAAACGACATGCCCTGACCTCCGTTTATTTACCCCGTTTTTGTCGGGAAGAGGTGATGCCGTGCTTTGATTTAAACAGGTGAATGTTCTCCAACGCACGTCCTGTTCCGATCGCTACGCAGTCGAGCGCATTTTCCGCCACATGCACAGGCATACCGGTCTCTTTGCTGAGCAGACGGTCCAGGTTGCGCAGGAGCGCCCCTCCGCCAGTCAGTACGATGCCGCGATCCATGATGTCTGCCGCCAGCTCCGGCGGACTTTTTTCCAGTGTCACCTTCACTGCTTCGACGATGGCAGATACTGTCTCGGCCAGCGCCTCGGCAATTTCCGAACTGCTGACAGACAGCGTCTTGGGCAATCCTGTCACCAGGTCGCGGCCGCGGATTTCCACGTTTTCCGGCTCATCCGGAGCGATTGCAGAGCCGATCTCCAGCTTCAAGGTCTCTGCCGTGCGCTCCCCGATCATCAGATTGTATCTGCGCTTGATGTATTGGATGATCGCCTCATCCATCTCGTCGCCAGCGACGCGAATGGAACGGGAGGTTACGATTCCGCCAAGGGAAATGATCGCTACTTCTGTCGTACCGCCCCCAATGTCGACGACCATGCTCCCGGTCGGTTCCCATACAGGCAGATCGGCACCGATCGCCGCCGCGAACGGCTCCTCGATCGTGTGCGCTTCTCTCGCCCCTGCTTGTTTGGTGGCATCTTCCACGGCGCGCTTTTCTACCGCCGTAATTCCGGAAGGCACGCAGACCATGACATTCGGACGCCGGCTGAACAACCCCTGATTTTTTTGCGCCTGATTAATAAAGTAGCGCATCATCGTCGCTGTCGTATCGAAGTCGGCGATGACGCCATCTTTCATCGGACGAACCGCCACGATGTTGCCCGGCGTGCGGCCGATCATGCTCTTCGCTGCGTTCCCCACCGCTTCGATGGTATTGTTGTTCGTACGAATCGCTACTACCGATGGTTCTCTGACGACGATTCCTTTGCCCTTCACGAAAACAAGTGTATTGGCAGTGCCGAGGTCAATCCCCAAGTCACGTGTAAATCCACCAAACATAATAAAACTCCTTCCGAATATTTACGTCGCAAGCACATTTTCTTTCAGAAGTACCCTTGCTCTTTCAAACTCACGTACTTCCCGTCCCCAATAATAACATGATCCAAAAGGGTGATCCCTACCAGTTCTCCCGCTTCCCGCAAAGTGTGCGTAATGGCAATATCTTCGCGGCTGGGCGTAGGGTCGCCACTCGGATGGTTATGCAGGCAAATCACCGATGCGCTGCTTCGACGTATCGCTTCCTTGAAAACTTCTCGCGGATGGACAATCGAAGCGTCGAGACTGCCTACAAAGATCGTCTGCTTGCCAATCACATGGTTTTTGGTATTGAGAAAAAGGCAGACGAAGTGTTCCTGAGTCAGGTGAGACAGCTCTGGTATCATCAAATCGGCCACGTCACGAGGCAAACGAATGGATGCGCGGCTCTGCCGCTGCACGCCTGTCAGCCTTCTTCCCAGTTCAAACGCGGCATGCAATTCGATCGCCTTGACCTGACCGATTCCCTTTTGTTCCATTAACTCAGCGTGAGAGGCTCCGGCCAAACCTCGCAAATCTCCGAATCTGGCCAACAAGCGCTGAGCTAGTCCAAATGCAGATTCTTTCTCGGTACCTGTCCGCAGCAGTATGGCGAGCAATTCCGTGTCCGACAGATGGCCCGCTCCCACGCGAAGCAGTCTTTCGCGTGGACGATCATAATAAGGGACGTTTTTCCCTGCGTTTTTGTTACAGGTATTTGTTGCCATTCATACCGACCTCCAGCCACTTGCATTTGACCGGTAACGGCTGGCTACGGAGTCGGACTTGAGAAGCTGCTGCCGTTGCCGCTTGAACTACAGGACAGTGATGCCAAAGCGGGAAAGCATCCTGGCCGTCAATGCCAGAGGCAGGCCCACCACGGTAAAGTAATCGCCTGTGATGCCTTCCACAATCGTGGAGCCGATCCCCTGGATGGCGTACGCCCCCGCTTTATCCATCGGCTCGCGCGTTGCGATGTACGATTCGATCTCTGTTTTGGCGAGCGGGCGAATCCGGACCCGGGTGTGGCTGTGTGCGACTTCCTCGCGGCCCGATGCTGCATCGATCAGCGCGACACCGCTGTAAACGGTGTGCTCGCGCCCCTGCAGCATCGTCAGCATGCGAAACGCTTCTGCCTCATCTGCCGGTTTGCCCAAAATCTGATCGTCCAAAACAACGATCGTATCTGATCCCAGCACGACCCCTTCCTGTTGCAGAGAGGCTACTGCCCGGGCTTTGCGAACCGCCAGTTCTTCCACCACTTCATGCGGGGACAAACCCGGCGCAGTCGTCTCGTCCACGTCGCTGGTCTGCACCCGAAAAGGAATGCCCAACGTCTGCAACAGCTCCCGTCGACGCGGCGAGGAGGAGGCCAGAGTGAGAGTTGTTTCTGTTTTCATCATTTTTCAACCTACTTCATTCGACGATGTATCCAAAATGCGAGGGCAAGCCCTCCCACACTGGCCAGATTTAGTTTTACCTGAATGGTAACGTCGTACTTCAAAATTTCTAAATCAGCCGATGGTGACCAGGTGATCACTTTGCTTTTTGTCAGGAAGGGGACCCATGGACCCAAAATTTCCCCGATAATGCTGCCACACAATAGTCCACAAACCAACAGAAGCAAGAGGATCAACGTTTCCTTCCCCATAACCTTCCCACTCCCTGTTTACTAGGGGTTCTCTTTTTGCCATCAATAAGTGTAGCAAATGGCGGGGGGCGAAACAATCCCCGAATGCTCCTGGTAGTTACTGTAAAGAAAGAAAAGACTTCCTGCAAGAAAACCTTTGCGGAAGTCTCTCAATCGGCTGATTATTCGGCTTTTTGCGATTGCTGCACCCATGCGGCGTAATTCTCCAAATACTTCAGCACGCCAGCCTGGACTTGCCACGCATACGACTCTGCACTCTTCGCCTTTTTCCCCTGATTCGCCTCTGCCATTTTGCCTCTGGCGTCCATCGCCTGATTGATGCCGCTGACCATTTGGCTAACATACGGCGTCTTTTCTGCCTGCGACTGAACCAGGCGGCCCTCCTCCAGAAACTGCCGGTGCTGCTCCTTCATCTCAGCGGCTTCTTCCTGCGAAAGGGCTGGCTGCGCGCTCGCAATTACTTGTCCCGACTGAGCGGAAAGCGTCTGGGCCAGTTTCATTCCGTTGGCGAAAAACGCGTTCCAATCCGGTTTCGCACTGCCGGAATCCGCTGCTGCTGTCACCGCTACCCTTCCTTGATAGGCAGGGAAGGAAAATTCTTTGACATATACATCGACACCTTTGCTCTTCAGGCTCGAAGCGAATCCGAGAACGGCATCTCGCGTCGGCGCCGCCGCTGCGAACACGTACTGGTTCGCCTTGTTCTTGTACAGCAGATGGGGCAAGCCCAGCTTGTCGAGCGGTTCAACAGCAGCCTGCGGAGCGGTATCGGGCTGGAACACACCTGCCTGCGCCACGTACATTTTCACCTCCGGCAGCTGCACATCCACATCCGAAGATACTGCGGCCGCCGATGCAGCAGGCGTCTCCGCCATCGGAAGCTCCATTCCGGGGAGGACGGGACCTGCGACCGGGAGCTGCGTTCCCGCCTGCGTCCCGGTCGCATTTTGTGCGGTCAACGTCTGCACCGTGTCGTTCAGCACATGGCGATACGACTGGGACAGCTCTTTTTCCGAAAAGACAGTGAGGACGAGAAAACCGAACAGCAGACCGATCGCAATGGCTCCTCCTGTCGTCAGCACGGTCCGGAACACTGGTCCCTGGCTCCAGGATGAGAACAGGCGATTGACGGGCTTTTTGCTGAACGCTCTCTCCTCGTGCACATTCGCCGGATAATCGCCGCCGTCTTCCGGCACGGCCCCTGAATGATACACCGGTTCCCGGGTCGTCTCCCTTTCCGCCCTGCCGCGCAGCTCCATCATGCGGTCCCAGGCATCATTGCTGTTTTTCAATAAATGCTGCGGCGGAAAAGGGATCGGCGTCCGCTTGCCTGGCACCTTTGCCGCTCCCGGTTCATTTCTTTTCGCGTCCTTTCGCTTGTCGCTTTCCTGTCCCCAAAACCTCCCATTCATTTTGACTATGACATTGCTTCTTTTTTCTCCGCTCACACACATGCCCCCCTGTTTGACAGGCTTTCTACCAGCATACGTTCGTCAGGGACAGGTTATGACCGGGATGATCGCATCAGGCCTGCAGCAGTTCGAGCGGCAGTCCGGGCAAAATGCACGGCGCAGATGAAAGCAGGAACACTTCACCGGGACAAAAAAACCGCCGGGCAGGGGATCATCCTGCGGGCGGTTTGCGATTTCCTTTTTCTCTCTCATCCGGGCTCCAGGTCACCAGCAGGCCGGCGTGGACGAGTCCGCCCCCGAAGCCGTAGAGCAGCAGCGTGTCGCCCTCCTTTACGGCTCCGGAGCGAATGCCCATCTCCAGGGCGAGCGGGATGGTCGCTGCCGATGTGTTCCCGTAGTATTCGAGGCTGTACAGTGTCTTCTCGATCGGAAAGCCGCTCTTCTCGCAAACGGATTCGATCATGCGCAAATTCGCGCTGTGCGGGATAAACCAGTCGACGGCATCCAGCGTCATCCCTGCTCGGCTGACGACCTCGTGCATCCCTTTGGGAACCGTGGAAGCCACCCATTTGTACACTTCTCTGCCGTTTTGCACGATGCGCCCGTCTCCGGCAAGCTCGCGCCCGTACATTGTTTTGGACAGACCGGAACGGTATACGTGAATGCCGCCGTCCCCTTTTGTCCCCAGCCAGGAAGCGTGGAAGCCCTGGTTATCCCCGTCGCGTTCCACCAGGACTGCGCCTGCCCCGTCTCCGAACAGGATGCACGTCGTTCTGTCCGTGTAATCCGTCACTTTGGACAACGTCTCCGCAGCGACTACGAGCACTTTGCGGTGCAGTCCCGAGCTGATCAAGGCGTTGGCCATATGCAACGTATACGCAAAGCCTGCGCAGGCAGCGCCCAGGTCGAGCGCTCCGGTCTGCGCGATGCCGAAGTGGGCCTGAATCTGGCTGGCTACGCTGGGAAACGGGTAGTCTGGCGTAGAAGTGGCGACCAGGATCATATCGACGTCGTGCAGCGACTTGTTGTACGCAGCAGCCATGTTTTCCACCGCCGCGATCGCCAGGTGGCTGGTAAACTGATCAGGCGCGGCTATGCGCCGTTCATGAATGCCTGTTCGCTGTAAAATCCATTCGTCAGAAGTATCCACCATTTTCTCCAGATCGGCATTCGTCAGCACACGCTCGGGGACGTAGGTGCCGATCGCGGTAATTCGCGCCTGTGATGGCAAGGTCATGGTCTGTCACTCCCCTTTTGATTATGACCTTATTATAACACTAAGTATTAGTATCTGGTAATAATAATTTCTGTGCGTGTCTCCTCGCCGTTCTCCTTCTGCGCATCTGAAAACCTGGATGCGTCAAGCCTGCCTTTGGCGGTGCCTTCGTGGAAAAAAGACGGTCCAAAAAGGAACGGCAAAAGGGGCGTCCTCAAGTCAAACATCGACTTTTGAGACAGCCCCTTTTTCCTAATCGATTGCTTATTTGCCGAGCTTTTCCGCAAGCCAGAAGGCGGATTTCCAAATGTCGCCCGCCCCCATGGTCAATACGAGATCGCCGGGTTGGATCTGTTTGTACAGCTGTTCCTGCACCTGTTCCTTGGTCGGGATGTACTGCGCACGCGCATGGCTGTTGGTGCGTATTTTTTGCACCAGCACTTCGGACGATACGCCCTCGATTTTGGCTTCACCTGCAGGCGAATAAATGTCCGTGATGATCACTTCATCGGCGTCTGCAAACGCGCGGCTGAATTCGTCCATGAGGAAATAGGTGCGCGTATAACGCTGCGGCTGGAAGACAGCGATGACCCGGCGGCCGGATGCTTTCGCGCCTTTCAGCGTCGCCATGATTTCCGTCGGATGGTGGGCGTAATCGTCTACGACGAGAATGTCACGCGCCTCTCCGATGATCTGGAAGCGCCGCTTGGCTCCGCGAAACGTGGCGAGGGCCCCCGCAATTTGCGCGAAAGACAGGCCCGCGTCGAGGCAGACGATGATCGCCGCCAGCGCGTTGGCGATGTTGTGCTTGCCGGGAACGGTCAAGGCCAGCTCACCGAGCAGCTCCTCCCCGCGATACACCTGGCAGCGGCTGCGGCGATCCCCGCATTCGATGTCCACTGCCCGAAAGTCGGCCGTGCCCACAAACGGCTTTTCGATCGCGTAGGTCACCACGGTTTCCTGAACGGTTGGCAGCACCTCGCGCACATGCTGGTCGTCGATGCACAGGACCGCTTTCCCGCCTGGCTTCAGATGACTGAGAAACTTCACGTATGCCTGCTTCAAATTATTAAATTCGCCGCCGAAATGCTCCAGATGATCAGGCTCGATACTGGTCACGACTTCATACATCGGCCGGTATTCGAGGAAAGAGCCATCGCTCTCGTCCGCCTCGGCGATGACGTAATCGCTGCTGCCCGCCTTTGCGTTCGTGCCGGCATTCATCAGTTCACCGCCGATGATAAAGGTCGGATCGACGCCGCACTCCTCGAGAACATGGGAGATCATGGAAGTCGTCGTTGTCTTGCCGTGCGCTCCCGCTACCGCCACACCGGTTCGCTCGTTCAAAATACGTGCGAGCATCTGCGAGCGGTGCATGACGGGAATGCCTTTTTCCTCCGCTGCGATGACTTCAGGATTGTCTTTTGGAATACTGGTGGAGTATACGATGATGTCTGCTCCCTCCACATGGCTGGCAGAATGGCCAATATGTATGGCCGCGCCTCTCGCTTCCAGCTTCTTCGCCAATTCGTTCATGGCAACATCAGAACCGGTCACCTTGTATCCAAGGTCGATCAAGACGCGGGCAATTGCACTCATACCATATCCGCCTATGCCCACAAAGTGGACGTGCTGGGCCTGATCCACCCTATTCACCTGCCTCTTCTACTGTAGTGGGAAAAAATGCGCGCACTTGTGCGATGAAGTAGAGCGATCCACAGACGACCAACCAGTCATCCGCCTTCGCCGATTGCTTCTCCCGCATCCACGAATGGAGAAAAGCTCGCCAGTCGGGGACGGTCGTAAGCTTCTCCTCGTCCCATCCGCCTGTGCGAAACGCATCGTACAACGCCTCGGCATCTGCCGCGCGAGGAAAGTCAAACACAGTCACATTCAGGGACGCGATCCGTGACTGAAGCGGCCGCAGCGTCTCTGCCATCCGGGAAAGCGGCTTATCTGCCAGACCGGTAAACAGCAGATGCAAGCGGACGCCTTCGGGCAAAAGCCGCTCCAGGCTGCCGGCGAGCGCCTCCATTCCTTCCCGGTTGTGAGCTCCATCCAGGATCACCAACGGTCTTGGGGAAACAATCTCCAGACGTCCTGGCCAGCGAGTTTGTTGCAGGCCGCGAACGATTTCTTCTTCCTCCAGCAGGAACGAGAAGTAGTTTCGCAGCACATCGATGGTCATGAGCGCGACTGCCGCATTGTCTGTCTGATGGATTCCGTTCATCGTCAGGCGATACGTTTCTTCATTACGGCGAAGCATGCTGCGATAGCGGAACTGCTGCTCACCGAGCTGCTCCTCGACCTGTTCGGCGGAAAAATGCGTACCGATTTGATAGAGCGTGCTGCGCGTCTGCTTTGCCTTTTCCTGCAGGACAGCCAGCGCTTCCGGACGGCGTTCTCCGGTTATGACAGGAACTCCGGGTTTGATAATCCCCGCTTTTTCCCGCGCGATATCGAGCAAGTTGTCTCCCAGAACGTTCGTATGGTCCATCCCGATATTCGTGATGACCGAGACGAGCGGGAAGACGACGTTCGTCGAATCCAGACGGCCGCCCAGCCCCGTTTCCCACACGACCACAGCCGGCATCGCCACTCTCGCGAAGTAGAGGATGGCGATGAGCGTAATGACTTCAAACTCCGTCGGAGAACCGAAATCCGTCTCTGTTTCGCAGCGCTCCACCAGGCCCTTCACTTCATTGGCCAGTTGGAGCAAATCCGCCTCGGAGATCATGCTGCCGTTGTAGCGGATGCGCTCACGAAAGTCGATCAAGTACGGTGAAGTAAATGTACCGACACTGTACCCTGCCTCCATGAGCATCTGGGTCAAAAACGCGCAGGTCGAGCCTTTTCCATTCGTGCCCGCTACGTGAATATAATGCACTCTGCGCTCGGGATTGCCCATTTCTCCAAGCATCCACTGCATCCGCTCCAGCCCCGGCCTTTGGCCGAAGCGGAGAAGTCCGTGCAGCCAGTCAAGGGCTTGCTTGTAATCCTCAAATCGCTCTTCTGCATGCATACTACCATGCTCCATTCTCAAAAATATGCGCTGTGGGAGCGGATCATTCGCTCTTCAATTCAGCTAAACGAGCAATTACTTTCTCACGCTTATCCATGTAATCGGCCATTTTCGCCCGTTCTTCCGCCACCACTTTTTCCGGCGCTTTCGCCATGAAACCAGGGTTGCTCAGTTTCTTTTCAATGCGCTCCACTTCATTGTGCAGCGTCGCCAGCTCTTTTTCCAGACGTTTTACTTCCTGCTCCAGATCGATCAGACCCGCCAGCGGCAGGAACAGTTCAGCCCCGGTGATGACAGCCGACATGGCTTTGTCAGGAGTCGTCAGCTGTTCGCTGATTTCCAGACGCTCCGGATTGCAGAAGCGGACGAGGTAACCTTCGCCGCGCACAAGCCGTTCTTTTGCGAGAGCGTCGCTCGGCTTGATCAGCAGCTCGATCTTCTTGGACATCGGCACGTTCACTTCTGCACGGATATTTCGCACGCTGCGAATGACGTCCATCCAGAGGTTCATTTCCGCTTCCGCATCGGCAAAAATCCATTGTTCGTTGACAGTCGGCCAGGCCGCAACCGTAATGCTCTCGCCCTCATGCGGCAATGCCTGCCAGATTTCTTCCGTGATGAACGGCATGAACGGATGCAGCAGACGCAGCGTCTGGTCTAGTACCGTCACGAGCACGGATTGCGTCGTCTTTTTCGCCGCTTCGTCTGTTCCGTACAGCGGCAGCTTCGCCATCTCGATGTACCAGTCGCACAGGTCATCCCAGATGAAGTTGTAGAGGACGCGGCCGACTTCCCCGAACTCGAACGCATCGGTCAAGCGGGTCGCATCCGCGATCGTCGCCTGCAGGCGGGACAAAATCCACTTGTCTGGCGTGGACAGCTCGCCGGACAGGTCGATGTCCTCGTAGCGGAAGCCTTGCAGATTCATCAGGGCAAAGCGGGAAGCGTTCCAGATCTTGTTCGCGAAGTTGCGGTTGGCTTCTACCTTTTCCCAGTAGAAACGCTGGTCGTTCCCCGGGGAGTTGCCTGTCGCAAGCGTGAAGCGCAGCGCGTCGGCACCGTATTTCTCGATGACTTCCATCGGGTCAACGCCGTTGCCGAGCGACTTGGACATCTTGCGTCCTTCGGAGTCGCGGATAATGCCGTGAATCAGTACGGTGTCAAATGGATTTTGTCCGGTAAACTCCAGGCCGGTAAAAATCATCCGGGCTACCCAGAAGAAGATGATGTCATATCCGGTCACGAGCACGTTCGTCGGATAGAAGTATTTCATATCCTCGGTGTCTTCCGGCCAGCCCAGCGTGGAGAACGGCCACAGTCCCGAAGAGAACCAGGTGTCGAGAACGTCGTTGTCCTGCTCCAGCTTGTGGCTGTGGCAGTTCGGGCATTCCGTCACGTCATCGCGGGAGACGATCGTTTCGCCGCAATCCGAGCAGTACCAGGCCGGAATGCGGTGTCCCCACCACAGCTGACGGGAGATGCACCAGTCGCGGATGTTTTCGATCCAGCGCAGGTAGTTGTTTTTGAAACGCTCCGGCACGAACTTGACGCTCTCCTCGCTCGCGGCGCTGGCGAGAGCGGCATCGGCGAGCGGCTGCATTTTGACGAACCACTGGGTGGACAGGTACGGCTCGACGACTGCGTCGCTGCGCTCGCTGTGTCCGACTTGATGGATGTGCTCCTCGATCTTGAACATGACGCCTTGCTCGCTCAAGTCCTTGATAATCTGTTTGCGGCATGCGAAGCGGTCCATGCCTTTGTACTCGCCGGCATTCTCGTTCATCGTGCCGGTTTCGTCCATGACGACGATCTGCGGCAGGTTGTGGCGCAGGCCCAGTTCAAAGTCGTTCGGGTCGTGCGCCGGCGTGATTTTTACCGCACCGGAGCCGAATGCAGGGTCCACGTAATCGTCTGCCACGATCGGGATCTCGCGTCCGACGATCGGCAGAATGACCGTCTTTCCTACGAGATGCTTGTAGCGCTCGTCTTCCGGATGAACCGCGACTGCCGTATCGCCCAGCATCGTCTCCGGACGGGTGGTCGCCACTTCGATGTAGCCGGTGCCGTCCGCCAGCGGGTAACGCATGTGGTGCAGGGCGCCTTTTACTTCTTTGTAAATGACCTCGATATCAGACAGAGCCGTGCGTGCCGCAGGGTCCCAGTTGATGATGCGGTTGCCGCGGTAGATCAGCCCTTTTTCGTACAGGCGGACAAATACTTCGCGAACGGCGCGGGACAGTCCCTCGTCCATCGTGAAGCGCTCGCGGGAGTAGTCAAGGGCCAGCCCGAGCTTCTCCCACTGCTCGCGGATGTGCGTCGCGTAGATGTGTTTCCACTCCCAGACCTTCTCGACGAACTTTTCGCGGCCGAGGTCATGACGGGAGATGCCTTCTTCGCGCAGCGTCGCTTCCACGCGCGCCTGCGTCGCGATCCCCGCATGGTCCATCCCCGGTAGGAACAGGGTGCTGTACCCTTGCATCCGCTTCGTGCGGGTGATGATGTCCTGCAAGGTCGTGTCGAGCGCATGTCCCAAATGGAGCTTGCCCGTCACGTTAGGCGGGGGAATGACGATCGTAAACGGGCGCTTGTTCGGATCGCGCTCCGCCTTGAAAAATTGTTTCTCGATCCAGTACGGATACCATTTGCTCTCTGCCGCTTTTGGATCGTAGTTCTTCGGCAGCAGCTGGTCGATGTCTTGCGTCGGTTGAGATGACATGCGTGACTCCTCCTAGAAAAAAATAAAAAAACCCTTCATCCAAAGGACGAAAGGATATTTTCGCGGTACCACCTTTGTTAACACGCAAAGCCAATACAGGCGATGCGTATTCCCTCAAACACGATAACGGCTGCGAACCGTTTCCGGCTGGACCATAGCCTTCACCGGAACAACTCCCGGGCGACCTTCCGTCATTCATCTCCTTAGAGAATCTCGCAGCAGGTGATTCTCCTCTCTGCCAAGGGCTCCTGACGTACTCTTCCCGATCATCGCTCATTGCATATGGAATTTTTGGTGACAGTTCATTGCTATTATATACAATCAGTCTGTTTCGCGTCAAACCCGGTTTCGTCAGCCTTGGCCACAGAGATGCCGAGCGCTTTTGTAAAGCCCAGCACACTCAAGATGTCCAGGATTTCTTCCCGCACATTGACGATTTCCACCCGTTTGCCCTGCGCCAGCAATTCTTTCGTCGTAAAAAACAGACTGCCTATTCCCGAAGAATCAACAAATGAGACGCCCTGAAAGTCGACAATCACGGATTGATTGCGCTCCCCATACTGCGAAAGCAGCTCTCCGACCCGGTCCCCTACCGTCATGTCCAGTTCACCGGCAATAAACAACGTGGCTTGTCCATTGTTTTCAGTCGCCCTATAGTCCATGCAAAAACTCCTCTCATCGAAATAGTACCGTCTAGCCATTCACCTTTTCTTTTGTACCCCGATTCATCGCCCGGCAAACCTCCATTCCCCGCGTTTACCCGAGCGGACGCGGCTTGCCCTCGTCAAACGCACTCCGCATATTCCGTACAGTGCGCTGCCGATGATGCGAAAATTACCGGCAAGTTCCACCTCCAGCCAACCATGCAGCTACTTTTTCTGACTGAATATTCCGATGGCTGACGGTGGCAAGCAGGACTGTCGGGACAACCCTCACACACGATCACAGGTAGTACCCTTTTGAGCAGATTACCGATCCAATGCAGTTGCTGGCGCGATGAAAGCGCCCAGATCCAGAACAGGCTGCCCAGCAGCGGTGCGTTCTGTCCCCTGAAACTGCAGGATCAGCACCGAAATATCGTCATGCTGCTGCCGTCCTCGCGTTATTTCCCGTATGTACGATTCCACCTGATTCATCACGGCCCGATCGTCATGCTCGTGTTTGTCCAGAATCAGGGCGAGATCGCTGAGCCATGACTGGAACCGGTGCCCCTCTTTTCTTCCCTTGTCCACCAGTCCATCGGTGTAGAGCAAGAGCAAGCCCGGCTCTCTCAATGGTACTTTTTCCAGTTTGTAAGTGCTGTCAGGCAAAAGCCCCAGTCCTACTCCGCCCGCGCAAGGCAGCTCTCCCCTTTTGCCCGCCGACAGGTAGAGGGGTTGGGGATGACCCGCGCGGCTCACCAGCAGCGCGTGCTCGTGTCCGTCGTACAGACAGACGATCATCGTAATGTAAGACCTCGTCCGGGACAAATCTTCAAAAAGAAGCTGATTGATTCGCGCCAGCACCTCGTCTGGCGACAAGCTTTTCTGCAAAACAGCCCGAACCGCCGTCCGGATGCCAGCCGCTAGGAGACTCGCAGACAAGCCGTGCCCGGAGACGTCCGCGACAATAAAGCATGTATAGCGCTCATTTATGCGGATGCAATCAATGTAGTCGCCTCCCACGTAGGTAAACGGCATGTACAGCGATCGCGCGCGCAAGGCGGGCAGTACCAGCTCTTCCTTGGGCACCAGCAAGGATTGCACGCGCCTCGCCAGCTCCAGCTCCGACACCACGTCGCGCAGCTCGCGCGACTGCTGATGCTGCAGACAGCGCAGCGTCAACCCGCGCACACTGACCAGCAACAGCTGAAAAAACGACTCCAGCTCCTTTTCCAGGCTGCTGTCTTCCCGCACCCAGACTTCCATGACAACGTAGCGGGGCGTCAACGCCGTGTCCAGCTTTTCGTGGACGACGATCCGCTCCTGGATCACCGTCAGCCCTGCCTGTTCGGTACGCTCTCCTCTGGCTGCCGTAAAGTAGGCGCTCCGGGCTTCAGATTCCAGTGACAGGCTCAAGTGGACGAGCGAGTCGATCCTGTCGTACCACGTCCCCACCAGCTCTTCCATCACGTGCTGCAGCGTCTCGAACGTCACTTCCCGCATGCTGTACTCATTGCTCGCCACGAGCAGGTACTGATAGTTTTCCTTGTGTCCCAGAACTTCTGCCAGCTGCTGGCTCGATTTTTTCGCCAGGGCCATCTGCTCCTTGCACTGGTGTTCCAGCTCGGTGGCAGCCTGCAGCGCCCGCTCCAGCAGCTGCCGGCTGCCGCGAATGGTCAGCCAGCAGCGCATCCCCCCGAGCAGAATGGCCGCCCACAAGCCGCCCTTTCCGTAACTGGGGAAAGCAGGGACAACAACCAGCACGGCTGCCGAGAGAAGCAGCATGACGAAGGCCATGATCGCATCCCATTTGCAAAACGCGAGCCGTTGAAACAGGCGGCGGTATTCAGGCATCTCCTGCCTTGCCGTCAGCCACTCCCCTGAACGGTTGTGAGCCAGCAGCAGGCACGCGATGGACACGGCCCCGCCGACAACCAGAGCGGCTGCCGTCTCAAATGGCCGCAGCATCAGGTAAACGGCAAACAGGCAGGTAGCCAGGATCAATCCCCCCTGTTTGATCCGGGCCTCCGCGTGCAGGAGCGCGTCCTGCCCCTTTTCCGCCAGCATCGTGAAGGCGGGAATCAGCAGAAACAGGCCGCCCTCGATATGAAAAAGCAACGGCAGATGACCGTTCGTCGCAGAGGCCATCTCGCTTAACAGCGCAATTGCCGTGAACGTCGCGACAAGCGTCACGCTGTCCCATACCGTCTTCCACAATTCGTAGGCCAGACGGACACGCTGGAGCGCATGCAGGGATAACAGAAAAAACGTATAGGTTAAAAAACTGACGGGCAAACAGATTTTTTGTACCCAGAGCAGGGGAACCAGCGTGAGCAGATTGCCAGCCCCCCACGTCATCAAACCCATTCCCTGCAAGCACGTCACATTGTACCATCGCCTGCCGGAAGCGGCTTTGCAGGCACTCCTCACGAGGTAGGCGCCCGCGAACATGCCAGCCCCGTACAGCAAGGCTTCCCAGATCATGTCCATCACCTTGTATGTAAGTCCTAATCGGTCCTGCCCATTACGTTCCCGTTTGTTTCCTGCCTTAAACCTCGCTGTTTTTGTCCCGGGCCTGTCTTCCCTCGCCGTCCACTCGCCCGGATAGCACTGTCACATCCGTTGACGCATAGAATAAAATGAGGTGATTTATATGAATTTCCGCTGGAAGTACAATCCCACTTATTTGCGCATCAAATACGGATTCAAGCAGGTCCTGATCCCTCTTATCATTTTTCAATTCATCCGCACCATTATCCTGCCTACCTCCTTCGATGTCGTCATTTTAGGCATTCTGGCACTGGCCTATGTGGCGATCACTCTCGACTGGTGCTAATCCAAAAGAAAAACAACGCCCCACGCGGTGAGACGCTGCTCGCTAAAAAGCCTGCTGGACCCAACGATGGAGCCGTATCAGGCGGTCCATATCTTTTTCCAGCCGTTTGACCGCGTACAGCTCGCTCCAGTCGCGGCGCCCGTTGTAGTAAATGTCGACATCCCGCATGATCCGCTCGGGGTAGGAGAGGAAAGCAGCCAGCAGCTCGATCTCCTCGGGGCGCAGCGGAAAGATGGCGGAGTAGTGGCGAAACAGCTGGGAAGCTCCGGTCTCATCACCTGCCATCTGAAAGTACGTCCGGTAGAACAAGGTCAAATCCCGGATCGGGGTGTCAAAGGCAGCGCGGTCGAAGTTGAGCAGCTTGCCTTTGCCAAACCGATCCAGCACGACATGCGCAGGATGCGGAGCACCGTGGACGATCGACAGGCGGAAACGCGCGTGGGTCTCATGTCTCTCGCGCCAGTCGAGCAACAGATCCGTCGCCGACCTGGCCAACTCCGCGATGAATGCCCGATTGGCGAGGAAGACCAGATCAAACGGCGATTGATAGGGACGCTCGCTGGCGGTCTGCGCCGCTTTTTCCACTTGCTTTTGCCAATATTGCCAGCGGGCGAGCAAGGAATCGATCAAAGGCTCCACCTGCCGCGGATCGTCGAAGCGGTAGTTCTGCGTCAAATGGTGCAGCTCTGCCAGCCTCTCCAGCGCAGGGGTCGCCCATGCCAGCGGCTGATCCTCTCCCGGCTCGCTGCGCGGATGCCAGGCCGTCAAATAGTAAGTCGCATCCTTCATCCGGACGATCGGATCGTCGTACTTCGTGTGCAAGAGGGGGACAGCCCCGTCCCACCCCCTCCGCTTCAGCTGGCGCAGCACGTCACTGATGTACAGAAGACGCTGTTCCGGCGCCTGCGTGCGCTTGCAGACGTACGAGCCGTAGGGAGTGATCGCCTTGAAGACATTGGGCTCCTTTAGAACTTCGATGCTCTGGGCGTACATGTCGTACTCCTGAAACAGCGGAAAAATGTCGTCAAAGCGGCTCATAATCTGTCTCACTCCTTGGTCGCTCGGCCCGTTCGGCAATGTGCCGCAGCAAAAGGTCTACCGCCTGTTGGGTTTGCAGCGCCTGCTCAATTCCTGCAACCGACGCCTCCTTGCTGTCCGAAACGCGATTTGCGTATGCTTCCACGCTCCTCCATACTTCCCGGGGGCGAGCCATAAACGCGAGCATCAACGTGTAATCCGCGTAGCTGAGCGGCTTGATTTCCTCGTAGCCATCCAGAAACGAGTCGATGCGGGCCAGGTCGCGGCACTCCACATAAAGATCGCGCAAATACCTCGCCACATCCCGCTGCTGCACGGACAGACTGGGTCGGAAAAAGCCGCGCAAGTACAACTTCCCGTTCATCAGTCCAAAGTTGTCGCCCAGAAGCTCCCGGTGAGACACGCTGACGGCATCCGGGGCGATGCTCTCGCTGCCGAGCATGGCAATAGACCGCTCCATTCGCTCCAACAACGGCTTCATCAGGCTCCCTACCCAGCGCTTTTCTCCTTTTTCCCTGGCGAACCTGGCACGGTACGATTCCAGCAGCGACTTCGCACGGGCGCATTCCGCCTCTGCCTTTATCTGCTCCTGTTTCAAATAATCGACCCCGGGCAGCAGCACATTGCTCTCCTGCTGGGACAGGTGCATCATGGCGACGACACGACCGCACTGATAGGCAGTATCTTTTTCTGGCGGCAATTTCTCCAGCTTCCGCACATGATCGGTCATCGTGACTCCCTGTTTGCCCGCGATGACATACGGTTTGGCATCACGAGTGCGGATGAAGCGTTCCACCTCGCGAAAGCCTTGACGCGCCAGTCGTTCGCGCCAGGCAAACGACCAGCGCATCACATCGACACGCGGCCAGACGTGCAATTCCTTGGGGCCCCGGTTTGTCTCCAGCAGGTAGCAATCGTCGAACGGTGTGACGCGGATGACGCGTGCCCGATAGTTTCGACAAACCTCGGAAAGATCGATCTTGTCCACGGTCCCCCACTCCTCACTGTGGAATGTAAAGGATTTGTCCGGCGACAAGCTGCTCGGAGGCCAAACGGTTTACTTCCACGATTTTGGATACGGGCAAGGAATAGCGCTGGGAAATCTGTTCCAGCGTCTCGTCACGCTGGATGATGCACATCTTCAGGCGGCTGTACCGCTCTTCTTTGTGCCGGATGAAGGAAGTCAGGTTTTGCATGGCCTCCAAAGTAGTCAGCGAGGCACTCGGCACAACCCCCTTCTGCGATGAGCTGGAGGAAGATTCGGCCTCCTGTGCCAGCATAGCTTCCTGCCTGGTGCGGCTCGCCTGGGAAAAGATGGAGGTCAGGTTCACATTGCCAGACTCTTCCCGGGACGGTTTGCCGGAGATCGCAACGCGCATCTCCCCCCCGTCGCCAGCTTCCTTTTCCGCAGTCGTTTCTGCAGTCGTTTCTGCAGTCGTTTCTGCAGTCGTTTCTGCAGTCGTTTCCGCAGCCGTTTCTGCCACCGGTTTCGCCGCTTCCTCCGCTGCAAGCGGGCTCTCCCGTTCCGTCTGTTCCATGGCAACGGGCATAATGTCCGGACTTTGCTGATCGTGAATCGCGAGGGACGCTTCCTCTGTCTCCTCCTGCTGTGCCGGCACGTCCGCCCACTCTTCGGACTGATCCCCATGGGCAACCTGCGCCTCGTAGACAGGAGACGAGTAGGAGGTTGATTCAATCGCGGGCAGATCCGCCGCTCCCCAGGAAACAGCCGCGTCCTCATACGTCTCATTCGGAGCGAAATGCTGCTCCTTGGTCGCGTACTCCTCCATCGGGTTGAAGCGCTGCTCCTCGGCCGCTTCAGTCACTTCGCTTACTTCGCCATAGGCTTGGTGCGGGTAAAATTCGCGTCCGGATGCTTCCACGGCCGGAACATCGTAAATGTCCGGGGTATCGTACATGTCCGGAGAATCGTACTGCGAAGCCGAGTCTTCCACCTCATAGGCTGTCGGTTCGGTCTGTCTTTCCATCTGCTGCTCCAGCATCGCCAGCTTTTGCTCGATTTCCTCCAGCGAGGCTGGCTGCGGCGCTTCATCCGCATGATCCGAAGCCACATGGGCGAATTGCCATTCCTCCTGTACGGCTTCCTGCTGCTCGAACGTCTCTGGTGGCTGACTGGCCGACTGGTCGGAGAGCGAGATCCCCATGATCTTCAGTTCGGCTTCGATCAGCAGCTGATGGGGCGATTCCAGCTTGTAGTCAAAGCTGTCCACGATGGCGTAAATATCGCCGATTTCCGCGATGCGCTCCTGGGGAATGGTAATGTTGAGCGGTATCCGATGCCCGATCTGTTCCTCCCAGCCGTAATACGGTCCTTCCGAGCCTTCTGGCCGAAACGGTGTGAATGACATAGCCTGAACCAGAGTTTCCGTCCCACCGCCGTCGGATGCAGCGGTATCCCTGATCGGCTCGTACTTCCCGGACAGTTGCAAGCAGCCTGTTATGGAGATGTACGAATCATTCTCCAGCACCTCTACATCCGGTACCAGCTCCAGCTCTTGCAATTCGCCTATTCCGGCTTTATCGGATGAGAGGAAAATGGTCTCCTTGATGGCAAACGACAGCAGCCCATCCTGTAATGCCATTCATGCTCCTCCTTTCAGGTGCAGGACATTTCCCTACACTATATGGACAGGACGAGCCGTTTAGCACATGAAAAAGTTTCGCAGGCGAATCTGCCGCTCCCATACAAAAAAGCCCGGCTCTGCACCGGGCTTTCTCTTTCGCTATCTTTCCTGCTTCGCTGCCTTTTGCACAGACGCAAGCAAATTCGGCACTGCTTTTTTTCCTTGGTCAATGCAATCCGGCACGCCCACGCCGCTATAGGAAGCGCCAGCCAGCAGGACGCCTGGGAGGCTGTCTGCGACTTTGGCGGATACGTCCTGCACCCACGCCTGATGACCGACGACGTACGGGATCGCATTTTGCAGACGGGTGACGCGGTAAAAATCCGGTTTCTGCCGGATCGTCATCGTCTTGTGCAGATCGTGCAGGGCCATTTCCACGATTTCCTCGTCCGTCATTTGCATGAACGACTGCTCCTTGGCTTTACCTACGAAGCAGCGGAGCAGCGCCTTTCCGGCTGGTGTCGTATGGGGCCATTTTCGATGGGCCCAAGTGCATGCCGTAATCTTCGCTCCGGAATTGCGGGGCACGATAAAGCCTGTCCCTTCCAGCCGCAAGTCGACGGCTGTCTCCGGAAACGCCAGGCTGATCGTCGCGACCATGTGTGGCTTCGCGCTCGGCAGCGACGGGACTGCGGCGTACGGACGCAACAGCGGCTCGGCGGCTGCATGGGGTATGGTAAACAGGACGGCATCCGTTTCGATCCGCTCGCCGTCTTTTGTGACGAGCGTATAGGAGCCGTTTTCCTGTTTGCGCAACTCCTGCACCCCGGTATTTTTGCGGACAGCCTCCGCAGGCAGCCGGCTTTCGATCCCTTCTACCAGCGATTCCAGCCCGTTTTTCAGCGTCAGGAAAATTCCTTTCGGCTTCCCTTGCCCTTTGGCCTGGGGACGGGAATGCTTCATCGCCAGGATGAGACTGCGGTGCTGCTTTTCCATTTGGGCAAATTGCGGAAAGCTGGCGAGCAAGCTAAGGTTGTCGATATCTCCGGAATAGACGCCCGACAGCAGCGGCTGGATCAGGTTTTCGATGACCTCGTCGCCCAGGCGCCGCCGGAAGAAATCGCCGACAGAAATATCGCCGTCTCCCACAGTGGCAGGCAAAATCAGATCCGCCGCTGCCCGCAACTTGCCTGGCCAGGAGATCAGCTTCGTCGTGACGAACGGCATGAGCTTCGTCGGGACGCCCATTACCGCCCCTTCCGGAATGGGCATTAGCCGCTCCTTGTGCCAGATGTACGCCTGCCCCGTACTGTTTCGCACCAGGTCCTGCTCCAGTCCGAGATCGGCTGCCAGCTGGGCTGCGCTCGTCTTGCGCTCCAGAAACGAATCCGGTCCTTGTTCTATTACGAAGCCTTCGTGGCGCCACGTCTGAATCTTTCCGCCGAGCCGATCTTTTTCTTCCAGCAGAAGAAACCGGATGGGCAACCCTTTCGCTTCGATTTCCTTTTGCAAGTAAAAGGCGGCTGCCAACCCCGTGATGCCGCCGCCTACGATCGTAATATGACGCTTTTTGTCACTCATACGCTCGATCCCCTAATCCGCCAGCTTCTTCCCGACAACATCAGCCAGACAGGAAATGAAGGCAGGTCTGGCGTTCGGCATCGGCGGGCGGTAATAATGAACGCCCAACTCTTCGGTCACTGCCCTGCATTCATAGTCGTTGTCGTACAGCACTTCCAGATGCTCGGCTACGAAACCGACTGGACAGTAGACAAAAGCGGTAAACCCGAATTTGGTGTAAAGCTCGCGAGTCAAATCCTGCACATCCGGTCCCAGCCACGGCTCCGGCGTGTTGCCCGCGCTCTGCCAGCCAATCGCAAAATCGGGAATCCCCGATTGTTCCGCGATCAGCTTGGCCGTCTCCTCCAGTTGCTGCGGGTACGGGTCCCCCGCTTTCAAGATTTTTTCCGGCAAGCTGTGCGCCGAAAAAATGACGACGGCTTTTTCGCGATGCTCCGCCGGCATGTTCGCGAAAGTCTCCTGGATCGCCTGCACCCAGTAGTCGAGAAAAGCAGGCTCCCGGTACCAGCTGTCGATGCTGTGAATCACCGGACCCCCGATCGACTCCGCATGTTCCTTTGCCCGTCCGTTGTACTCCTTTACGCTGTAGCTGGAGTAATGCGGAGCGAGCACCAGGCTGATCGCCTCCGTGATGCCGTCTGCTTTCATCTTTTCGACGGCGTCCTCGATGAACGGCGCAATATGCTTGAGGCCAAGGTACCCGACGAACTCCCGATCCGGATAGCGCTTGTTCATTTCCTGCACCAGTCCGTCCACCTGCTCGTCCGTGATCTCGGCAAAGCGGTTCAACCCGCCGACCGCTTCATAGCGCGCCTTCAGATCGTCCAGCTGCTCTTGCGGAGGTCTGCGCCCGCGGCGGATATGTGTGTAGTAAGGCTCGATATCTTCCGGGCTGCGCGGAGTCCCGTAGGCCATCAACAGAAGCCCGGTCTTTCTTTTTGCCATCTTCCCTGCGCCTCCTTGGTTAACCGTTGCGTTGGTAGCTGTGGATGAACTGGGTCAGCCTTTGCAGCGTCTCGACTTTCGCATCCGGGAATACGCCGTGCCCCAGGTTGAAAATGTACCCTGGCTGCTGCGTGCCCTCGTCCAGGATTTCTTTCGCTTTGGCTTCGAGTTTTTCCCATGGCGCCAGCAAGAGGGTCGGGTCCAGGTTGCCCTGCAGCGTCTTTGTCACGCCCAGGTTGCGAGCCTCTGTAATGGAAGTGCGCCAGTCCAGCCCGACCACGTCCACCGGCAGCTGATTCCATTCGAGCAGCAGGTGACCCGCACCAATCCCGAAGTAGATGGTCGGTACGTTCGTCTCTTTCAGCGCGGTGAAAATGCGAGTCATCACAGGAGCAATATATTCGCGGTAGTCTTCGCTGTTCAATGCGCCGACCCAGGAGTCAAACACTTGAACGGCCTGTGCACCGGCAGCAATCTGCGCTTTCAAATAGGTGATCGTCATGTCGCCCAGTTTATCCATCAAGGCCTGCCACGCCTGCGGTTCCGTGTACATGAACGCCTTGGTCTTGTGGTAGTGCTTGGATGGACCGCCCTCGATCATGTAGCTGGCGAGGGTAAACGGAGCGCCTGCGAAACCGATCAGCGGCACGGACAGGGTCTCGCGCAAAATTTTGATGGATTCGAGTATATAGGGAACATGTGTCTTTGGTTCCAGGTCGTGCAAGCGCTGTACATCCGCGAGAGACTGAATCGGATTGCCGATAATCGGTCCGATCCCCGATTCAATGTTCACATCGACCCCGAGCGGCTTGAGCGGCGTCATGATGTCAGCAAACAAAATCGCCGCATCCACCCCCAGCTGTTCTACTGGCAAGCGCGTCACTTCCGCGCAAACTTCCGGTATGTAATTCATTTCAAAAAAGCTGTGCTTCGCCCGGATCGCGCGGTATTCAGGCTGGTAACGACCAGCTTGACGCATGTACCACACCGGCACATGGTCCGTCGCTTCCTTTCGACAAGCTTTCAAAAACGTATCGTTAAATGGTTTTGCGGTCATGAATAAACCTCTCTTTACACAAAAATCTTCCCCTCCACAATATGATACCATTGGGTATTCGACATGGCAGGCCTGTTTTGTGTCAAAATCTTATCGTTTCGTTTTTCCTCATCTTTGCCAAGCTCTTCCACAAGTTTTTCCAATCATCGCCTATTGAATGCGGATATCGCCTGTCGCAGTTTTCACAAACAGCTTCGATCCACCCGTGCCGACAGAAGCCTGGACATGGTGCTCTTCCTTGCGCTCGTACGTCAGCTGCGGCCAGTCCACCTGGACGTCGCCGGAGTCGGACTCCAGCTCGAGGCTGGCTGCCGCCGGCTTTTGCGCTGTGGAAATGCGCACATTTCCCGTGTCCGTGCGAATCTCGACATCACGCGCCAACTCGGTCAGTACGTTGTTCACATCGCCGGTGCTGCTCGTGACAGTAAGTGCCGAATCGACATCAATCAGCTTCATGTCGCCGGTATCCGTCTGTATCGACAACTGGCCGCCATGAAAGCCTGCAAGGTCGATGTCTCCCGTGCTCGAGGTAATGCTCGCCTGCTTCGCAAAGATCGCTTCGCTCCTGATATCCCCTGTCGTTGTGTCCAGGATGATTTTCTCGTACACGGCATCCGGCAGCAGCACTTGCACCTGCAGATGTCCGTGCCCCATGAAAAACAGGCTAAATCGCGGCTGCTTGCGCACGTGCACCCGCAGCGTTCCGTCTGTCCCCACATCACTCGAAAAAGAAATCCGCTCCCTCTCCTCGTTCGGCGCCTCTCCCACCAGGCGAACAATGGCATTGGACTGGTTGCTTTTGCCGATCAACACGTCCGTCGTATCCGTGGACAGCTCCAGCGCGGAGATGCTCCGGGACACGATCCGTTCCTCGTTCACCGCTCTCAAGGAGAATGTGAACTGCTCCTGCTTGGCAAGCAGCCAGACGAGCCCTGCCGCTCCGACGACAAAGAGCAGCAAACAGAGGCCAAACAGCTTTTTCCCCCAATTTCTCATCTCATTTCCCCCTGATCATCTGGACGTTGAACTGCAAATAGCGCAGAAACAGCCGATACATCCAACGGGTCAAGCGGAGCAACCCGATGAACAGCATGCCCCCCAATCCGACCGAAGCGAGGCTGCCGAACAGCAGAAAGAGCCGTTCGTGAGAAAGCGTCGGAATGCCGAAGTGGAAGACCATCCCCAGCGGTACAGCCAGCAAAGATACCGCTATGCCATAGCATGAGAGCAGCACACCGACAATGGCCATAAACGGCCCGAGCACGAAGAGCACATTGAAAAATCCAAGGCTGACCGTCGCGAGTATGGCCCGAGACATGTTGCCTACTGTGGCATTGGAATTGGCCTGGGCGATCCGGTAGCCCGCCAGCAGCTCGCGTGCGACGACCTTGGGACTGCCCAGCGCCTCGGCAATTTCATGCTCGCTCTTGCCTCTTTGCATGCCGTGCAAAAAATGCTCCGTGTAATCAGCCAAAATGTCCAATCTTTCCTTGTCAGGCAGCTCACTGAGGAGCATGTCCAACTCATCTATGAACTCACGCCTTGTCATTCCCGAGTCCCTCCCCTATGATCTGGTTGACACCGCGGTCGAAAATGCGCCATTCCAGAACAAGATCGTTCATATACTGACGACCTTGCTCGGTCAGCCGGTAGTACTTGCGCGGCGGTCCTTCCGGCGATTCCTTTACATATGTGGTGAAAAAGCCTTCCTGGGTCAAGCGGCGCAGCAGCGGATACACAGTGCCTTCCGCAATGTGAAACTTTTCCGAGATGCTGGCAACAAGCTCGTAGCCGTAACGGTCGCGCTTTGCCGCCAGCACAAGGACACACAGCTCCAGGACGCCTTTTTTAAATTGCACATTCAACGCTCATCACCCATGTAAAAGCTTACCAGAGCGGTATTGTGTATTGCAAGGTACTTTATGATATTGTGGTGTGGGCGCGGGCTTCGCTTTTTTCTCTTCCTCTGTTCCAGCTCTCGTGCCGGGGCGGAAAAAGGGGAAAGCGCTCCAGGCTAGTAGGGACACTGCTTGGGGGGTATTCCTGTCCGGCTCCGCTCCGAAATCGGAACGGCGGCCAAAGTTGTCGGCTCGATGATGCGGATTCAGAGGTGGCCGCTCGGGCGTGTTCCGCTTTCTTCGCTCCGCCTCGGCTGTGTCCCTAATGCCTTGCGCTTCTTTCCCCTTTTTCCTGGACAGCTGTTTGTTGTCGGCGGGCTTTTTCTTGCGTTGTCTTTGTCCGTTCTAATCGGCACAAAAAACAGGGAGCCTCTTTCAGCCCCCTGTCTTTCGCTTGAACTGTTCCTTATTCTTTTACTTCCACGATGCGGCCTTCCACTTTCGGGTTGACCACCTGGCGTTTGATCAGCGCTTCTTCTACTACGCTGTACATGGACAGGCCGGTGTTGAAGAACGGCTTCTTGAGCGATTCGTAGCCGTCGCCGCCTGATGCCAGGAAGTCGATGGTTGCGACTTTGTACGTTTTTTCCGGATCGAGCGGCTGGCCGCCTACTTTGACTTCGATGACGCGCTCGCCTGCCGGTTTGGTCGGGTTGTACGTGAAGCTCATGCCGCTGATTTGCGGGAAGCGGCCTGCGCCTGTCTCTACCTGGCTCACGCCGTTTTCCAGAGCCGCCCGCAGCTCTGCGCCTGTCACTTCCACGATGGACAGGGTGTTGTTTTCAAACGGCAGGAGGGTGTACAAGTCTTTCTTGGTGATGTCGCCGGCGTTCAGCTGTGTGCGGATACCGCCGCCGTTGGCCAGGGCGACATCTGCCTCGTGCCCCTTGATGGATTGGGTACGCTCGAGCATGATGTCCGCAATCAGGTTGCCCACGTTCGTTTCTCTCGAGCGCACCAGTGTGCGGTCGCCGTCCAGCGGCACTTCGGATTTCGCGATGACGACGTTCATGACGCTGTCGATTTTCGCGACGACGTCTTTTACCAGCTTATCCACTTCCGGATCTGCCTGCACGTTTGCATCGTATTCCTTCAGACCGCCGGAAAAGGCGACGAGCTCTTCGCCCAGGTAGTACAGGTCTGCGCGTCCCAGCGATTTGCCGTATTCCCAGTCCTGAACGATGTAGGTGCCGTTCACTACTTCCGGCGTTTTCAGCGGCGTATGGGAGTGGCCGCCGACGATCAGGTCGATGCCTGGTACGTTTTTCGCGATTTCACGGTCAACGTCCACCCCGATGTGAGAGACGACAATCACGTGATCCGCTTCTTTTTTCAGTTCAGGAACGATTGCTTTCGCTACTTCTACCGGGCTTTTGAAGGTCAGCCCCTTGACGTTGTTCGGGTGTGTCAGCACCGGCGTATCTTCGGCAACAAAGCCCACGAACGCGAACTTCTTGCCGCCGATCTCCGCCTTGTACGTCGGCACCAGCAGGTTTTTGCCGTCTGCAGTGTAGACGTTGGCGTTGATGACTGGATAGCCCAGAGAGTCGCGCAGTTTCAGCAGCTGCTCGTAGCCGAAGTCAAACTCGTGGTTGCCTGCCGTCATCAAGGTGTAGTTCAGGCTGTTTAAGATGGGCAAAATCGACTCGCCCTTGAACTGATTCACAAAAATGGTTCCCTGGAAGGTGTCCCCTGCGTCCAGCAGCAGGAAGTTCGGATTTTCCGCGCGCCATTCCTTGAGCAGCGTCGCGATCTTGGCGAAGCCGAATTCTTTTTGCGACGGATCTTCCTGGATATGTCCATGCGTATCGTTCGTATGCGCCAATGTAATATGGGTAGTGGCTGCTTCGCCCAACGCGTTAAAGAACTCGCCGCGCGTCACCGCCGCTTTGCTTTCCAGATTGACTGTGTAGCCCAGTTTTTTCGCCACTTCCGCGAGCTTGGCAGCGGACGCCGCTTGCGTCGCCTTGGCGAAATCTTCCTGCGCGACTGCACCTTGCGCCTTTGCCCAGTTCAGGTAAGGAGTCGCCCAGTTTTCCCCGGCGGCTGGCGCTGCGATTTGCGCGCCTTTCAGCTTGGCTAAAACGACGAGCGCTTCCGCCAGCGTAACATTGCGATCCAGCGCAAGGTCACCGTTTTTCCCGGCGGAGATGATCGACTTTTTCTCCATCCAGTCTGCATGGGAAACAGGGTGAAGCGGTGCGGCAAATGCAGAAGTTGCCATCAGCGAAGCGAAGACAACCGATGCAAACGCCGTCATCGTAATGCGACGTGCTTTTTTCAATGGAATTCCCCTCTCTTATGTATCTGTTTTGATAGGACCTTAGTCTATTATAGCAAAATTTACATGATCATTGGTGCGATTTTCCTAATTATCCGACAAAAAGCGGACAATCTCCTCTGCCAGCTGCTCCGGCGCCTCGAGCATCCCCATATGCCCTGCGCCAGCCATCCGCAACTGCCTGATGTTCGCTCCATTTGCAGTAAACGTTTTTTCAGGAGCAATGATCTGGTCCTCTTCACCCGCGACTAGCAGCACAGGGAGGCGGGTGTCTCGCAGCACGTGCGTACGATCGGGCCGATCCCGCATCCCTTGCAGCGTCCGGATCGCACCGATCGGCTCCGTGCGTACCCCGATTTCCTTCGCCAGCTGGACCTCATCGGGCATCGTCGCAAGGTGCGCTGGAGCGAACAGCTTCGGCACCAACGCCTTGACAAACGGCTCCATCCCGCTTTCGCGAATGCTCTTTGCTCCCTTGTCCCGATTTGCCTTGGCCGCTTCATCATCTGGATAGCCTGTGGAGTGGATCAGGCCGAAGCTGCCCAGCATGTCTGCGTACTTTTCCGCGAAGGCGAGCGTTACATAACCGCCGAGCGAATGGCCGAACAGGTGAATCGGCGCCAGCCCTAGCTTGTCGACTGCCGCTGCCAGATCATCCGCGAAGCGTTCCATCGTATGAGGCTCGTCCGGCACGGAGCTGTCGCCATGCCCTCGCAAATCCGGGGCAATCACCCGATGAGAGCGGGAGAGAAGCGGGATCAGCTTGGTCCAGTACGCCGAGCTGCCGCAAAAGCCGTGCAGCAAAACGATCGTCTGCGCGCCGCTGCCCTCCTCCTGATAAGCGAGCGTCAGCCCGTTTTCCAACTGCAACTGTTTTTTCATATGCTCTCTTCCTTTCCATCCTTTTTCGCGCGTTGGCTATTGCTGCTTGCCACCATGTATTTTGCCCGTTTATGATAGGAAACATCATCACTATTATCCAAATTTTTCTAGAGGAGGCTCTCATCCATGCTGCAAACGATAGCCGAACAAGCCGTCGGGCACAACGGCCAGCCTGTACGCTACACCCGCATCCAGCCGTCCGCATCTCGCTCCCGTGCGATCTGCTTTTTCTGCCCCGGTGCTAGCTATTTGTTCGACAAGCCGTACCTGTATTACGCGACCATGCTCCTGCTGGGCCGCAGCGTCGATCTGGTCCATATCGAGTACACCTGCGTCAGGGACAATACCGCCTTCAGCAAGCTTACCATGGCGGAACGAAGCCGCTGGTTGCAGGAGGACGTCAACGCTGTCGTGGAAAACGTGCTCGCGGAGCATCCCTATGAGCAAATTCTTTTTCTCGGAAAGTCGATTGGGACGATGCCGATCGTCGATGGTTTGCTGCCGAATCCCCTCTACGAAAAAGCCTCGGCAATCCTGCTGACTCCGATCCTGACCAGCGAGCAGCTGGCAACAAACCTGCTTGCGGCAGAGCAGTCCGTCTTTCTCGCCATCGGTACGGGAGACCCGTTTTACCAAAAGGATCTGATCGAACGACTGGAAACGACTAAGCCAAATCTGCGCCTGTGCGTCGTGCCGAACGCCAATCACGCCCTGGAAATCGGGTGGGACGTCCGGTCATCTATCGCTGCCCTGGAGCAAGTCATGGGGAAACTGGAAGGTTTCGTATCTCCGCTGCTGCCTGCGGAGAGCAAGTAGCGGCGAGCGGTGCGGCATTTGCTACAGGATCGGAATGAAGATGTCGTACGCATTTTCCGCTCGCTCGCGAGGGTGGCGCGCCGGTATGTAACGCTCATCGTAACGCTCCATGCGCAGGGCCGTTTCGTCTATGCGATACCCTTCGTCGCCCAGCCATTGAAAAGCCTGCCTATACGTCTGCTGCACCTGTTCCATCGGTCCGGTATGGGTAAAGCGCGCATACGTCCGCTCCGGCAAGGTGATGCCGATCATCCCAGGCGGAATCTCCTCGAAGCGCTCCACCTCCGTCACGACGTACTCGGTATACCACTGATACGCGTGATTTTCCTGGCTGACGTCATAGCAGATCGACGGCTGGATCACGAAGGGGATTTCCCCCTGCCGCTGCAAAAAGGATTCCCACACTTTGGGCATTTCGGCGACCAATGCCGGAAATGTTCCTGAAAAGCTCAATCCGACCAGTTTTTTGGGCGGCACGACTTCGATGCTTCCACGCATGAATACCCTCTCCTTTTTTCTTTTATTATATCACAGGATTCATACAAATTTTGGCAAAAAGGAAGCCCCTCCCGCTTTACTCCCGGGAGGGGCTCGACCGTTTATTTGACTGTTTTCTGCATCGCGCGGTAGCTGGCTTCAATCGTTCTCTCGATGTCATCCTCCGTGTGCGCCAGGGAGACGAACATCCCTTCAAACTGTGACGGCGGAATCATGATGCCGTCGTCCAGCAGGTGGCTGAAGTACGCGGAGAAGCGCTCCAGATCGGACGTTTTGGCGGTCTCGTAATTGATGACCGGCGTATCGGTAAAAAACAGGCAAACCATCGAGCCGACACGGTTGAGCGTATGCGGGATGCCGAGCTTCGCCGCATTGTCCGCGAGGCCCTCAGCCAAGCGGGCGGACAGCTTTTCCAGACGCTCGTAGACGCCCGGCTTCTTCAGTTCTTCCAACGTCGTCAAACCGGCCGCCATCGCCAGCGGATTGCCGGAGAGTGTGCCTGCCTGATAGATCGGACCTGCCGGAGCGATCTGCAGCATGATTTCGCGCTTGCCGCCGTATGCCCCGACTGGCAGGCCGCCGCCGATGACCTTGCCCATCGTGGTCAGGTCCGGCGTGATTCCGTACAGCTCCTGGGCACCGCCGCGCGCTACGCGGAAGCCGGTCATGACCTCGTCGAAAATGAGCAAGGTGCCGTATTGCTGCGTAATTTCGCGCAGGCCTTGCAAAAAGCCGGGGAGCGGCGGCACGACGCCCATGTTGCCGCCGACTGGCTCGACGATGACCGCCGCCAGATCGTCACCGAACGAGTCGAAGGCGAGCTTGACGCTTTCCAGATCGTTGTACGGAACGGTGATCGTGTTGGCTGCCGTCCCTTCCGGCACACCAGGGCTGTCCGGCAGGCCGAGCGTGGCGACGCCGGAGCCAGCCTTGATCAGCAGGCTGTCCGCATGACCGTGATAACAACCCTCGAACTTCATGATCTTGTTGCGCTTCGTGTAGCCGCGCGCCAGGCGCAGGGCACTCATCGTCGCTTCCGTGCCGGAGTTGACCATCCGCACTACTTCAACGGAAGGAACCAGCTCGCAGACCAGCTTGGCCATGACCGTCTCGCGCTCTGTCGGGGCCCCGAAGCTCGTGCCCAAGGCTGCCGCTTCCGTAATGGCGGACAGGACGCGCGGGTGGGCGTGGCCGAGAATCAGCGGCCCCCAGGAGCCGATGTAGTCAATGTAGCTGTTGCCGTCCACATCGAAGATTCGGGAGCCTTCCCCTCTCTCTATGTAAACAGGATTGCCGCCGACACTTTTGAAGGCGCGCACCGGGCTGTTGACGCCGCCGGGAATGTACTGCTGCGCCTCTGCAAAAAATTTCGCTGATTTTTCCCGATTCATCCGTTACTCACCTCGCAGCCATTTTGCCACGTCTTTGGCATGGTACGTGATAATCAGGTCGGCACCCGCGCGCTTGAAGCCGACCAATATCTCCATCACGATTCGCTCTTCGTCGATCCAGCCGTTCGCAGCCGCCGCCTTTACCATGGAATACTCGCCGCTCACGTTGTACGCCACGATCGGCAGATTGAAGTTTTCGCGCAGGCGCACGACCATATCCATGAATGCAATGCCAGGCTTCACAATCAAAAAGTCCGCGCCCTCTTTTACGTCGGAGGCTGCTTCCCGCAGTCCTTCGCGAGAGTTGGCAGGGTCCATCTGATACGTCTTGCGGTCGCCAAATTGCGGCGCGGAGTTTGCTGCATCGCGGAACGGGCCGTAGAATGCCGACGCGTATTTGACCGCATACGACATGATCGGGATATGGGCAAAGCCCGCCTCGTCCAGCGCTTCGCGGATCGCGATCACGAATCCGTCCATCATGTTGGAAGGAGCGATGATGTCAGCCCCTGCCCGCGCCTGGGAAACAGCCGTCTGCGCCAGCAGCTTGAGCGACTCGTCGTTGTCGACATCGCCATCGTACAGCACGCCGCAATGACCGTGATCCGTATACTCGCACAGACAAGTGTCCGCGATGACGACCAGCTCCGGGTAGGCTTCCTTGATCTGACGAATGGCCTGCTGGGTAACGGCGTTGTCGTCGTATGCGCCAGAGCCGCATGCGTCCTTGTATTCCGGCACGCCGAACAGGATGACGGACTGAATCCCCGCCTCGACTATTTCCTTCATCTCGATCGCCAGCTGATCCAGGGAGAATTGGAAGACGCCAGGCATCGACGGAATCTCGTTTTTGACGCCCTCTCCTTCCACCACGAACAGCGGATAGATCAAATCTTCCATCCGAACGTGATTTTCCCGAACCAGATTGCGCATAGCCGCACTTTTGCGCAGGCGGCGATGACGGTCAAATGTTAGTGCCATGTCCATTCCCTCCCAGATTTTCTATCAAAGCTGCAAGCAATCCCTCAACCGTAAACTCCGTCGCCACGACGTCGACAGTCAGCCCGTTTTTGCGCGCCGTCTCGGCGGTAATCGGCCCGATGCAGGCGATCCTAACGCCAGAAAGCCAGCCTTCCTGCGCATAGGGAGCCATCGCCTGCACAAAATGCGTCACGGTTGACGAGCTGGTAAACAGGATGCCGTCGATTTCTCTCTGCTGCAAACGGCGCGCCGCTTCCGGTGCCAGCTCGCCGTCAATGACGGTGCGATAGACGTCTGTCTCCGTCACTTCCAGACCGAGCCTGGCCAGCTCCTGCGGCAATGCCTTGCGGGCGATGTCTGCGCGCGGCAGGAGCACCCGCTGGCCGGGCAGCAGCCGATCGTGCAGACTGGTCAGCAGTCCTTCCGCCACGTAGTCGGAAGGGATGAGGGCGACCTCAAGGCCGGCTTCCCTCAGAGCAGCAGCCGTCTTCGGCCCGACGGCAGCCACCTGGACCCGGATCGCACTGATCTCCGCACCGATCTTTCGCATCCGCTGCAGAAAGAAGCGCACACCGTTGACGCTGGTAAAAATCAGCCAGTCAAACGTCTCCAGCCGGGAAATGGCCGCGTCCACCTGACTCCAATCGTCGGGCGGGACCATTTTCAGGAGCGGAAACGCATAGGCTTCCCCGCCCAGACTCTCGATTTTCTCGACCAGCTCCCGCACCTGGCTGCGAGAACGCGTCACCATGATACGCTTGCCAGCCAGCGGTCCGGCCGATTGGTGCTGCGCATCCGGCATCGTCATTGCGCATTCTCCCGCAACACTTGCGCCAGCACGTCACCCGCGCCTTGTGCCAGCAGCGCTTCCGCTACTTGTATGCCCAAGGCTACCGGGTCATGCCCGCTCGCCGTATTTTTGAACATCTGCTGTCCGTCCGGAGAACCGACCATGCCCGTCATCGTGATCAGGTTTCCTTCTCCGATGGTCGCATAAGCGCCAATCGGCACCTGACAGCCGCCCTGCAGCTTGTGCAGGAAGCTGCGCTCGGCAGTGACCGCAAGTCTCGTCGGCTGATCGTCCAGCTGGCGCAAAAGCTCCAGCGTCTCGGTGTCTTCGGCACGGCATTCGATTGCCAAGGCCCCTTGTCCTACTGCCGGCAAACTGATTTCGACTGGCAAATACTGCGAGATCGTCCCCTGGAAGTCGGCTCGCTCCAAACCTGCGGCCGCCAGGATGATGCCGTCAAAGTTGCCCTCCTCCAGCTTGCGCATCCGCGTGTCGATGTTTCCCCGCAAAGATTCGATCTGGATGTCCGGGCGATACGCCAGCAGCTGGGCGGAGCGGCGCAGGCTGCTCGTGCCCACGATGGCCCCTTTTGGCAATTCGTCCAGCGTTTTGCCGTCTTTGGAGAGCAGCACATCTCGCGGATCGACCCGCTTGGGGATCGCCCCGATGACCAGACCCTCCGGCAGTTCTGCCGGCATGTCCTTTAAGCTGTGGACGGCAAAATCCGTCTCCTTGTCGTAGAGAGACTGTTCGATCTCTTTGACAAACAAGCCTTTCCCGCCGACTTTGGACAAAGTCACATCGAGGATGCGGTCTCCCTTTGTCACGATTTCATGCAGCTCGAACTGCGCCTCGGGATTCAGTTTTTTCAGTTGATCCACGACCCAGTTTGTCTGGATAAGCGCCAGTCTGCTGCGGCGTGTACCCACATTCCATTTTTTCATGAGAGCCTCCTAAATCAGCCTTACCACCAGCTGTGAAATGTTGAAGTCAACGCTCCAAAAAAGTTGATCAAAAGCAAGGCAAACGCCACGATGTTCCACTGCTGCATCCTGCGGATCGGCATTGTGTCCCGGTAGCGCTTGTACAGCCAGAACGAATAGCTGATCAGCACCATGAGGGACAGCACGACCTTGGCGTCCAGCATGAACTTCTCCGGCAGTACCATTTTTCCCCAAATGATGCCCAGCACGATCGACAGCAAGAGCATCGGCACCCCGAGCATGTTCATCCGGTACGCGAAGCTCTCCAGCTGATCCAGGCTCGGCAGCCGCCGGAGCAGCTGCGTCCAGCGCCGTTCCTTGAGCATTTTGTGCTGCAGCAAAAACATCCCGGAAAAAATGAGGGACAGGGAAAACGCTCCGTAGCTGAACATGGCGAGCGTCACATGCGTGAGGAGCAGCTCCGAGGTCAGGATGCTGGAGACCGCAGCAATCGGCGTCTCCGGTAAAAACATCGACATGACCAGGACGACAAACCCAATGATATTGGCAAAAAACTCCAGTAAATCAACCCGAAAAAAATAGTGAATGGCAAGAGACAGACTCACCAGCACCCAGGAATAAAAAAAGAGCGTCTCAAACAGTGTAATGACAGGAAAATACATCTTCGTGATGGTCTGCGATACAAAAAAAGCAGTTTGCAAGGCCCAAACGACAACAAGCAACCCGAAAGCCAGGCGTTTGACTTTCCGGTTGCTTTGCAAGAAGTCGTTAAAATAGAAGAGAACACTTGCAGCGTAGAGAAAGATCGTCAGGTCGTAGATCCATCTCAGCTCGGCCATGCACTCTCTCCTCTCTTTCCCAATCAGTTTCTATCAGTAGCTGCCCGTGATCGGTCTATCCAGCCTACTTACGGACGCGGGATGCCAGCACCTGCTCGCGAGGAGATACTTGTTTGGTTTTCTCATCTGCCCATTTGGCTTCCTGCTGGTCGCGTTCCACGATCTCTTCCAGGGCGAAGATTTTGGAGAAAATCTCCAAAATTTCCTCCTTGTGCTTCGAGGCCGCCATTTCTTTCAGACGCACGACCGGATCATGCATGAGCTGATTGACGATACCTTTGGTCGTCTTGCGGATGATATGAATCTCCCGCTCAGTCAGGTTGGGCAGCTTGTTCTCGATTTTCCGCATCGCTTCCCCTTGTATCCCCAGCGCTTTTTCGCGCAAAGCCGCGATCAGGGGAGCAACCCCCAGCGTTTGATACCAGTTCGTAAAGACGACGATCTCGTCTGCAATCATGACCTCCAGACGTTCGGCTTCGCGCGAGCGCTCTGCCACGTTGCTCGCAACGATGCCTTCCAGGTCGTCAATGTCGTACAGGTAGACGTTGTCCAGATCGTGCAGGTCGGGATTCAGGTCGCGCGGCACCGCGATGTCCACCATGAACAGCGGGCGATGCTTGCGCTTTTTCATGATGGGAGCCAGTTCGCTTTTGCCCAGAACATAACCGCTCGCCCCGGTCGAACTGATGACGATGTCTGCGGTGAGCAGCGCCTCTGGCAGCTGCTCCATCGTACAGGAGTCGCCTTTGAACTTTTCTGCCAGCAGTTGTGCCCGCTCCAGCGTACGGTTCGCAACGATCACCTTGTCCGAGCCGTTGGCGTGCAGATGCTTGGCTGTCAACTCGCTCATCTTTCCTGCGCCGATAATCAGCACGGACTTGCCTGCGAAGGAACCGAAAATCTTTTTCCCCAGTTCGACCGCGGCGTAGCTAACGGAGACGGCGTTTTGCCCGATTGCCGTCTCGGTGTGAGCGCGTTTGGCAAACGTAATCGCCTGCTTGAACAGCGTATTGAACACCGTTCCGGTCGTCTGGTGCTCCTGCGCCAGCAAAAAGGCGTCCCGCACCTGCCCCAAAATCTGCGTCTCTCCCACCACCATGGAGTCGAGCCCGGAAGCGACGCGGAACAGATGGTCAATCGCCTGTTCATTTTCCTTTATATACAAATGTTCTTTGAACTGTTCTTTGTCCACGCCGAACCATTCGGCCAGAAAACGGCGCGTATAGTCACGGCCAATATTGGCCTGATCGCATACAACGTAAATCTCCGTGCGGTTGCACGTTCCGAGAATGATGCATTCCGCGATACTCTTCGTCTGGGAGAGTAGATGAAGAGCACGAGCGGTCCCATCGTCGCTGAACGTAAACTTTTCGCGGATTTCGACAGGAGCCGTTTTGTAGTTGAGTCCCAGCAAAAGAATATCCATAATGTCCTCCCAGAATAACGTGCTTGCATACACCATGAGTAAACGCACTATTATTATAACATTATGTCCAGATTCGACCACGAGTAATTGTGAAAAGTTTTTAACGGAGTGTGCCTTACAAGAAAAACGGCGAAGCAAAGATCGCCCCGCCGCAAAATTCGACTGTCGAAAGTCTTTGCCGCATCGGCTTGCGCTTCGCCGCTGAATGGCTTATGATGCAGGCTAGATAAGAAGATACATAGCTGGAAATACGCCGGAGGGAGAGAAATGAACCGTTGAAGAAACCATGGGTAGCAGACATCACATTGCTTTTGATCGCTTTTATCTGGGGGACTACTTTCCTGGTCGTCCAGCAGGCGATCGCATCGTTGCCCCCGAACACGTTTAATGCGGTCCGCTTTACGATCGCCGCCCTTTTTTTGCTCGTCGTTCACGCCGTCCTGTATCGCCAGCAATGGAAGGCCTGGCGCAAACCGATGCTCAAAGCCGGTGCCATCCTTGGCTTCTGGCTCTGTCTCGGCTACGCCCTGCAAACCGTGGGGCTGCTCTACACGACACCGTCCAAAGCCGGCTTTATCACCGGACTCTCCGTCGTGCTCGTGCCGCTTTTCTCGCTGCTGCTGTTAAAAGATCGGGTCAAGCCAGCCGCCATCATCGGCGTCATACTCGCAGCTGCCGGACTGTACCTGCTGACGCAAAATCAGGAATTTTCGTTCAACCTGGGCGACCTGCTCGTCTTTGGCTGCGCCATCTGCTTCGCCATGCAAATCGTCTTTACGGGAAAGTACGCGCCGCACTTCCCCGCCCTTCCCCTGGCCATCGTGCAGCTGGGCACCGTCGCTATGCTTAGCTGGCTGTATGCGTTTTTCTTCGAGGACTATAGCCGCGCCTTCGATCCGGGCGTCCTGTTCAGACCGGAAGTCGCCCTGGGCCTGATCGTCACCTCGATCTTTGCCACTGCGCTGGCCTTCCTGGCGCAAACCGCCCTGCAAAAGCAGACCAGCTCCACGCGGGTCGCTCTTATTTTTGCCCTGGAACCCGTCTTTGCCGCCTTGACTTCGTTCGTCTTTATTCATGAAGTGCTGAACGGGCGCCAGCTTTCGGGCTGTCTGATGATCTTCGTCGGCATGATCCTCGCCGAGCTGCCGATCCAGGAATGGCTGCGCAGCGGACGCGAACGGAAACAAAAAGCGAGCGGCGGCAGCAAATCTGCCTGACCTCGCCACATGAAAAAAGGTTCCTTCCCCAGTCGGGGAACAGGAACCTTTTTTCGTAACGTAACATCCGGCTAGGTCGCCTTGCGCACTTCCTGCAGCACGGCTTCCACGAACAGGTTCATGACCTGCCCGCACACCTTTTGCGGCAATTTCTCCGTCCGCTTGAGCCATTGCTTCAGCTTGAGCAAGTGATACGCCGCCTGCGTCGTACGCCCGCTTGTGCCCGCCTCGACCAGCCCTGCCGCTGATCTCCCGACTTTGGCCCAATGGCGATACTTTTCCAGCCATGGCCTACATTCCCGCGCCAGCTTCTCGTTGCTCATCCCTTGCAAAAGCTGCTCGGCCGACTGCTCCATCTCTACAAACAGGGCAGAAAGCTGTCGGACAGCCGCTTGCCGGTCTCCCTGCGTAAACTGGAAGCGGAAGCGCAAAAAGGCTTCGATCAGCGCAGGCGATTCGCTCTCGTTCAAAAACGAGCTTTGCACGTTGTCAGCGAAACGCATAAAGGCGGGCGCATCCTTTGGTCCCGCCACTTCCTCCACTGCCTCGATCCAGGAAGTATGCGGATCGTAGCCGTGCGGATCGCGCAAGTACGCCGCCGTCGTAATCAAAGGAATCTTCGAGCATTCCGGCCTGGACATGGCGTTTGCCACATAGCCCTCGGAGTGGCTCCACAGATCGGGATCGCGGTGCCGCAGCGGGCCGATGTGCAGCTCGTTTGCCATTGCCAGATCGTTTACGGGGTAGTTGTCCCAGTACAACGGCTTGTGCCCGGTATACTGCAAAAACCGCAGTGCGTCGCCGTCCGTCAAAAACGGCGAGCAAACAAAGCGGCCGGTCCAGAACAACGCGATCTCCTTGGGCAAATGCAGCCCCAAATGCCGGATATACGGCTCTTTTCCCAGGCCGTTGTACTGTGTCGGGCAAACGATCAGCCTGACAGCATCCGCCCAGCCGCCCATCGCTTCCCATACGCGCAGCGTGACGTCGACATGCGCGGCAGCCAGATGCTCGTACCGTTCCATGTCCGATAGATGCAAAAGCTGCATCGGAATGTCATCGAACAAAAGGCCAAAGCAGCGCACTCCCTGATCGTACATCGCCCGGTATTTGTCTAACAGCAACTCAAGATGCTGCCCGTTGGCGTATTCCATGCCAAGGCCGGGACTCAAGCAGTAGACGAATTGCACATCCACGGAAGCTGCTGCGCGGATCAACTCGCCAAGCTCGGCGAAAGCCGCTTCCGGATGCGGTTCCATCCACTTTTCCCGCAAGTACAGATCGTCCTTGGGCGAGTAAAAGTAGGCATTGTATCCATGCCGGCTCATGAAGCGGATCATGTCCAGCCGCTCGGCATGCGTCCAGGGCGTTCCGTAGAAGCCTTCGATTACACCGCGTACGGCAAAGCGTGCAAGCTCGCTCACGAAAACTTCCCTCCCCTTCCCCTTCGGTATGGGTCACAGCCTTCCGCGCGTCTGTTATTCCTGATTCGCTGCCGGAGCGGACTTCTCGGCAGAGCTGTCCTGTGCTTCATCCGTCGCGAGGCGCAAGCGGCGGAGAATCTCTGCCCACAATTCATCCTTGCCTTGTCCGGTTTCCGAGGAAAACACGATAATCGTGTCGTCGCCGCGCATCTGCAAGTTTTGGCGGATGATCTTCGTATGCTGCAGCCAGCGTCCGCGCGCGATCTTGTCGCCCTTGGTCGCGACGACGACGGTCGGAATCCCGATCTGCTTGCACCAGTCGTACATGGCAATGTCGTCCTTGCTCGGCGCGTGGCGGATGTCCACCAGCTGGATCACGAAGCGCAGCTCCTTGCGGTTTTTGAGGTAGCCTTCGATCATTTTGCCCCATTGTTCCTTGAGCGACTTCGCGACCTTGGCGTAGCCGTAGCCGGGGAAGTCGACGAAATAGAGCATGTTGTTGACGCGGAAGTAGTTCAGCGTCTGGGTTTTGCCCGGGCGGGAGCTGATGCGCGCCAGCCCTTTGCGATTCATCATTTTGTTGAGAAGAGACGATTTGCCCACGTTGGAACGGCCGACGAGCGCGATCTCGTGCAGGCCGTCCACCGGGTACTGCTTTGGTCCTACGGCGCTGATGACAAACTCGGCTGAGGTTACTTTCATTTCTTTTCACCTGCTGGCTGTCTGGTCAACGCGTGTCGCAGCACTTCGTCCAAATGCTCCACGGGATAGAAGGTCAAAGCGTCGCGCACGCTTTCCGGAATATCCTCGATGTCCTTTTCGTTGTCCTTCGGCAAAATGATTGTCGTCAGACCTGCGCGGTGGGCAGACATGCACTTCTCCTTCAGTCCGCCGATCGGCAGCACCCGTCCACGCAGCGTAATTTCGCCGGTCATGCCGACCTCCTTTTTCACCGGAATGTTCGTCAGCGCCGACACGAGAGCGGTCGCCATTGTGATTCCGGCAGAAGGCCCGTCTTTGGGGATCGCTCCCTCCGGCACGTGGATGTGGATGTCGTTCTTCTCGTGGAAATCCGGGTCGACTCCCCACTCGGTCGCGCGGGAGCGAATGTAGCTGAAGGCTGCCTGCGCGGATTCCTTCATCACGTCGCCGAGCTGTCCGGTCAGCGTCAGCTTGCCTTTGCCCGGCAAAATGCTGACCTCGACGTTCAAGGTGTCTCCCCCTGCCTGCGTCCAGGCCAGACCTGTCACGGAGCCGATCTGGTCCTTCTTCTCGGCCAGGCCGTAGCGGTAGCGAGGCTTGCCGAGCAAGGTCTCCAGCGTCTTGGCAGTTACCACCACGCGCTTCTTTTCCCCGCTCACGATGATTTTCGCCGCTTTCCGGCACACATTCGCCGCTTCCCGGTTCAGGTTGCGCACGCCCGCCTCCCGTGTGTACTGGCGCACCAGCTTGAGCATAGCATCCTCGTTTACCTGCAGCTTATCTTTGCCAAGGCCGTGCTCTTCCATCTGCTTCGGCAACAGGTAACCGCGCAGGATGTTCAGCTTCTCCACCTCGGTGTAGCCGGAGATCGAGATCACTTCCATCCGGTCGAGCAGCGGACGGGGAATGGTGTCGAGGCGGTTGGCCGTCGTGATGAACATGACGTTCGTCAAATCGTATGTCTCTTCTATATAATGATCGCTGAACTTGTCGTTCTGGTTCGGGTCGAGCACTTCCAGCAGAGCCGAGGCCGGGTCTCCGCGGAAATCGGAGGCGAGTTTGTCGATCTCATCCAGCAAAAACACCGGATTGATCGTGCCAGCCTGCTTCATCCCCTGAATGATCCGGCCTGGCAGCGCCCCTACATAGGTGCGGCGATGACCGCGAATTTCTGCCTCATCGCGTACGCCTCCAAGGGAAATCCGCACGAACTGGCGTCCCAGCGCACGCGCAACGGAACGGGCCAACGAGGTTTTCCCCACGCCAGGCGGGCCGACCAGGCAAAGAATCGGTCCGCGCATGGCATTGACCAGCTTTTGCACCGCCAAATATTCCAGCACGCGCTCCTTCGGCTTTTCCAGTCCGTAATGGTCTTCGTCCAGCACTTTCTCTGCGTGCTTGATGTCCAGATTGTCCTCTGTCTTCTTCGTCCACGGCAGAGACAGCAGCGTATCGATGTAGGTGCGGACGACCGAGCCTTCCGCAGAAGTGGTCGGCATTTTCTCCAGCCGCTCCAGCTCTTTCTCGATCTTGTTCTTGATCCGCTCCGGTGCGTCCGATTTCTCCAATTGGGCGCGCAGCTCATCGATTTCCCCTTGACGGCCATCCTTGTCGCCCAGCTCTTTCTGGATCGCTTTGATTTGCTCGCGCAGGTAGTATTCCTTCTGCGTGCGCTCCATCTGCTTTTTCACGCGGTTGCCGATCTTGCGCTCCAGCTCCAGCACTTCACGCTCGTTGTTGAGAATGGTGAGCAAGATTTCCAGCCGCTCCTGAATGTTGGTCGTCTCCAGAATTTCCTGTTTGTCCTTCATTTTCAGCGGCAGATGGGACGCGATTACATCCGCGAAACGGCCCGGCTCCTCAATGTCCTGCACGGAAGTGAGCGTCTCCGGGGATACCTTTTTCGACAGCTTGATGTATTGCTCGAAATGGCTGAGGACAGACCTCATCAGTGCCTCGACTTCGTTTTCCTCGGCCTTTTCTTCCTGCAAATATGTAATGGACACGACGAAGTAATCTTCTTTTTGAAGATATTCCTCGATTTTGGCACGCTGCAGGCCTTCCACCAAGACACGGATCGTGCCGTTTGGCAGCTTCAGCATCTGTTTCACGCGCGCAACGGTCCCGATGCTGTAGATTTGCTCTGCATCAGGTTCTTCTATGTGTACTTCTTCCTGCGTCGCCAGCAAAATCTTGTTATCGTCCACCATGGCTTGCTCCAGAGCGCGAATGGACTTTTCGCGTCCGACGTCCAGATGGAGCACCATGGTTGGGTACACAAGCAAGCCGCGCAGCGGGAGAAGCGGTAATTCTCTTCTACCGGAACGTTCGCCCAAGCGGATGCACCTCTCCTTGTTGATCTATCCCTCTTGCCAAGAGTTTCTGCTCATGAGAAAACACGGCTGCCACGTCGCAGTCGCAGCCTTCGCAACGCTTCTATACTATCGCCTGTCACATACGCGTGAGCTTTTTTGGATAGTACATGCAAAAACGGCCTGCGATAGCCGTTTTTGCCCCCGCACCGCGCTCCCATAGCAAAGTGAGCCTGGCGGGACGGCTCCTCTACTCTTTGCAAGCAGAAGCTTTTTTCCATTGTAGCGCAAACAGATAGCGATGTCTAATCTGCGTGCGCTGGCGAGTGTTACAAGGAAAACGGCGACGAAGCCAAATCATCGGCAGGCAACTGCAGCATGAATCCGGCCGTCTCTGCCTCGCGCTCTGCCGCTTCCGGCATGGCCAGCTCGATGACCTGGGCAACCGTCGAGACCGGAATGATCTCGATTCCTTTCATCTCCGCAAAAATGCTTTGCCAATTCTCCTCCGGGATGAGCACGCGGGTCGCTCCGGCCTGCTTCGCCGCCTCGACCTTCGCCACGACGCCGCCCACCGGCTTCACCTTGCCGTGGATGCTCACTTCTCCGGTCATCGCCAGCAGGTTGTCCACCGGAATGCCGCGAATCGCCGAGTAGATCGCCGTGGCAATCGCGATCCCGGCGGAAGGGCCGTCAACGGGAATACCTCCCGGGAAGTTGATGTGCAAGTCGTAATCATACAGTTGCAGCCCCATGCGCTGCAGCACGGTGAGAACGTTTTCCACCGAACCTTTCGCCATCGACTTGCGGCGGATCGTCCGGCTGCGGCTGCCCACCTCTTCTTCTTCTGCCATCCCGGTAATCGACATGCGCCCCTGTCCCGGCACCATCGCAGGCGTCGCGGTCACTTCCAGCTCCATGACAGAGCCCATATTCGGGCCGTAGACCGCGAGACCATTGACGAGACCCACTTGCGGTGTGTCATGCACCTGCTTTTCTGGACGCGGAGATTTCTGGCTGCTGTGCATCACCCACTCCACGTCCGAGGCAAGGATGTTTTTCCGTTCCTCGGTCAAGGCGATCCCGGCAGCAATCTGCAGCGTGTTGATCGCTTCCCTGCCGTTCGTGGCGTAGCGCTCGATTACGGAGACGGCATCATCGTCGATGGTCAAATCCATCTTCTTCACAGCGGTGCGTACGATGCTGCCGATCTCACTCGGTTTGAGCGGGCGGAAAAAGATTTCCAGGCAGCGTGAACGCAGAGCAGCCGGCAGCTCCTCCGGCAGCCGCGTCGTCGCCCCGACCAGGCGAAAATCAGCAGGGAGCCCGTACTTGAACACATCGTGAATGTGCGACGGAATCTGGCTGTTTTCTTCGCTGTAGTAGGCGCTCTCCAGCATGACTTTGCGGTCCTCCAGCACTTTCAGCAGCTTGTTCATCTGCACGGGATGCAGCTCGCCGATCTCATCGAGAAACAGCATCCCGCCATGCGCCTTGGTAACCGCTCCCGGCTTTGGCTGGGGGATGCCTGCCTGTCCGAGCGAGCCTGCCCCCTGGTAAATCGGGTCATGGACGGAGCCAATCAGGGGGTCCGCTATGCCCCGTTCGTCAAACCGCGCAATCGTCGCATCAATCTCGACGAATTTGGCATCTGCGGTGAATGGAGACAATGGATTCTTCTTGGCTTCTTCCAGCACGACCCTCGCTGCTGCCGTCTTGCCGACTCCCGGCGGTCCGTACACGATCACATGCTGCGGATTCGGCCCGCACAAGGCTGCCCGCAGCGCCCGCAAGCCGTCCTCCTGACCGACGATCTCCTCCAGGGTAGTCGGTCTCGTCTTCTCCGACAACGGCTCTGTCAAGGCGACCATCCGCATCCGACGAATCGTATCCAAATCTTTCCGCGCTTCCTTTTCCGTAGACGTTTTCGTATTCCGCTGCGCTCTCAGCAAGTTCCAAAAATAGGTACCAATTACGATCCCAACGACTACCTCAATGACGGCAATAACCAGTGTCGTATAGTCCATTTGAATCCCTCCCATTGCCCCTATGTACAAGCGTCTCTGAACTATATCCTGTAGTATTGCCCCGCAATCGTAGACGTAAACCATTGACCCTGGTGCCGCCAGCCTTGGCGTGCCCGGCTGAAAAGCGAGCGTTGACGCCTCTCTCGCCGTCCGGACGTGAAAAAAGACTGCCCCGATAGCCCGGAGCAGCCTTTTCCCAAAACTTGCTTATGCCGTTTCCCCGCGAACTTCCCGACCTTCCTTGGTCATGAGCTGCGGCTTCACTTTGTCGCGTACGGTTTCTTCTGTAATGACGCACTTGCTGACGTCATCGCGTGACGGCAGTTCGTACATCATGTCGAGCATGATCTGCTCGATGATGGCACGCAGACCGCGCGCGCCGGTGTTGCGCTTGATCGCTTCCTTGGCGATCTGCAGGAGCGCTCCCTCGTCGAATTCCAGTTCCACGCCGTCGAGGCTGAGCAGCTTTTGATATTGCTTCACCAACGAGTTCTTCGGCTCGGTCAGGATGCGCACGAGCGTCTCCTCATCCAGCGGCTCCAGCGTAGCCAGAACCGGCAGACGACCGACGAACTCGGGAATGAGACCGAATTTCAGCAGGTCTTCCGGCAAAACGTGCTTCAAGTATTCGCCGGCTTTCAGATCGCCTTTGACACCTTCCGTGAAGTCGGCGCCGAAGCCGATGACCTTTTTGCCCAGACGGCGCTTGATGATCTGCTCGATCCCGTCAAAGGCACCGCCGCAAATGAACAAGATGTTGGAGGTGTCGATCTGGATGAACTCCTGATGCGGATGCTTGCGTCCTCCTTGAGGCGGAACGCTTGCCACCGTGCCTTCCAAAATTTTCAGCAAGGCCTGCTGTACGCCTTCTCCGGACACGTCGCGGGTGATCGAAGGGTTCTCCGACTTGCGCGCAACCTTGTCGATCTCGTCGATGTAGATGATGCCTTTTTCCGCTTTCTCTACATCGTAATCGGCAGCCTGGATCAGCTTCAGCAAAATATTTTCCACGTCTTCGCCCACGTAACCGGCTTCCGTCAGGGAAGTGGCGTCCGCGATGGCAAACGGCACGTTCAGGATGCGCGCCAGCGTCTGCGCCAGCAGCGTTTTCCCGCTTCCGGTCGGCCCGATCAGCAGGATGTTGGATTTTTGCAGTTCCACATCCTCGATCTTCGCCCCGGAATTGATTCGTTTATAGTGGTTGTACACCGCAACCGACAGCGATTTTTTCGCCAGATCCTGGCCAATGACATAGTCGTCCAGGATTTTGCGGATTTCAATCGGCTTAGGAATTTCCTTCATGTCGATTTCTTCTTCGGTGCCCAGCTCTTCCTGCACAATTTCATTGCACAGTTCGATACACTCGTCACAAATGTATACGCCTGGACCGGCTACCAGCTTGCGCACCTGCTCCTGGGACTTGCCGCAGAAGGAGCACTTCAGTTGGCCTTTGTCGTCGTTAAACTTAAACATGCGCTTCACCTCACAACGGGTCAGTTTTTGCGTTCAATAATCGCGTCAATCAAGCCATAGGCCTTCGCTTCTTCTGCGCTCATGAAATAATCGCGGTCGGTGTCCGCTTCTACACGTTCATAGGGCTGACCTGTCCGCTCCGACAAAATCGTATTCAACTGGCGCTTGGTTTTCAGAATCCAGTCCGCGTGAATGCGAATGTCCTCTGCCTGCCCCCGCACGCCGCCGAGCGGCTGGTGAATCATGACTTCACTGTTCGGCAAGGCATAGCGCTTGCCTTTTGCTCCTGCCGCCAGAAGGAATGCTCCCATGCTCGCAGCCATCCCTACACAAATCGTGGAGACGTCCGGCTTGATGTACTGCATCGTGTCGAAAATCGCCATCCCCGCTGTCACGGAGCCGCCGGGAGAGTTTATGTACAGAGAAATATCTTTGTCCGGATCTTCTGCCTGCAAAAACAGCAGTTGGGCAACGACCAGATTGGCGACCTCATCATCAATCTCTGTGCCCAAAAGAATAATCCGATCCTTCAAGAGGCGCGAGTAGATATCATAGGAGCGTTCGCCTCTGCTCGTTTGCTCAATGACTATAGGGATCAACATATGTATGTTCCTCCTTTGCCGAAAAGAACCTTGTCAAGGGATTTCGCGGCTGTGCGACCTCGTCTTTGCAGTGAGAAGGCGGATGAAACAGTCTCGGGTGGAAAAACAAGGCACGAGCGTATCGTGCCTTGTGATTTCCTCAAGATGGCAGCCAGGCGAACCCGGCGGCCGGTCAATCATTCACTCTTCCTAAGATTATGCACTTACTTTGTTTTCTGCAACCAGGAAATCTACTGTTTTGCGAATTTGCACGTCGCGGTACAGAGCAGCCAGGCCATCTTGCGCGGAGAAGATTTTGCGCAGCTCGTCAGCAGGGCGGCCATATACGCCAGCCAGCTTGTTCAGCTCTTCGTTTACATCTTCTTCGGTCGCAACGATGTTTTCTGCTTTACCGATTGCTTCCAGCGTCAGGGATGTACGCACGCGGGAGGTTGCGTCTGCACGCAGTTGGTCGCGCAGTTGGCTTTCATCCATGCCGGAGAACTGGTAGTACAGGTCCAGCGTCATGCCTTGGTATTGGAGGCGTTGGCCGAACTCGCTTACCATTTGATCCAGCTCGTGCTCGACCATGACTTCCGGCAGGTCGATTTCAGCGTTTTCCGCCGCTTTCAGAACGAGCTGCTCGCGTACGTATTGTTCTTTGTCTTGCGCTGCTTTTTCTTCGAGTTTTTTCTTGGTGTCCGCTTTCAGCTCTTCCAGCGTGTCGAACTCGCTCACGTCTTTGGCGAACTCGTCGTCCAAAGCAGGCAGGTTTTTGCGTTTCAGGCTGTTCAGCTTCACTTTGAATACCGCTTCTTTGCCTGCGAGGTTCGGAGAGTGGTATTCTTCCGGGAATGTAACGGTGATGTCTTTTTCTTCGCCTACGTTCATGCCGACTACTTGCTCTTCAAAGCCGGCGATGAATGTGCCGGAGCCCAGTTCCAGCGTATAGTCTTCCGCTTTTCCGCCTTCAAACGCTACCCCGTCCTGGAAGCCTTCAAAATCGATGACGGCCAGATCGCCGTTTTGCGCAGGGCCTTCTTCTACGGCAACCAGTTCAGCATGACGCTCCTGCATGCGCTTCAGCTCTGCTTCGAGCGCTTCATCCGTAACGGTGAAGTCTTTTGCTTCGATGCTCAGATTTTTGTAGTCGCCGAGCTTCACTTCCGGCTTCACGGTTACCGTCGCTTTGAAGATCAGGTTTTTCCCTTTCTCCATTTGCGTTACGTCCACTTCCGGACGATCAACCGGCTCGATGCCTGTTTCTTTCACAGCTTGTCCGTATGCAACCGGAAGCAAAATGTCGAGTGCTTCCTGATACAGCGATTCTACGCCAAAACGCGCTTCAAACATTTTGCGCGGAACTTTCCCTTTGCGGAATCCGGGAACCTGAACCTTGTTCACTACTTTTTTGAACGCTTGGTCCAGTGCTGCATCTACTTGCGAAGCATCTACTTCAACTGTCAGGACTCCCTGGTTATTCTCTACCTTTTCCCAATTTGCTGCCACGTAAACTTCCCCTCCTAGATTGGATCAAAGAACACCGTCAGCCGCACGCCGCTTGGGCACTGCGGGCTCGGACGATAATATTCTAGCCATTATAACCATTCTAGTATAGCATAAATCTTTTCTTTTTCAACAAGCAGCTCCATCAGCGCCGCAAAGTGTACGTCCCGCCCAGGCTCGGAACCGCGTTGCCGTGATGATCGTAGAACGCAACCGACACGGTGACGGTCTTCGCAGTCGCACCCGTCTCCTCCAGAATCGCGTAGGTCGGGACGTCAAAGCCGCGCGGCAGCTGCAGGCTGCCCGGGTTGAGGAACAGGATGTCGCGCTGCACGCCGCAGACCGGGACGTGGGAATGGCCGAAGACGACGACGTTCGCGCCCGTCTCCTCCGCACGGTAATGCAGCCGCAAGAGGGAGCTTTTTACCCCGAACAGATGTCCGTGGGTCTGCAAAATGTGCAGATCGCGCCATTTCGTCTGCTGCTCGACCGGCACGTCCCTGGCCGTATCGCAGTTGCCGCGGACGAGCGTCATGCGGGAAAACGGCTCGCGTGAATGGTCGACGCAAAAATCGCCGCAGTGCAAGATGCGATCCACCTGATGTCGGTCAACCGCCTGTTTGACTTCCCGCACCAGGCCATGGCTGTCGCTCATGACGAGAATCCCCATAGCACACTCACTCCCCTGATTTCTCTATCGACGAGAAGCTTTGTTCACCCGCGAAGGATCGCGAGCAATTGCTGCATGGCCTGCGCCCTGTGACTGATCCGGTTCTTTTCCTCCGGCGGCAGCTGGGCCATCATCTTGCCTAGCTGCGGCAGGTAGAACACGGGATCGTAGCCAAAGCCGTTCGTTCCGGCCGGCTCGCGGGCAATGACGCCTTCGCACGCCCCCGCAGCGATCACCGGCTCCTCGCCGGGTACGACGAACGCCAGCGCGCAGCGGAAGCGGGCGGTGCGCTCGGCATTCGGCACGGCATCCAGCTTTTGCAAAAGCTTGCGCCAGTTTTCCTCGTCCGTTGCGTCCTCTCCGGCATAGCGCGCAGAGTAGACGCCCGGCGCGCCATCCAGCGCATCCACTTCCAGACCGGAGTCGTCGCCGAGCGCAGGCAAGCCGAGATATGTAGAAATCGTCACAGCTTTTTTGACCGCGTTGGCTTCAAATGTGTCCCCGTCCTCCACCACTTCGGGCACTCCTTCATAATCGGCAAGGCTGATCCCTTCCCAGCCGAGAGGGGCGAACAGCCGGTTAAACTCTCTTACTTTTCCCTGGTTACGCGTGGCCAGGACCACCTGCTTGCGTTCAGACATGGCTCTCCTCCGCTACGCTGTCCGCAAATGTCAGCGGCACGTCTGCCAGCGCCTGCTTCTGGCTGGCGATGAGCTGGTCGATACCCGATTTGGCGAGCGCGATCATTCTCTGCAGCTGATCGGCGGAGAATGGGGCGTCTTCCCCTGTCCCTTGCAGCTCGACAAACTTGCCTTTGCCTGTCATGACGACGTTCATGTCGACCGTCGCTGTCGAATCTTCCTTGTAGTTCAAGTCCAGCAAAGTGTCTTCTCCGATGACCCCGACCGAAGTGGCAGCGAGAAAATCATGAAGCGGCAGCTGTTTCCATACGCCGCTGTCCACGAGCTTCTGCATCGCGTCGACCATGGCGACGAACGCTCCGGTGATGGACGCGGTCCGCGTTCCGCCGTCCGCCTGGATGACGTCGCAGTCGATCCAGATCGTCCGCTCGCCCATCGCTTCCAGATGAACGACAGAGCGCAGCGCTCGCCCGATCAGGCGCTGGATTTCCATCGTCCGTCCGCCCACCTTGCCTTTGGATGACTCCCGGGCATTGCGCGTTGCTGTCGCACGCGGGAGCATGGAGTACTCGGCAGTGATCCATCCCTTTCCGCCGCCACGCATGAACGGCGGCACCCGATCCTCCAGGGTTGCCGTGCAAATCACCTTTGTATCTCCTACTTCGATCAGGCATGATCCTTCGGCGTGTTTCATGTAGTTGCGCGTAATGGTAACGGGGCGCAATTGGTCATGGGCACGGCCATCCACTCTCATTCCAAGTTCCTCCTAAAATCACTATAATGCACTTTGCTCATTATACCAGACCAAAGAAACGCTCTGCCACCGAACATATGCCCATGCGCTATTTGCCTTTATTGCAAATATTCGCATGAATCGGCAGAAAAAAGCCACGCTCGCAAAACGAACGTGGCCTGGCCGTGCCCCGGGTCAAAACTGGAGCGGATTGAGTTGCACCGGACGGCTCACCGGCTTGGTGTAGTCCCCGTTGGACAGCGGCTTTCCTTCGACCAGCAGCTGGACATTCGGCACGCCGGTCGTCTCCGTCAGGGACAGGACGAGGGATTCGAGGGCGTCCGGGTTGGCTGCCTTGCCGTCGTCGTATTTGAGAATGTCGCTGCTCAAATTGACGGTGAGCAAATCTTTCTCCTGCTTCACATCGAGTACGCGGGTCGTGCGCAACAAGGAACTGAACAGCTGCGAGCCTTCCTTCGGCCCTTTGATCAGTTCCTCTACAGTCGCCTTGGCGATGTCAGCTGTAGCCGGGACCAGTCGGGTGACCGGCACGAAGTACGTGCGGGCATCGTCCAGCTGGCCCTGGAAGAACACGGTGACAGCCGACGTATTGCCGGGGGTGGCGCCATCGGCCAGCTCCAGGTTGATGCCGTGGGCGCGGTCCAGCTGCGTAATCGGCGTGCTCGCCGCCGGCATTTCCTTCAGCGGCGTACCGTTGACCCAAATCTGCACCGTCTTCACGTTGCCAAACTCGGTCAGAGCGCGGGTCACGGCATCGAGAATCCGTTTTTCATCCTGCGGGTCGTACGATTTGAACTCTTTGGAAAAGTCGACGGTCGCCACGCCGTCTTTGATGACGAGCCCTTTGACCTCGGTGCCCTGGGGCAGAACGGCCTTGAAGCCTCCCTGCAGCATGCTCTCCACCGGCCCGCCCTTGACCATGTAGCTCAGCACCTGTTTGGCAACGCCCTCTACTTTGGGCAATGTCAATGAGACAGGCACGACGTACCCGTTGGCATCCAGCAAATAGACCGTGCGCTCCACAGTTGTTGTCACGGCGGGCTCTGCCCCTTGCGCTGGGCTGTCATTCGGCTCGGCGGTATCCGGCAGACCTGCGGCTACTTGCGACTGTGGCGGAGCATCGATACTGGTCGCTTCCTTTTCCGGGCCAAAGAGACCGCAGCCTGACAGCAACAAAGCGCTGACCCCTAGCACAGCTGTCGCTTGGCTAATGCTTCGTATCTTCATTTCCCAGCCCTCCTCGAGACACTTTGTACTACCATGTATACGAGCAGGGCTTGGGTTTATGCGTTGAAAGTCGGAATTTGGCCGGATGAGGCGCAGCTGGCTTCTGCCCTTTACGGCTGATACGTTTTTTCCAGCAGCGAGTGTTGCTCTGCCTGCACCCGGCAGCCGAGCCATTCTTCCGCAATCGAACGGAAGCGGTCCGGGTCACCGCTCGTCACGAACAGGTGCTCCGGTGCCGCCACCCTGGTGCCGGACGGGACTGCGGCCGGTTGCGGCCCAAGCAGCTCAGCCAGTTCGCGCGCCGTCTCTTCGGCGGAGCTGATCAAGGTCACGCGATCCCCCATCACTTCCTGGATGACCGGCGCGAGCAGCGGGTAGTGCGTACAGCCGAGAATGAGCGTGTCCAGTTCCTCGCCTGCGAGCGGGAGCAGCGTTTCCCTCACCACGCGGCGCGCTTCCTCCGTGTCTGCCATATGGTTTTCGACCAGCGGGACAAAGGCCGGACAGGCGAGGCCCGAGACTGTCAAATCCGGGCGGACGCGCAGCAAGGCACGCTCGTACGCCCGTGTGCGGATCGTCGTCTCCGTGCCGATGACCCCAATATGACCGCTTCTGGTCGCCTTGACGGCAGCGCGCGCGCCAGGCTCGATAACGCCGATGACCGGAAGCGGCAAATACTCCCTGACATCTTCCAGGGCGACGGCGGTAACGGTATTGCAAGCGATGACCAGCGCTTTTAGCGGTGTTTTCATCACAAAATCAATCATTTGAAAACTGTAGGTACGAATTTCGTCCGGTGATTTGGAGCCGTACGGACAACGGGCATTGTCTCCCAAGTATACGATCCGTTCCTCGGGCAGCTGACGCATGACTTCCCTGGCTACGGTCAATCCTCCCACTCCTGAATCAATGACGGCTATCGCTCGCTCTCTACTCATGCAAATGTGTCTCCCCTGTTGTGATGAATATAGTACAGCATACCACTCTGACATGTGTGCTACTACCATATGCACAGTTTAAATTTCTTGTACTCCGCGAATGCCGCACACCCGCTGGGCACTTTTCATACGTTGAGAGGGAGAAAGACCTTTGGCAGGAGGAGTTTTCTTGGAAGAGCAAACGAGACAGCTGCTGGATTGGAGCCAGTGGGGCCGCCAATGGATTGAACAACTGCGCGACCGCAAACAATTGAATCGCGAGTTGGAGCGCCATTTGCACAAATTCGAGGAGACGTTTACCCAGTTGGGCAGAATGGCTGCCCGCCTCACCTCCGACAAAGAAAAGGAGGAGCTGCCCCTGTTGATCGCCCGGGCGGAAGAAATTCAGGCCCGGTTTCACCAGTTCCTGCGGCTCGCGCAGTTGCATGAACCGGATGCCGCAGACGCAGTCGCAACGCCGGTCTCATACCCGCAGCAGCGCGAACCGGTTCCCGTCGCCCGCCCGCTCGCTGCGGGAAGGCACACCCTCCCCCCGCTGCCGTACGACTACAACGCCCTCGAGCCGTACATCGACGCCGAGACAATGCGCATCCACCACGACAAGCTGCACAAAAAGTATGTGGACGATCTGAACGCGGCAGAACTGAAGCTGGCGGAGGCGCGGGCAAACGGAAATTTCGACCTGGTCCGCCACTGGGAGCGGGAGCTGGCCTTCAACGGAGCCGGGCATTACTTGCACACGATCTTCTGGCCGTCGATGAGCCCGAATGGCGGAGGGGAACCGGCGGGCGATCTGGCTGAGGCGATCAACCGCTACTTCGGCTCTTTCGCTGCATTTCGCAACCATTTTACGCAAGCCGCAAACAAGGTGGAAGGGCCCGGCTGGGCGATCCTCGTCTGGTCGCCGCGCGCACAGCATCTGGAAATCTTGACGGCGGAAAAGCACCAGAACCTGTCGCAATGGGACACGGTTCCCCTGCTCGCCCTCGACGTCTGGGAGCACGCCTATTTTCTCCCCTATCAAAACCAGCGCGACAAATACGTGGACGCCTGGTGGAACGTCGTGAACTGGCGCTACGCCGAGGAGCGTTTCGATAAGGCCCGCAAGCTGCGATGGCAGCCGTATTGAACGAAAGCCCCTGTCTCTCCTGCGGCCAGGATGGAAGGGGCCTTTTGCGTTCTGGATCAATCCTGCGCCCGATTCCATGTACTGGGCAAACGGGACGGCCGATGGTTTATACCGGCGCAAACCCTGCCTGGCTGACAAACAGCTGATCGGCGGAAAAGCAGCGCGACAGCCGCTCCAGCACGAGGCGGCAGGCCTGTGGATCGTACCATTCCCCCAGCCCCAGCTCCTCGTATTTTCGCTCAATGCCAAGGGTGCGCGTTCGTTTGCCGCCGCTGCCGTCGCCCATGAAATAATCGTCCACGCAGACGCGGCTGACGAGCGGAGCCAGCAACTCCGGAAAGGCTTCTGTGCTCGGCAGCAGCGGAGCGATGGTCGCCTGCGTCGGTATGCCAGCCTCTTTCAGGAGAGCGAGTGTGCGCAGCCTGGCGGCAATCGGGGGTGCCTTGGGAGAAAACTGTTTGCGGATGTCGTCGCGGTCCGTCTCCACGGTCATGCTGACCCGGACGCGATCGCCCAGCTGCTGCAGCAAATCGATATCACGAGCCACGAGCGGGCTGCGCGTCTGCACGAATAAAAAATCGGGCTGCTCCTCTGCCATGACCGCAAGCAGCGACCTCGTCACCTGCTCCCGGTACTCGACGGGCTGGTACGGGTCCGTGCTAGAAGACATGAAGATCGTGACTCTCCCCCTGGCCTTGGTACGGACCAGCTCATTGCGCAGAAGGGGGGCTGCATCTTTCTTGATGTCCACCCACGTCCCCCATTCCTCTGCCCGAAACAACGACACCGGCATCCGCCTCACGTAGCAGTAGGAGCAGCCAAATGTACAGCCCGTATACGGATTGAGCGAGTGGGTGTAGCCTGCCAAATATCCGGTTCCTTTGTTCAGCAGCGTTTTGGGGCGCTTTTCCCCGATCTGCCAGCGCATGCTTGGCTCCCTCACTCCGTGCCTGCCTCTCCCTGCTCAAGCCGCAGCAGCCTTTCCTTCATCGCCAACCCGCCGCGGTAGCCGGTCAACGCCCCGCCTTTCCCGAGCACCCGGTGGCAGGGCACCGCAATCAGCACCGGGTTCGCACCGATTGCCGCCCCGACCGCGCGCACGGCTGCCGGCTTCCCGATTTTCTCCGCAATCTGCGAATACGTCCGCGTCTGCCCGAACGGGATCGTGCAGAGCGCTTCCCACACGGCGCGTTGAAACGGTGTGCCGCAGACGTCGAGCAAAAGCGCCTGCGTATCCCGCTCCCCGCGCAAATACGCGAGCAACGCCGCGACATACGGCTTAAGCCGCTCGTCATCCCGCACCAGCAGACTGCCGGGCATACGGCGTGCCGTCCATGCGGCCAGTTCGTCCAGTGGCATGCCCTGCGAGCCGACGAAGCACAAGCCTCGCTCGGTCGCAGCCACGTGCAGGCTCCAGTCATCCTGATTCAGCACGGTCCAATAAACAGGCATTTTTTTCTCATTTTTCATGAACGAACACCTCTGCAGACGATTGTTTCTGGTTCATTTGGCGATACTCTGTAGGAGTACGCCCTGTAAATTTTTTGAACAGGGTCATGAAGTATGGCGTATTGTGCATCCCGACCATGCTGCTGATTGCAGCGACCGATTCGCCTGTACGCACGAGCAGTTCCTGCGCCGCACGTATTCTCGTCTGCTGCACGTATTCCACCGGCGTGACGCCTGTGATTCGCTTGAAGGTGCGATGCAAGTGGTAAGGGCTTCCGTGGCACGCGTCTGCCAGCATTTCCAGCGTCAGCCGCTCCCGGAAATGGTCGTCGATATACTGCGTGATTTGCTCCACCCACTCACGGTCTGGCAGGCGCTGTCCTGTCGGCTTGCACCGCTTGCACGGACGGAACCGGGCAGCCAGCGCCTGCCGGGCATTCGCAAACACCTGCACATTTTCCCTGTTCGGCGCCTTGGACTTGCAGGACGGCCTGCAAAAGATGCGCGTGGTCTTCACCGCATAAACGAAGCTTCCGTCGTATGCGGCGTCATTGCGAATAATCGCCTGCCATTTCTCCTCCGTCAGCTGCTGGGCCATGCTGTCTGCTGCTTCCATGTTCCTTCCACCTCCACCGTCAGTATAACCGCTGGAAGGGCACTCTGTACGGTTTTCTGGATGGATGAGCAAGATCGCGAAGCTGTGCCAATCCCGCGAAGCGTACCTTGCCGATGGACGGATGGCAAAACTTGCGCTATGTTAGGAAAGAGACAAGATGCTTCGACTCGATGCAGAAAATGAAAGGAATGATTGCCGAATGACAAAAATAGGCTCGCACGTATCGTTCTCGGGCAAAGGACTGCTCAATGCGGCAGAAGAAGCCGTATCCTACGGCTCGAGCACGTTCATGATCTATACAGGTGCGCCGCAAAACACGCGCCGCAAGCCGATTGAAGACCAGTTCATTGCAGAAGGCAAGGCAGTGATGGCCGAGCACGGCATGGATGAAATCGTCGTTCACGCACCGTACATCATCAATCTCGGCTCCTACAAGGATGACACGTACGAACTGGCCGTTTCCTTCCTGCAGGAGGAAATTCGCCGGACGCATTACCTTGGGGTGAAAAACATCGTGCTCCACCCCGGCGCCTACACGGACAAAGACCCGGAATACGGCATCGCGCGCATCGCGGAAGGGCTGAACGAGGTGCTCGGCGGTGTCAAGGATACGGATGTCAACATCGCGCTGGAGACGATGGCCGGAAAAGGGACGGAAATCGGGCGCAGCTTCGAGGAACTCGCTGCGATCATGGAAAAGGTAGACGTCAACCACAGACTCACGGTCTGCATGGACACTTGCCACATTCATGACGCCGGGTACGATGTCGTTAACAACTTCGACGGGGTGCTAGGCGAATTCGACCGGATCATCGGCCTGGACAAGCTCGCCGTCGTCCACCTCAACGACAGCAAAAACTTCCGCGGCGCAGGCAAGGACCGCCATGCGCCAGTGGGGGCGGGGCTGATCGGCTTTGATGCGATGAAGTACATCGTGGAGCACGAGAAGATCCGCCACCTGCCGCTGATCCTGGAGACGCCGTGGATTTCCAGGGAAAAAGGCAACGAACGCCCGATGTACGAAGCGGAAATCGCCCTCTTGAGCGGCAGGGCCGAAGAACGTTTCGGCAGCGATTTCCTCGATCATGTGGAGCGCATTGAGTTTTTCTTTCACAAGCAGGAAGTAGACCGCCGCGACTTCGTCGTGCAAACGTGGGAGCTGTTGAAAAACGACGCCAAAGCCAAGAAAGCGGACGGACGGGAGCCGATGGAGCGGCTGTACGACATGCTCACGGAAGCCAGACTCTTGGAAGGGCTCTCCGAGGAAGAAATCAACAAGCGCCTGATCGCATGGTTCGCAGGGAAGTCCGCTTTTTAAGCGACAGATGATGAAAGAGCAAAACGAGGCCGCCCCTGCTGCCTCGTTTTTTCTGCGTCACGGCGACTTTGCCACCCGCTGCAAATCCGCCTCGACCATCATGTGAATGAGCTGTTCGAGCTTTGTTTTCGGGGTCCAGCCCAGCTCCCGCTTCGCCTTCTCCGGATTGCCCAGCAGAACGTCCACTTCGGCCGGCCGGTACAGGGCGGGGTCGATCACCACATAGTCCTTGTAGTTGAGGCCGACGTAGTCAAACGCGATCTTGCACATCTCCTCGACCGTCGCTGTCTCGCCCGTGGCGATGACGAAATCGCCCGGCTTTTCCTGCTGGAGCATCAGCCACATCGCCTCCACGTAATCGCCGGCAAAGCCCCAGTCGCGCTTGGCAGAAATGTTGCCCAAACGCAGCTCCTTCTGCTGGTTGGAAGCAATGCGGGCTACGGCGTGCGTGACTTTGCGGGTCACGAACTCCAGCCCGCGCAAAGGAGATTCGTGATTGAACAAAATGCCGTTGCAGCAATACATCTGGAAGCTCTCCCGGTAGTTCTTGGTCATCCAGTAGCCGAACAGCTTGGCGACGGCGTACGGACTGCGCGGATAAAACGGCGTCGTCTCCGACTGCCGCGGCTCCTGAATCAGTCCAAACAGCTCGCTCGAAGAAGCCTGGTACATTTTGATGTCCGGATTCGTCTCGCGAATCGCCTCCAGCACGTGCAAAACGCCCATCCCCGTCGACTGCGCCGTCAGGATCGGCTGCTCCCACGAAGATCCGACGAAGCTTTGCGCCGCCAGATGATACACCTCATCCGGCCTGGATGCTTTAATCGCCCTGATCAGCGACGACACATCGAGAATATCCCCGTCCTTGTACTCCACGTCATCCGCAATGTTCAAGTATTCCAGCCGCCACCTGTCAACCGTGCTGCGGCGAGGCACCAATCCTACTACGTGATAGCCCTTCTCCAGCAAAAACTTCGCCAGATAGGCCCCGTCCTGACCGGTGATCCCGGTCACGAAAGCTGTCTTCACGACCACTCACCACCTTCGCGGCATGAAAATCCCTCTCTCCCCTGTATATTTTCCTGGACAGCAGATGGTTCCCCGCTGCGGCGCGGCTGTGGCGACCCTCGTCCCGCAGCTCGGACTGCCCGGGGAAATCAGCTGGATTTGCAGGTACGGACCGCTCCGGCGAGGGTGCCCTCCCTCGTCTGGACCGTAAGCGGGAGGATGATACGCCTGCTTTGGCGTCAATTCCGGAAAGCCGCAAGCGTCCAGCAAGACGCGGCGCACAAAAAAGGCATTGACCCCGTGCGAATCCGTCCCGATCAAGGCGTAGCCCAGCTGTGCCCCCCGCCCGGCCAGCGAGGTCAGGCTCGCCCCGAAATAGGAGGTGCCATCCCAGACGAAGACCGGATCGTAGGGCACGACCATCTTTGCCGGAGGCGGGAACGAGGCGTTGTACTCGATGACGGCGACGCGCGGCTGCCAATCTGACAATGCCCCCCAGACCCAGTAAACGTTGCCGTCGATGTCGATGGACAGAAAATCAAACGCTGCGGGCACGCTATTCGCGCGAAAGATCGCGGCAATGTTTTCCCGTTTGACGCGCTCGTGCACCAGGGACAAGCCCGACATGTGCCCAAACTGCTTGACGAGCTGTTCGTAATGGTACGGGTTTGCCTCGATCATCACACCCGACCAGCCGTGATGCACGAGAAAGTTGCGCGTCATGCACTCCGCCCCCGTAGAGACGCCAAATTCCACGAAAAATTTGCCGCTCGTCCCGATGCGAGCGAACAGTTCCTCGATGATGCCATCCTCACCATTTTGCGAGAATACTCGTTTTTCATAAAAAGACAACGCATCCAATTTGCCTCGCTCCCCTGTGACCCATGCTCTCTAACAGCATATGACTTCATCGGAAAAAAGCTTGGCGGTACTGTCCTCCCTGCGAGAAAAAGGCCATCCTGCTCGATCAGCGCTCCCCCCTTGGCACACGCCGTGACGTCCTCCCGCTGCGGCTCATATCCTGAATATGTTAAACACGACGCTACCCGAAGACGATCCTGTACTGTAGGAGGTTTTCGACCGATGAAAGCTCTGATTACCGGCGTCAGCGGATTTGCCGGAAGCCATCTCGCCGAATATTTGCTCTCCCGGGGAGATGTGGAGGTGTTCGGAACGTACCGCTCGCCGAACCGTCCAGCTTTCCTTGACGGGCTGTCCGAACAGATCCGGCTTGTCCCCTGCGAGCTGACCGACGCGGAAGCCGTCCTGCAGCTCATCCGGCAGATCAGACCTGACCTGGTCTTCCATCTCGCAGCGCAAAGCTTCGTCCCGACTTCGCTGCGCTCTCCGGCGGACACGCTGGTCAACAACCTGGTGAGCCAATTGAATGTGCTTGAGGCGATACGCCAGACCGACACGGATTGCAAGATTCAGATCGCCTGCTCCAGCGAAGAATACGGCATGGTCTTCCCCGACGAGATTCCGATCAAGGAAAGCAATCCGCTGCGTCCGCTCAATCCATACGCTGTGAGCAAAATTGCCCAGGACTTTCTCGGCTATCAATACTATCAGAGCTACGGGCTGAAAATTGTCCGCACACGCGCTTTTCATCATACGGGACCACGCAGGGGAGAGTGCTATGTGACGTCCAACTTCGCCAAGCAAATCGCCATGATCGAACAAGGCTTGCAGCCGCCTCGTGTCTACGTGGGCAACCTGCAAGCCATCCGGGATTTCACTGACGTGCGCGACATCGTACGCGCCTATTGGCTTGCGCTGGCGCTGGGCACTCCGGGGGAAGTCTACAATATTTCTTCGGGAACAAGCGTCACGATTGAGGAAATGCTCCAGACGCTGCTGTCTGTTGCCAACATCCATGTGGACATCCATGTCGACCCGACGCGGCTGCGGCCCTCCGATGTCGACATCGTGCTCGGAGACTCCACCGCTTTTCGGGCACAGACCGGATGGGCCCCGGAAATCTCGTTCCGACAGTCCATGGAGGACCTGCTGAATTACTGGCGCGATGTCATTTCCAGGGGAAAAATCGCGGGAGGTGAGCAGCCATGAGCGCTTCGTCCTTGCCACTGGTCAGCATCATCACGCCTTCATACAATCAGGCCGCGTTTATCAAACAGACCATCGACAGCATCCTGATGCAGGACTACCCCAACATCGAGCACATCGTCGTAGACGGCGCCTCCACGGACAGGACTGTAGCCATTCTCAAAAGCTACGAGTACCTGGGCGACCGGTTCCGCTACGTCTCCGAGCCCGACAGAGGCCAGGCCCACGCCATTAACAAAGGCTTGAAAATGGCCCGTGGTGAGATCATCGGGTGGCTTAATTCAGACGACACGTATTTTCCGGGAGCGGTGCGAAAAGCGGTGACAGCCCTGCTCGCCCATCCCGAATGGGGCATGGTGTACGGAAAAGGCATGCACATCGACGAGTACAACCGGGTCAAATATCCGTACATCTGGATGGAGTTCGATCGGCGGAAGCTGTTTCATCTCAATCTCATCTGCCAGCCCACGGCCTTTTTGCGCAAGCACGTCTTCGAGAGCGTAGGCGGTGTAGACGAGGAGCACGACTGGTGCATGGATTACGATCTGTGGAACCGGATTTCCTTGCATTACCAGATCGGCTGGGTGGAGGAATACCTGGCAAACTCTCGCCTGTACCCGGCCTGCAAAACCATCGCCAATGAAGTGGAGCCGGGGTTTGCGGAAATATTGCGAACGGTCGTCAAACATTTCGGCACCATCTCCAACGAGTGGCTCGGCTACTACGTGACGAAGCATTACAGCCAGGGCATCAACTGGTTCCTAAGCAAGATCAAGAAATACCACGCGTTCGGCCGCGGCCCCGTCCTGCTCACATCGAATCGTTACCCGGATTTATGGGCGCCGCAGCAGCTGCGTCTGTCCGTGGAGATCCCGCCGACTGCTCCGATGCGAGGACTGCTCTTGCACGGAAGAAGCACACTGCTGGACCAGCCGCTGCACTTTCACGTACTCGTAAACGGCACCCTGGCGCATCATTTCCAGATAACCCAGCCCTCCTTCAACATCGTCATTCCGATCATCGCCAGAGGCCCGAACTGCGAAGTGAGCATCATCTGCAACCGTCAAACCGTGAGCCAGCAACCGGATGGCAGCCTTCGCTCGGTCAGCTATCACGCGCTGGGCATCCATCCGCTCTCCTATGAAGAGCATCAATTTGTTCTGGCATTTCTCAAAGGACCCACCCACATCAGTGAGTGGGTAAACAACCGCAAGCCCGTTCCTCGCTACTAAATAGCAGAATGTGAAGGAAGGTGAACTCATGATGAATCTGGCTGAGAAGCGGATTGTCGTCACCGGCGGGGCAGGTTTTTTAGGCAGGCATGTCATTCAAAAGCTGCAGCAATTATCCTGTCAGCACATCTTCGTCCCCCGCAGCCGGGAATACGACTTGCGCAAAGAACAGGACATCTGCCGCATGCTCCAGGACTATCGCCCCGAGGTCATCATTCATTTGGCTGCCGTAGTGGGAGGAATCGGAGCGAATCAGAAAAATCCGGGGAAATACTTTTACGACAACCTGATCATGGGCGCACAGCTCATGGAGCAGTCACGCCTGTTCGGCCTCGAAAAATTCGTGGCCATCGGGACGATCTGCTCCTATCCGAAATTCACCCCCGCTCCGTTCCGCGAATCCGATTTGTGGGCCGGCTACCCGGAAGAGACGAACGCTCCGTACGGACTCGCGAAAAAGATGATGCTTGTCCAGTCCCAGGCCTACCGCGAGCAGTACGGCTTCAACTCCATCTTTTTGCTCCCGGTAAACCTGTACGGTCCCGGCGACAACTTCGACCTGGAAACTTCCCACGTCATCCCGGCCATCATCCGCAAATGCGTAGACGCTGTGCAAAACGGGGACGCATTCATCGTCCTCTGGGGAACAGGCGAAGTGACCCGCGAGTTCATCTACGTGGAAGATGCCGCCGAAGCGATCGTTGCCGCGACGGCCTGCTATGACGAGTCTGATCCGGTCAACATCGGTTCGGGGCAAGAGACCACCATCAAGGACCTGGCCGAGCTCATCAAATCGCTCACCAGTTTTCGCGGGGAGATTATCTGGGATGCAAGCAGGCCGGATGGGCAGCCGCGGCGGCTTCTGGACGTGAGCAAAGCCAAAGAGTGCTTTGGCTTTGAAGCGAAGACGTCCCTGCTCGCCGGACTTCAGCGGACGATCGACTGGTACCGCAATCATTCTCACGAGTGGAAGGGGGGCTCGGCATGAAAATCGGAGTGAGCCTCATCCCGGTCATTCCCGGCAAGATCGGCGGCATGGAGCAATATGTGCGAAACTTGCTCTCCTACTCGACAAACGCAAAGGATGGCCATACGTGGTATCTCTTTCTCGCTGCCCATAATTTCCATACTTTTCAGGCGCAAGGCAACGTCCAAAAGGTCATGATTATGCAAAACGCAAGCATCGATCAGCAACTACACCGCTGGATACAGGGGCTGAGGCTGGACCTGTGGTTTTGTCCGCTGCTGGTGCTCCAACCGGCGGACGTTACAATCCCGAGCGTCATCAACATTCCGGACATTCAGCACGAATACTACCCACAATTTTTTGAGCCAAACATCTTAAAATGGCGGCTGACCAACTACCGCTCCTCTGCCCAGCGCAGCAACGCCGTGCTGACCCTCTCCGAATACTCGCGGCAGACGATCCTGCACAAATTCCAGCTGCCTCCTCAAAAAGTACACACCATTCACCTGGACGCCTCCAAGGAATTTGCCTTGCCGTTCGATGCCGCGCAAAGCGAGCGTGTGCTCCAGAAGTATCAGCTCACTCCCGGCTACGGTTTTTATCCCGCCAATACGTGGCATCACAAAAACCACCTGAATTTGCTGAAAGCGCTCGTCCTGCTGCGGGACAATCACGGCTTGCGCATCCCGATGGTCTTTACCGGCTCCTCCCAGGAGGCGCATGAATCGGTAATGGCCTATATCAGCCAAAACCAGCTGTGGGATCAGATCAAATGGCTGAGCTACGTACCGCAGAACGAAATGCCTTACCTGTACCGCCACGCAGGATTTCTCTGCTTCCCGTCTCTTTTTGAAGGCTTCGGCATCCCCTTGGTCGAAGCGATGCGCGCGCAAATCCCGATCATCAGCTCCAACTGCGGGAGCATCCCGGAAGTCGTTGGAGACGCGTCGCTCCTGTTCGATCCGATCCGGCCGGACGACATCGCCGCCAAGCTCTCCGCCATCCAGCAGCCTGAGATCCGCGAAGACCTGATCGCCAAAGGAAACGCCCAGGCAAAGCGTTTTTCGTGGGAGAAATGTGCCCGCGACACGCTCGCCGTCTTTCGTTCCGTCGCCCGCAAATAGAGCGCCAAAAGGAGGTAGATTGAATGTCGAGATTGCAAGAAATCGTATCGTTCTGGAGAGCGGAGAAACGCATTCCGTACCTGCTGACCGAGCAGGAGACGTGGGATTTCTGGATGCACGAAATGCCGACGATTCAGTTCAAGGTGTCTACGGTGGAAATGCACGCGAGAGGACATGGCCTGCGCACCTTCATCGAAACCGGCACATACAAGGGGGATATGGTTCAGGCCGTCAAGCACCTGTTCACGCAGATGTATTCCATCGAGCTGGACGACGCGCTATGCGAAGCTGCACGGCTTCGCTTCGCCGATGACCCACATATCCAAATCGTCCACGGCGACAGCGGGAGCGTACTGCCAGCCATTCTCGATTCCATCACGGAGCCTTGCCTGTTCTGGCTCGATGGGCACTACGTCCCGCGCTCGCCGGAAACTGCCCGCGGGGACGTCGATACCCCGATTTTGCAGGAGCTGACCGCCATCCTGCAGCACCCTGTTCCCAATCACGTCATTCTCATCGACGACGCCCGCTGCTTTATCGGACCGAATCCGCTGCTGAACGACTATCCGACCATTCAACAGTTGCAGGAATTCGTCCGCAAGCTGCGTCCTGACATGAGCTTTTTCGTGCAAAATGACATCATCCGTATTCATCAATCCGCAGAAGGAGCGACACGCTCGTTGAAAAAAGTACAGTTCCACCTCCCCTTCGACCAAAAATCGTTTGCCGTCTACGGCAGCGAATCGGACGAAAGTGTGCTCCATTTTATCGAAACGGAAGGCGGCTACTATGAGCATTACGTCATCAACGGCTTGAAAAAAGTCGTCAAGCCGGACGCCATCTGCCTGGACATCGGCGCGAACATCGGAACCATCTCGCTCGCCCTCAGTTACCTGGCGGATCGGGGCAAGGTATACGCATTTGAGCCGTCCGCCGTCAATTACCCGTATCTGGTGAAAAACCTCGCCGAAAACCATATCACAAATGTAGAGCCGCTCCAGCTGGGCGTGTACAACCGCACCGGCAACATCCACTTTCACGAAAACGCCAGGGGCGGCGGATGGTCCTACATCCCCCAGGACAACAAGGCTGCGGCAGCATCCAACCAACGGATCAACTGCGTGCGTCTGGACGACTGGATGATCGATAACTCGATTCCTCGCGTGGACTTCATCAAGCTCGATGTGGAAGGCTCCGAGTATTCCGTGCTGGAGGGCGCCGAGAACACCTTGCGCACCTGGGACCCCGACCTTGTCGTCGAATTCAACCTGGATAGCTTGCGGAACAATTTCAACCGGCATCCGCTCGTCCTGTACGTGCTCCTGGAAAAGCTGTACTCCCATATGTACATCCTGAAACGGGACAATACGATCGTGCGAATCAACAATTACAATCAGCTGCTGGAGGAGATGAAGCCGTTCCACGCCGACCTGTTCTGCACGAACAAGACGTTTCTCGACTGACGCGCGAGCATCACGGACAGCGCGCTCCGTCAGCAAAAAGGCTTCAGCCGCACCGGACTGAAGCCTTTTTGTATTTGTCGTCATGCCTCCGTTATGCCATCCCTGCTCAACGCATCCCGGCGTTTCCGCGCAGGGCAGCCGAAATCTCCGGGCGCACCGCCAAAAAATTGCTGTACTGATAGTCCTCATAGGCTGGCACAAATTGCGGCAGCATCAGCAGCCCATCCGGGACAATTTTGTACACGTCGTAGCCATACCTCTGCAAAAAGGCGTACACTTCCTGCAGCGTCGTCCGCGCGTCCAGATAGGTGCCGCCGTATTCAAACTGGATACAGCTGATCCGCCCCTCTGCCAGCAGCGGCTCTGCTCCCCGCAGGACATCGAATTCCCCGCCTTCCGTGTCAATTTTCAGGAAATCGATGCGACCAACCTGCATGTGGCGGCAATAGTCCTGCAGAGTCAACGTGCGGACCGGGAAGGCGACCGGCGCCGGAATACCGTACGCCTTTTCTGCCTGCAGCCTGCGGTGGAGAGTGCTTAGCATCTTCGCGGACTCATAATGATAAAACATCTGCGTCCCGCCCTGGCGAGCAACTGCTGCATGGTTGAAAACCAGCTCGCAATCCGTTTGCGATGAGAAGAACTGCTCCACGAGCGTGCGGTAGGTGGCAGGCACCGGCTCGAACAGATGGATCACCAGCTTTTGTCCGCCGATATGGTTCAGCACTTCCTGCGTCCATCCCCCCACACACGCACCCACGTCAAAGACTACGCTGTCAGGACGTATCAGGTTCTGGATGACCAGCCGCTCTCCGTTGCTCTCGACGTGATGATCCGGCCCACCTGCAGGCAGGGTGCCATCCGGCGGGTACAATCTGATTTTCATGGTCTCTTTCCTCCTATGAACACCTTTTCGCGTAAAACGCATCTCCCCACGAGGAATGATAGGGTGTCGCCGTCTCGATCCGGGTAAACTGGCAGCTCTGCAAAAACGCGTCGATCTGCTCGATTCGCGCACAGTTTTCGTACAGCTCTTCAAAATTCACTTCCGTGTGGATGGCCTCGATGTGCGCAAGAAGGTTTGCCGCCCCCTGCAGAGCAAGCAGTTCCGCTCCCTGGATATCCATGATGAGTACGTTGTAATCGCCATCATTCAGTTGCAGCTCCGTACAGAGCGTGTCTAGCGTTTTGGTCGGGACCGTAATCTGATACTGCTCCGTGATCGACGGATAGATGTGTTTATGCCGCTTCAAGGGCAGTATAGAGCTGCTTTGATCGAAGGACATGACGCGGAGCTGGGCTTTTCCGTTTTGGTTGCTGATCGCTACGTTTACCGTTTTCACGTGCGGTGATGTGCTGACATTTTGACACAGCCGTTGATAGACAACCGGGTTGGCCTCGATGAAGAGGACACGACTGAAGCCGATCGCGTTGTAGCGGGCCAACTCCTGTCCTTCATGGGCACCTACGTGAATGACCCCGCGCGGCTCAATTCCGCACTCTCTGCACAACCTGCCGAGATCCAACATGTGTCGTTCCCTCCTCTCGCAACTTCGACGTACGTCGGTCAGAAATTGCCGCTTGCTGTCCTGTTCGTTCTTTTCCCATGCGATGCGCTCGTTTTTGACAAAGTATGGACATCTGTGCGCGAGCTGTGAAAAGCGGGGGTTCATCGCGCAGGAAAGACACAGTGACGAGTTCCCATCCATCTTCATACAAATATTAAGTCAGTCCCGATCGGGCGCTGACGGCTGATTCTTTTTACAGAAAGGTGAGCTCCGATTGTGATGAACACGCATCCACTGCCTCTGGTCAGCATCATTACACCTTCCTTTAATCAGGGTGCCTTTCTTACGGAGACCATCGAGAGCGTCCTCTCCCAAGACTATCCGTATATCGAGCATATTGTCGTAGACGGAGGCTCTACAGACGATACGCTGGACATCTTGCATCGCTATGCTCACCTCGGCGACGCTCGCTTTCGTTTCGTCAGCGAACCGGATCGCGGGCAGTCTCACGCCATCAACAAAGGGTTTCGCATGGCGGGCGGGCAAATCATCGGCTGGCTGAACTCTGACGACACGTATTTGCCCGGCGCTATCAGCCGTGCGGTCGACGCCCTCCTGCAGCACCCCGAATGGGGCATGGTATACGGCAAGGGGTATCACATCGACGAGCGCGGCGAGATCATAGACGACTTTCCGGTGCGGCCAGATGACGGGAAGGGTCTGTTTGATTTTTGTTTCATTTGCCAGCCTGCTGCTTTCCTGCGCAAGCACGTCATCGAGGCATTGGGCGGAGTAGACGAAAACCTTGACTTCTGCATGGACTACGATTTGTGGATCAGGGTCTCCAAACAGTATGCAATCGGCTATACAGACTGCAGGCTGGCGAATGCCCGCTTGCATCCCGGCTGCAAGTCCGTCGCGCATATCGTCCGGCGCGGATACCCGGAGATCGTCCAGACTTGCATGAAGCATTACGGCGCTCTCTCGAATGAATGGCTGCATGCCTTTTCTCTCAGCTACCAACCGCTCAACGTCCATCAGTTTATGGATCTGTGCAAGCAGGAGGATGTATTTGGGCAGACTCCCCGAATCATCGAGATGAACCGTTCTCCTGCCGGTTGGGTACCCTTGCATTTTTCCTTGCAGATCGCCTGTACAGCGGAGAATCCGCTAGCGGTGCTGCTGCTCACAGGCAGCGTCCCGGCCTTGCTGCAGCAGCTCGATCTGCTCGTCCTTGTAAACCGGCGCCCGGTTCAACGCTACTCCTTGAAAAGCGGACCAATGGAGCTGTCCATCCCCATTCCTGCTGCCCAATCGAATTGCCTCGTCGAGATTCTGGCGAACAAGCAGCTGGTAAACGAGCATGGCACCTACAGTTTTCATGTGGAGCATGTGACCCCCCTGTCTGCCGAGGAACACCTCATCGCTTCGGCTTATCAACAGGGATCTGATTACTTCTCGCGATGGCTGAATGAGCATCGCCATCCATCGCCCGCCATCTGAGGCTGAAGCTCTTTGCCGCCCCGTCACATACAGGAGCCGAAAACCACCCACACCCGGTTTTCGGCTCCTGACCGTCATTCGCCCGACTCTCTATTACATGCGCACTCCATCGTTTGCGAAATTGACCTTCAACACATCGCTGTTCCACGGGTCAAAAGGAACGAGCCTCGCCAGATCGCGGTACGGCCTGACGAAAGCGCCGCGGGTGTTCAGCATGCTTGCCGTAAAGGAAAACGTGCTGTTGGAAATCGCGACTGCCTCGCACTGGGTCAGCACATAGAAGTCCAGATAATAGCTGGCCTCGTGTATCGTGACCCCGAGATCGCGGGAGGTCACGGGTCTGAATTCGGCAAAGTCTGGCAGTACGGCATCCAGGTCGTCACTGGCAATGAACAGCACAGGCGACTGCCAGGAATGCCAATTGGCTTTCAGCCAATCGACATACCATTGGTTCGGCGCAACAAAGCAGTTGTACGCCACGTAATCCGTCCTGCGCAGATGGATGCCAATCACCGTCCTCCCCCGCGAGCGCAGCGCGTTCATCGCAGCCTCCCCCCTTTGCTTGACGTGCGTGACCGGCTGGAACAGCGAGCAAATATAGGCTCTATCGGGGGCGTAATAGCTCGTATGGTATTGAAAATAGCCCCAAAAATCGACGTTCTGGTAGGGGTACGGTGATTTCGCAATCAAGTCTTGCGAGAACAATGGAGACGTCTGTCTGACCATCGGCAGCTTTTTCGTGATCGGCGGATCGTACAAACCGAACAAATATTGACCAATCCAGCTCGGTGTCTCGACTGCCAGCTGATGCTTTTTCGCATGTACTTTCAAAAATGCGTATTGGAACAGTTGATTGCCGAAGCGCCCATTGTGTCCGAGTGTCGACATGGTGATTACAGGCTGCGCAGACGCCATTTGCTCCCTCCTTTTACCCCCGCAGCATATTTGCGAGCATTTGCTGAACATGGGACAGATCCACGGTAATATCGTCCATGATCATGTGGGCGTGCTCTCCCGGTACGTACCCTTGGCCGATCACATATGAATAGTCCAGCTCCATCTGGTTGCTCAGCACATAATAGAGCGGATTGACGTACTTTGGAGAATAGATCTCCAAAACCTTCGTCCCCGGCCTGCAAAAGGTCAGATTCGCCAGCCCTGCCCCGTGGGGAGAGACAATTACCTGTGCAGAGGAGAACAGCTTTGCTTGGTCGTACACGGAAAGCCGTTCGAGCTGGATCATCCGAAAGCCGTATTTCGCCAGCAGGCCGATCAGCTGGGGCTCGTTTTTCACCTTGCGATACCTCGCGTGTGCGCGGCTGATGTACAGCCGTTCAAATCCCGGCAGGGTCGGGACTCTTCGCATCGTCTGCAAGGCTGACTTGATGAAGTGACAGGCCCATTTCGGCGGATGGCCAGAAAATCCAGGCATGGATGAGACAATGAGATTTTCCGCCTGAATAGAGACATTCGGGCGGCATACGATTCGCTGCTTTGGAGCGATGCCGAGAGCGGCGAGCGTTTCTGACTGAAAAGGCTGCTCTCCCGCTCCGTTCAAAATGTACTTGTGAATCGGGATGCCGCTTCGCCGCAGCAAATAAATGCGCGCGATCACGTCGTACAGCCAGTGGTAGTAGTTGTGGCTGGCGTAGGAGGTGAGCACGGCGACGTTGCCCGGAACGTACATTTTCTGCCCCGGAAGCGGATCTGTAAAGACGGAATGCTTTTCCGGTCCCTCCGACTCGATCGACACATCCCAGAGCAGCTTGTTATCCGGGCTGATGACACCTCCCGAGCGGCCCGCTACCCTTCCCATCGGGATCGCAGCTATGAACTGCGGACCCGGCTTTGTATTCATGCACCACTCGAACACCGGATGGAGCTTGGACTCCACGCTTTTGGGCGGCGAGCGGAACACGGTCGGAGCGTACGGGAACGGTACATATCTTTTGGAAAAGGTCGCGTCGTCCAGCGTTTTTCGCGCCCACTCCTGCGTCGTTTCATAATAGCCAGATGGCCGCAGCGAATTGTGCATATCGTTTCACCCTCAATTACTCCGCACCTGCGCAGACGAACCTGACATGCTGCAGAGCGTTTTGTCCTACGATCCTCTATCATCAGACGGCGAAGGCTAGGGCCCCGCCTTTCGCTTCTGTTGGATGGCGCGTATCAGTCCTTCTCGCAAATCGATTTTCGGCTCCCAGCCCAGAATCTCCCTGGCTTTGTCGATCACGGGACAACGACGGCGCGGGTCGTCAATCGGCAGCGGCAAATAGCAGATCTGGCTGGTAGACTCCGTCAGCTCTAACACGAGCCTGGCGACCTCCAGAATGGTGTATTCGGCTGGATTGCCGATATTGATGATTTCCCCTTCCGCTCGATCGTTCTCCATCATCAGCAGCAAAGCCCTGACGGTATCATCCACATGGCAAAAGCAGCGGGTCTGCAAGCCGTCGCCGTAAATGGTGAGATCCTTCCCGCCAAGAGCCTGGGCGAGAAAATTGGATATCACCCTGCCGTCGTCATTTCGCAAGCCTTCCGAATACGTGTTGAAAATGCGAGCAATGCGCACCCTGACCTGAAACAGGTGGTAGTATTCGTAGCAGTACACTTCCCCCAAGCGTTTGGATTCGTCATAGCAGGCTCTGGGACCCCACGTCCTCACCTTTCCGCAGTAATCCTCGGGCTGAGGATGAACCTCGGCATCACCGTACACCTCGCTCGTGCTCGCATACAGGAACTTGGCTCGGTACTTCCGGGCAAGCTCCAGTACATTTCGCGTCCCGATCGTATTGACCAGCATCGTCTCAAACGGATGCATCTGATAAAATTTCGGCGACGCCGGAGAAGCAAGATGGTAGATTTCATCGACCGCCAGCTCGGGGATCGACAGCAGCTCGCCGGTGACCAGATCCAGCTCCAGAAAGCGAAAGTTCGCTTGGCTTTCTAGCTCTTGCACGTTTTTTCTTACTCCTGAACACAAATTGTCAATGCCGATCACTTCACAGTCGGCAGCCACCAGCTTTTTCGCCAGATGAGATCCGATAAAACCGGCTGCCCCTGTAATCAGCACACGTTTTTTCCTTGGCACCGGTTCACTCTCCATTCCATCATCCGTGTTGCGTCCATTTGGAAATTTCATCCCAGGTCATGCCGAGGCGGACGATATCCTCCTCGACGAGCTTTGCCCCCATTTGGACTTCGATGATTTCCATATCACTTACTGCCTTGATTCCGTGCTTGGCGCCTTGCGGGATTTGCAGCACATCGCCCGGTTGAATATGTTGCAGACGACCGTCCAGGACAAAATCGCCCTCGCCCGCGACGACCACCCATACCTCGCTCCGCTGGAGGTGGTACTGATAGCTCAAATTTTTGCCGGCATGGATAAACAGCTTCTTGGTCAGTGTCTCGGTACTATTATCCATTTTTTGGAAATTCATCACCTGGTACCATCCCCATCTGCGCTCCTCGTACATCGGTCGATGCTCGTACTCTTTTACCACTTCTTTTACGAGGTGGCTTTTGGCTTTATTGGCGACGAGTATGCCGTCGTGGCTGACGGCGACCACCGCATTGGGTATCCCGATCGTCACGACGGGAAGGCCCAGTTCATTGATGACGTGTGTATTGGTGCACTCCTCGTCCATATACCCTCTGCCAACGATCCTCGCATTCATTTCTTCCGTGAGTGTATTCCAGGTACCCAAGTCCCTCCAGTATCCTTTGTAAGGGATGACGACGGTCTTTTGCGATTTTTCCACGATCTCCAGGTCAAAGCTGATCTTCGTCAGGCTCTCGTACCGATTCAGCAATAGCTCGTAATCGGTCGGAATGCCTCTCTTCTCCATTTCCCCGAGGAGAAAGCCCAGTTGAAAGGCAAAGACGCCGCAATTCCAGAGGGCCTGCTGCTCGCACAGCTTGCGCGCCTCGGATTCCGTCGGCTTTTCCTTGAAACTGCGGACATTTTGGTATCCCCGTCCATCCCCCGGACAGGTTTCTTCCTCGTCGCGAACGATATATCCGTACTTCGTGGAAGGGTACGTCGGCTCGACGCCAATCAGGGCAAGCTGTGCCCCTGAATCGGCAAGCGCGCCTTCCAATTGCAGAATGTGCTGAAAAAACGGGCTGTCCACGTACGGGTCCACCGGCATGACGGCGATCACTTCCTGATTCGATACACCGCATGCGGTATGCAAATACGCGGCTGCCAGCGCAATCGCGCCAAACGTATCCTTGGATTCAGGTTCAATAATGACAGGGACATCCATCCCTAACTGACTCTGGATCAGGTCAACTTGCGCCTTGCTCGTCGACAGGTACACTTCGTCAAATTGGCCATACGTCTGCAGCTGTCCCCAGATTCGCTGGACCATCGATTCCCATTCGCCGTGTTGATTGCGCAGCATTTTGAGAAACTGTTTGGAGCGAACATCGTTGGATAGCGGCCATAATCGTTTTCCTGAACCGCCAGAGAGTAACACCAGTTTCATCCTATGCACCTCTATCCGGCATTCTTTTAACTCGAATCATCATATGAATGACTGCCATCATTTGCTTAATAACTGGACGAAAATGGTTGAATCTCTCGATGGGTTTGCGAGGGGGCGGCACAAGAAAAACCCGGCAATATGACGATGCCGGGCTTTGGGGGATTACAGGACGCCAGCCTGTTGAATGACGTCGTGCAGATTATCCCAATCAATCCGAATGTCATCTATTATTCTTTGGAATTCGGTCGGATTTTCCAGCTCCGCTTGCTTGCCGATCAGCCGGTAGTATTCGAGCCGGCAATGCGTGCTGATCACCCAATAGGTGTGCCGCACCCAGTTGGGCGAGAACAGCTCGATGACCTTCGTTCCCGGCTGGCAAAACACTAGATTCGTCAGTGCTGCCCCATGCGGTGCAATCACTGTTTTGGCTGAGGAGAAAATGTAGGCCTGCTCGGCAACCGTATACCTGTCGCAATGGATCGTGACAAACCCTTTCTCGGCCAGGTAAGCGTTCAACTCTTGCTCATTGTGCACGTGGCGATGCGTCGCGCCGGCCCTGCTCACATATATTTTTTCGTAGAAAGGGTCGCGCTTCGTGCCTGGCGGCGGTCCCAGCTTTATCCGCAGCAGATCGCAAATCCATTTGGACACTTGACCGGTGTAGGCGACCACAGGGGTCAGAACCAGCTGCCGTGCTTGGATATGCAAGTCCTTGTGGCACTCGATCAGTCTTTCCTCCGGGATTCCAAGGGTTTGCAACGTTTCCCATTGAAAAGACCTGACTCGTTTATTGATCACGTATTTGTCGATCTCTATCCCCTTGCTGCGCCACAGCTCGATGCGGGCCAAAACTTCCACCATCCAGAAAAAATAATTGGCCGCGCTGTTATAGGTCGCATTTCCGAGCGTCAAGGGCATGTATTCGGGCATCGGCAGCTCCGTCTGCCGGAAAATCGGATGCTGCCGCGGCACACACGGCTCTTGGGACATATCCCACACGAGCTTGTTGTCCGGACTGATGACCGCCCCGTTTGGTCCCCAGATTCTCCCCCTGTCCATTTTCGCGATATAATGAGGGACCGCACCTCGATACATCGGCCAGTCGTAGGCAGCTTGCCCCCCATTCGGTTCGTATCGGACATATTCACAAGGAAAAACCTGAATATTCCGACTAACCCCTTCTGGGTTCTTGTATTTTCTGTACACCCAATCTGCCGCCCGGTGATAGATCTCCGCGCCAGGAGGAGGAAAAGCGGCTGCGATACGAACCATCTCCTTTCCTTCTCACAACTCTTCTATACGGTATATGCTCTGTTCGTTCAGGCTGGAATGATACTTTCGCGCAAACACGAATTTTGGCTGAAACTTAAGGAAAATCTACCGTGTCCTCCTTTTTTCCCGAACATATTTTATTATGAAACTTCTTCTCCCTTTGGAGAAAATGTTCGGAAATGGAGTGATCCTGTGTCATCCCTTCAGCGCGATCTCCCTATGGTCAGCGTCATTACGCCCTCCTACAACCAGGGCAGATATATACGAGAAACGATTGAAAGTGTGCTGCGCCAAAACTATCCGCACCTCGAGCACATCGTGGTCGACGGCGGCTCCACCGATGAGACACTCTCGATCTTGCAGCACTACGCCAGTACCGATCCCCGCTTCCGCTACGTCTCCGAGCCGGACAGAGGGCAGTCCCACGCCATCAACAAAGGACTAGCCATGGCAAGAGGTGAGATCATCGGCTGGGTAAATTCCGATGATACGTATTTGCCAAGGGCGATCGAAAAAGCGGTGCAGGCTCTGCGGCTGCACCCTGAGTGGGCGATCGTCACCGGGAACGGCTACATCATCGACGAGAACAGCAAGATTCAGTACCCCGTCCACTATTGGCAGACAGACGTCAAGCAGCTGTACCACTCCTGCCCTGTGATCCAGCCCACTGCCTTTCTGCACAAAAGCGTGTTCCAGCAGCTTGGCGGGGTAGACGAGAGCCTTCGTTTTTGCATGGACTATGATTTGTGGATTCGCCTTTCCAAAAACCACGCCTTCGGTTTCATCCGGGACTATTTGGCCAACGCCCGGGTCCACAGCACGTGCAAATCGGCAACCCAGTGGAACACCATCGGCTTTCCCGAAGTGCTGAAGACGGTCGTCAAGCATTACGGGAGCATTTCTACAACATGGATGGGCTATGCCAGGAAGCTCGGCATTCCGTACATCATCCACCAGTGCAAATCCAATGCCCTGTTTGGCAACTCTCCCAAAATCGCCGGGATGAACCGCTTCCCCGACCTGTGGGTTCCTCCCCGGTTCACGATCACCGTAGAGTCCGATCCCGGCTCGCCTGCCATCTCGCTGCTCATCCGGGGCGCGGCGCTCCTGCAGGGTCCTGCGCGGAAATTCATTAGCATGGCGACGGTCAATGGACAATCCTGCGGTACTTTCGAGACGACCTTACCCAATTTTACCTGGGAGATCCCGCTCGACCGAAGCCGCACGCAAAACGTAGTCACGCTGTTTTCCTCGCAGTTTACGATGAACCAGGCACATGAGCAAAACACAAAGCGTGCGGTCAGCTTCATGGCCCAGGAAGTCGTCCCGCTGTCCGCCGAGGAAGCTGCGTTTTACCGGATTTTGCTGCAGGTGCCTTCGCTGAAACAGGGATGAAGACGCTTTTGGGCAAAAATTGGGAGCAAATTCATGTTCCTATACCGGTTCAAGCAGGGTTGCCTGAACGTACCGTATAAGTAGCCGAAAATTTCCTACCAAATCTCATCGGGCAAAGACCGAAAGAGGGGGAATCGATCCATTGGGCAGGCATTGGACAAACGAAGAGATTCTGGCAGAAGTTGCGAAACGCAGATGGTATCACAAAATCGAGCTGCGGCCTGGCATCGTGACTCCGGGCATCGACGCGCTCACTGCACTCTGGAACATGACGCGCGAGTCGCGCTCGCATATCTCCTACGCTGGCAAGCGCGTGCTCGATCTCGCCAGCTTTGACGGCATGTGGTCTTTTGAGGCAGAACAGCTGGGAGCTGGCCTGGTCGTGGCGACCGACTGTTTTCACCCGCTTTACAGCAACTTTGAGTTTTGCAAAAACATTTTGCAGAGCAAAGTCATTCCGATGTACAACGTCTCTCCTTACAGGCTCTGGGAAGGCTTGCAGGTGCTCCTGATGGACGACGGCACCACACCCCTGCCTTTTCCGCGGCAAATTTTCCACAACAAACTTGACATCGTGCAGCATCTCGGCCTGCTCTATCATCTCCGCGATCCGATGTGGACACTGTCCCAGAGCAGGAGCGTCCTGAAGACTGGCGGTCACCTGCTGCTCGAAACGGCCTGCATTTTGGACATGAATCAGTCGATGATGGTGTACAACGGCCCTCCCGGCGCAATGAACCGGATCTACAACGATTTTACGACCTGGTGGGTGCCAACCGTTCCTTGTGTGATGGAGATGCTCCGCAGCACGCTGTTTGAGCCGATTCCCGATTCCATCCGCACGATTCCGTCCGGCAATCACGGGGGTTACGAAGCTGGACGAATCAGCCTCGTCGCGAAAGCCGTTCCAGGCAGCGCCATCGATCGGGAAGCGTACGCCGAGTTGCTCCGGGTATACCGCAATCCCGGGCTCATCCCCGATTATTTGTAGCTGGCAACCGCAAAAGGTGCACCCGGTATCGCCGCCCGGTGCACCTTTTTGTCTGGTTGACGATGCCGCCTGACGAAAAATCGGGCGAACGTCCTGATGCATGGGAAAGCCCTTGTACATACGCTGTTCGTAGCACTTTTCCTGTTTCCAAAGACTTCACGCAAAGGAGTGTTGTACGTTGTCACGATCTGCGCTGCCTTTGGTGAGCGTCATTACCCCCTCCTACAATCAAGGAAAGTTTATCCGAGAGACGATCGACAGCATTTTGAGCCAGGACTACCCGAACCTTGAGCACATCGTCGTCGATGGCGGTTCAACCGATGAGACGGTTTCCATCTTGCAAGAGTATGCCAGCAAAGACCCGCGCTTTCGCTACGTATCCGAGCCGGACAACGGGCAGTCGCACGCCATTAACAAAGGCTTGGCCATGGCGAGGGGCGAAATCATCGGCTGGCTGAACTCGGACGACACGTATTTGCCCGGGGCGGTGCGCAAAGCGGTGCAGTACCTGCAAAGCCAGCCCGCTTGCGGCATGGTTCACGGGCAATGCGAGGTCATCGATGAAGCAGGCGTCCCTTTCAGCACCTTCGCCAGCGAAAAAGCCGACGCCCAGAATCTGTATCAATCCTGTGTTGTCTGCCAGCCATCCGCTTTCATCCGCACGCATGTCTTTCGGCAAATGGGCGGCGTGGATGAAAAACTGAATTTCTGCATGGACTACGATCTCTGGATGCGCATCGCCAAAGTGCACACGATCGGCTTCATCCCGGACTTTTTGGCGAATACCCGTCTGCACGGCTCCTGCAAATCCGCGACACAGTGGCATTCCGTCGGGGTGCCGGAGGTCTTGAGATCCCTCGCGAAAAACTACTCGTCGATCCCGTCCCACTGGGTCTCCCACTTGTCGCAATACCGGAGCATGGGCGTGATCGATCTGCTTCGGCAGCTCAAGACGCTCCGCTCCAACTCATCGCGGATCACCGGCATGAATCGTTACCGCGACCTGTGGGCCCCGCCGATTTTGCGCGTCACCCTGGAATCCGAATCGACAGCTCGTGCCCAGCTTCTGCTGGTGAAAGGCAAGGTTCCGGGCGCCCCGATGCAGCTGCCCAAAGCCTTTTCCTTGACGGCGCTGGTCAACGGCAGGCTGGCGAAGACGTTCACTGTCACCAAAGCGCAATTCGCGCTGGAAATCCCCCTGGACACGGCAAACCAGGTGAATCGGATCGATCTGGCTTCGACGAGCATGATCCAGCCTGCCGTCCCCCAGATAGACGGCTTGCGCGTAGGAGGCTACCTGGCAGAAGAGGTGCTGCCCCTCAATCACGAGGAAGCCATCATTTACCAGGCCTTTCGCCAGTGATTCTAGCCCATGTACATTTTCGTCTCGATGACGGCCGCCGCTCCTGCGATGGCGAGCAGGAGGATGACCGGATAGGCGGCCGGTACATACAGGTACATGAGGACAATGGCGAGTGCCGCCCAGATGCCGACACACCAGTAGCAGCTAAGCAACCGTCCGATCCAGCGGCGGAATTTGCCGCCCTTGAACTGGACTTGGCGCAGCACCTGCCCCGAAGCGTCCGTCTCGTATGTGATGGCAATAAATGGGCTGCGCAGAGGCTCAGTGATTTCGTCAAACACGATCAAATGGGTGAGACGGAAGCTGGCCAGCACGAGAATGGTCAGGTCCAGCCAGGATAGGTCAAACATGCGCTCTCCATCCCTTTCCAATATTTATAACTTTCCCTAAGTCGTGACAATTTGTTACCATTGGTCACGACAAACCAGAGAAAGGCGTGATGACATGAATCGCCATGTAACGAAGATTGCAGCTATCCTTTCCCTGTCCGTCGCCTTCACCATGATCGGACAAACAGCAGATGCCAAAACAGCGAAGTTTGTGTCTCTGAAAAAAGGAATGAACAGCGCGAGAGTCCTCGAAGTGGAAAAGATGCTTGACGCATTGAAGTTTGACTACAAGCTGAAAGTGGACAGGCTGTACAACGCCAACACGGTGTACAACGTCAAACGGTTTCAGAAAAAGTACGAGCTGAAACAGACGGGCGTAGTCAACCTGACAACTTATAACAAGCTGAAGCAGGTCTACAATGCTTCCAAAAAACCGACGACGAAGCCCGAGTCAAAGCCTGGCACACCGTCCAAGCCGTCGGATCAGACGACGAGCACCGCGACGCTCAAGCTCGGCTCCGCAGGCGAGCGCGTCAAAGAATTGCAAAACATGCTTGCGGCTCTCGGATACAAAGTAACGGCGACAGGAACCTATGACGACTCGACCCGTTTTGCCGTCATGCTGTTCCAATCCCGCAACAAACAGACGCTCACTGGGGAAGCCGATGCGAAAACGTACGCAGCCATCACGGATGCCTATAAAAACCACAAGGACGATTCGACGAAGCCAGGCACGACAACACCGGCTCCTGCTACTCCGCCTGCTTCCAACAACGATTCTTCCCAAAATTCAGGCTCGGGCCAAAATTCCAACGCCAATGTGCCGCTGCCGTCTGAATTGACGGCGGATGAAAAGGAAATGGTGCAGCTGGTCAACAAGGAGCGCACGAGCAAAGGCCTCGCTCCTTACCAGGTAGACATGCAGCTGACGAAGGTCGCCCGCATCAAAGCACAGGAGATGGTCGATAAAGGCTATTTCAGCCATACCTCTCCTACGTACGGCTCGCCGTTCCAAATGATGGAGACGTTCGGGATCAACTACATCGCTGCTGCTGAAAACATCGCCCAAAACCAGACGGTAAGCGGTGCCCACCAGATGTTCATGAACTCCTCGGGACACAAAGCCAACATCATGAGCAGCACGTACGACTATATAGGGATCGCCGTCGTCAATGGCGGCCCGTACGGCAAAACGTTTGTACAAATGTTCCTGAAAAAATAATATGCAAGCGCAGCCCCCATCATTTCCGCTGGAGATAATGGGGGTTTCTCATTCAGAACGTAATGGCAATCCGGTTGCTTGCGGAGAAGTTTACCTCCTGGTTGTTGCAGAGCACAATGCCTTCCACGGTGACGGCCTGGCCGGACGGCTGCTTCATAAAGGAGATCTGGAAGTTCTGGAATGACTCTGTCGCCTTGGGCGGGATCAGGACTGGCTGAATAGGCGCGATCCAATATTCGCCGCGCTCCTTCGCCTGGCTAAACCAATCGTCATCTAAGTACCTCCATCCTCTTACGCCGGCCATCCCCTGCACGGCCATCGTATCGACCAGCTTCGGCGGCAGCACCTGTCCCCCCATTTTGATGGAATCCGTCGGGGTGACGCGCAGGCAGACAATCGGATTGTACAAGTCCGCCGTCCCCGTATTTTTGACCTGCAAAGTTCCCACCAGAAGGTATGGCCGGTCCTGCGAATCCGAGTGAATCAGCGTGTAGTCAAAAAACACTTCGGCCTCCAGCCTTTGTTCAGGTTGATCCGGCACTTGGACGGGATGGTGGACGATCGGCTCCGCGGCTGGCGCTGTTTCTGTCGCCTGAGCTGTTTCTGTCGCCTGAGCTGTTTCTGTCACCGGAGCTGTTTCTGTCACCGGAGCTGTTTCCGCTCCTGGCGCTTCCGTCACAGCCTGCTCCGCTTCTGCCACCGCTTCGCCCGTCACGTCGTGAATGGTCAGCACCAGTTGGTCTTCTCCGCTTTCCACGTGCTCCTCCAGCTCACCTTGCTGCTTTTGCTCCTGCGGGACTGCGGCATCCGCCTGCTCCTGCCTGCACTCCCCAACATGCCCCGACTCCGTTTGCGCCTGCAGCGACTGTCCCTGTATGACGTTGTCGAGAAACACTTTGAACAGATTGGGCGGCAAGCAAGCGAGCGGTTGAATGCGCAAATCTTCCTGGAAGTAATTCAAAATGCCGGATGCCAGATAGAACGCGACCTTTTCCCCGTACAGCCTGCGCTTGTAAATTTCCGTAAACTGCGGAATTTGCAGCTGCAGGTGAACGGCTCCACTTCCCGATTTTCCCGCCGCCTTGCTTGCTTTGATCACGCACGGAATCCCCGTCTGCTTCAATTCCGATTGCAGCGACCGCACCAGCTCCCGGCGGTCGTCCGGCTGGAAGAGAACCAGCTTCGGCTTTTCCAGCAGCCTCAATTCCTTGACGCTGATGCGAATGGCTATATCCGCATGGCTGACTTGCGCGGCGTTCCTGGAGCCGTAGACGACCTCCATCCGGTATTCGGAAACGAACTGCTGTACCTTCTCCGCGATTTCCTTTTCAATGGCAAGCTCCTGAGCCGACGCTCCCGTGTACAGAACACAGACCTTCCCCTTCAAAAGCGAGTCCAGATCCACCCGCTTGTTTTTCGGGTCCCATTTGAGCTGGAAACCATTTTGCCTGCAAAACAACCGAAAGGCAGGCAGAGCCGTATAGGGCATGGTTCCTCCGCGCCGCCCGCCGTAATACACCTCGACATCCATCCCAGTCACTCCTTCCAAGCACTGACAGTATCCGCCTTATTGTATGAATGCCCAGCGCTATGAGTGAAGCGTGCCTGGCGAGATTTTGGGTTCCGGGCGTTCCGCCATGTCGCAAGCGGCATAGCATGACAGGGAGAGGAGTGGTGATATGTCTGTACAGCAAACGCCTTTGGTCTCGATCATCATCCCTGTGAAAAACGAAGGAGACAATGTGCGTTCCACGATCATGTCCCTTTTCAATTGCCGTACCCGATATGCATACGAGGTCATCGTGGTTGACGATGCTTCTACTGATAATTGCTGCCTTTTTTTGCAGCAGCTCAAGTCTCCGCAGATTACGCTGATTACGACCAATGGAATCGGCGCTGCCGCAGCGCGCAATTTGGGTGCGGAGCATGCCAAAGGGAAGTATTTCATCTTTTGCGATGCTCATTTGCAGTTTGAAAACTTCTGGATCGACCAGCTGATGGAGGTCGTGCTCACCCGGCAGGCAGACGGTGTCGCCCCGGGCATCGCGTCCATGACCGAGCCACACGTGATCGGCTACGGCCAAAGTCTGGATCAGAAGCTCGGCGTGATCTGGAACCCTCGTCCGCCCAAGTTGGCACCCGTCGCGATCCTGCCGGGAGGGTGCTTTCTCGTGTCGCGGGAAGTGTTCCAAAAAGTAGGGGGCTTTGACCGCGGGTTTCGCGTCTGGGGATATGAGGACATCGAGTTTTCCATCAAAATGTGGCTGTTCGGGTATACGTGCATGGTCCACCCTTCCGTCAAAATTTTACATCTGTTCCGCAAGGCGCACCCGTACACCGTCGTCCACGAGCACGTCTATTACAACATGCTGCGCATGGCGTACAGCCACTTCAGCGAGCCGCGCATCGAAGCATGCAAGAAGCTCATCGTCTATGCGAAAGCGTCGGAGATCGAAGACGACGTCCTGACACACGGCGCAGCCGCCCAGCGCATGCGCTATTTCGCCCATAGAAAATACGACGACAACTGGTTCTTCCAGCGTTTCCGCATTCCTTTTTGAGCCTTCCAATACCAAAAATAGGCATTCGTTGACAAGCAAATTTCCCATTGCCCACATAGTATGTAACTGCAAAGCAAATCCTCTAGGAAAGGAAGGATTCATACGGTGAATCATGTGAAGCCCATCAAGGGTCGCCAGCTCCCTACACCTTCCCCCACACCAACCGCTACCCCTCCGATCTCGAACAACCTGCAGCCGGAGTGCATTCGCGTCAACAAGGTGTATGACTGGGTCGTTCTCGCTAACAGCTACCGAAACAAGATTGCCCTTCCCGACGATTGTCGAGCACTGGTGGACGCAGCGATTCGTGCCGGCCAGGATATCACCATCTCCTGCGTAGAGCCGATGGCACCCGGTCCTACCTGCAACGTCGTCAGTATTCGCCGTGAGAACATCATCGTCGGCGGAAACACTGTTCGCGTCGGTGTCGTTCGGTTCGTGTTTGGGGCGACTGTACTGGTGCGCGTATTTGCCGACAACACGCCTCTGTGCGAATTTTCGACCACCGTCCAGTTCGACCAGGAAGTCGTGCTGTGCCTGCCTGAACCGCTTGATGAGAACAACATCGTCTGCCGCATCAGCGCCATTGAATGCAACCCTGTCGGTAACGTCCTTCTCGGAGGCATGGTCCAGCTCGACGTCATTGTGTGCGTAGAGATCCAGGTAGAAGCGGAAGTCAAACTGGAAGTTCTCGCCAAATTCTGCTCGCCGCGTCCGAACAGCATTCCTGTACCATCCCCGACACCATCCTTCCGCTGCCCGCCGATCGCGTTCCCGCCGCAATGCCCGCCGATCTTCCCAGTGGCGAACTGCGATTGCCAGGCATCTGTGAATGCCCTTGTGCCTAACATTTCTGTATCTATCGGCATACCGCTTACCGCCGCAATTGGTACGATCCAACTCATCGCCGATATCTGCCCGTCCTGCGATCCATCCAGCAGCTCGTTTACCTTTAACTTCTTTGATAATGTCCTGCCTGATGTACTCCCTGGCGATCAAAGCTTCAGCTTCTCGCCGACGTCCATCAGCTCGCCTACTTGCATCGACATACTGCCTGGCCTGACTATCTTGGCAGGTCTCGTCGTCACCGGTACAGGTGTACGCACCTTCACGTCGTCCGGCGTACAAGAAACGATGACCTACTCGCTGACGCTCGCGGAAACGGGCCTTGGCCTGCCAGACGTGATCATCCTGACCTTGAACGACGTCAACGGTGTGCTCGTGTTCTCCGCAACAGTCGCTGTCGTTCCGGACGAACAACTGCTCGTTGCCGATTGCGTCACCTTCGGGGATATCGTCATTACGACTCCGTAAACTTTGCGAAATTCAATCATTCCGCATACGACGGGAGGAGGCCATGGCTTCTCCCGTCTTTTCTTTCCCGAGCCGGCCCGCGCCGAAACAGGCACCAATCCATGTACGCTACATATGTCTATAGAGGATACCTACATGAAAAAAGGAGGACAACACTATGCTCAAAAAAAGGACCTCCACCGCGAGCAGCGTCACGAGCACCAGTACGAGCAAGGGAAAACGCGGAAATGAAAAGCTCCAGCTGTTGAAAAAACAGGCGTATTACTACGAAGCCAAAGCATCGCAATACAGTGAGGAAATCAATCAGCTACAGGAGCAGCTGCAAGCGTTGCTGGAACGCGAGCAAGCACATCAGGAAGCCGTAGGGCGATACGAAGAGACGCTCTCTTCCTTGCAGGCAAAGGAACAAGGGTGGAAGCAGATGCTTGCCCAGACCCAGTCTCGCCTCGCACAACTGGAAGACAAGGTGCAACAGCAGCAAGACGTCCTGGAGCAGCGGGAAAAAGCCCTCTTTGCCTACAAGGAGCGGGAGGCGAAATGGAAGCAGACGACGGATGCGCTGAAGGCAGAATTGCTCGAAGCCAAAAACGCAGCCAAAACCGACGACACTTCCTTGCAGGAGCTGCGTGAGGAATTTGCCAATGCCCAGGCCAGCTGGCAGCAGAGCGCTCAGCAATGGCAGCAGCAACTGACTGAATATGAGAGCCGGCTCGCAGCCTCCGAGCAGCAATGCATGGAAAAGGATGAAACCATCGCCCGCTACCAGGAGCAGGAAGATGTACTGCGGCAGGCACTAGAGACGCTCCGCCGAGAAATGGAGGGTCTTGATGCGTCCTCCGAACAATGGAGAAAGCAGCATGAAGCTACCCGGACGCAGCTCGAGTCTACCCTGCAACAGTTGGAAGCAGCCGAGCAACGGCTCGCAATCACAGAACAGCAACTGGAGGCTTCCCAGACGCAGTTCGAGTCTACCCTGCAACAGCTGGAAGCGGCGGAGCAGCGGCTCGCAGTCACAGAACAGCAACTGGAGGATTCTCAGGCGCAGCTGGAAGCAGCGCAGCAACGGCTTGCGGTCACAGAACAGCAACTGGAGGCTTCCCGGACGCAGCTTGTAGCAGCGCAGCAGCGACTTGAGGTAACGGAACAGCAGCTGGAAGCAGCAGAACAGCAGCTCGAAGCTGCCAAACAGCAATTGACAGAATCCCGCCAGCGGCAGGAAGACACAGCGCAGCAGCTGAATGCCTCCCAAGAGCGGCTTGAATCGGCAGAGCAGCAGCTCGAGGAGTCCAGTCAGCAACTCGCAATCGCGCTCCAACAGCAAGAGGCTGCGGAAAAGCAGCTGGCCGACGCCAGGAAAAAAGAAACGGAGCTCATCCAACTCATCGCCGACCAGGAGTACAAAATTCAACAACTGCAGGAGCATGAGCGGCAATGGAACGCAAAGCTTGAAGCTGCCCAGCAGCAAATTTCCGCCGCCGGACAACGTGAAGCCGAACTGCTTCGCGAACGATCGCAGCTGGAGGAATCCCGGTTCATGTGGGAACAACGGGCACAGGAACTTGCACAAACCATCGAACAGCGCGAGCAGGAGCTGCAACACGCCCTCACTTCACAGGCGGAAGCGAGCAAGCAGCTGAAGGAGCTCGTCAAGCAACTGGAAAGCGAGCGAGAAAAAGCCGCCGCGTATGAGAAAAAGCTCGAACAGCTTGAGCAATCGCTCGCAGCTGCCAAGGCAGAGCAGGAAAAGTATCAGCGTTCCCTCGCCCAGGTCGATTCGATCGAACAGCAGTACAAGAAGCAGGCAAGTGAACTGGCCAAGGAGCTGGAGCGCATCTCCACCCAGGAGAAAGTGCTGAAAAAAACGGTAGATGGTCTGAAACAGCAGATCAAGGAGCTTCAGGACAAAGAGGAGAAATACCGACAAGCGATCAAGGATTTCACGTTAAAGGAAGCCCGCGCGAACAAAGTGCTCAGTCAGCTGCCCTCGACGCTCTCGTCGCAGAGCCCTTCCGTAACCGCGCAGCCCATGCAAAACCTTCAGCAGACCTCCAACTCCATTCCCGCCACCTTCACGCTCCCTCCAAAGACCAATCCCGGGAACACATTCAATCCGTTCAAATGACCTCCCCCGATGTGCGGGTGCCGTTCCCACACAGCGGCACGCTGAATACAACATAGTACAGTAAAGAAAGGGAGGGAATACCATGACACCTGAACAACTCCGTGCACTCTATCAACAGCGCCACCAAATGGCCGTCCGCCAGATGCAGCAGCGGCCTGCGGCAAGGCCCCTGACGCCTCTGCCCAAATCGGGTCCTGTTCACAACGTCAAGCCGTACGTCCAGCCAAAAAAATCGGGAGGCTGCTGCGGCAGGCGCTGGCAAGGCTGAATTTCACGAACAACCTTTCTTGATGTCCCGCACTGTCTGGCACGAGATGGTCAGGCATTGCCTGGAGGAACGCCCTATGGAGGCTTGCGGATTACTTTCAGGCAGAAACGGTTGCGCGGAAACCCTCTGGAGAATGGAAAACATCGAAAAGAGCCCAGTGGCCTTTGCCATGGACTTACGTCACGTTCAAAAAGTCTTGCAAAAAATGGCGCTGAAGGGAGAGACGCTTGCGGGAATCTACCACTCCCATCCAACGGCTCCCCCCTTGCCATCCCTTGAGGATATAGCGTACGCCCACTACCCGGAAGCGGCTTACCTCATCGTATCCTTGTCTTCATCAGAACCGGTCATCGGCTGCTACCGGATCGTCGGGACGCGCGTCTTTTCTTTGCCCTACTCTCTGCGTTAGCCGCCGACAGCCGGATGCCGGATATAAAGCAGCGGGAGCTATCCTAACTCCCGCTGTTCTTTCGCTTCTTCCAGGCGCAGCAGCTCTATCTTCTCCCAGCTGACAAACTCATCTTCCCACAAGACATGGCAGCGGCCCTCCTCGACGCGGATGACAATCCCCCGCACCCCGTCCTTCAAAAATACGACTTTGTCGCCCTCCTGGATCATCGCGCTTCCCCGCCCATTAACCGAGTCTGAATATGATTCCGTGACCGCCTTTCGGGTATTCCCACTTGATGTTTTCAAATGGACAGCCGATCCGGCAGCTTCCGCATTCGTGACACCCTTCGTATCCCACATGCATCCGCACCTCTTCCCATTTGTAGACTTCGGCCGGGCAAAAGATCGTGCACAGCTTATCCGGGCACTTGGTCGCACAGATGTCTGCGTCAAGCACGTGAAGATGGGACTGCGTGTCGGCTTTGAACCGGACCAGGTATTGCTTTTCTTCGATCGGCTGCCCTTTGGGGATCGTCGCCATCACTTCATCACCCTCCATGCATTCATCAGATCGCGGGCCATCTTCCACTTGTCCCTAGCCGTGCCGAGCTCGCTCCAGATCTTTTTCTGCTTGTTCCATTTGGAAGTGCCGTCTACCGTGAACATCTGGCTGGCTGCCTTGTTCATCATCGGGATGTACTGCTCAAAATATTGCGGGTACTTCTCGAAGTGATGGGTCGCGTCCTTGTACTTCTTCAGATCCTGCCCGACGAAGCTGTCCAAAAGGCTGATGCGGTACGAATCGAGCATGCGCTCCGAGAAATCTTTGGCCTCGCGAGCACGGATGATCGTCTCCGCCGCCATCACCCCGGAAGCCATCGCCATGTTGGAGCCTTCCCGATGGATCGCGTTGACCAGCTGGGCCGCATCGCCTACGACAATCACCCCGTCTCCGACGAGTTTGGGCATCGACCGATAGCCTCCCTCGGGAATCAGGTGGGCCAGGTATTCCTGCTGTTCGCAGCCCTGTATATAGGGGCGGATCATCGGGTGATTTTTTACATAATCCAGCAATTCATACGGTTTGATCTTGTTTTTTATCAGGCCCGAGAGCATCGTCCCGACCCCGATGTTCAAGCTGTCCTTGTTCGTGTACAGCCAAGCCGTGCCCAAAATTCCTTTGGTCGAGTCACCGAAAATCTCGATGGTGCAACCGTGGTCGCCTTCCAGATTGAAGCGATCCTCGATGATTTTCCGGTCCAGCTTTAGCACCTCCATGACGGCCAGCGCTACTTCGCCAGGACGGAATTCCTTGTGGAAGCCGAGCGATTTGGAGAGCAGCGAATTGACGCCGTCTGCCAGCACGACGACGTCCGCGTACACGTCGCCATCCGGACGGTCCGTGCGTATCCCGGTGACTTTGCCGTTCTCCACGATGCACTCCAGCGCCACTGTCTCATTGAGCAAAAGCGCACCTGCCTGCACCGCCTTGTCCGCGAACCACTGGTCGAATTTGGCGCGCAGAACGGTGAAGTTGTTGTACGGCTCCTGCGCCCACTCCAGCCCTTTGTAGCTGAAAGTGAGCGCCGATTCTTTGTCCAGCATCATGAAGCGCTGCTCGACAATCGGCCTCTCCACGGGTGCTTCCTTGTAAAAACCGGGGATGATGTCCTCCATCGTCTTGCGGTACAGCACGCCGCCCATCACGTTTTTCGAGCCGGGATATTCCCCCCGCTCCATTAAGAGGACGTTCACTCCTTGTTTGGCGAGAGTGTACGCACAGGCCGTCCCCGCCGGACCTGCTCCGACTACAATGACATCAAACTTTTCCGCCATATTGTACCTCCTTGTCCGGCACCTTCTGAAACGCCTCCATCAGCAAAGGCACGATTTCAAAGGCGTCCCCGACGATCCCGTAGTGGCATGACTGAAAGATGAGCGCGTTTGGGTCCTTGTTTATGGCAATAATCATGCCGGAGTTGCGCATCCCGACCAGGTGCTGGATCGCTCCCGATATACCGATGGCAAAGTAGATTTTCGGCGTCACCGTCACGCCTGTCTGCCCGACCTGGTGTTCATGCCCGATCCAGCCTGCCTCGACCGCATCCCGGCTCGCCCCCACGGTGGCGCCGATCTTTTCCGCGAACTGGTGGATCAGCGCAAAGCCTTCCTTGCTGCCCAGCCCTTTTCCCCCCGCCACGATGACATCCGCCTCGTCCAGCCGCACTTTTTTCCTGGTCTCGCGGACGATTTTCAGCACTTTGGTGCGAATGTCTTGCTCGCGCAGCGCGATGCTCTCCTCGATGATCTCGCCTGTGCGGGCAGGGTTCGGTTCCAGCGCACGCATCACCTTCGGGCGGACCGTAGCCATCTGCGGCCGATGCTTTTTGCAAAGGATGGTCGCCATGATATTGCCGCCAAAAGCCGGTCGGCTCGCTTCCAGAAGACCGGTCTCGGCATTGACGTCGAGCATCGTCGTGTCGGCGGTCAGCCCTGTCTCCAGGTCGGTCGCCACTGCCGAAGCCAGGTCCTTGCCCGTAGAAGTCGCCCCGTACAGGATGATTTCCGGCTTGTGTTTGTTCACGCATTCGATCACGGCGCGCATGTACGACTCCGTGCGGTAATAGTGAAAGATCGGGTCGTCATACACATAGACCTGGTCTGCGCCATAGGAGAAGAGCGTCTCCGCCAGCTGCTTGACGCCATCCCCGATCAACAGTCCCGCGAGCGGCACGCCCCGTTTGTCCGCCATCTGACGTCCCGCACCGAGCAGCTCCAGGGAAACCGGCGCGATCCTGCCGTCCTTCACCTCCGCGTACACCCAGATGCCGCGATAATCCTCCAGATTCATGCCTGCCCCTCCTTCACCCGAAACAATCCTTTTTTCTCCTGCAAAATCTCCATCAGCCGCGCGACTTGCTCCCGCGGCGTCCCTTCCAGCATGTCGCCGCCTTTTGGCTTTTCCGGAGGCCAGACCTTCGCCACGACCGTGGGCGAGCCTTTCAGTCCCAACTGCGAGCGGTCGATGTCTCCCAGGTCGTCCACACTCCAGACGACAGGATCGTAGCGTGCGGCACGCAGCATGTTCGGCAGCGGCGAATACGGCACCTCGTTGATCTCCTTCTCCACGGAAAAGAGACAAGGCAAGGCGGATTGCACCACTTCATAGCCGTCCTCCAGCTTGCGGTGGACGATGCAATACCCCTCCGCCTTGTTCACTTCCACGACCTTTTTAACGTTGGTCAGCGGCGGAATATCGAGCCTGCGGGCGATGCCCGGACCGACCTGCCCCGTGTCGCCGTCGATCGTCATTTTGCCGCAAATCACCAGATCAACAGGCTGCGTCTGGGCGATTTTCTCGATTGCCTTGGTGATCGCGTAGCTCGTCGCCAGCGTATCCGCCCCGGCGAAAGCCCTGTCCGTGATGAGGTATCCAGCATCTGCTCCGATCTCGACGCATTTGCGGATCGCCTTGACCGCCGGTGGAGGACCCATGGTCACGACAGAGACGATCCCTCCGTACCGCTGCTTCAGCCGGACTGCCTCCTCAACGGCATGGGCATCATACGGATTGAGGATCGCGGGTGCGCTCGCCCGGTCCATCGTATTGGTCTTGGGATTCATCTTGATGATTTTCGTATCCGGCACTTGCTTGATGCAAGCGACGATGTGCAGCATCTACCATTCCCCCCTTGCTGCCGGGCCGCGAATCTCATCTTAGTACGGTTGACATGGTTGTCTCTTTTTCGCGCGATCCTTCAGGCAGCTTGTCGTTCATTGATATAACGTATTGCCGTTTCGCTCCGCTTAGACCAGCAAACAGGGAGAAACGCCGCACCGCAGCTCTGCGCTGCTGGTCCGTTTTCTTGCCACTTGGCACGAAACTTTTCCAGCATTCTCGCACGATCGGCCACATAGCGCGGCCGCTTCCGCCTTTTCCCAGCTGGCACAGATCATGCAACCATACGTTTTACCAATATTCCGAGAGGTGATTTTCCCATGACTTTCAACCAAGCGATGAACAAAGAAAAACAGCGGGGACTGTCCACGACTGCCATCCATGCCGGCTATCACTGCGATCCTCTGACCGGTGCGCTCGCCACCCCGATCTACCAGACCTCGACCTTTGTGTTTTCTTCCACAGAAGAGGGCGCTCGCCGCTTTGCCGGTGAAGAGGCCGGCTACATCTACTCGCGTCTGGGAAATCCGACAGTCACTGTTCTGGAGGAGAAAATGGCGGCTCTGGAGAAAGCGGAAGCGGGTCTTGCCTTTGCCTCGGGAATGGCAGCCGTCTCGGCCATCCTGCTCGCGCTCGTGAAGACGGGCGACCACATCCTGGGGACAAAAGGCTTGTACGGCTGCACATACGGCCTGCTCAACCTGCTGCAGGACCGCTTTCAGGTGAGCTACTCGCTCTGTGACATGACGGATGAAGCCTCCATCCGCCAAATGCTCCAGCCGACAACCCGCGTCATTTACGTGGAAACGCCGATCAACCCTACCATGGAGCTGGTCGACTTGCAGCTGGTCGCCAAGATTGCCAGAGAGATCGGCGCTGCTGTCGTCGTGGATAACACCTTCATGTCTCCCTATTTGCAGCGCCCGATCGAGCATGGCGCAGACATCGTCATCCACAGCGCCACCAAGTTTATCGGCGGGCACGGAGACGTCATCGCCGGTGTCGCTGTCGGGCCAAAGGCGATCATGGACAGCATCCGCCTGACCACGCAAAAGGACATCGGCGGCATTCTCGCTCCCTTCGATGCCTATTTGCTGATCCGCGGACTGAAGACACTCGGGGTGCGGATGGACCGCCACTGCGAAAACGGCATGCAGGTCGCCCGGTTTTTGCACAGCCACCCGAAAGTCGCGGCGGTGTACTATCCCGGCCTGCCTGATTTTCCCCAATACGACCTGGCTTGCCGGCAAATGGATGGCTTTGGCGGGCTGCTCGCCTTTGAACTGAAAGGCGGCATGGAAGCAGGTATCCGCATGATGAACAACGTACATTTGTGCAAGCGCGCCGTGAGCCTTGGAGACGTCGACTCGCTCATTCAGCACCCTGCCTCGATGACACACTCCGTCGTCCCTGCCGAAGAACGCGCGAAGATGGGGATTACCGATGGACTCGTTCGCTTGTCTGTCGGAATCGAGGACATCGCGGACATTTTGGAAGATCTCGACACGGCTCTGTCTTTTGCCTAAGCCGCAACACTTGCCCGGGTGCGTACCGCGCCGGGCTTTTCTTTGCAACTTGGCTTGCGCCTGATGCTTGGCGCAGCCAAGTTTTCTCTTTATGATGGAAAATAAAGAAAGCAAAAGACGGTATGAATGGCGAGGAGGGCTTTCATTGAAGGGGATTACGTTGGAGATCAAAGGCGAAAATCGGGTCGGGATTACGCACGAAGTCCTCTCGTGCCTGGCGGCAGGCAAGCTCGACATCGTCGGCATGGAGGTCGTGCCTCACTACATTTATGTAAAAATCCCGTATGTGCCGCACAGCCAGCTCGCGCCGATTACGAAAATGATCCTGCAGGTAAACGGCATCAAGCAGGTCAGGCTAATCACCTGCCTTCCTGCAGAAGAACGCGAAAATCGCATCCAGACCATCCTCGCCACCGTCTCGGAAGGCATACTGCTGCTGGACGACCAGCTGCGCGTCACCAATATGAATCGCGCTGCCGTGCAGATGTTGCAGATAAAACCCGAGCAGCTTCTGAACGACTCGATCGAAAAGCTGTGGGGTGAAGCTGCCCGCGAGATCAGACGCTGCCTGCAGGATGCGGTGGAGCTGCCCAGCGTGCAGGTCAGCCTGATGGCGGCCGGGCGCCAGCTCCCCATGCGCTATGTCTGCAGCTATCATCCCATCCTTCCCGCCGAAAGCGGCGAGCGCAATGGCGTAGTCGTCGTGCTCCGCGACCACAAGCAAATCCAGGAGCTGCTATCGACCGTACAGAAAAGCAATCGCTTTACGTTTGAAGAAATCGTGCAGCAGAGCGACAACATGAGGCAGTGCATCGAGACGGCGAGGCGGGTCGCAGGCAGCGAGGCGACTGTGTTTTTGCAGGGCGAAAGCGGTACGGGAAAAGAACTGTTCGCCCGTGCCATTCACGGCGAGAGCCACCGCGCTGCCGGGCCCTTTGTGCCGATCAACTGCGCCGCCATTCCCGATGCTTTGCTGGAAAGCGAGCTGTTCGGGTACGAGCAGGGCGCATTTACCGGCGCGCGCAAAGGGGGAAAGCTCGGTCTGTTTGAGATGGCCAAGGGCGGCACGCTGTTTCTCGATGAAATCGGCGATCTCCCCCTCCACCTGCAAGCCAAGCTGCTTCGCGTCCTGGAAGAACGCGGGGTCCGCAGAGTGGGCGGGAGCAGGACCATTCCCATCGATGTGCGCATCATCGCTGCCACCAACCGGAATTTGCAAGACATGACGAGCAAAGGGCAGTTCCGCGAAGACTTGTACTACCGCCTGCATGTGATTCCGATCGTCATTCCGCCCCTGCGCGAGCGCAAAAGCGACATCCCCATGCTGGCCCAGTTTTTTGTGCAAAACGTATGCCGCTCGACAAACCGGCCGGTCATGCAGCTGACGCCAGCCGCCATTCACGCGCTGCAACGGCATCATTGGCCCGGCAACGTGCGCGAGCTGCAAAACGTGATGGAACGAGCCGTGTACCTTTGTCCCGGCGCGGAAATTCACCCGCAGCACTTGTATCTGGACCTTCCCCCGGAAGCGTCCGGGCCGCCCTCCGCCGCAGCATCAGCACTGCCTTCCTGCCGCCTCCGCGAGCAAATGGAAGCGTATGAAAAGACGCTGTTGCTCCGAGCCTTGCGCGAGCACAGCTCCATCAGGCAGGCGGCGGCCTCATTGGGCATCAGCCACACCGCCGTTTTGCAAAAGATGAAAAAATACAAGCTTTGAGACTCCCACGGCTAAAGCCGCAAGCCGACACCTTCGGTATCAGTGGGATTCTTGGGTGGTAGTCGGAAGTGCATTTCTGCTATCCGTAGTTCCCCCAAGTTCAGGGCTGTCTCATCAGCCCGTCCTAAGACAGTGCATATAGCATCTTAGGCTGACAGACTGTTACCATCTGCCACAGGTTGACGCATGATATTGATCGCTCCAACCCGATCACGATGAGCGTTGAATCCGCATGAACATTCGTATCTTCTGCCTCTCGCTTTGTTCTTCTCCCCACAGGCAGGGCAAGATTGAGAAGTGTAGGCAGGATGAACCTCCACAACCCTTATGCTGACAAGGCTTGCCTTGTAGGATATGAATTGTTGCAGCTGATAGAACGTCCAACCATGCAGATTCTTTGCGTTTTTACGGCTTGTTCTTGCCGTCTTGCGAATCGTCTCTAGTCGTTCAAGCTTGATGATGGACACGCCTTCTTGAACGGCTGTATTTACAATTTGACGACTAATCTTATGATTTTGGTCTTTCATCCAACGTTGTTCCTTGTTACCAAGTTTCCGAATGGCAGACAACTTTTTGAGTTTACCTAATGTACGCCTCCGTTGCTGGTACTTTCTGCGTATGTACTTGTTCTGTCTACCATTTCCAAAAAATCTGGTTTTCCCTGTGGATGTCACAGCAACAGCAGGAACTTTCAGACCAAGGTCAATACCCATCATGTATTCACCGTTCGATTCGGTTGTGGGAACTACTAACGAAATTTGAGCGTACCATTTTCCTGATTTTTCAACGATTCGCATCAGTCCAGGCTTGGCTTGACGTAACAACTCCATGTCTCGATTCGTTGGAATAGCAAGAAAGGTTGTCTTCTTTGTCTTCCCATCAACGCCGATCGGGAAAGCCACCGTATTTTCAGATAGGGAATAGTTTTGATTGTTGATGAAATAGACAGGTTTTTTAAGAATGGGGCGAGTGCCCAACTTCTTACTTTTTCGGTACACACTCTTGGCATCACGAATGGCTTGATTACAGACGGCAGAGGGAAGGCGGGATTCTACATCTTTGGTTGTCACTTTCGGAAACACTCCAAGTTGTTCCGCCTGTTCACTCAGTTGGTTCACTACCCGAACATACTCTTTTCCTAATTGGCGGAGAACATCTGGATGATCAGGAAAAATTCGGACTTTTACCGTTAAAGCTTGCATGAGCTCACCCCCTTTTCTTTTGTTCTTCGACATAGCGTTTGACTGTTTCGCTTGATACGTTTCCTGCTGTACTGACGAAGAAAGAGCGTGTCCATAGACTAGGCAAATGAGCATGATGTTTGAATTCTTGCCTCAATATTCGAGAAGTCACTCCTTTCACTTTTGCCATAACGTCTGATGGAGAATCGGTGGGAAGACCATTCAGGAATAAATGAACATGATCTGGCATCACTTCCATCGCCACAATCAGCCAGTCATTCTGTTGTCATATTTCAGTTACTAGTTCCTTGAATCGAACTTCCACCTGTTCCACTAATACTTTTCTTCGATAACGAGGGCAGAAAACAAAATGATAGTGGATCAGAGATACTGTGGTAGCTGTCCGTCTGTATTCTTGTCCCATATCATGATGGGATCAGTTTTACAATGAAACTGCAACAGACGAACAAAAAGAAATGCACTCGCACACATGCTGAGTGTTTGCCCTGCCCATCCCATACAGGGATGTTCGGGCAAAGCCGTCTTTCATCCCACGATGAAAACCGTGGGCTTTCAGTCGGCAATTAATCCGACCAGTTGCAAAAACCGGACACAAACAGGCAAAGAGCGGCGATCCCTCCCCCTCACACTGACGGGGGAGCGAAACGCCGCTCTTTTTTTCATGCGCTTGTTCACTTCACTGCTGCAAGAGACATGGGCACTTTCGCACTACTTGTCAATCGAGAACTCGACTCTGGCACTCGTGAATTTTTTCGATACAGAAGCCAGCTTGATCTGCAGACCGATCTTTGGCAGCACTTTCCCGATTTCCGGCACTTCCGGCATCGTGTAATCGTCACTGTCCTTGAAGATCGTCACGCCTTTTAGCGGCTTGTAATCCATCGTGCCCAATGTGTAGTCGAGCTTCATGCCGGATGTTTTTGCCGGGCTGAACGCCGCGTCGTTGACCTGGTAGCGGGAGTCGGCAATGGCATCTTTGTTTCCTTCGTCATTATTCCAGTAACGGACCTGCTGGTGGGCATCCACTACGCCCAGCATGCCGTAGCCTGGATGGTTGCTCGTATTGTTGTCCTGCGTTTTGCCGTAGCGTCCATCGTAGTACCAGATCACCATACCGGGATCGTACGTAAAGAACGTGTCGTTGCGGCGGAAATATTTCAGGCCCGCGTCCACGCCCTCATGGGAGCGCAGCTCGACGAGGTAGTACGCATCGTACATTTTGCCTTCGCCGTCGAAGTGGATGAAGCCGTCCAGATCGAACTTTTGCTCGCCCTCCGCATCGTCGGAGAAGACGACTTCCCCGTCTGCTTTGACCTCGAAGTTGTCCAGGTAGAAGCCGGACTTCGCCAAGCCGCCGTCAGTCACGTAATTGAATTCGACCTGGATTTTCTTGCCGACAAAGTCGTTCAGGCTGATTTCTTCCTTATCCCAGCCTTTGGTCTCGTCGTCGTACGCTTTGACTTCCTTGCTCTCGCCCGTGTCCGCGTCGATGACGTTCACGTACAGGTAGTCGTAGCCCGTCTCGATCTGTCTCCAGGAGTCGAAGCTCATGGAAGCGGAGCTGGCACCTGTCAGGTCGATGACTTCGGAGGTCATCTTCGTGTTCAGGTTGTCGCCTTCATCGGAAAAATACGAATAGTCCCCGTCTTTTGGCTGCACCGGAGGCGTCTTCTCGACTTGCGGCATGTTCAGCTTGACCACTTTCCCTCTCTTGTCGATACTGCTGGCGTCGATGAGATTAACGGACTTTTTCCGTTTTTTCAATGCCTGGTAATCGATGACCTCCGGCTCAATCCATCTGCCGCCGTACATTTGCTGCAGCATCAGCTTGGACCACGGGTCGAAGCCCGTTGGCTGCGTCTGGAACACATAACCGGTGTGGCTTCCCGAGGACATCAGCGACCAGGCGCCTACCGGCGAATCGTGCCCGCCGTAGGATGTGTCGTACAGATCAGGCAGGCCGAGGTTGTGGCCGTACTCGTGCGCGAATACCCCAGGTGCGCCGTCTTCCGGCTGAATCATGTAGTCGTACGCTAACAGATCTGTGCCCGGAATTTCCGTCGGCTTTTTCAGCGTCCAGCGATGGGACCAGATCGCATCCGGATCTTCGCCCGTCTCTTCCCCGATGCCGGCATGAACGATCATCAGGTTGTCCAGCATCCCATCCGGCTCCATCAGGTCGCCGTCGCCATCGAGATCGTACGGGTCGCGCTGGTCGTACTCGTCCTCGTGTCCTGCAATCGCGTCGCCCACCGCTTCCAGCGTCTCGACGACGAGGTCCCGCGGATTGCTGTCATTGTCATTTTTATCGTTGCCGCCGTAGTATTTTTTCTCTTTTTCCGCAGTGAGCCATGGCGTGACGACGCCGTCTACCGTCCACGTGTTGCCGGACTGTTCAGAGTAGTACTTCGCCATCGTGGTCATGCTGATGCCTTCAGGCGTCGTGTAGCCTTTTGGGTCAAACAGCATTTTCTCGTAGTGCTTTTGGTTAAAATCTTTCGTCCACAGAGAGTCGCTCTGCTTTGGCACCTCGTTGTGCGGCAGATCAGGGTATTCCACCAGCGCAACGACCAAATGATCCGTATGTAACCTGCTGGATGCCCGCACCTGGCTGCCGTCCTTCAGCTTGGACACTTTGCCAGCTGCCTTCGACACAGCCGCAAGCTGCGATTTGCTCGCCTTTTTCCCGAAGGAGCTGGAATCGTCAATGCCGTGGGGCACCTTTTTGCCTTTCAAAAACCTCTCCACCGCGCGATCGATTTCTGCCTGATCCGCATCCTCATCGATCTCGCCTTGCTCCATCAAGGATTTCACCAGGCGCTCGATGTTGACCGTGGACAGATCAACCTCGAGCGGAGGCTTGTCCTTCGATTTCGCCATCCCGGTCGCTGGTGCCGCCACAATGCTGCTCAGCACCAGTGAGGAAGAAAACAGGACCGATAGTAGCTTCTTTCCTTTCTTCACTGCGCTCACCCTCTTCTATTTCTCTTGGTTTGCCGGACTATTTTCTATCCCCAGTTCCGACTATTCACAATTATCACACGCCGCGTTGTCATTACCAATTAATTTTTTTCGACAAAAAAACCCTTCCCGTCTTGAATTGGAGAAGGTTTTCCTGCGCATCGGCCCCTGCCGGCATACCAGAAGTGGCAACAGGATGGCGTCAGTGCCAACTCGCAGGCAAGAGCGCCATCACATGCGAATATTTGCTCCCATTGAAAAACCGGACAAAGGAGCTGCTGCGGCTCTCTGCCCGGTTTTCGCGCGCTTCTTTTCAGAAAAAGTTCATGCTCAGGTAGCGTTCGCCCGTATCAGGCGCGATGCAGACGACCCTTTTCCCCTCGCCCAGCCGCTTCGCCACGGTGATGGCAGCGAATACCGATGCCCCCGAGGACGGCCCAAGGAGCAGGCCTTCTTTGGCGGCGAGCAGCCGCATCGTCTGCAACGCTTCCTCGTCGGCGATTTGTATGATCTCGTTGTAAATGCCGGTGTTGAGAATCTTCGGGACGAAACCGGGACTGGTACCCACCAGCTTGTGCGGGCCGGGCTTGCCGCCTGACAAGACAGGCGAGCCTTTTGGTTCGACGACGGCGATGTACAGCTTTGGCAGCTTCTCCCGCAACGCCTCGCCCGTTCCCGTGATCGTCCCGCCCGTTCCCGCCGTGGCGACGAACGCGTCCAGCCGTCCTTTTGTCTGCTCGTAGATTTCCTGCGCTGTCGTCACGCGGTGGATATCGGGATTGGCCCTGTTCTCGAACTGCTGGGGAATGAAGCTGCGCGGAATTTCCTTTTGCAGCTCCTCCGCCTTGGCGATTGCACCCGGCATGCGCAGCTCGCTCGGCGTCAGCACGACCTCGGCACCGTACGCTTTGAGCAGGTTGATTCTCTCTTTGGACATGTTGTCCGGCATGACGAGAATCGCCCGATAGCCTTTGGCCGCGGCGTTCATCGCCAGCCCGATCCCCGTATTTCCGCTGGTCGGCTCGATGATCGTATCGCCTGGCTGAATCAGCCCGGCCTGCTCCGCTGTCAAAATGAGGTTGTATGCCGCCCGGTCCTTGACGCTGCCAGACGGATTGAACTTTTCCAGCTTCACAAACACCTCTGCCGCACCCGCCGGAACGATCCGGTTGAGGCGAACGAGAGGGGTATTGCCAATCAACTCGGTTATATTTTGATAGACGCTCATAGAAACCTCCTGGGAAGACGCGATCAGCTCGCAGCCGCTTGTCTTTCCACTAGGATAATACAAGTAAGTCTATATGAAAACCCTATTTCCTGTGAAGCTTTCGCGAGCGAATGGCCATTCCTCAACTCAGGGCCATCTTTGGCAAGCAGCAAAAAAGAAACCCTCTCGCCTGCCAGCATCCGGCAGCAAAAGGGTCCTGGTGCCATCTTATTTCGGTTCGGACTTGCCCAAGAGCGCATTGGCTTCGCTGTACATCTGTGCCGCCTTCTGCCCGGCGGACGACTGCTGCTTGTCGATGGCAGCCATTCGCTGCTTCGCCTGGGCGATCGCTTCGGAAGCGGTGCTCAATGCCTTGTCCAGCGCCTTTTGGCGTTCATCGGGCTTCGGCACCCCCTTGTTCCTGATCTCCTCCCAGGTCGCCTTCACGTCTGCCAGGTCGGTTTCCAGTACGCTCATAATGTCCGTCATGCGCTGCTTTTTGCCTTTCACGGAAGTATCCGTCGCCTTTATGCCGTCCACGAGAACCTTCATGGCACTCACATGCTCCTTCATGACCGCATACTCGGCCTGCTGCAAACCCGGTTGCCCGGCGTACAGCCTGACTTCTTCCAGCAGCCCCTGCAGCTCCGCCACCTGTTCCTGGTACAGCGAGGCTTCATCCGCAAATTGCAGGTCTGTCAAATACTGTGCATTTTCCACGAGGTCCGCGACCAGCCTGTCCGTCTTCTCGACTTTCTTGGCAAACTCTACCCGCGCCGCTTCCTTTGCCCGCTTCTCCGCCAGCTCTTTTTTCTTCCCTTCGGCCAGCTCGTTGATGCGCGCGGTCATAGCCGCAAGCTGCTTCTGATAGGCTGCGTCCTGGCTCGCCGCCAGCTTCGGGAGAGCTTGTCCCCCTTCCTGCAAAGGCCCCAGGAAGACCAGCTCATCCGCCGTGACAGTCGCTGCGACCGGCTTGCCCGGCTGCTGCGCGGACGTGAGTGCCAGTTTGCCGTCCTCTGCGCTTCCCGTATAGACGCTGGATGCCGTCTTGAGGACGGGAACGCTGTCTTCCTCCTCCACATACGTGTCGGTGACATCTACCTTCACCTGACCTTGCTCCTCGCCAGGAGTTACTTTGGCGTAAATCATGCGGTTTTCTTCCTCGTACAGGTAGCCTTCTGCATACGAGACTCCGCCGAAAAGCCGGCTGATCGCGAAGCCTGCCGCCGCGATGACGACGAGTGCGGCCACGATAAACGCGAACCTTTTGTTGTTGCTCATACGGTGACTCCAACCCTTCCTCTGTCTCCCCACCCGGCCATTTTCTTGCCAAATGGTGCCATGTCACCATCATACATGATAAGCACCGGGAAACCCTATGAGTCGAAAGGCCAATAATCGGGACGGCACTCATCCGTCCCAGACCATCTGCCAGCGGGGAGCGCAGATATCCATTTGGGTCAGATCGCCTGCTGGGCCTCGCCGTTTTGCGAAAACTGGCTGTTGTACAGATCCGCGTAGAATCCGCCTTTGGCCAGCAACTCCTCGTGATTGCCCTGCTCGATAACCGAGCCCTGATTCATGACGAGGATCAGGTCGGCGTCGCGGATCGTAGAGAGCCGATGCGCGATGACAAAACTCGTGCGTCCTTCCATCAGGCGCGCCATCGCCTGTTGGATCAAGAGCTCGGTCCGCGTGTCGACGCTGCTCGTCGCCTCGTCCAGAATGAGGATGGTAGGATCGGCCAGAAATGCCCGCGCAATCGTCAACAGTTGCTTTTGCCCTTGGGATATGTTCGACGCTTCCTCGTTCAGAACCGTCTCGTAGCCATCCGGCAAGGTGCGTATGAAATGATCGGCGTGTGCGGCCCGCGCGGCCTGCACGATCTCGGTCTCGCTCGCCCCGGCGCGGCCGTAGGCGATGTTTTCCCGGATCGTGCCATTGAACAGCCACGTATCCTGCAGGACCATCCCGAACTGGCTGCGCAGCTCTTCGCGCGGCATGCTGCGGATGTCCCTGCCGTCGATCGTGATCCGTCCCTCGCCGATTTCGTAAAACCGCATGAGCAGGTTGACCAGCGTCGTCTTCCCGGCCCCTGTCGGCCCGACGATGGCGACCGTCATGCCCGGAGCGACGTCGATGTTCATGTTCCGGATCAGCGGCTCGCCTTCCTTGTAGCCAAAGGACACATACTCAAACGTCACATGCCCCCTCCACTCACCAGCCCTCTTCTCCGCAGCCTCTCCTGCTTCTTCCTCCTGCTCGTCGAGAATTTCAAAAATCCGCTCCGCAGACACCAGCGTAGACTGGATGATGTTGGCAATGTTGGCCATTTGCGTGATCGGGTGGGAAAACTGCTGGGCGTACTGGATAAAAGCCTGGACGTCCCCGATTGTAATGCTCCCCAGCGTGACGAGCACGCCGCCGACTACACAGATCAGCACGTAGCCGATATTGCCGACGAACATCATGAGCGGCATCATGATCCCCGAGATGAACTGGGCCTTCCAGCCAGACTCGTACAGCTTTCCGTTGATTTGCTCGAACTTTTCAATCGCCTGCTTCTCGCGCCCGAATGCCTTGACGATCTTGTGTCCCGTGTACATTTCCTCCACGTGTCCGTTCAGCGCCCCGAGCGCCTGCTGCTGTCCCTTGAAATGCGGCATCGAGCGGGAAGCGATCTGCTTGATGACCACAAAGCTAAGCGGGATCGTCAGAAGTACGATCAGCGTCATGAGCGGGCTGATCGTCAGCATCATGACGATGACGCCGATCAGCGTAATCAGGGATGTAATCATTTGCGTCAAGCTTTGCTGCAGCGTGCCGCTGATCGTATCCACATCGTTGACCACCCGGCTCATGACTTCGCCGTGGGTGCGCCCGTCGAAGTATTTGAGCGGCAGTCTCGCCAGCTTTTCATTCACTTCCCGTCGCAGCGTGCAGACGATTTTTTGCGCCACTCCCGCCATCACGTATTGCTGGATGTAGGCAAACAGCGAGGAAAACAGGTACAGCCCGAGCAAGGTCAGGACGATCTGCCAAATGGCGGAAAAATCGAACGCCGCTCCCGGAATTCCTTTCAGCTTGCCCATAAAGCCTGCAAAAATGGTCGTCGTCGCATTCCCGAGCAATTTCGGGCTGACGATGGAAAAAACGGTGCTAAGCGCCGCCGTCAAAAAGACGACGGTCAGCTTCGCCTGATACGGCTTCAAGTAGCCGAGCAGGCGCCGCAGCGTTCCTTTGAAGTTTTTCGCCTTTTGTCCAGGCATGGTCAGCATCCCGTGACCGCCGAAGCCCATCGGCCTCTGTCCGCCATGTCCTGCGCCAGAAGTTCCGGGAGGTGTGCGCCGTTGATCGTTACTCATGCGATCTCCTCCTCTGTCAGCTGGGATTTCACGATTTCCTCATAGACGCGGCACGACGCCAGCAGCTGCTGATGCGTGCCGATTCCGGCGATTTCGCCTTCCTCCAGCACGATGATCTGGTCAGCGTCCATGACGGTATTCACCCGCTGCGCGACGATGATGACGGTCGCCTCCGCTGTTTCCGCCTTCAAGGCTGCCCGCAGCCTGGCGTCCGTCTTGAAATCGAGGGCAGAAAAGCTGTCGTCGAACACGTACACATCCGGCTTCCGGACGAGGGCTCGTGCGATGGACAGACGCTGCTTTTGTCCTCCCGACAGGTTCATGCCTCCTTGGGCGAGCACGGTCTGCATCCCGTCCTGCATCCTGTCGATGAAATCGGCCGCCTGCGCGACCTCTGCCGCATGCCTAATTTCCTCGTCTGTCGCGTCTTCCTTGCCGTACCGAAGATTTTCCTCGATCGTACCCGTAAAGAGCAGCGCCTTTTGCGGCACGAACCCGATTCGGGAACGAAGCTCATCCTGCGGCAGCTCCCGCACATCCGTATCGCCGATGCGCACGCTGCCGCTCTCCACGTCGTAAAAACGCGGGATCAGGCTGACGAGCGTCGACTTCCCTGCCCCCGTACCGCCGATGATCGCCGTCACTTGCCCAGGCTTCGCCGAAAAAGAGATCGAGGACAACGCAGGCTTCTCTGCGCCCGGATAGCGGAACGTCACCTGCTCAAACGTGACCTGTCCTCCCGCCGGTGCCCGCCCGCTCACCTTTCCGCTGTCGAGAATGACCGGCTCTGTCGCAAGCACTTCGTGGATGCGTGCCGCAGAGGCAGACGCGCGCGGCACCATGCTGAACATCATGGAAGCCATCATCAGCGAGAACAGAATGGACATCGCATATTGCAAAAACGCCATCAAATCGCCGACCTGCATATGTCCGGTGCTGATGCGCAAGCCCCCGAACCAGATGATCGCAATCGAGGTGATATTCATCATCAGCATCATCACCGGCATCATTCCGGCCATGATCCGGTTTGCCTTGATCGCCGTCGCCGTCACGTCCTCATTTGCTCGGTTGAACCGCTCCTGCTCGTGCTCCGTCCGGTTGAACGCACGCACGACGCGCATCCCCGTCAAATACTCGCGCAGCACCAGATTCAGCCGGTCGATCTTGATCTGCATCACTTTGAAATACGGAATGCCTTTGGAGCCAATGCCAAAGATCGCCAAGGCGAGAATGGGAACGGCCGCGATGATGACGAGCGACAGTTGGGCATCCTTGGACACAGCCATGATGATCCCGCCGATACACATCATCGGCGCCATGACCATCATCCGCAGCATCATGTTCAGCACTTGCGTCACTTGCGTAATATCGTTGGTCGTGCGCGTAATCAGCGAGGCCGTCCCCAGTTTGTCAAACTCCTGAAGTGAAAATTTTTCTATATGACTAAACACATTACTGCGCAGCCGCATGCCGAAGCCCGAAGCAGCTTTGGAAGACATGTAGCTCGCGGTCACCGACAGCACTGCGCCGACCGCTGACACCAGCAGCATCAGGCCGCCGATCCGCCAAATGTAGCCGGTATTTTCCTTGACGATGCCTTCGTTCACGATGTCGGACATCAACGTCGGCAAGTACAGGTTCGCAAGCGATTGCAGCAGCACAAATACCATGGTCAATACGACCATAGACCGGTAAGGCCGCAAGAACGGCATCAATTTCAGCAAAAGAATTCCCCTTTCGGTACGATTTTGCAAAGGTCGCTTCACTCACGGGCGAAGCATGGCGACGCACGAGTCCATCGCCGCCTTGATTTCCGGCGAAAGCAGCTTTTCCACTTCCTCCAGGCTTTTCCCTTTCCGCAGCAAGGCTTCCTTTCGCTTTCTCAGAAAGCCCATCCCGTGCATCATCGCGCCCCAGTATTGTTCTGTCAGCAGCTCCGGCGACATGCGCCGCACTTCTCCGGCTTCCATGCCTGCCCGCAGCTTCTCCACCACTACCTGCAAGTTGTTGTCTTGCCAGAGCAATGTCCGCAGCTCTTCCTGCGAGAACAGTTCATGCAGGTCATACCGCATCCGGAAAAAGAACAGCACATGCTCTGAGCTCTCGAACAGATTGTGGTACATGTCGGAGGCAAACTTCTCGCACAGCTCGACGGCCGTCCCCTCCTGGGCAAAATGCTTGCGGGTGTAGACGTTGGACAGGTGGAACATATGCATAAACAAATCCCGGAACAGCGTCCGCTTGTCTTTGTAGTAGTAATAAACCAGTCCTCGGGCCACTCCGGCGCGCTTCGCAACCTCCCCGATGTCTGCCGCGGCAAAGCCGTTTTCCACATAGACGCCAAGAGCACCTTTCATGATCGCTTCTTTGCGCCGCAGACGGATTTTTTCGTTCTGCTCTTTCGTGCGCGGCAAGGGTCTCCCCCCTTCTGCTTATATATTGACTTTTTTGTCAGTCAAAATATAATCCTGTCTGTGCCTTGTGTCAATAGGGGAATCATGCACGGTCAGCATTTTTGGAGAAAAAGGAGATTGTGATTGCGGAAGGCGTGTGGTAAGATGGCTCTACTATCATGACTGGAGTTGAAAGGGAACATGTAATTTTTTCTTGCTCACAAAGGAAAACAAAAAACGCGATATGTTTCGCCTGGCTTGTTTTATTCTTTGGCATGCAAGAAAGTTACGGGTCCTTTCACTCAAACCATATCCTCGCCCTGTCCCATTTGTATGTATGGGCTGGATTTGACGTATGCATTTGAGCTGCAAGAAAGTAACTTTCTTGTGGCTTTTCTATTTTGCATACGGGAGGATTGCCGCATGTCATTAATCCATGTAACGAACCTGAGCTTCGCCTACGAGTGCAGCTTTGAACCTGTTTTTGAAAATGTCAGCTTCCAGATCGACACTGATTGGAAGCTCGGTTTTACGGGCAGAAACGGGAGGGGCAAGACGACCTTTCTCAACCTGCTGCTCGGCAAATACGAATACAGCGGGAAAATTACTGCCTCGGTTCAATTTGAATATTTTCCGTTCGTCGTCGGCAGTCCGGAAAACCAGACGCTGGATGTCGTCGGCGATATTCTGGGAGACTTTGCGCAATGGGAGCTGATGCGCGAACTTTCCTTGCTGAAGGTGTCCGAGGATGTCCTGTATCGGCCTTTCTGCTCCTTGTCCAACGGCGAGCAGACTAAGGTGCTCCTCGCTGCCTTGTTCCTGAAGGAGAACAGCTTCCTGCTCATCGACGAGCCGACCAACCACCTCGACATGGCAGGGCGAAAGCTCGTCAGCGACTATCTGAAGTCCAAGCGCGGATTCATTCTCGTCTCTCACGACAGAGCTTTCCTCGACAACTGCGTCGATCACATCCTCTCGATCAACAAGACGAACATCGAGATTCAAAAAGGCAACTTCACCACCTGGTGGGAAAACAAGGAACGAAGCGACCAGTTTGAACTGGCGGAAAATGAAAAGCTGAAGAAGGACATCAAGCGGCTGGCGGACGCAGCGAAACGTACGAGCCATTGGTCCGATCAGGTGGAAAAGACGAAAAACGGCACCCGCAATTCCGGCTCCAAAGTAGACAAAGGCTACGTCGGGCACAAAGCCGCCAAAATGATGAAGCGCGCGAAATCTCTCGAACACCGTCAGCATGCTGCCATCGAGGAGAAGTCACATCTACTAAAAAACATCGAAAACCAGGACAGCCTGAAAATCTCGCAGCTCGCCTATCACAAAAGCCGGCTTGTCGAGCTTGAGCACCTCTCTCTTTCCTATGGAGAAAAAGCGGTATGCACCGACGTCAGCTTCACCATTGACCAAGGGGAGCGAATCGCTCTCTCGGGAAGAAACGGCTCCGGAAAGTCGAGCATTCTCAAGCTGATTTGCGGAGAGAATCTGCAATATACAGGTGTATTTCGGGCGGGGAGCCAACTGAAAATCTCCTACGTCTCCCAGGACACCTCCCATCTCTCCGGCAATTTGACCGACTTTGCCCGACGCTGCGGAATCGATGAAAGCCGGTTCAAGTCGATTTTGCGCAAGCTCGATTTTTCCCGTGCCCAGTTCGAGAAAGAAATATCCGCATACAGCGGCGGGCAAAAGAAGAAAGTGCTGATCGCCAAAAGCCTTTGCGAAAACGTTCACCTGCACATCTGGGATGAGCCGCTCAATTATATCGACGTCATTTCCCGCATGCAGATCGAGGAGTTGCTGCTCGAGCACTCCCCGACCATTCTGTTTGTGGAGCACGACCGCGAATTCGTCGACCGGATCGCGTCAAAGATCGTTCAGCTCTAGGCTGCCTGTCCGCTCTCACAAAAATGAACCTGGCCTCCAGCAATAAAAAACCCTCCCTTCCGACCATGGGAAGAAAAGGGAGGCTGGGTGGACCGGGTTCAAATCTCTAGTTCACCAAGTCGAACGAGTTCGACTACTGCCTGAGATCGACCTTTGACACCTAATTTTTGCATGACATTGCTAATGTGATTGCGTACAGTCTTTTCGCTGATGAAGAGTTGTCCGGCAATCTCTTTGGTTGTCTTATCCTGGACCAAGAGTTCAAATACTTCTCTTTCGCGATTCGTTAACAACGGCTTGGTTTGGTCGCTCCCCTTCAATCGTGCCACCCCTCCTTGTGGGCTCTACAGGAACAAGGTTGAGGGATTACAGAGTCACCTTATCCTATGTTGGGGGGTGGGTGATGGTGCCGGAATTTCAAGGATTTTAGGCTTTTGCCTTACATCCTATTCAAAATTTGGGCAATGGGTTCCGAACACCTACTTCTCTGCTGTCTCATTTTCGAGAACCTTGTTTCGAGCCGCAAGTACGTTCGTATTCCCTTCGATTGCATGTTCGGCAGGCGCAGTGAACACGTTGCACGCGAGGACGACGATGGCCGCCAGTTTTTCCAGATCTGCCGCGAGGGATGCGCGCGAAAAGGAATCTGACGTCGGAACCCAAGGCCAACACCGCCCCCGACACTGTAGTCTATTCACTTGACACCCGTACTGCTCCATGCTCAGCCGCTACTATTCAATCTTGTTTAACCCCCGCCACAGCAAAACAGCCCCGATCCGCAGTTGGATCAGGGCACGTGACTCAAATAAACGGTGTGCGGTGGTACGTCTGCTCGAATTTTTCCCGGAGACCTTTGGCCAGCAAGCTAAAGGAGCCGATCGCCCAGACAAACGCTGCCAAGGGCGTGAGATAAATCCAGGTATAGTTGCTGTAAACAAAGCTCCGGTACGAGCCGAGCAGCCCTGCCCATTCATGGGTGATAGAGTGGTACAAGACGGGGTCTGTCGTCATTTTCGTGCCGCCGACGAACAGGTCAAACATGCCAAGGAGTCCCATCAAAGTCATGATTGCCACCATCTCCGTCACCAGGATGATGACCAGCTGCTCCTTCAGATGCGGGACGATGTGCCGGAAAATGATTTGCTCGCGCCCGGCTCCCAGCGATGTCGCGGCCAGGACGTACTGCGTTTCCTTGATTTGCTGCGTCTTCTGCCGAATAGAGGACGCAACGCTCGGCGCCCCCAGTACAGCCACCACCCCGATGAAAAGCGTCACCAGCGTCGAAGTAGGCATCAGCGGGTTGATGCTCACACCCTTGAGCAAGAAGTAGACCGGAATGAAGATCGGCATGTAGCTCCAGGCGTTCTCGATCGCCAGCCACCATTGCTGCGGCTTGTCCTGTATCCCGATGTACAGTCCGATCACCGTGCCCGCCAGCAGGCGGACGAGTGCCGCCGCCAGCGTGACGTATACCGTATACGGAGCTCCGTACATTAGCAAGGTCAACATGTCGTAGCCCCATTTGTCCGTTCCGAATATATGTTCAGCAGACGGCGGCAGCGGCGGCGAAATGATGATCTTCTTGCCGCCGACGACTTCGTTTCGCAGCTTCTCCTGAAAATCCAGCTCGTACGGAGCCGCATAAGGCCCGATCAGGCCGACGAGGAGCAGGAGCAGCACCAGTACGGAACCGCTCCACAACGACCAATTGAATCGTTTTCGCATAGACAACCTCACTCGCAAGCGATTATTTATAGACGACCGCGCGTTCAAACAGGTATAGGATCGCGCGAATCAGCAGGTAGACGAGAATGGACAGCAGAATGATGCCGAGCAGGCCCATAACTGCCGCATTGAACTGATACGGACCGCTTTTGCTGAAGATGAATCGCGTCAGTCCGACCACATTGAGCAAATACTCGACGATGAACAGGTTGGCGACGGTAATCGCTATCGTCTTTTTCAGATCCGCCAGCAAATACGGCTTGATGTTCTTGTACACATGGTGGATGAGGACATGCCAGACGCCCATGCCTTTGGCCACAGCTGTCTTGATGTAATCTTCGCCGCCGATCTGATTGTACTTCAGACTGACGACTTTCATGAGAAAAATGGTAGGCCCGATCGCCAGCAAGATCATCGGAAACCAGCTGTTCTCCGCGTCGCTCGTCGGAGACAGCGTGATGATGCGGATATTGGTTGCCTTGTAAAACGCAATCGCTGCAAAAATTGACATAAAAATCAGAACAAAATCCGGAATCGTCGCGATCAGGTTCAACAGCTTCTGGAAGTGCTGCACGATGCGGAAGCGCTGCAAAAACAACCCGAAAACGAGACTCGCAGCCACAGCGATGAGCACGCTGGAAAACAGCAGTTCAAACGTACTTAGGGCAAAAGGAAAGATGTCCTCGGCGATGCTTCTTTCGTTTTCCCCCAAATAATAGGTCCCCAGCGAACCTTGGGCGATTTGCTGAATCAGGTACACCGTGCGCACCACCACATTTTCCGGGGCGAACACGATTTCTTCCTTTACCGTATACAACATGAATGGCCCGCCACACACGGCGACGACCAAAAAAAACATGCCCAGCAGTTGCTTCACATACGACAAGCCTGCATACCCCCTTGCTAGTTCCAACAATACACCATCTATTAAAATCCATCCAGACAATCAAAAATATTTTATGTTTTTTTATATTTCGGATTATTTACCAATAAAAAAAAGACGGCCTCTGCCGTCCTATCCAACTACTACCATTTGAATTTCCATGCGGCCCATGTCGTGCAGATCAAGCGGTGCCGAGAGCGCTGTACCGGTGATGCCTTGCATTTCGTCCTGCAGCAACACTGTCGGCGGCGTAATGTCGACAGCCACGCCCTTGTTGGACAAAATCGTGGTCGCATTCCCCGAGATCATATTGCTCAGTTCCGATATCGCACTTCTCCCCATTTCATCCATCTCATGCACGGGGAAGCCTCCCATCATGGCGGATACAATCCGCAGCGCCAACTGGTCCTGCAGGCCAAAATACACGCTTCCCTGCAACTGGCCCGTCATCCCGATCTGAATCCATGTATGGTTTTCCGGGCTCAACCATTCCCTTTCAGACATTTCGCCGCGAGAAATGTCTACATTGCAAACTTGCTGAATCACGGATGTTGCAGATTCGAGAAATGGATCTAAAAAGTCAAGGTCTTTCATTTGAGCAATCTTCCTTTCCCGGGCAATTAACTGTGTCTTAGCCTTATCATAATGTCGACTTTTGTCAGAAGCAAGAGGATTAGTAAAAACTTGCAGGAAAACAGTCACGAAAACAAGGGATACCGGGAAAAAGATCCTCGACTTTCGCCTCATTCCTGCATGTGAAAATAGATACACAAGTGCGCAAGTCCAGCACTTCGACTCCTACCTCGTGGCTGCTTAGCTGCCACATCGGCAGTTCAAGACGTTCAAAGGCAAAGACCGTATCGCCAAACGCCATGCACTCCCGGATGCAGCGCTCAGGGGGGTATGTCTCATCGGCTTCCAGCAAATGGATGGGCTCCAGACCAAACTGCTGCAGCAAATGCAAACGATCCAGCAGTTGCTCCTGTCGTTTGCTTCGGACCGTACGTCGGGGAGAGAGCAATGGGTACTCTTTCCACACATATTCCCATTTGATCCCGTGATAAAACATAAATTTTCCCTCCCAAAACACAAACGCCCGGAAGCAGCAGGATCGGTCGCTGCCTCCGGGTGCCGCTTTACCGTTTTTTCCCTTGCACGACAACCTCTGCTCGCGCTTCCCGTCCCAGCGCGTCTTTCGCATTCAATACCAGCTTGTGCTTTCCGTCAAGTACCTGGTCGAGCACGATGTGGAATTCGCCGCGATCGTTGATGTCCGCTGGCAGCTTTCGCTCTCCGTACGCCGCCGTCATCGTGATCGCTCCTGTTCCCGTCACTTTTCCATCGATCGGAACCATCTCGCCGGATTTGGCCTCGATCTGCTTCTGCGCCGGGGCCACGGCTGGAGCCGGTATCGCTCGCGCCTGATACGTCAAGCGCTGCTCGCCGTGATGCAGCACGACCGAGCCGACGTTTGCGTCTACGTAGCCGTACACGACCAGTGCATTCTCGTTCCCTGCTCCGTCCTCGCCTTCGATCAGGATGCGGTTCTCTCCTTGCCCGAGCGCCAGCATTTGTGTCACATGCTTCTCAACAGGCTTCTCCAACTGGTCCTCCTCGAAGCTTGCGACGATCTGTCCGTTCACGCTTACCTTGCCCTTGTACGTCTGATCGCGGTACATCAAACGAATCGGGAGCATGACCTTCCGGGTGTTTTTGTCGTACAGGACGTCCTCAGCCCCATCGTTCTTGAACTGCAGCGAAGGGGGCGTCGTATCGACGATAATTCTCTGGGTAAACTGCCGCGTATTTCCGTACATATCCTGCGCGCTGTAGACGATGTAGTTGAGTCCTTCCGCCAGATGCAGGATCGTCTCAAACGAACCATCCGCCTCCACTTTTACAGGCACCTTGTTGATCGACAGCCGCACGCGATCCAGCATGTCCTCCCCGGTCACTTTGCCGCGGATCGCTATATCCGGCTGCTTCGATATTTTCACGTACGCGAACAAATCGTCAGGGAAGACCACGAACGGCGGCGTCGTATCGCCTTTTCCGTTGATGTCAACGACGCTGATGTTGCCGGCGAAGTCGTAAGCCACCACGCTAAAGCGCTTGTCCGGCTGGTTGACGATCGTGCTGGTGACGTTGCTGGAGAAAGGGCCACCGACTTTTTTTCCGTTCATGTAGAGCAAATAGCCCTGGATGTCTTTGTCGCGGCTGCTCCATTGTACCCGATTGCCCGACAGCGAGGCGGAGATTACCGGCGGCTTCGTATCCACCCGAATCGGCAGTGTCAGCGTCTGCCAGTTGGCGTTTCGCCCGTCGATTTTGGCCTTGATGACGAACTGGTACGCGCCGTCTGGGACTTTCTCATAAATTCCTTTTTCCGGCGAAAAGGCCTTGCCGTCCCAGCTCCATTCTTCCCGCTCCGTGTAGTAATACGGCGTTCCCAGCTTGGACTGGTCGAACTTGCTGACTCTCTCCATGCGCGTCAGCGAACGGATCAGCTTGCCGGACGCATCCGTGACATCGACCACGACTTGCCGGGCATTTCGCAAAAACGTGATGGAAGGCGCGGCGATATCGTAATGGCCGTCGCCGTTCGGGGAAAACGCGATCTTCGCCGGATCAATCCGGGGCGTTCCTTCCTCGCTCGCGCCCGTCACGCCAAGGTAGTCCCGATATTTCCACTTGTCGTTCTGCTTGTCCTGGTACCAGGTCGTTTTGATGCCTGTCCGCTTTTCCTGGCTGCCTGCCTCCCACATCGGCTCGTCCATGACGCGGGGCTCGTCCCACTTCCCGTAAAAGCCGTAATAAGGCACGCGCAGCTTCGGCAGGGAAGCATCGTCGGGCTGAAACAACAGAAAGCCTTCTGCAAACTGGTTGCGCGCCGCGTCCTGCGGAATGTTGAGCGTCACCTTTACTTCCGCTCTCGCGCCGGGCTGGACCGTGACCTGCTGCTGAGAAAATTGCACCTGCGCTCCTTCGAGGTTCGTCTCCGTCAGCATGTTCAGCCCGTTTTTGCGCAAGTCCGTCAGCACGCCGAATTCATCGCGGAGCTGATAGGTGACGGGCTTCTTCCCGAACTTGTTGTCGACGAACAAGGAAAACTGTGTCGTCGTGCCGATCTCGCCCAGCGAGACGCCCGCCTTGCCCTTTTTGTCTACGATAATGACCGGCGTTTGAATCGCTTTAGCGATTTGCATCAGGCCGGCCCCTTGGACACGGGGGCTGTACGGCATTTTTTTCTTCGGCTTTTCTGCCATCGTCGATACAGCCTGCCGGGGATCAAGGATCGGCTCTGCGGTGTTCATGGCGGCAGCCTTCAGCGTCTCGACCAGCTCTCTGCCTTGCAAGGCGCGCCCCTGCTTCTGGTACGCCTGTTTGAGCAGCGCCATCCCGCCCGCTACATGGGGAGTGGCCATCGAGGTCCCGCTTTTCACGGCGTACTCCGACTCGCGTACCGTCGAGAGGATGCCCCCGCCCGGAGCGGCGATTTCCGGTTTGAACTGCAGATCAGGCGTCGGTCCCCACGAGGAAAACGCCGAGATCGTCCCTCCGTCGGGATAGGGCATCGGGTTTTGGGCGTATTGCCCATCAAACGTGATCGTCACTTTCTTCCCTTTTTTGAGGGCGTGGGCCAGCTGCTCTCCCATCTGCTTCAAAATGGACACTCCCGGAATTTGCTTCAAATGCTCGGCGCTGATCAGGAGCGGTCCTGGCTCATTGTTGAAGATGACGGCTCCGACGGCACCCGCTTCCTTGGCGAGCCGCAGCTTCTCGTCAAACGAAATATCGCCGCGTTCCAGCAGCACGACCTTCCCTTTTACGGAAACGTTGTAGTCTTCCTTTTTTCCCTTACCCATGTACACCAGCTGATACGGCTTTAGCAGCGTAGAGACTGGCGTCAGCACCGTGCCGCTCCCGGCGTGTCCGTGCAGGTAAACGACGCGCTCCAACCCCGGCACGCCCTGCACGCCAAAGCTGTATCCCGCGAGCGTCGTCGCGTTGACAGAAGCGACCGAGAAAGCATCCGGCGCAAGGCCCGGCGAGCCGATCATCGCGACGTCCGGATTTTTATCCCGCACCTTGTCGCTTCCGAAATAGGCGTCATTGCCCGCCGCCGCGACCACGATCACGCCGTTGTCCACTGCCCGCTTGACGGCGTACTGCTCGGTATTCGTCTCGTCGACATACCCCGCTGAAGAACCCAGGCTCAAGTTGATGACATCCGCTTTTTTGGCGATCGAATCGTTGATGGCAAACAAAATCGACTCGCTAAGCCCCGGGACTTCGCCCTGGTAGTTGGAAAACACCTTTTGGCTCAAGATTTGGGTTTCGGGCGCTACCCCTTTCAGCTTTCCGTTGGCAGCGATGATGCCCGCGACGTGCACCCCGTGCTGCGATTCCCCCACGTCCTCCGTCGTCTGATTGCGGTCCGCCCAGTTGTAGCCGCGGATGACTTTTTGCGTGGAGCCTGATTTTTTCTCCGCGAGCCGTTTATCACGCGGCGGCGGCATGTCCGGGTGCTTCGGGTTCACTCCGGTATCCACCACAGAGACCAGCATCCCCTCGCCCTTCACTCCCGCCTGCTCCCATGCCTGGGGAGCCTCGATCATGTCCAGAGTGGAAATGGAGGCATTTGCTACCTGCTCGCCCTTCCATGAATGAGCAGGACGTGTCCATTCGTCAGCAAAGGCCCGCGCTTTCGGTTGAGCGGCACCCCGCAAAGTTCCTGTGTAGGCCGGCCGCTCCATGCTCTGCAAATCTTGCAGCACCTGATGGTACAGCGCGGTCGATTGGGGCACGGATTGCGCCCGTGCCGCAGCAATGTTCACATACGTGTCAGGAGAAAGCAAAAGCAACGCCAAACCTAAGCTGATCACTCGTTTTCTCATCGTTTGCCCCCTTTTGGTAAGGCTTCCATTGTCTTTAAGTTTTCACTGGGAACCGCTCAGGTATTCCTCGTTATGAAAATGGATGGTTGACAAACGATTCTTTGCTGTTTATATTTAATCGCATTAAATATTCCTGACACGAAATAAGATTGTCGAACGAGTACGACTTGCAAGGAGCTGAAGTTATGGAACACGATACAACGCATGCGATGGAACGGCTGCAGGAGGCGTTTCGCTCCACGATGCGGGCACTCGGTCCGCAGCTGTCGGAGCCTGTATTCGGACTCACGGGGACGCAATTCTACATCCTCCATCAGCTGGACCAAAAGGGGAAGTGTACGGTCGGCGAGCTGGCTGATTCCATGGGCGTCAAGCCAAGCGCGATCACGGCCATGATCGATCGATTGGACAAGCACGAGTTCGTCGTCCGGGACCGGGACGACAACGATCGCCGAGTCGTCTATATCCGGCTCACGAAATCCGGCGCGGAGACGCTGAAACAGGTGAAGAAGCACCGGCTGTGTATTCTCCAGCACTACCTGTCCCATTTGACTGCCGAGGAGTTGGAGAGCATGATTCGCGTTTTTGAGAAGCTGGCAAAAGTTGCTCCTCCTGCGAAGCAGCCGTGATCGGTCATTTTCGGAAAGGAAAAAAGCGCGCAATCCCGAATCGGATTGCACGCTTTCTTTGTACATGCGCTTACGAGAAGAAGAATTTCTTCACGGCATGTTTCGTTGTTTCTTTGTTCATGTGAGCGATGGAGGTCGTGAGCGGAATGCCTTTCGGGCAAGCCTGTACGCAGTTTTGCGAGTTACCGCAGTCGCCGATACCGCCGTCTTCCATCAAGGCATCCAGACGCTCATGTTTGTTCATTTTACCGGTTGGGTGCTCATTGAACAGACGCACCTGGGAAATCGCGAACGGACCGATGAATTCGGATTTCGCATTCACGTTCGGGCAAGCTTCGAGACATACGCCGCAAGTCATGCACTTGGACAGCTCATACGCCCATTGACGATCCACTTCCGGCATGCGAGGTCCAGGACCCAGGTCATGCGTACCGTCGATCGGAATCCATGCTTTTACCCGTTTCAGCGCATCGAACATGCGGCTGCGGTCTACGGCCAGGTCGCGCTGTACAGGGAATGTGCTCATCGGTTCGAGACGAATCGGTTGTTCGAGCTTGTCGATCAGCGCAGAGCACGCCTGGCGCGGTCTGCCGTTGATAACCATCGAGCACGCACCGCATACTTCCTCCAGGCAGTTCGATTCCCAGTTTACCGGAGCCGTTTTTTGACCTTGAGCGTTCAGCGGATTGCGCTGAATTTCCATCAGCGCGCCGATTACGTTCATGTTAGGACGGTAAGGAATTTTGAACTCTTCCTTGTACGGAGTGCTGTCAGGGCTGTCTTGACGTGTAATAATCAGGTGTACCAATTTTTCTGCCATGATCAGTTACCTCCTTCTTTTAGTGCTTTTTCGTGTAATCACGTTTACGAGGCGCGATCAAGGAAACGTCGACATCTTCGTAGTAGATTTCAGGAGCAGTCGTTTCCGGGTTGAACTTCGCCATCGTCGTTTTCAAGAAGTTCTCGTCATCGCGTTCAGGGAATTCCGGCTTGTAGTGAGCGCCGCGGCTCTCGTTACGCATGAGCGCACCGATGGTGATCGCACGGGCCAGAACCAGCATGTTCCACAGGTGTCGGGTAAACGATGCACCCGAGTTGCTGAATTTGTTCGTGTCGTTGATGTTGATCTTTTTGTAGCGCTCCATCAACTCTTGGATCTTCTCATCGGTTTTTTGCAGACGATCGTTGTAACGAACGACTGTGACGTTGTCCGTCATCCACTCGCCCAGTTCCTTGTGGATCACGTAAGCATTTTCCGTACCATCCATTTTCAGGATGTTGTCGTATTTCGCTTGCTCCTTGCTGGTGTAGCTGTCGTACAGCGTCGAGGACAGATCGTCAACCGACTTGTTCAGGCTTTCCATGTATTCGATCGCTTTCGGACCTGCTACCATACCGCCGAAAATCGCGGACAGGAGAGAGTTTGCCCCCAGACGGTTCGCACCGTGTTGCGAGTAGTCGCACTCCCCTGCAGCGAACAGGCCAGGGATGTTGGTCATTTGGTTGTAGTCAACCCACATGCCGCCCATCGAGTAGTGAACAGCCGGGAAGATTTTCATTGGAACCTTGCGCGGGTCGTCCCCTACGAACTTCTCGTAGATCTCGATGATTCCGCCCAGTTTCACATCGAGCTCTTTTGGATCTTTGTGGGACAGGTCGAGGTAAACCGTGTTTTCACCGTTTACACCCAGCTTCAGGTCTACGCACACGTGGAAAATTTCACGAGTCGCGATGTCGCGCGGTACCAGGTTTCCGTATGCCGGATATTTTTCTTCGAGGAAGTACCAAGGCTTACCGTCTTTGTACGTCCAAACGCGTCCACCCTCACCGCGGGCAGATTCGGACATCAGGCGCAGCTTGTCGTCGCCAGGGATCGCTGTCGGGTGAATCTGGATCATCTCGCCGTTCGCGTAGATAACGCCTTGTTGATAAGCGGCAGATGCTGCCGTACCCGTGTTGATGATCGAGTTGGTCGATTTCCCGAAGATGATACCAGGTCCGCCAGTCGCCAAAATGACGGCATCTGCACGGAACGATTTGATTTCGCCGGAACGCAGGTTTTGCGCCGTGATCCCTTTACAGGTCCCTGCATCGTCCAGTACGGCTCCGAGGAAATCCCAATATTCGTATTTCGTTACCAGACCTTCTGCTTCGTAGCGGCGCACTTGCTCGTCCAAAGCGTACAGGAGCTGTTGACCGGTCGTTGCACCCGCAAACGCTGTACGGTGATGCTGTGTACCCCCGAAACGGCGGAAGTCAAGCAAACCTTCTGGTGTACGGTTGAACATAACGCCCATGCGGTCCAGCATGTAAATGATTCCAGGAGCCGCGTCGCACATCGCTTTTACTGGCGGTTGGTTCGCCAGGAAGTCGCCACCGTATACCGTATCGTCGAAGTGAATCCAGGTGGAGTCGCCTTCCCCTTTGGTATTTACCGCACCGTTGATACCGCCTTGCGCACAAACGGAGTGGGAACGTTTAACCGGAACCAGGGAGAAAAGCTGGACGGGAACGCCTTTTTCTGCTGCTTTGATGGTAGCCATCAAGCCGGCCAAGCCACCACCGACAATGATAAGTTTACCTTTTGCCATAGTAAATTCCCCCTATCCCTATACAATAAAAGCTGACATCGCACGCAGACCGATGTAAGTCACAACAACGAAGACAATCAAAGTGAAGTAAGTCGCAATACGCTGGGAACGCGGACCAACTGTAATCCCCCAGTGAACCAGGAACGACCAGATTCCGTTGGAGAAGTGGAACACGGTGCAGATGAGCCCGATCGTGTAGAACACAATCATGGCCGGGCTGCTGAAGATGTTCGCCATCATGTCGAAGTCAACAGTCGCCCCCATTGCTTTTTGAATACGAGTTTCCCACACGTGCCATACAATGAAGATGAGCGTAATGATACCTGTTACCCGTTGCCACAGGAACATATGGTTCCGGAAGTAGCCGAAGTTGCCTACGTTATGCTTTGCCTGGAATGCAATGTAGATACCGTAGATCGCGTGAAACAGGATCGGGATGTAGATGAAAACGAATTCAACTACTAATAGAATAGGAACGGATTCAATCGCGCCGACCGTAGAGTTGAAGGCTTCCGCTCCGCGGGTTGCTTGGTAGTTTGCTGTCAAGTGGAACAGCAAAAACAGCCCGATTGGAAACAAACCTAGAAGTGAATGAAGCTTGTGACTGAAAAAGCTATTGCCTTTCGCCATACTATGGTCCCCCTTTCAAAGTATGTAACACTCATTTGATAGACCTTTCCCCCATATCCTAACCCATTGCCTCGCCCGTTAGACATGCATAATTCTCTCCAACATGCTGTCTGTTAACGTCGAAATGTGTCAGAACACGAAAAAAAGTTGGGCAAAACTTTGACCAAAACAATTGTACTCCTGTACTCGGAGAGCGTCAAGACAGTGAATAGACTAAATCCATTGATAGATCAAACTTCCCTATGGAGTTATTTTCCTATTATTCTGTCATATTTTTCGCTGTTTCTCATAGTCTGGTACAGACAGGAGGGAAGCATGATGAAAGAGACGGATCAACTGTCCGCCTTGCTGCCGCAAGAGTCTATCGCTTACGCTGAACGGATGAACATGCCATACCTTGGCTACCATCTGCTGCGAGAAACGCTCACGTCTGCCTTGCTCGGTGATAGCGAGAGCGCCATTCTATACTGGCTGGGAAAAGATATCGGGCAAAAGATCCCCGTCCAATCCCCCGCTGACGTCATCCTGACCTTCATGCGGCTCGGCCTCGGGCAGCTGGACATCATCGACCAGTCGGACCGGCGCATTCAGTACAAGCTCTCACACGCGATATTCCCCTACATGTCCGAGCAGCGCCTGGGCTGTGCCTTGTCCCTGGAATGCGGAATCATCGCGGGAGCCCTCGAAAGGGCGAGCGGACGCGAGACGACTGCCCAGCTTGTCCTGCAAGGTTCACGCGACATTCGCATCGTAGTTACTTCCTGAACAGGCCGCTTGCTGCCCGGGCAGGGGAACATGGGAATCCCCTCTTCCATAAACGGAAAGAGGGGAAATATTGCCAGCAGCAATATCGCAGCGTACCGATTACAATCCGTGCACGACCGCTGTCGTTTCCACATCCAGCCCATAGGCAGTATGCAGGCTGCGAACGGCCAACTCAGTCAAAGCGGCAGGAATGACGCAGGAGACCTTGATGTCCGAAGTCGATACCATTTTAATAGAAATTCCCTGCTCGGCCAGCACGCGGAACATCTCTGCGGCAACGCCCGGATTGTTCACCATGCCGGAACCGACGATCGATACTTTGGTCAAGCCTTCCTCGTGCTCGATTTTTTCAAACCCGAGCGATTCCTTATGGGCAGCAAGCGTGTCCAGCGTCTTTTTCAGATCATCCGATGCCACTGTAAACGAGATGTTCGTAACCTCCGCATCGAATGAGCTTTGGATAATGATGTCCACGTTGACCTGATGATCGGCCAATGTATTGAACAGGCGAGAGAGGGTCCCTACCTTCGCCGGCATCCCGAATACCGTAACCTTTGCGACATCCTCGTCATGCGCGACTCCACTTACCACTCTTCCAGTTTCCATGTTGGCAACCTCCTCTACGTACGTACCATCTTCAGCAGTAAAGCTGGAGCGGACGACCAGCCGTACCTTGTATTTTTTCGCAGCTTCCACCGAACGCGGATGCAGGACGCCTGCCCCGAGATTGGCCAGCTCCAGCATCTCGTCGTACGAAATACTGTCCAGCTTCCGCGCGGCCGGAACGACCCGCGGATCAGCCGTGTACACGCCGGACACGTCTGTGAAAATCTCACATTTGTCCGCATTCAGGCTCGCAGCCAAAGCCACCGCCGACGTATCGGAACCGCCGCGCCCCAGCGTCGTGATCTCGCCCGTGTCGCTGATTCCCTGGAAGCCCGCCACGATCACGACGCGGCCGCGCCCGAGCTCGGACTGGATGCGCTGTGTGTCAATTTGCTGAATGCGCGCTTTCCCATGGATGGACTCGGTCGTAATGCCTGCCTGCCAGCCGGTCAACGAAATCGCATCGTAGCCTTTCGTGTGCAGCGCCATCGACAGCAGCGCGATCGATACCTGTTCCCCCGTGGTCAGCAGCATATCCATCTCGCGCTCGGACGGGTAGGCGGTAATCTGTTTTGCCATATCCACCAGCACGTCTGTCGATTTGCCCATCGCCGAGACGACGACGACGATGTCATGTCCTTCTTCTTTATAACTGATAATTCGGTCCGCTACTCGCAAAATTCGCTCAATGGTTCCAACGGAGGTTCCCCCGTATTTTTGCACGATCAACCCCATGAGGCTTCTCTCCCTTTTCCTGTTATCCAGTTCTTCGCTGATCTTGATCCACTCGTATGGTACTCTTTTTTCTCTATGTTCATTCTGCGCTTGTATGCTTTCTTCCTATGTGAAAAAGGCACCGACGAGGAAAAGTACCTGCCGCTGCCTATTGTTTCGACATCCCGGTTCCTCCCTTCCAATACACGCGGACAGCGCACAGCACGACAACACCATACGTCATGACTCACACTGGCACACCGTGAGATAGCACTCCATCTGGCAACTGGTGATTGCACAGATGACAGTCCTGCGCTTGTTCAACGCAGACCCAGCATGGAGGAAGGCGGGTCCCTCTCCACACTTCGGCGAATTCCCCTTTCCCAATCCCTTCACAGACACCCGATCTCCGGGAGGTACTCTTGGTTTTCGCGCCTCTACCTCACTCCATCATGGAAGTGAGGCTAACTATTCTGTTTGAATCGGATTATATCACGGACAGGGGAGCGGTTCAATTCCTTTTTGCCCAATCGTCACGATTCCAGCTTGCGCAGATGGGAAATGATCTGCTTGGCGAGCTTGTCGCCGATTCCCAGCTGCCGGAAGTCTTCCAGCGTCGCCTCCCGCATCTTTTGCAGGGAGCCGAAATGGGTAAACAACAGCTTGCGCCGCTTCTCGCCGATGCCCGGAATTTCGTCGAGCCGGGAGGAGAGCATCGTCTTCGTGCGGGACTGGCGGTGAAAGGTGATGGCAAAACGGTGCACCTCGTCCTGAACGCGCTGCAGAAGGTAAAATTCGTAGCTGTCCCGCTTCAGCTCCACAGGCTCGGGCGGGTCGCCGAACAAAAGCTGTGCTGTCTTGTGCTTTTCGTCCTTGGCGAGGCCGCAGACGGGAATGTACAGCCCCAGTTCGTTCTCCAGCACGTCCATCGCCGCACTGATCTGGCCCCTGCCCCCGTCGATGACGATCAGATCCGGCAGCGCGCCGTTTTCCTTCAGCAGGCGCGTGTAGCGGCGGCGAATGACCTCCCGCATGGAGCCGTAGTCGTCCGGCCCCTCCACCGTCTTGATCTTGAACTTGCGATATTCCTTTTTATCCGGACGGCCATCGGTAAAGACGACCATCGCCGAGACCGGCTCCGTCCCCTGGATGTTCGAGTTGTCGAACGCCTCGATCCGGTGGGGAGTGCCGATGCCGAGAATGTGGCCCAGATTGTGGACGGCTTGAATGGTACGGGCGTCGTCCTTGGACATCAGTGCGAATTTTTCCTGCAGGGCGATTCTCGCGTTTTCCGCCGCCATCTGCACGAGCTCGCGCTTTTTGCCGCGTTTCGGGGCATGCACCTTGATTCCCAGCCACTCTCCCAAAAGCTCGGGGTCGCTGTTTTCGGGCAGCAGTACCTCCTTGGGCAGTGCATTTTGCTTGTCGTAATAAAACTGGGTGACGTACGACATGAAATCTTCCGCCTCCTCCCCGTAATACGGAAAGGAAGCCGTATCCCGCTCGATCATTTTGCCCTGGCGCATGTAAAAGACCTGGACGCACATCCAGCCCTTTTCCACCGCATAGCCGATGATGTCTCTGTCGACCGTATCGGCCAGCGTGATCTTTTGCTTTTCCATGACGGCTTCGATGCTCCTGATCTGATCGCGGTACTCCTTGGCGCGCTCAAATTCCATGCTCTCCGCAGCCTGCATCATCTTTTCCGTCAGCTGTCTCTTCATTTCCTCGTGGCCGCCGTCGAGAAACTTGCTGATCTCCTCGACGATCCGCTGGTTTTCCTCGTAAGGCACCTCCTGCACACAGGGAGCCAGACATTGCCCCATATGATAGTAGAGACAGACCTGCTTTGGAAGCGTGCGGCACTTGCGCAGCGGGTACAGCCGGTCGAGCAGTTTTTTCACTTCCGAAGCTGCCCCCGCGTTCGGGTACGGGCCGAAATATCGCGCTTTGTCCTTGATGACCTTGCGGGTGATCTCCAGCCGGGGCTGCGCTTCATTCGTAATCTTGATATACGGATACGTCTTGTCGTCACGCAGCATGACGTTGTAGCGGGGGTTGTGCTGCTTGATGAGGTTGCACTCCAGAATGAGAGCCTCAATAGCGGAGGAGACGACGATATATTCAAAATCGACAATCTCGCTCACCAGAAGCTGTGTCTTTCCGTCGTGGCTGCCGGTGAAATATGATCGGACGCGGTTTTTCAGCACTTTGGCCTTGCCCACGTAAATGATTTCGCCGTCCCTGTTCTTCATCAGGTAGCAGCCTGGCTTTTCTGGCAGTACAGCCAGTTTGTCTTTCAAGGAGCTGTTCAAGGCTGCTCCCTCCTTTTACGCTTCATCATCATTGCAGTCCGGGCTTCAGTAGCCGGGGGCGGTCATGGGACGATGCGCCGCCTTCCTCATGCCTGGCGAAATAGGAATGTACGTTCCACTTCCATGTTACCACGGATCAAAAGCGAAAAAAACTGCCGCACAGCTTGCATGCGACAGTTTCTTCGGCAAATATCTCCCGTTTCGTTGCTTAATGCTTGCGGCCGCCCAGGTACGCCTCTTTTACCCGCTCATCGTTGAGCAGCGATTCGGCCGTGCCGTCGAGGACGATCTGCCCTGCTTCCAGCACGTAGCCGTAATCCGCGATCTTCAGCGCCTGCCTGACGTTTTGCTCGACGATCAGGATCGTGGTGCCTTCCGCATTGATTTGCTTGATGACCTTGAAAATATCGGCTACGACAATCGGCGCCAGACCCATGGAAGGCTCGTCCAGGAGCAGCAGCTTCGGGCGGGACATGAGCGCGCGGGCAATCGCCAGCATTTGCTGCTGCCCGCCGGACATCGTGCCGCCGAGCTGGGACAGACGTTCCTTCAAGATCGGGAACCAGGTCATCATCTTTTCCATGTCTTCCTTGATGCCTTGCGCATCGCTACGCTGAAACGCCCCCATCTCCAGGTTTTCCAGCACGGTCATTTTCCCGAGGATGGCGCGGCCCTCCGGCACAAGCGCCAACCCTGCCTTCACGATCTGGTGCGGCCTTGCTCCGTCGATGCGCTGTCCGCAAAAGACGATGCTTCCGCTCTCGGGCTTGAGCTGTCCGGCGATTGTCCGCATGGTGGTCGTCTTGCCCGCGCCGTTCGCACCGATGAGGGAGACGATCTTGCCCTCCGGCACCTCCAGCGAAATGCCGCGGATGGCCTTGATCTGGCCATAGGAAGTCGTCAGGTTTTGGATACTGAGCATGCTTACTCCTCCTCCTTGCCGAGGTAGGCCTCGATCACGTCCGGATTGTTCTGGACCTCTGCGGGCGTGCCATCTGCGATCTTCACGCCAAAGTTGATGCAGACGACCTTGTCGCACAGGTTCATGACCAGTCCCATGTCGTGTTCGACCAACAGGACGGTGATGCCGTCGTCGCGAATTTTGCGCACGAGTTCCATCAGGGCCGCCGTTTCGCTCTCGATCATCCCGGCGGCAGGCTCGTCCAGCAGCAGCAGTTTCGGCTCGGTAGCCAATGCCCGCGCGATTTCCAGGCGGCGCTGCTGACCGTATGCGAGTGTGTCAGAGCGTATGTCGCGCACGTCCGACAAGCCGACGAATTCGAGCAAGGCTTCCGCTTTTTTCTCCACCTCGCGCTCTTCCCTGCGCTGGCTCGGCGTTCTAAGCAGCGATGCCCAGAAGCCCGCCTTCATCCGCGAGTGGCAGCCGATCTTCACATTGTCCAGTGCGCTCATATGCCCGAACAGGCGAATGTTTTGAAAGGTACGGGCAATTCCCATCTCCGTAATCTTGTTGGGGGCTACCCCGTTCAGCGTCTGTCCGGCAAACGAGAACGTGCCGGTCGTCGGGGCAAAAATACCCGTCGCCATGTTAAAAATCGTTGTTTTTCCCGCTCCGTTCGGCCCGATCAAGCCGACGATCTCGCCTTCCCGCACGCCGAAGGAAACGTCGCGCAAGGCAGTGATCCCGCCGAAGCTTTTGCCTACGTTCGCAAGTTCCAGCAGCACGTCACATTCCTCCCTTCGCTGCATTTCCCGCTTTGCCTTTGCGGCGGCGTAGCAGCTTTTGGAACGTATCGGTTCCGATCAAGCCGTGCGGACGGAACGCCATCACACCGACCATGATCAAGCCGTACATGAGCATTTTGTACTCGGCAAGCCCGCGCAGCACTTCTGGCAGCGCCGTCAGCACCAGTGCGCCGAACAGAGGGCCCCAGACGACTTCGCTTCCGCCGATTACCGCATAGGACAAAATCTCTACGACTTTGTGATAGTTGAAATCGTCCGGAGTAATCGTCGTGGTGATATGGGCGTACAGGCCGCCGCACAGCCCTGCGAGCACCGATCCGATGATAAACGCGAGCATTTTGTAATAAGCCACTTGCAGCCCCATGGCGCGAGCGGCCGTCTCGTCCGCCTTGATCGCCTCGAAAGCCCGTCCCAGCCGCGAGCGGTTCAGACGCAGGGTGAGGAACAGCACGACGGCGAACAGCAAGAGCATGAAGACCAGGGTCGTCAATGCCTTCATCTGAATGACGGAGATTCCCAGGCTCTGCGCCTTGAGGCCGATCGCCTTTTCAAAATCGTACAGGTAGTTACCGATCGACTTCAGACCCGTAAGTCCCAAAGCCCCGTTCGTCACCTTCATGTTCAGCAAAATGACGCGGATCACCTCGCCGAAGCCCAGCGTGGCAATGGCCAGATACAGGCCGTGCAGCTTCAGCGTCGGCGCTCCGATGAGCAATGCCACGATTCCCGCAGCCAAACCGCCGATCAGGATGGCGAGAAACAGCGGTACATCCGCCTGCTTGGACAAAATGCTGGCCGTAAAAGCACCGATGCTCATAAAACCGGCATGTCCGAGCGAAAGCTGTCCGGTCGACAGCGTGATATAGATGCTGATCGCGAGAATACTGTTGAGCAAAATAAACGTAAAAACCTGTAAATTATAAGGATTTAAAATATCCATGGCACACACCTCCCTTACGCTTTGCGTCCAAATAGTCCTTCCGGTTTCAGCAGCAAAATCACGATAATCAGGCCGAACGCAACGGCATCCCGGTAAGAAGAATCACCATAGGCGACGGTAAACACTTCGATTACCCCGAGCAGCACGCCGCATACCATGGCACCCGGAATGCTGCCGACACCGCCGAGAATCAGGACCGCCAACCCTTTGAAGCCAAGGGTCATCCCCATCGTGGGAATCAGGGCAGAGTAAGCCATTCCGATCAAAATTCCGGCTACTCCCCCGAGGGCAGACGCAAGCATGACAGTAATGATGATGACCATGTTCGTATTGATGCCCAGAATGTTGGCAGTATCCGTATTTTCCGCCGTAGCCCGGATCGCTTTGCCCATCTTTGTCTTTTGAATCCAGAAGTGCAGGACAAACATCAGAATCACGGAAATGCCGAGAATGACGAGATCGACGCCGCGAATTTGAATGACGCCCAAATCGAACGGCTTGTCCCCGAACGTCTGCGGAAAGGCCCGGCTGTCAGCGCCAAACAGCTTGTGCATGGCCTCTTCCACGAGAATGGCAAAGCCGATCGTGCTGATCAAGGACGCCAAATGGGGGACGTTCTTTTTACGGAGCGGGCGCAGCGCCGCAAACTCCAGAATCAGTCCCAGGATGGCCGAGACGACGATGGACACTATGAGTGCAACTCCGAGCGGCATCTGCATGCTCGTCATCAGGACGAGTCCGACCAGCGAGCCGAATATGAAAATTTGACCATGCGCCATATTGATGATGCCGAGGACACCGAAAATGAGCGTGTATCCCAAAGCGATCAAGGAGTACGTGCTGCCGACTGTCAAGCCATTGACTAATTGCTGCCAAAACAACTGCCTCACCTCACTGTAAAATGCTTTCCTGATTGGGAAAACGCACTCCCGAAGGCTGTGGAGACCGCTTCGCCGCGGCAAGTTATTCTCGCTGGATCAGCAAGCGAAAGCTCGGCGTTTATGCTTCCTGATCCAGTTAGAAAACTTGGCTCCGCCACATTGGACGGAGCCCTTCCTTGCTTGCGGGACGTGCGTTTCTTTCTAAAGGACAGCCCGGGAATCCCCGGGCAGCATCTTTACTCAAATGGTACGTACTTTCCGTCTTTTGCCACAACGACGACGGCATCCCCGATCGGATTGCGCTTCTCGTCAAAGGAAAGCTTGCCGGATACGCCCGAGAAGTCTTTCAGTTTGGCCAGCTGGTTTCTCAGTTCTTCGCGGTCTGCCTTGCCTGCTGCCAGCAAGGATTGGGACATGATGTAGAGAGAGTCGTACGCTTGTGCTGCAAATTGGTCAGGCTTTTTGTTGTATTTGGCTTCAAATGCTTTTACGAAGGATTGCACTTTCTCGTCTTGCTTCTCAGGGCTGAAAGGAGTGGCCACGATCAGACCATCTGCAGCCGGTCCAGCGATTTCAAACACTTTCGGGTTGTTGAAGCCGTTGCCGCCCAGAATCGTTCCCTGGAAGCCGAGTTCGCGGGCTTTTTTCACGATCATGGAGCCTTCTTTGTACAGGGCGGACACGAGCAGGGCATCCGGATTGGACTGTTTCAGCTTGGTCAACTGTGCGGAGAAGTCGACGTCGCCGTTGGAGAAAGTTGCTTCGCCCGTAACTTCCAGACCCAATTTTTCCGCTGTAGCTTTCATCACTTTGTAGCCGTTCACGGAGAAGTCGTCGTTGGCCGCGTAGATCAGCGCTACTTTTTTCAGGCCCTTCTTCTCGACTGCCGCTTTCATCGCAGTAGGAATCGCGATCGATTCAGGCAAGGAGTTGCGGAATACGTATTCGCCGATATCGTTGATGCCCTCGGATGTGTTGGAGATCCCGAAGATCGGCACTTCCGCTTCGTTGGCGACCGGACCCGCCGCAAACATTTCACCGGAGAGCGTAGGTCCGATAATCGCGACGACATTGTCCTGATTGATCAGCTTATTTACGGCGTTGATCGCTCCTTCTTTCTCACCGCCAGAATCTTCAAACTTCAATTCGATCTTGAGTTTTCCTTTGTTCGCTTCGTTCAGCTCACTCTGCGCCAGCTCCAGACCTGCTTTTTGCGCTTCGCCGTAGGCTGCGCCTGACCCGGACAAAAATCCAACCACGCCGATCAGCGCCGTAAATTCTCCACTGCCCTCTTGTGTTGCCGGTGCTGGTGTCGAACCGCCTTGGCTTGCTGGGGGTGCCGCATTGTTGCCGCTGGAACAGCCGACCATCAAGACGGCGCCCAATGAAATTGTTGCCAGTGACTTCAGTAAACGAAATCCTTTCATCGAAAAATCCTCCCTTAATTTTATGAATCTTTCTAAAATACTGGAATATATGAATTTTAATCAATCAAAAGCGAAAACGCAAACAATTTTCTCACAGTAAACTTTGTTTTTTGCTAAACGATCGCTCATCATTTATATACGATTGTCGCTTTTTGGCAATTTCCTTTGTTGATCCGGCATCTCGGGAAGGCGGGGCATTTCCCTTTCACGCACACGAAAAAGCGGCATCCCCGGGGAGATGCCGCTGCCTATACTGACCTTATGCTATTACAAATGTTTGCCAACGGTTGCCATCAGCGCTTCTTTTGGCTGGAAGCCGATGACTTTGTCCACTGGCTGACCGTCCTTGAACACGATCAGGGTCGGGATGGACATGACGCCAAAGCGTCCGGCAGAGTCTGGATTGTCATCCACGTTTACCTTCACGATTTTGAGCTTGGAGCCGACTTCTTTATCAATTTGCTCCAGAACAGGCGCGATCATTTTGCAAGGGCCGCACCAGGGAGCCCAGAAATCAACGAGAACTGTACCGCCTTGCTCGACTTCCTGGGAGAAATTTTGGTCAGTACCGTTTACAATCGCCATGAGCCGTTACCTCCTTGAATTCAATTACGGAAAAAGGTTCCACACGCATCAGTATATCATCCAAACCTGAAAATGACTACGGCGCCGAACACTTTCCACGCACTCCATCAGGCAATAGTCTGTCCAGCCAGGTGCCTCTCCCATTCACCCCGCCGAAAGCGTACTCCGTCCGGGCAGAAACCTTGGCTGTGCCACCCCTTCGCTGCAAGGCCCGATCAGTCCGCATCCTCCCGCTGCAAAAAAAGCGCCCGAAATAACGGGCGCCTGACTTGCTTTTCCTGCCGGTTCACTACACCAGCACTTTTTTGAATTCAGCCGTCAAGAGCGGCACTACTTCAAACAGATCGCCGACAATGCCGTAGTCTGCTACCTGGAAGATCGGCGCTTCCGGATCTTTGTTGATCGCTACGATGACCTTGGAGCTGGACATCCCGGCCAAGTGCTGAATCGCACCGGAAATGCCGCACGCGATGTACAGGTCAGGGGTAACTACCTTCCCGGTCTGACCGATCTGCATGGAGTAATCGCAATAGTCGGCATCGCATGCGCCGCGGGATGCGCCCACAGCCGCACCAAGCACGTCAGCCAGCTCATACAGCGTGTTGAATCCTTCCGCACTCTTTACGCCGCGGCCGCCGGAGACGATGATTTTCGCCTCGGACAGGTCCACTTTGCCGCTCGTCTTGCGCACGACTTCTTTCACGATGGAACGCAGGTCCTTGATTTCCAGCTCCACCGGAACCACAGTAGCAGTCTTGGACGCATCTGCCTGCCCCGGCGCAATATTGTTGGGGCGTATAGTAATGAAAGTTTTTCCATCAACAAATTTACGTTGTTGAAAAGCTTTTCCGGCATAGATCGGGCGAACGAATACCGGACCTGCTTCCACACTGATGACATCAGAGACGAGACCGTAGCCGAGACGGGCTGCCACCCGCGGTGCTACATCGCGGCCGATCGCCGTATGGCCGAGAACGACCGCATCCGGATTGGCCAGCTCGATCAGCTGTGTCAATGCCTGGGAATACGCATCCGGGGTGTATTGGGCAAGTGCGCTGTTATCTGAAGTATACACGGTGCCCGCGCCGTGATGTCCGAGCGTTACTGCCAGTTCAGCAGCGTTTGCGCCAAATACCGCTGCCACTACTTCTCCGCCTTCTGCCAATGTTTGCGCTGCAGCCAAAGCCTCCAGCGACACGTTGCGAAGCTGTCCGTCACGTACTTCTGCCAATACCAGTACCTTTTTCATGGATATCCTCTCCTTCTCGCTTAGATCACTTTCGCTTCGTTGCGCAGCAATTGGACCAGTTCAGACGCCTGGGCCGCCAGATCACCGGACAAGATGCGGCCCGCCTGTTTTTTCGGCGGCAGCGTTTGATCCACGATCTCGGTCTTGGCCTTAACCTCTGCGGCAGACAGATCCAGATCATCGGCAGAGAGGCGCTCCAACGGTTTTTTCTTCGCTTTCATGATCCCGGGAAGGGAAGGGTAGCGCGGTTCGTTCAGACCTTGTTGGGCGGTAATCAATACCGGCAAACTCGTTTCCACTACTTCGAGGTCACCCTCTACATCGCGCTCCACGCGTACCGACGTACCGCTTACTTCCAGTTTGACAGCAGTGGAGACGTGGTTGATGCCGAGCTCTTCGGCGAGGCGAGGCCCGCCCTGCCCTGCGCCGGAATCGACTGCCATCTGACCGCCAAGGATGATGTCAAAGCCCACTTTTTTCGCTACGGCCGCCAGCACCTTTCCGGTCGTAAATTCGTCTCCGAACAGGTCTTCGTCATCCACCAGAATCGCCTTGTCAGCGCCCATTGCCAATGCGGTGCGCAGTGCGCTTTCCGCGCGGTCCGGACCGATGCTCACGACAGTTACTTCCCCGCCGTGCTCTTCCTTCAGCTTGATCGCTTCTTCTACCGCATACTCATCGTACGGGTTGATGATGAACTCCACGCCGTCTTCGGAAATTTTTCCGTTTTGGATGACGATTTTTTCTTCTGTATCAAACGTTTGCTTCAACACAACCAGAATATTCATGACATTGCCCTCCTCCGAAATGGCATTGCAGAAATGAACTTGCTAGCGGTCAGTGAAAACCGGCTTGCGTTTTTCCAAAAAGGCACTTACGCCTTCCTTAGCATCTTCTGTCGTGAACGCATCGCCAAACAGCTTTGCTTCCAGTGCCAGTCCTTCTGACAGCGGCAGCTCTGCCGACCCTTGAATGGCAGTCAGCGCCAGCTTCAGTGTCACTGCGCTCTTGCTCGCGATCGCACTCGCCAGCTTTTTGGCTTCCTCCAGCAGCTGCTCCGCCGGATAAACCGCTTCCACGAGTCCGATGCGCAAAGCCTCCTCGCCGCCGATCATCTCGGATGTGAGGATCAACTGTGTCGCTTTGCCCCGGCCGACGAGACGCGGCAAACGCTGCGTACCGCCGTATCCCGGAATCAGCCCCAGGTTCAATTCAGGCAAGCCCAGCTTGGCTTCGTGGGCAGCGAGTCGTATGTGGCAAGCCATCGCCAGCTCCAGTCCTCCGCCCAGGCAAGCGCCGTTGATGGCGGCAATGATTGGCTTCGGAAACTTTTCGAGGCGATCAAACAGCGCTTGACCGCTTTTCGACAACGCTTCGGCATCCGCCGCTTTAAGTCCGGTAAATTCCTTGATATCCGCTCCCGCAACAAAGAAGCGCCCTTCTCCGGTCAAAACGATCACTTTGATCTGCTCGTCTCGTTCCCATTGATCCAACAGCTCATTTAGCTGCGCGAGCACAGGCTGGCCCAGCGCATTGGCAGGCGGGTTGGTGATGGTGGCTACGGCGACGCGATCTGTGATCTGCACATTCCAACGCGAATCCATTTCTCTCCCCCCAAACGGTATCTCTTTACGAAAAACTTCTCACAAACAGAAGTCCCTTTCAAAAAGGCTGGTTTCCTTTTTCAAACTGAGCGAACGCTCGGTCTCTCATCATCATTGTAACAAAGCTGGCCATGCAAAAAAAGCATTTTCTTTTATCATTTTCCCTTCAAGCCGTTCAGGAAGAGGTTATGAATGGAGTCCGCGTGAGAGACAAGATCGTACTTGCACTGTTTCATTACCCAAGATGTCGTCACTTCATCCAGCGTACCAAAAATCATTTTCCGCGCCATCCTCACATCGAGAGCGGACGAAAAAACTCCTTTGTCCATCCCTTCCCGGATGACTTCCTCGATCAGGTCGAAGTACAGCTTCATGACGTTGCCGATGCCTTCGCTGATCTGCGGATTGGACTGGCGCAGCTCGATTTGCGTCACTCTGGCCAAATCGTGGTCCTGGGACAACTGGCTTAAATGCGCATGCACGAGAACATACAATTTTTGCTCGATGGATGATGCTTCTGCGATCTGTCTGCGGTTTGTTTCAACAAAATTGCCCATCTTTTCGTTGAACAGAGAAATCAAGATATCATCCTTGTTTTCAAAATAGAGGTATATGGTGCCGTCCGCTACCTTCGCCTCTTTTGCAATTCTGGATACCTGGGCGTTGTGATAGCCCTGCCGAGCGATGACGCGAACCGCAGCATCTATAATGGCCTGATACTTTTCCCCCGTTTTCTTCGCCATACATAACCTCCATCTTTACGGACAATGACAATAAAATGAATGACTGTTCATTCATGATCAGTTTATATCAGGCTGCTGATTCGTGTCAATCATGACTGCAGCATGATGGGAGATTGATTCCTACCCTTTGTCTGACCCCGTGCGAAAAGCCCGCTCTCCTTCACGGAAACGGGCCTTTTGCTTGCTGCGCTCAGCTCGTTTTGATCTGCTCAGAATCAGCCTCGCGCCGTTGTTTGTCTTCGTCTTGCAGCTGCCGCCGAAGCACCTTGCCTACCACCGTTTTGGGCAGCTCGGAACGAACCTCGTACTGCCGGGGAATCTTGTAGGCGGCGAGATGCTTTCGGCAGTGTGCTTCCAACTCCTCTTCGCTGACCTGCTGCCCCTCCTTGAACACGATAAATGCCTTGACCGTCTCACCTCGGTACGGGTCCGGCACGCCGATGACGGCTGCCTCCCGGATGGCCGGGTGTTCAAACAGCACTTCCTCGACTTCGCGCGGATAAATGTTATAGCCGCCTGCGATGATCATGTCTTTTTTCCGGTCTACGATGTAAAAGTAGCCTTCTTCGTCCATGTATCCCATGTCGCCGGTCAGCAGCCATCCGTCACGCAGGACGGCAGCCGTCTCCTCCGGCCGGTTCCAGTAGCCTTTCATCACCTGCGGCCCCTTGACCGCCAGCTCGCCAACCTCGCCCTGCGGCAGTGCCTCGCCGGTTGCGAGATCGACGATGCGACAGTCCGTATCCGGCCACGGCAACCCGATGCTGCCGGATTTGCGCCTGCCCCAGATCGGGTTGGAATGGGTCACGGGAGATGCTTCCGTCAGACCGTAGCCCTCCACGAGTTTGCCGCCCGTCAGTTCCTCGAACTTGTTCTGCACCTCGACCGGAAGCGGAGCCGAGCCGCTCACGCACGCTTCGATAGAAGACAGGTCGTGGTTTTTCAGGTCCGGATGGTTGATGAGGGCGATGTACATCGTCGGAGCGCCCGGAAACAGCGTCGGCCTTACTTTATCAATCATCTCCAGGATTTGCTTCACGTCGTACTTCGGAACGAGTATCATCTCGGCTGCAATGGATATTCCCTTGTTCATGACAGTCGTCATCCCGTACACGTGAAAAAGCGGCAACGCACCAAGGATTCGCTCCCTGCCCTTTTTCAGTTTGTAGAGCACCGCCTGGCATTGCATGGCGTTGGCGATGAGGTTGCCGTGGGTCAGCATGACGCCTTTGGCTACGCCTGTCGTCCCTCCGGTATACTGCAGGAGGGCGATGTCGTTTTCCGGATCAATCTCGGGTTTCACCGGATTGACAGCGCTTTCTTTTAATATAGGAAGAAACGGCTCAACTTCGCTGCCGTATGGGACTTGCGGATAGTGCCCTTCTTTCTTTTGCACCAATGGGTACAGCAGTTTTTTGACAAAGGGAAGGAAATCAGCAATGCTCGTCACAATGAGTCGTTTCAGCGGCGTCGAAGCTTTTATGGCTGACACCCGCTTGTATAACCGATCAAGCGTAATGATCGTCTCTGCTCCCGAATCGTTCAGCTGGTGGATCAGCTCCCGCTCCGTGTAGAGGGGATTGGTCATGACGACGGTAGCCCCGGCAAACAAGGCTCCGTAATAGCTGATCACTGCCTGCGGCGTATTCGGCAGCATGATAGCGACTCGATCGCCCTTTTTTACGCCGCGATCAATCAAGGCGTGGGCAAATTGGTACGACATCTGCAAAAGCTCGCGATAGGTAATGCGCTTTCCCATGAAATAGATCGCATAACTGTCCGGATAGTCTGCTGCGGACTGCTCCAGAAAAAACGTCAGCGGAAAACGGGGGTATTCCAATGACGCTGCAGTTTCGGGCGGATAATTGGCAATCCAAGGTTTGGCATTTGACATGGGCACACCCTCCATCCCTAAGTGGCCTTGCCTCTCCCGTATGATCTACATTCATAAGCTCTTCCTTCTGTTTATTATATTCTTAAAATAGCTAATTTTACAACTTTTCTCGGCGGTAATTCACAATTTCTGGAATGTCCGTTTCCTTTCCTGAACAAGCGCAACAGGAAGGTCAACCGGACGGGCGCCTTCCTGTTCGTTCTTGCCGTCTATTGGGACAATGCCTGCAAGATTTGCTGATGGACCCTCTCGCGCTCCGAGCTGGGGACCAGGTGATACCAGCCAAGGATGCCGTTGTGCCAGATGCGCTCGTCCTGGCCGATGAGCGTGTCCGTGCGGAGCGCATTCGGAGTCGCATCGCCGTACGAGAGGAGCAGCGAGGCGATCTCTCCTTCTGTCAGGTCCGTCTTCACGTGATTGCCCAAAATCTCCATCAGCGAAAACGCCTTGGAATAAGCCTCGACGGTAGCCCCCTTCGCTGCCAGTGCCCTGACGATCTCCTGCTGCCGGTTGATACGCTGGTAGTCGCTGTCTTCCCTGCCCAGGTCGCTCTTGCGGAAGCGCGCGTAATCGAGCGCCTGCTCCCCTGTCAGCGTCTGCAGCCCCGGCTGCAGGTCGATGTACGTGTCGTCGCTCGGGTCGCTGTACTTCATCCGCTTTTTCACATCGACCGTGACGCCTCCCAGCTCATCGACGATTTGCCGGAAACCATCAAAATCTACCGACATATAGCGGTCGATTTTCACATCGAGAAATTTTTCCAGCGACTCCTTGACCATCCTGGGACCGCCGTACGCCATGGCGTGATTGATTTTGTCGTAGCCTTTTCCGGCGAGCTGCATGTAGCTGTCGCGCGGGATGGAGAGCAGATAGGCCGACTGCCTGGAAGGGTGAATCGCTGCCAGCATGATCGTATCCGAACGCGCGCTTTCCCCGTCACGGCTGTCCACGCCGAGCAAGAGCAGCAAAAACGGCTTCAGCGGCTCGCCGGTTGTCAGCAGATCGCGTGGCGGCAGGCTGGCAGAGGCTTGCTTGACCGCGCCTGTGCTCCCCTCGATCGGAGCGTACCATTTCGCGGTCATCTGCTTGTACTGATAGGCAGTGTACGCCACGGTTACCAGGGCCCCGATCAACAGACACGAGAGCGTATGAAACAAGATGTTTTTCCAGTGCTTCTTCCAGAATGAGAATTGCATCATGGCAAAAAGCCTCCCCCTATTGGCACCCCTGCCTTTGCCGCGCTCAGACAGGGACTTGCTTCCATTTTTAACAGGGGAGGCTTTCTTTAAACGTTTGGGAACTGCATTTTCATGCGGCTCACGCGCGTTCAGCCGCGCTCTACGACCATCGCCATGCCCATCCCGCCGCCGACGCACAGGGCGGCAAGGCCGCGCTTCAGCTGACGGCGCTTCATTTCGTGCAGGAGGGTGATGACGATGCGGCAGCCCGTGGAGCCGACCGGGTGCCCAAGGGAGATGCCGCTGCCGTTTACGTTGGTGATCTCCCTTGGCAGCTCGAGCAGCTTTTCGACCGCCAAATACTGGGCGGCGAACGCTTCGTTGATCTCGATCAGCTCGATGTCAGACAGGGAGAGCCCGGCTTTTGCCAACGCCTTTTTCACGGCCGGAACAGGACCGTAGCCCATCAAATCCGGTTCGACGCCCGCCCACGCCCAGGAGACGATTTTGCCCAGCGGCTCGATGCCCAGCTCGTTGGCTTTGCTCTCGCGCATCAGCAAGGCAGCGGACGCTCCGTCGTTCAGTCCGGAAGCGTTGCCCGGCGTCACTGTTCCATTCGGGCGGAATCCCGGCTTCAGCTTGGCGAGCCCTTCCAAGGTAACGCCTCTGCGGGGGAACTCGTCGGTGGTGACGAGCGTCTCCTCCCCCCGCTTGTTGACGGGAACGCCGATGATTTCCTCGGCGAACAGGCCGTTGTCGATGGCGCGGATCGCGTTCTGCTGGCTGCGCAGGGCGATTTCGTCCTGCTCCTCGCGCGTGATGCCGTAGCGGTCGACCAGCCGCTCCGCCGTCTCACCCATCAAAATCTGGTGGTGCGGATCGGTCAAAAGCTCCCACATGGCGTCTGTCATCTGCCCGTGGGTCAGCCGTTTGCCCCAGCGCGCGTCTTTGAGCACATAAGGTGCATTGCTCATGCTCTCCACGCCGCCGGCAATCACGATCTCGCTGTCCCCGAGCAAAATTTCCGAGGCGCCGCTGGCCAGCGCCTGCATCCCGGAGGCGCACTGACGCTGCACGGTAAAGCCGGTCACTTCTTTGCCAAGCCCGGCGTCGATGGCCACGACGCGGGCGATGTTTGGTTCATCGCTGCGCTGGATGCAGTTTCCGAGAATCACTTCGTCGATCAGGCTTTTGTCTACTCCAGCCCTGTCGATCACGCCCCGGACGACGATCTCTGCCAGCTTGCGAGCGCTTACATCTTTCAGCGCGCCGCCAAACGAGCCGATCGGCGTGCGCCCGGCAGCAGCAATCACTACTTGTTCCATTTGCATCCCCTCCATACTTTTGACTTTTCTTTATTGTCTCATATGTCAGTTACAAATGGGCATGCCGAAAAAGTTAACGGCGTTTTCTCAGCATAAACGTGACCCACTCGTCGGACTGGCGCTCTTTCTCCAACTGGTAGCCGGCCTTTTCGTAGGTGGTGAGCACGTGCACCCGATTCCATTCCACAATCCCCGAGAGGATGACCAGCCCGTCCGGCGCGATGTGCCTTTCGACGACGGGCAGCATGGCGATGTCCTCGTCTCCGCCGATATTCAGCAGGATCAGGTCAAACGGCTTCGGAAGCAATTTTTCCACTTCCGGCTCCAGCGCATCCCCGATCACGACGTTCACGGATGACTCCGGCAAATGGTTGTTGCTGGCATTCACCAGCACCTGGTATTCACTCTGCGGATTGATGTCTACGGCCCATACCGGGCGTCTCGCTCCGTTCAAGGCGCAGTACAGCGACAAAATGCCCGAGCCTGTTCCGATGTCGAGAACGCGTTTGCCGGTCAGCGGCAGCTCCTGGAGAAACAGCAGAATATCCTGGGTCGTCCCGTGGTAGCCGGTCCCGAAGGCTGCGCCCGGATCAATCCACAAAATGTGTTTCGCCGCTTCGAGAGCCTGCGGATCGGTCCACGTCGGGGCGATCCACCAGTCGCCTACCTGCACCTCGCGAAACTCATCCTTCCAGGAGTCATTCTCTTCCGGGACGAGCTCCACCTCTTTCACCGTCACCTGGCCCTCCCACCGGGCGAGGTATCCCGAGAGCCGCTCGACATGCTCTTCCTCGCTGCCCTGCATCGGCTCGAACAAATACCCGACGACAGGACCGTCAGTATTTTCCGCGTAATCGTATCCGTTTTCCGTGGTCAGCACCTCGATCTGCGGCTCGATCCAGCCCAGCGTGTACGGGCTGGTCAGCACTTCGGCCACGAACCTGTCTTCCGCCTCTCTTTCTACCAGCAAGGTGTATTTCAGCCACATCTTTTCCATGATCGCCTGCTCCTTTCCGCATGCCGTCCATTCATTTATCTGTATCGTATGTACTTCATCATTTCATAAGGAACTGCCTGGTCAACGCAGTGCGTCAACATCCAACTGTCAATGGCGAGGATGCCAGTCTGCATGGTATGATAGTAGAATGGACGATTTTTCCGTTGGGAGGTTTACCATGTTTGACGAATTTTTTTACCGCCGCCGCAAAAACAAGGGGCTGTACGTGATGATGATCGCCCTGATCGTTCTCGGTATCGGCATGTTCGCACTGGGCTTCCTCTATCTGTTTTCATGACGCAAGCCTATTCATTATACCTTATCTGGCCGAGCGCGATGCAGGGGAAGCAAGTTTTTACTAGGGTTGCTTTACTTCCCCTCGTTTACTCGATTATACTTGAGAATGTATTTTTCCTGTACGTTTGATATAGAAAGAAGGTTCACTCCATGTCGCGAATTCTCATCTCCGGGTATTACGGCTTCAACAATGCCGGAGACGATGTGGTCTTATACGGGATTATCAGCTCCCTCAAGAGGGAACAACCAAATATTTCCCTGGCCGTCTTGTCCAATCAACCAGACCGTACAGCGGAATTGTTTGGGATTGAAGCGTATGACCGCTGGAGCTTCGGTACCATCGTCCGCGAGCTGATGCGTAGCGACATGCTGGTGATGGGCGGTGGCACGCTGATGCAGGACGTCACGAGTCCGCGCAGTGTCCTCTACTATTTGGGCATCGTCACGATTGCCAAGCTGCTTGGCAAGCCTGTCGTCTTTTACGCGCAAGGGTTTGGCCCGATCCAAAGACCACTCAGCCGCTCCATGATCAAGCGGGTGGTCAACAGGGTAGACGTCATCACCGTGCGCGATTACGAGTCTGGAGAAGACTTCAAATCCTGCGGGGTAACAAAAGCGCCCATTCATATAACGGCCGACCCTGCCCTGACCATTTCTCCGGAAGACGTCTCGGACCAGCGCGGCCAGGACCTGCTACACGGACTGTTCGCAGATCCGCAGAAGCCGCTGGCCGCCATTTCCGTGCGCGACTGGAAGCAAGAGCAGGCTTTTAAGCAGGTCATCGCCAAAGCCGCCGACTGGTTTGTCCGGCGGGGGTGGAACGTGCTGTTTTTGCCGATGCACGTGCCGAGCGACCTCGCCCCCTCCCGCGAAATCATGGACCAGATGCAGGAGCCGGGGGCGCGGTTGCTCGATGCGCCGGTCAATTTCCACGATATTATGTCGGTGCTGAAGCAATGCGACTACGTCGTGGGCATGCGCCTGCATTCGCTGATTCTCGCCTGCATGCTGCGGATTCCCTTTATCGGAATCTCCTACGACCCGAAAATCGACCGTTTCGTTGAGCGGGCCGGGATGCCGAACGCAGGACATATCACCCAGCTGGACGAAGCCTCCTTCCTCGCCTTGCTGTCCGAGCGGCTGGACCGGCTGGCGCAGGAAGTCGCCGTCGTGACGGAGCGATCCCGCGTTCTCGAAATCGAAGCAGCCAAAAGCAGCGAGCTGGTCCTGCAAGCACTGCGCCAAAAAGGCTGACCTGGAAGAAAGGAGGACAAGCAGATGTCCGTTTCCTCTCGACTGTTGATGGGAATGAACCGATGGTTTCCTCTCCCTGTCCACCCTTTCAATCTGGCGAACAACGGAGAGATGAGCTATACCGAATGGCAATTTCAAAAAGGGGACCAGACCATCCAGTTCTTCCTCCCCTTTCACTCCCAGGAGCAGATGTTCCGGGACAAGACCGTGCTCGATATCGGCTGCGGCGGCGGCGGCAAGACGTGCTACTACGCCACGTACGGGCCGAAAAAAATGATCGGCATCGACATCGTCCCGCACTACTCCGAGGAAGGCAACGCGTTCGCCAAGGAAAAGGGACTCGGTGACGTCGTCTCCTTTATGACCGCTGATGCGGCGCGCATGGACTTTGCGGACAACACCTTCGACACGATCATCATGAACGACGCCATGGAGCACGTCAGCGAGCCGGAAAAGACGCTGGAGGAATGCTTCCGGGTGCTGAAGCCGGGCGGGCACCTGTACATCAACTTCCCGCCATACTACCACCCGTACGGAGCCCATCTGTCGGATGCGATCGGCATTCCGTGGGTGCACGCCCTCTTTCCCGAGCAGGCATTGATCGACGCCTACAAGCAGCTCGTGCGCGATTTGCCAGACGGTTCTGACCGCATTTCGTTCCGCTTTTCCACGCGCCCTGACGGCAGCGAGACGATCTCCTACATCAACCGGATGACGATCAAGCGCTTCCGCCGCATTCAGCAAGGCGTGACCCAGCCGGTCGTCTACCAGAAGGAAATTCCGCTGCGGGGGCAGCTGGCTGGCCTGGCGAAGCTCCCGGGGCTGCGCGAGTTTTTCGTCAAAATGGTCGTTTGCGTGTATCAGAAGCGCTAGCGGCGATCCGCACCTTGGCTCACAACCTGGCTCCGCCCATTTTTAGGCGGAGTCTTTCTTTGCCAAAAAAGGGTGTCCCCTGTCCCGAACAGACAGTGCGGACACCCTTTTTGCATCGTCTTTTGCTTCGCTACTGCACTTTTGACTGCGCCGCTTTTTTGCGAACGGCATGGATCAACGAGCGCAGCCTGTTGCCTCCCGGGAGCCAGTCCAGCTCCTTTTCCTCGATCAACGGAATCACCAGCAAAAAGCCAAGGTAGACGATCAGGCCTACTCCGACCCCCGACACCGTCTCCAGCGCTCCCAGCAATCGAACCTTTTCCTTCCCTGCCAATAGCAAGCCGACAGCCTCCGTCGTTCCCCACGCCATGATCAGCATCAGATTCGCCACCAGCAGCGGGTACAACGTATCAAAACGCCAGTTGATCGGTACGACGACCAGTCGATTGATCGTGCGCATGTTCAGAATGCAGACGAACGCCGTCGCACACAGCCACGACAGGGAGAGGCCGTCCATCCCCCAGAGAGAGGTAAAGACGAGCGTAGCCGCAGCTTTGACCAGAACGCCGTAGAACAGGTGGCGCGCCGGGATCTTTTCTTTTCCCAGCCCCTGTAAGATGCCGTTGGTCGCAAGCAGCAGCGACAACGGGATCGCGCTGACCCCAAGGATCGCCATCGCCCGCGTGCCTTCCATGTCGCCATAGAGCGACAGATTCGCTCCCTCCGCCACAGCGGTCAGCCCCAGTCCTGCAGGCAGGCCGATCAGCCAGGCAAAGCGCAGCGACAGCTTGGTCAACGTCGTGACGCGCTCGCTGTCCTTTTGCCGCATCGCCTCGGCGATGGCCGGGACGATGGAGAGGGCGATGGACGAGCCGAACAGGCTGGCCATTTGCAAAAGCGGGCCTCCCCGGCTGTAGATGCCGAACCACGTATCGGCGGTCAGCCCGTCGACGTTCCAGATGTAGCGGAAAATATTGATCGCCAGAAAGGAATCCGTCAGGCTGAAAATCGGAATGACCAGGGCGCTGATGCAGATCGGCCAGGCAATCCGCCACATGGAAGCAAAGAATGCGCGGTCGTACCACCAGTCGAGGCGATTCCAGCCGGCATCCGTAAACACAGTGTTCTTGCGGTTGTGCAGCCACATGAGCAAGGCGAGAAAGCCAAGGCTGAGCAGCGTACTGATCATCGTGCCGAAGTTCACCCCGGTGATGACGTTGTCCGTGTCTTCCCCAAGCGACACCAGATAGAGCGAGGCCACGAGGATAAATACCACGCGCAGCGTCTGCTCGACGATCTGGGACAGCCCGACGTACAGCATCTTCTGATAGCCGTAAAAGAAACCGCGAATGACGGCGATCAGGGGCACGAACAGCAGCGACAAAGAGATCGCCCGAATCGGCTCGATCAGGTGCGGATTCCCCATCAGCCTGGCAATCAGTGGAGAAGTGACGTACAAAATGGCAAACAGGGCGATGCCAATGGCCCCCATCATCACCATGCTGCGGGCGAGAATTTGGCCGACCAACCCTTGCTTGCCCTCCGCCAGCGCTTCTGCAATCACTCTGGACAAGGCCACAGGGACACCTGCTGTAGCGAGAATCAGGAAAGTCAGGTAGAGCGGATAGACTTCCTGATAGAGACCAAGGCCGTTGTCCCCAACGATTTCCTGCAGCGGAATGCGGTAGAACATCCCGATCACTTTGGACAAAATTCCCGCGACAGCGAGAATCAACGCGCCTGCGAGAAAATGGCTTTTTTTCAACATGGGAAACTCCTTTTTTCAACGTGTGTAAACTTACCAACAGACTTGAACACACAAATCCATTCTCTATCCTACTATCAAATCCCCCATCCGGCAAACAGGTATAACGATGGAATTTGGCAGCAATACTGATGAAACACAGATTGCAACGACTTCTTAGAATCGTCTGCCACGAACAGGAGGGGTAAACATGTCGGTAAAAGGCTTTTTGATCCGTCACGTACAATGGCCCTTGATGGAGCGGCTGAAGGAAAATCGCACCCGTCACTACCTGCGGGAGCTGCAGGACGCGCAAGACACCTCGCCGCCGCAGCTGATCGAGCGGCAAAGGGAAAAGCTGAAACGTTTGCTGCGCCATGCCGTGCACAACGTGCCTGCCTACGCCTCCTTCGCCGCAGAATGGGAGGTCAGCCGCGTCCCGCCCGAGCACTTTCTGCAGCGAATTCCCGTCTTGAGCAAGGCTCATTTTCGCCGGCATGCAAACGAATATTTGACGAAAGGAATCGACCCGACCAAGCTGATCGGCAATCGCACGGGGGGCTCCACGGGGGAGCCGACGCGCTTTTACCTGGATCGTCGGGCGGTAGAACGCTATGAGGCAGCGCGCTGGCTCGGGCTGTCCTGGCACGGGATTCAGATCGGCGATCCATGTGTGATGATCTGGGGCTCTCCGCTGGAATTGAACCAGCATCAGGCGCGTCAGTACAGATGGAAGGAGAGGTGGCTGAAGAACAGGCTCCTGCTCTCCGCCTACGAGCTTGACGAGCGCAGGCTGGACACGCAGCTGGCGTTGATCCGCCGCTTCCGGCCTGCCTATTTGTACGGCTACGCTTCGGCCTTGTACATGCTGGCCGAAATGATGCTCGCCCGCGGCTGGACCGTCGGCATCCCGCTCAAAGGGGTCGTCTCCACGGCGGAGAGCCTGCATGAGCATCAGCGCAAAAAAATAACGGAAGCGTTCGAGGCTCCCGTCATCAACGAATACGGCGCACGCGACGGCGGGATTATCGCTTACCAGTGCCCGCGCGGAAGGATGCACGCCTTCAGCGAGAACTGTTATCTGGAGGTCGTCGATCCGATCACCAACCTACCGCTCTATCCGGGCGAATCGGGGGCGCTGCTCGTCACGGACCTGCACAATACCGTCATGCCGCGCCTGCGCTATCAGCTGGGAGACGTGGTCGCCCTCTCTTCCCAGACGTGCTCGTGCGGCATCAGCTATCCGCTCCTCGAGACGATCGACGGCAGAGAAGACGACATGTTCATCTCCCAGAGCGGAAAGTACGTGCACGGCCATTATTTCAACCATATCGTGCGGAATATGGAAAGCTTTCGCACCTTCCAGATCATCCAGCACGAACCGCAGTACATCAGCCTCAAGCTGGTCAAGGAACCGGACCGCTTTCAGCCGGCCGATGTGAACCGCCTTTTGGCTGCCATTCGCTCCGCCTTGGGCGAGGTCAGCGTCCAGGTGACGTATGTCGATCAGATCGCACCTACCGGGTCCGGCAAATTCCGCTACGCCATCCGGGAATGCCCGCTTACGAGCGGCCAGGCGCTGGAGTAGAACGCCTGCGAACTTTTTGCAACAGCTCGGACACGAGCGGCTCGCGCAGGACGGCCAGCACAGCAAGGTAGATCAGCGCTGCGCCTGCGATGCCGATGGGCAAGTACAGCCACAGCGGCAAAAGCGACAGCCACGAATCTGTCAGTGTGACAGCCGCGCCCATGACCAGGCAGGCGAGCAGCGTCTTGAGCAGCGTTTTGAGGAAGCCTGCCTGTACGGGTCTGCCGACGGCTTTCCAGAGCAACGCGAAGAGCAGGACGGCTTGGGCAAAGGCGGACAAAGCGTTGGCGAGAGCAATCCCGCCGTGCCCCATCCAGGGAATCAACAGCCAGTTGGCGACCGCGTATACCCCGATCCCGATCGCGCCGATCACGACAGGGGTACGCGTGTTTTCCAGCGCATAGAAGGCCCGGGTGAGCAAGTCGCGGGCGGCCAGAAAGTACAGTCCCAGCCCGTAAAACGGCAAAGCCCAGGCAGTCAGCGCAACGGAGTGCTCGTCGAACGCCCCGCGCTGGAACAGAAGCCGCACAATCGGCTCGGCGTACAGGGCGAGCCCGACGGTCACCGGGATGAGCAGGACGAGCAAATACGCCAGCCCCTTTTGCAAAATCAGCTTCATTTCCTGCATCTCGCCGCGCTTCACGTGACTGGCGAGCAGCGGAAACAGCGGCAAGGTGAAGGCTCCGACGAAAATCGCCATCGGCATTTGCACGACCTGGTTGGCGTTGGCCAGAGCGGAGATGACGCCAGTCCCGACCCCTTCGGCGAAGCCACGCTCCAGAAATGTCGTCGCCTGGGCCACGACGGCTCCGATGAGAATCGGGATGACCCGCTCGCCCATCCCTTTCAGCGCATCGTCATCGCGCCAGGCAAACGACAGGCAGTGGTGGTAGCCGAAACGGCGCAAGGTCGGGAGCATGGTCAGCATCGCTGCCAAATACCCGAGCGTCGTCGCGATTGCAAGGCCGTTCGGGCCGTAGATCGGCACCAGTACGTACATGCTGGCGATCACGACCGCGCCGTTCGCCACCGTGCCCAGCGTCGGCGTGAAAAAGTGCTGATGTGAATTGCACATGCTCGACCACAGCCCGGCAAGCCCGATAAAGATCGCGGACGGCCACATCCGTTGCAGCATCTCTGCCGTCAGCTCCAGCTTGTCCCCTGTCAGTCCGAACATCGCGGCCATCTCCCGGGACAGCCCGATGCCGAGTCCCGCCACGGCGGTGAAAATAACGAGAATGATCGTCAGCATTTTGTGGTACAGCTCAGTCGTGCGCTGCTGTTTTTCCATCAATCCGCGCATCGTCGGAATCAGAATGGCGTTCACGGCTCCGGGCACGACCAAAAACAGCGTGAGCGGAATCGTGGCCGCGATGTTAAAGGCATCGGACTCCATCCCTGTACCATACAGGCTGGACAAGTAGATGCTGCGGAAAAAGCCCAGCAGCCTTCCCACCAGCGTCAGCACAACGATCATGGAAGCAACTTTCAACAACCCCATCTGTCTTGTCTCCTATCTCCAGTAAACGACGATTGCTTGCAAATACGTAGTTATCATATCTTATTTCTGCCGTTCCTACCAACCACTTTCCTGCCCGGCTTGCGGGGGGCCAGACGGATTCATTATAATAGACGGGTTAATCCCTGCGTGTAGGAGGACTACAATCAAAATGAGAGAAACCGTGTTGAAGTGGGGAAGCCAATCAACCACCTGGCTGTATTTGCTTTTGGCCTATCCTGTGATTGACTATGTATTGCGAAAAATTCTACCAATTCCTGTCGTTTCATCTTTTTGGGACGAGGCCTTGCTTTTGGTTTTGCTCGGCTTCACGTTCATCGCCTTTTTTCAGGGCAAGCGGACGATGCCGAAGATCAAGCATTGGCTCGTCGCCTTTCTGGTCCTTGGGATCGCCCTGATGGTGACCGACATGGCCAACTGGGACGCCAGCGTCGAAGGCTTCCGCGCCGTCTACCAGTACATCCTCGCCTTCCTGATGGGATTCTACCTCTTGCAGTCGCCCGAGCAGCTGGACAAGCTGCTGAAAGGGCTCGCGCTGGTCGGATTCCTCGCAGGGCTGGTCGGTGTCGCACAGGTCGTCATCGGCGTGCAGACACCGGAATCGTGGGTGCAGGAAGGAGAAGCGATCACGACGCGCGCCTTTTCCTTTGTAACCAGTCCCAACGTGCTCGGCAGCTACATGGCCCTGATCGTTCCCGTGTCAGCCGGGCTGCTTCTGAAAGCGACGAGCCGCAAGGAAAAGCTCGTCTGGGCCATCGTCGCCTTGACGACCTTGCTCGCGCTCTTGCTGACCGGCTCGCGCGGCGCGTGGTTCGCGCTCGCTTTCTCCCTGGTCATCTGCTGCTACATATGGAACAAGAAAATTGCCGGCTACCTCGTGCTCGTCGGCATCATCGGGGTAGTGGCGCTGTTCTTCGTTCCGGAGTCCGTCCCGCTGGTGGGAACGATCAAAAACCGCATCTTCACTCTGTTTACCGCTGACTACATGTCCTCCAGTCTGGAGGGCGGACGTCTCGGCCGCTGGGGTGAAGCGTATGACAAAATGCGCGTGGAGCCGCTGTTTGGCGTCGGCCTCGGCCACCACGGCGGTGCCGTCGCATCCCGCCATTTCGGCACGATCTATTCGGACAGCTACTTCTTCAAAAGTTTGGCGGAGTTCGGCCTGATCGGCATTATCATGCTCATCGGCCTCGTCGTGCAAATGCTGCGCTACGGCGTCAAGACAATCCGGAGCATGACCCGGTCTCCGCATTTCTTCTCGCTGCTCGGCCTGTTTGGCGGCCTGTTCGCCGTCGCCCTGCACAACCTGGTGGAAAACATTTTCGAGGTGCCGTTCATGGCGCTCTATTTCTGGCTGTTTGGCGGCTGCTTCTGCGCACTCTTCGTCGACCAGACACAAAATAAAAGGTGGTGAATCCCATGCGACGCAATCCTGTTCTCACAACGCTCGGCTGGGCATTGTACGCCATTGCTCTGCTGCTCATTTACCATCTGCTCGTCAAACCGGCCTTTCTCGACCTGACGTGGATCGCTCTCCTGGTGTTTCTCCCCTTGCTCGCGTTCTGCTACTACGTGGTGCATCCGGATGAGCGCCGGACCGTACTGGCCTTTACCGTTGGCGTCCTCTTGCTCGACCGCGCCTTGACCCGCGTCGATGTCAAGACGACTGCCGCCCTCTTGATCGGCGGTGCCGTCGCGGTCATCGTCGTGGCCTTGCTCGCCAAATGGTACGGGCGTCTGAACTGGAAGGCAGTCGGCTCCCTCGTGGTCGTCGCCCTGCTGGCCAACGTCACCTTCAATCGCGACAACCTGGCGGCGCTCTCTCACTTTACCGTGCAGTACGAGTCTGACCGCCTGTACAACGGCCAGTGGGTGGACTACTTCCCGATGACCCTGTACGACGTGGACAACGACGGCAAACAGGAGATCATCACGTACGGGAATGCTGACGAGCTTCCCTTGCCGGAAGCGACGAAAAAGCCGGAGACCGAGGAGGAGAAAAAAGCGCTGGCTGACAAGCTCCTGCATTTGCAGTCCGAGCCTGTCTCCTTGTACGTCTTGACCTGGAAGGACGGCAAATTGGTCCGCATGCCAAACAACCAGATCACCCCCGAGACCATGGCTCTGCTCAAGGAGCAGCTGCCGACCGACTACCCCGGCTTTCCTTATTACACCATGAAAGACGGCAAGCTGGTGCCAAACGTGCAGCGCCAGCCATACGCCGAGGGCATGCTGCAGGTCGGGACCGCTCCTTACCGCGCCTTTATGCTTGACATGGAAAACATCGCGAACCAGCTGGCGGAAAACGGCGGAAGCATGGACGTGCGCCATCAGTTGGGGAGCAAGTACAAAGATTTGCACATCAAGGACGGCATGCTGACGGGAACGTATGACGGCAAGCCGTTCAGCGGCGCGACCAAAGCGACCAAGCTGCTGACGACCATGGTGCTGCCTGATGGAAAAGAAGGCTTGCTGATCATGGGCGAGCACCTCAGCGTCATCGAGGTGCAGGACGATGGAACAATCCGCGAAGCCTACACGCTGACTCGCAAGGAAGCGGAGCTGGCTACCGCCGAATTCATCCCGGCCGACATCGATCACGACAAGTCCGACGAGCTGTTGATCGCGGGCAAGCCGTCCTACATTTTGAAGCCAAAGCCTGACGGCACCTGGGACATTTTGTGGGCGAGCGCGGAAGGCGACAACAGCTTCCGCTTCTCCAACTTCGCCGCTGTCGGCAACGGCCAGCCGGAGATCATCGCCAAGGCGAAGAGCTGGGTGAGCACGACCGACAGCCGCTATTTGAGCGGGTACGAATACACGCCAGACGGGCTGAAGGAAAACTGGCGCATCTACTTGCCGCTGATCAACGTCCAGGTCGGCGACGTCGACGGCGACAAGCAAAACGAGATTGTCGCGACGATTTACAACACGCACCGGGTGCTCGTGTTCAAAAAGCACGACATTCCCGTTCTCCCGCTCACGATTGCACTGTTCGTGGGGCTCCTGGGATATGGCGTAGTAAGGAGGGTTCGCCATGCGTAAGCTCACCAAAGCAACAGCATTGCTCGCAGGCATCTGCGCGGCTGCCCTGCTCGGCGGCTGCACGTACGAGTCCGGACCGAAGACGTTTGCGTCCACCAATTTCGGCGCGACTCCGGAGCAGACCACTACGGCACAGACGGAATCCGCTGCCGAATGGCTGAAAACCGCCCTGGAAAAAGCAAAGACCGATCCCGAAGCTCAGTCGTACTGGTACAAAGGCTACGTGAAAAACATGATCCTGTCCCGCTCGACGACGAGCATGTTCAACGGTGCCGTCGTCAACGGCAAAGGCTACAATGTGGACGCCCGCATCGCCGCGCAGCCGTACCAGTACTACCGCATCAACGACAAGCGCTACATCCGCGCGAATGACTACTGGGTGACGGCCACAGAAGACCCGCTGGCCTTCGATGTGCTGTCCGGCTTCGACGACTGGCTGCCGTTCATGGACACGGCCGTACAGCTTCCGGACGACAAGGTGTACGGCACCGTTTGCGTCCCCTTTCAACTGAAAATGACAGGTGCAGACTGGCTGAAGACGAGCAAGAGCGCACTCCTGGAGCCGCTGAAAAAACAGCTGGGCGACCGTCCTGACCTCGACTACATCCTGAAGGAGTCCACGATCAAGACGACGTTCTGGATCGGCAAGGAAGACCGCTTGATCCACCAGTACGAGACATGGATCATCCTGCCGCTGCCGGAAGCAGGCACGATGGACCAGCAGGTGCTGTTCCAGCTGTATAAATACGGCGATCCGGGTATTCACATCAAAGAGCCTGAGGAAGTCGAAAAGTATCTGCTTTACTAATCACCAGCAAAAGGCCGCTCTTGGCAAAAGATAAACTGCACCCCTTAGAATAGACATTGGAAAACCCTTTAGGGAAATCCGATGAATTCTAGGGGGTGCAGTTTTATGCCAAAGAACAGCCAGACGTTTCAACATAATCCTGGCTAGCCCAACTATTCCTTTACAGGACCAAGAACATGCCTCGATGGAGAACTTCGTCTCGTTACTAAAAACAGCTCTTCTTTTATTTCCATTCTTGTAGAGTGCAGTCCCATTGCTTGAAGAACTCTGCTTCCTCTATCACCGCTTGGTAAATTGGCTGTAAAAAAATTATTATTTTTGACATGACTTCTTGAAAGTGAAGCGTCTCAGCAATACCTATTCGGCGTAAAAAGGCATTCCATTGCCTCACTCTGGCTTCATCTTTTGCAAAGGCTTCGGAGAAAACTGGATGTTCTCTTTCAACCTGTGTTCCTCGACGTTGAAAAGTTTCAAGCTCAGCCTCCATCAATACACGCCCATCAAATTCCCTAGTGGTTAAAAGCGAATATATATCATAGAAGTCTTTCATTCTGCTATTGACAACAGATAGAGTAATCATTGCTTCAAACTTTTCTGAAATCACGGATTCTGTTGAATATGCCTGAATATTTGGGGACTCCATATTTAACAAAACGGGATAATCGATAACTTGTGGCCTCGGAACAATTACATCTCCAAACCCAATATCAAGTTGAAGCATCTTTCTCATTTTCCCTGACATTGATGGGATTTTAATACGGACTCCTTCGTAATCGGCATCCTCTTTTATTCTCTCTGCCGTTATGCCTGAAGCGTCAAATTGCACTCCGTCGGAAAGCTGACTTGATATACTCGATGTCACTAGCGATTTGACGGGCTAAGAAATCAATATCTTTCGTTGGTCTTGCCTTATACTGTGTCAAGGCAAATAAATAGGGCTTGCTGAACGATTCGTTACAGTGCGAATTGTCTGTACGTGGTACGATTCAGCAGCATGTTGAAAATGTAGACGAAAAGAAGCCGCAAGCGGCGTTCCAGGTTCATCACGAGAA